>NZ_BAABRX010000006.1:0-250350 GCF_040372265.1 Brucella sp. NBRC 113783 | reverse complement strand
AATCTTGGCCGCCCCACCTACTCGTCAGCCAACAGCCTGTCAACCGCTTTCACCAGAACTCAAGGACGAAGCAACCTGCCGCTAGCAGCGTCGCCGCCCTCGTTGTGGCGCTATATAGGCCCCGCACACCAAAACTGTCAACACAGCTTTCCATAAAAAAGCGATTTTCTTTTCCACAGCCAATATGGTGTCTTTTAACGTAAATTCAACCGATGAAACCTGTCGATTCGAACAGTTGCGACAAACATATGACAATCACGCACATACCGTATCGCATTGCCGTCGATGGCGGCGGAACCGGATGCCGGGCGGTCCTGACGGACGAAGCCGGGACTATTCTCGGCCGCGCCACCGGCGGGCCGGCCAATATCGGCGCCGATACGCCGGGAGCACTTACGCATATAATAGAGGCAGCGGAACAGGCCGCTGTGAATGCGGGACTGGGCGTTGCGATATTAAGTGAGGCGCGCGCGGTGCTTGGGCTGGCCGGGGCCAATTCGCTCGCCAACCGCGAGGCGCATTATAATGCGCTGCCATTCGGGCAGGTCAGGATCGTGTCGGATGCGGTGACCGCGCTGCAAGGCGCGCTCGGCGATGGCGACGGGGCCATGGTCATTGTCGGGACTGGCTCTGCCTTTATCAGGCGAACCGGCGAGACCATTGAGATTGTCGGCGGGCGCGGCTTCATGCTGAGCGATCACGCGGGCGGCGCGCGACTGGGGCGCGAACTGCTGGAAGAAGCACTGCTCGCCGCCGATGGCATGGCTGCGCGCAGCGGATTGATCGATGCCGTATTGGCGCAGTTTAACAATGACGCGCGTACGATAACCGCTTTTTCTCGGAAGGCGACGGCCGCTGACTATGCCACCTTCGCGCCTTTGGTCTTCGAATGGGCCATGGAGGAGGATCCCCTCGGCCTTTCAATCACCAAGCGGGCCTGCGATTTCATCCGTCGTGGACTGGATCGTTTGGACGTAGAGAAGCTTGGCCGCTTCAGCATGACGGGCGGACTGGCGAACGCCTATGCGGCGCTAGCGTTTCTGCCGCACCGCGCACTTTATAAGCAGCCGCTCGGCGACGCCTTACAAGGCGCATTGGCGTTGGCCATGAGAGACGACTAATAAGATGAGCCGCCAGGGGCAAAAAGACTTGTCGCAACGCGGTTTAGTCGCTACGTTTTTTATCTGAAAGTCTCGCAGGGGTGGCATGCTTACCAAGAAAGGCAAATACGGCCTGAAAGCCATGGTTCATCTGGCGGGAATAGCCGATGGACAACTGGCCTCAGCCAGTGAGATCGCCGAAAAGCATCATATTCCGCGGAAGTTCCTCGACAATATCTTTACCGAACTGCGCAATGCCGGTTTCGTCGTCAGCCGTAAGGGCAAGGGCGGCGGATTTTGTCTGGCGCGTCCGGCCAATGAAATCGCCATCGGCAATATCATTCGTGCGCTGGATGGCGCGCTGGCGCCCATCGCCTGCGCAAGCAAGACCGACTATCACCCTTGCGACGATTGCGACGAAGAAGAATGCGAAGTGCGCCTGATGATGCTGGAAGTGCGTGAGGCCATTGCCAATGTGCTGGACCACCGCACGCTTGCCGACAGCAAGACGCTCGCCTCGCTGTCGGTTTAGCATCTCAATCAAGCCGCAACCGACCAGTTCGGAAACGGATCGGCCAGAGCCGACCAGCGTTCCGGCGCAAAGGTTTCGTCTTCCACCAGACATGTATCGAGTTCGGCGGTCAGCGCTTCCTCGCGCATCGGATCAACGCCGATAAAGACGATCTCCTGACGGCGATCCCCCCAGACCTTGTGGAAATACGGCGCCATCGCGCTCGTCCAGCCCGGTTCCGTCGGCCAATAGTTCTTCGGCACCGCCGACCACCAGCGCCCGCGCTTGGCCGTGTGCACCGATGCGCCTGCCTGGCTGATCTCGCCGACGAAATCCGGCTGGGTCGCCAACCAGAAGAAACCCTTGGCGCGAACAACGCCCGGCCAGCTCTTATCTATAAAGGACTGAAACTTTGCCGGATCGAAAGGCCGCCGCGCGCGATAAACGAAGGAACGAACGCCATATTCCTCGGTTTCCGGCACATGATTGTTGAAGCCGTAAAGCTCCTTATACCACAGCGGATGTTCATGCGCCTTATTGAAGTCGAACAGGCGTGTATCCAGAATGGCATCGAGCGGAACCTGCCCGAAATCAACCTCTTCGATACGCGCATCGGGATTAAGCGAGTGAATGACCTTGCGGGCCAGGTCGCGTTCTTCCGGCGAGGCCGTCGAAACCTTGTTCAGCACCACGACATCGGCAAACTCGATCTGCTCGACCAGCAGATCAACGAGAGTGCGTTCGTCCTCATCGCCCAGCGACTCGCCCCGATCGCGCAGAAAATCATTCGACGCATAGTCCTTGAGCAAATTGGCCGCGTCCACCACTGTCACCATCGTATCGAGCCGCGCCACATCGGTGAGGCTCTTGTCGTTCTCGTCGCGAAACTCGAAGGTCGCGGCCACCGGCAGCGGCTCCGCGATACCCGTCGATTCGATCAGGAGATAATCGAAACGCCCCTGCTCGGCCAGTTGCGAGACTTCCTTCAGAAGATCGTCGCGCAACGTGCAGCAGATGCAGCCATTGGTCATTTCCACCAGTTGCTCTTCGGTGCGCGAGAGATTGGCCCCACCTTCGCGCACCAGTGACGCATCGATATTGACCTCGCTCATATCGTTGACGATGACCGCCACGCGACGATTTTCGCGATTGTTGAGCACATGATTGAGAAGTGTCGTCTTTCCGGCACCGAGGAAACCGGAAAGAACCGTAACGGGAAGCCTTTTTCTCATGACACCGTTCCTTGAATTCAGAGGTTGGGTTGGGGTCAGTCGTGCTGATGCTGATCGAGATTGAAGGTCAGCGTGGTGAAATAGCTGAGCTTGTCGGCATCGCTGGAATCCGTCGTCGGGCTGGAGTGAGCGGCCCCGATGACATTGAGACCCGCATTGCGGATTTTGATCGTTGCGATGCCCTCGGCATTGGTTTTCACCGGCGCGGCGTGGCTGTCATTGACATAATCCGCTGTGACGGAAACGCCTTCCACCGGGTTGCCGTCGAAAAGAACCTGCACCGGCAATTCGCTGCCCGCCGTCAGGATTGTCGGGTCCATCAGGGGCACGATTTCGAATGGCAACCCCTGAGCCTGTGGCTTCTTGCGCAAATGATCGAGGATCGCGACTGCAAATTTCTGGCTCTTGCTGGTTTGCTTTGCGCCCGGCACTTCGGCTTTCGACTTGTTGACCCATTTGCCATCCGGACCTTCGGCCCAGAAACCGTTATCAAAGGTTCCGCTGATCACCACCGCATTTTTCGGCACATCGAGAAGGGCATGGTCATCCTGCCGCCTGATCTCGACGGCGACTTTCTTGCCATCGACATCCTTTGCCGACACCGCCTTGAGCTTCTGCGGATCGTAAGCCTCGTCGGTTGCGCCGTGACCGTAGACCACGGCCTGCGTGCCGTGGCGCTCGGCGATCCAGATACCATGAGCGCTGGCGGCAACCGGCGCCACCAAGGCCACCGCCAGGCCGACCGACCACAGTTTTGCGAAGTGACGCATCTCTTTTTCCTATATGTTATATCATTACATTATGGGTTCAAAAAACAGGCGGCAGCGCCGCCTTCGACGGATCATCCTGCGTCGGGCCATTCGAGGGATGGCCCGACGCCGTTACGGTTGCCGGCAGGCTGACGGGCAACCGCAGCTGTCAGGAAGACAGGCAGGCTTTCAGCGAATCCGCCAGATTGCGGATCAGCTGCGGATAAAGATCGGGGCCGTCCTTCAATTCAGCACCAAGCGGGTCCAGAACGCCGGTCTTGGCATCGGTTCCATCGATGACCGTATTGACGAGCTTCGGTTCGAACTGCGGTTCGGAGAACACGCAGGCCACCTTGAGCGATTTGATCTTGTCGTGGATTTGCTGGATGCGGGCCGCACCGGGAGCCTTTTCCGGGCTGACCGTGATGGAACCGGCTGCCTTCACATCGAAGCGATTTTCAAAATATTGATAGGCATCGTGGAACACGACAAACGGCTTGTCCTTCACCGGCTGCAATTCCGTCGCGATATCCTTGGTCAGCGCATCCAGCTTTTCGGCATAGGCCTTGGCGTTCTGCTCATATTGCGCGGCATGGGCCGGATCGCTCTCGCTCAGAACCTTGGCAATATTGGTGACCAGCACCTTGCCATTCTGCGGATCGAGCCAGAAATGCAGATCATATTCGCCGTGGCCATGATGATGCTCGTGCGCGCCTTCGCCCGCTTCAGCAGCGTGATCGTGACCGGCTTCCGCTTCCTTCTTGTCGCCGTCATCGTGGTCATGCCCATGCGCATGGTCGTGACCCTCATGACCTTCGCCTTCATGGCCATGGTCATGCGCCTCGAACGGCCCGCCTTCGCGGAATTTCAGCCGGGTCAACCCTTCCGATTCCCCGAGCGCCACAACCTTGGCACCCTCGCCCAGCGTATCAATCGGCTTATCCAGAAAGGTTTCCATCGACGGGCCTGCCCAGAAGATGACCTTGGCATGTTCGATAGCCTCGGCATCCGAGGGCTTGAGGCTATAGACATGCTCCGAGCCTGCGCCCTGCACGATCAGTTTCGGCTCGCCGACGCCCTGCATGACTGCGGAAACAAGCGAGTGGAGCGGCTTGATCGAAACGACGACACCGTCTCGGTCTGCGGCAAAAGCAGTGCTGCCGAGACCGGCTAGAAATGCGGAAGCGAGCAGCAGGGAACGCAAATGTTTCATATTATCTCTCTTGAATGAGCGGGGTGAGCGGCATATCTGGTGATATGTTATTTTATTACATCAGTTGCGTTATGCTATAACGTCTGCCATAAGGTCTAGCAACCCCTTTTTGGAGAAATTCACCCGGCATCTTTTTGGCGATATCGCATTCATCCTGAAATTGCTGTCCTGTGTGACAGCTTGGGCAGGTGGATTTCACAAACGGGATATGGCGTTGCGCACCGCCCGAAAAAGACACTGGGAAAAACTCCGAATCGGCAGATGATCCGTTGGAATGCGCACTAAGCGAAATGAAGATGCAGGCAGCGAAAGCCCCGATTGCAATGGCCAGAAAGAATAGAATCCCCGCCGACAGGGCGCGGGAAACGCTGATTGAACTGAAAAACGCCGGTGTTTATCGCGACGGGCGCTGGCTTGTGCGCAATGTCGATCTGAAAGTCGAGCGCGGCGAGATCGTCACGCTGATCGGGCCGAATGGCGCTGGCAAAAGCACCGCGGCCAAGATGGCGCTGCGTATCCTCAAGCCCGACGAAGGCCAGGTGATCCATAAGCCCGGCCTGCGCATCGGCTATGTCCCGCAGAAGATCAACATCGACCGCACCCTGCCGCTTTCGGTGGAGCGTCTGCTGACGCTGACCGGCCCCTTGAGCAAGCAGGACATCATGGCGGCCCTTGAAGCAGTCGGCATCCCGCATCTTTTGAAAGCGGAGACAGCCCATCTTTCCGGCGGCGAATTCCAGCGCGCCTTGATGGCGCGGGCGCTGGCGCGAAAACCGGATATCATGGTGCTGGACGAACCCGTGCAGGGCGTGGATTTTTCCGGCGAGGCCGCTCTTTATGAACTGATTGCGCGGCTGCGCGACGAAACCGGCTGCGGTGTGCTGCTGATCTCGCACGATCTGCATCTCGTCATGGCGGCAACCGACCGGGTCATCTGTCTCAACGGTCATGTCTGTTGCAGCGGAACCCCGCGCGACGTGACGGCAAGCCCGGAATATATGCGCCTGTTCGGCAGTCGCGCTGTCGGGCCGCTCGCGGTCTATGAGCATCATCATGATCACACGCATCTGCCTGACGGGCGCGTGCTACACAGCGATGGTTCGGTGACGGATCATTGCCATGCCGATGACGGCCATCATCATGAGCATGAACATGCGCACGAACAGGGGCACGAGCATCACCACCATCATCACGGGAAAGGCGAACACCGTGCTTGACGATTTCTTCACCCGCGCCTTGATTGCCGGCATCGGGCTGGCGCTGACGACCGGCCCTCTCGGCTGCTTCATCGTCTGGCGGCGCATGGCCTATTTCGGCGACACCATGGCCCATTCCGCCTTGCTCGGCGTGGCGCTGGCGCTCATCTTCGACATTAATCTGATGATTGGCGTCTTCGCTGTGTCGGTCGCGATTTCCGCGATCCTGCTGCTCTTGCAGCGCCGCCACACATTGTCGGCGGATTCGCTGCTCGGCATCCTGTCCCATGCCACATTATCGCTCGGTCTCGTGATCGTCGCTTTCATGACGTGGGTGCGTGTCGATCTGCTTTCCTTCCTGTTTGGCGATCTTCTGGCCGTTTCACGGCTGGATATCGTCTATATCTATGCGGGCGGGGCATTCGTGCTTGCCGTGCTGGCCTGGTTGTGGCGACCCATGCTGGCCGCGACCGTCAGCGAGGACATTGCGCGCGCCGAAGGCATGAACCCCGCCGTCTCGCGCGTCATCTTCATGCTGCTTCTGGCCATCGTCATCGCCATTGCGATGAAGATCGTCGGCATTTTGCTGATCACATCGCTGCTGATCATTCCGGCTGCAACCTCCCGCCGTTTCGCTTCAACGCCCGAGCAAATGGCGGTGCTTTCATCACTGATCGGCGCGGCTGGCGTGGTCGGCGGGCTCTACGGCTCCATTCATTTCGACACGCCGTCAGGCCCTTCCATCGTTGTCGCTGCGCTTGCTATTTTCATTTTCAGTCTTCTGCCCTTACATAAGAGAGCAGAGGCCCCATCGAAACGGACTGCTGAACAATGAGCACGCATAACCACCATCACCACCCGCAACAGGATCTGACCCGCAACCAGACCCTCGTTTTCGATGCTCTGTCCAAGGCGGAAGGGCCGCTCAGCGCCTATACAATTCTCGACCAGTTGCGGGATGACGGCTTTCGCGCGCCGCTTCAGGTCTATCGTGCGCTGGAAAAGCTGCTCGATTATGGGCTCATCCATCGCCTCGAAAGCCTCAACGCTTTCGTTGCCTGCGCGCACCCGCAATGCCACCAGCAGGGCCTCGTCGCTTTTGCGATCTGCGAGAAATGCGGTCAGGTGACGGAATTTTCCGACGCGGCGATCGAAAATCTCGTCAGCGCCTGGAGCCTGCAAAGCGGCTTCAAGTCGCGCAAGACGACGCTTGAACTGCGTGGTCTGTGCCAGTCCTGCGGCGATCACTAACCCTTTGGAAGTAAGGTTTTCTGGCGGTCAGACTTTAAAAGTAACGCTTCGGAAATCGAAATCTGCTAAAAATACCTATTCAGGGGATTAGTGGGTAAGATTTTCATATGGCGCGCATGAAGTCGCCGCAGGAGCGGCGCAAGGAAGAAAGACAAAGGACAAGGTTACGTTCGGGAAAACTTATAGACCTGGACGGGCAGTTTATCGTTGAGTGCCAGTTCAGCGACTTGTCTCCCCATGGCGCCAAGCTTAGAACCATCGAAACACCTGCCCTGCCCGACCGGTTCTGGCTGTTCGACGATTATTACAAGCGCGCGCTGCTGGCCCGCATCGCCTGGCGCAATGGTCGCGAAATGGGCGTCGAACTGATCACCGATCCAACGGTCACGCCGCTGGATGCCGAACGTCTCGCCCAGCTTGGCGGAAAATATTATTCGCTGTGAGCCGCCTGCCCATCATTGATATTGGCATTGGCTTGCTTTCCGGGCGTCTGGTGGGCTGGTGCTGTCGATGTCGGCTCACCGCGCATGTTCATGGCGCGGATTTCTTCAGCCGAAATATAGTTGAACTGCTCGACCAGCAGGTCCTTGATCACCGGCTCGGGGAACCGCCCGTTCAGGTCTGAGATGATCGAGGCGCGCACGTCCTCGAACTGCACTTTCTCCACCTCTTTCGTATCCGAATAGCTGCCATAGAACTTGCGGAAAATCTCGTCGCTGATGAAAAGCTCCAGCGGCACGCTGAGCTTCTTGCGGATATTCGAATCGACCGTATAGACGAGCTGCGTCACGACATAGCCAGCAACCGCGCCATTCGAAATGATCGGCACACTCATCACGTCCGTCTTAACGTAATCCACGCCGCCGAAGCCGCCGACAGCGGCCCGCGCCTCACCGGACGATGACGCGTTCTGACGGGTCGCCAGGAACAACGACCCGAAGGCGACAGCGCAAATCCACAGGCCAATGACGAAAATGCGGATCATCGCGCGTGACCGAGCCTCGCGCTCTGCATGGAATAGGTGCCATCGGCTTCTTGCGTTTCCAATGCGCTGCGGATCACATCGGCGAGTTCGCCGACCGCGCGCAGATGCAGCTGCAACGCTTCGCAGTTCTTCTCAAGCTTCTGCTTCAGGCTGTCGAGCAGCGGCTGCAAGCCTTTCAGCGTCGCAGGTTCTGCCAGAGCGGCAGCCTTCTTGATCGCCTTGTTGAAATCATAGAGACCGCGGCTTTTGCGTGAATTGATTTCTGCGAGATCGGGATTGCCGCCTTCCATCAGAAGGCGCGTTTCAGTCTCGATGACATCCTCAAGACGCTGGATGGCGCGAACCACCGGCTTCAAAGTCGGGTTTTCTACCGGTTCCATTGCCAGTTCCGGCTTCGCCAGATCATGCACCTGTTCGCTCGCCTTCGCGAGAACCAGCGATTCTTGCGGGGGCAGGCTGGTTTCAGAGCTTGTCTCGGTCATTTCAAGGGTTCCTCAATTTCGGTGGACGTCACGTCGCGCGCTGCGGTTTATCGTTCAGCCGCGCGCGCTATCCGCGTCGTCGTTTTTCTCAAGCTGCTTTTGGATGAGCGTGCGTTCGAACCCGTGTATCAGATCGTTCGAAACCGCATCGTTGCTCATAGTCTCTCCCAGATTGTTGATCACATCTCCTAGTGCTGCAGTGGTCGGCGCATCTGCCCGCCCTTTGCGCGCCGCCTGCTCCTCAAGCAGTCTAGCAATGCCGACACCGCCGCCATCCGCCATCTTGTTCGCCATGGCTTCCGCCATCATCGACTTCCAGTAGTCACCCGCGATGCCCTTGCCGAAAGTCGCTGTCGTGTCACTGGTGAACATCGACTGGACAAAGGATTGCAGCATGAAGGCCTCGAATTTCCGATAGGCCGGATTGATCGTATTCTGCGCGTCGGGCCGCATAGTCACGCCCGCCGAAAAACTATCGGAAAAGCTTGCGAAATTATCCCGCGTCAGTCCCGTACCGGACGACGCCATCGCCGTTTGCATGGTGCCGGAGACCGACTTCAATCGCTCCGCCGCCATGCGATAGGCCTGCGGATCGGCCGCGCGGGCCACATCCATCACCAGATCCGACGGCGGGTTGATCGCCATGCAAGGTTTCCTTCTTCATCCTATGAGTGCACCATAATGGGTCAAACTTGACTGAAACTTGTGGACGAGTTCAGCGTGGCCCAGAAGGCGCTTTCGTGGTTTTCCGGCTAACGAATTCCTCGATCAGACTGGCCAGTTCGTGCCGGTCCAACTCGCTTCTGGCTTCTTCCAGCCGATCTTCCAGCAGTTCAACCCGCCGTTGTTCCTTCAAAAGCGCGCCGCGCTCTGATTCGAGCCGTGATTCGAGCGCCGCCGATTCGACTGCATTCGCACCAAGACGCTTGATGAGCAGCGACGGATCGATATCGAAGACAGCGCCGTCATATCGACGGTCCTGCATGGCGATGAGGGCCAGACGCTCCTCCTCCAGCGCAAGCTTGCGCGCATTGGAAACGGCCAATGCTGATTCGAGCCGGGCGCTGCCCAGTTTCTGCAAATCGATCAGCTTCTTGAGATTGCGTGTGTTGGTCTGGGCCATGGCCACCTCAAAACAAAGCGCGCATTTGCGTGGCGGTTTCGTTGGTGAAAAAGCGCAGCAGTTCCGGCAGGATGAAATAGACCACCAGCAGCCCGCCCCCCAGCACGAAGGGCATCGACACGAAATAGATCGGGATCGACGGCGTCAGCTTGTTAACAAGACCGATCGCGAAATTGACCAGAATCGCAAAGACGATGAATGGTGCTGCTACGCGCAGTGTCGCCATGAAGGCCGACGACAGCGCATCGGTAAAATCGATCATCGCCGCGTCCGGGCGGAATCGCCCGTCCACCGGAATGGCGGTATAGGAATTGAGCAGCGCGCGCAGAATTTCCAGATGCATGTCGGTGACGAAAAACAGCAACAGCGCGCTGAAGGTCACGATGGTGGCAAGCGTTGCCTGCGGCTCTGATTCGGTGATCGCATCGGCGGGCGAGCCACTAAAGCCAATGGCCATCGCCATGGTGTTGGCCATGAATTGCAGCGCCCAGAAATAGATATGCGCCAGAATGCCAATCACCGCGCCGATGAACATCTCGCTCGCTATCAGGCGAAACAGGGTCCACGGCGCGCCGCTGTCGACAGCCGTGACAATGCGCGGTAAAACCAGCGGCAGCACCGCGAAGGAGCACGCCAGCGCGATGAAGAGCCGGACCTGCAACGGAATACGCGCGCTCGAAAGCCCCGGCATCAGCATCAGGCATGCGCCGACCCGGCAAAAAGCCAGAACGGCTGCCAGAATGATGTCGTTGAGCGGCAGTTGCGCGATCGGCACTCAGGCCCCTTTCCGCGTTTCAATCATATAACCGTCCTCCTGATCCCTCGTCCTTCGATCCTTCGAGACGGTTCCCTTCGCTGCGCTCAGGGCACCTCCTCAGGATGAGGGGAAGTCTGGCGCCCCCGCCCCTCATCCTGAGGAGACCCTCCGAGCATAGCGAAGGAGGGGCGTCTCGAAGGACGAAGGATCGAGAGGGCGAGGGGGCGAGGAAATCAAAGAACCGAACCTACGAAACCGCGCCGAGCGACTTCACCTCGACGCCGCGCGCGATTTCGACATGCGACAGCACCGGCAGGGTTGCGAACAGGCGTTCGATGATCATCCGGATATAGGGCCGCGCTTCCGGCGACGATACGAGAACGAATCGCTCGCCATTGTCGAAATGCTTGCGAATGACGGTCGATGCTTCCGTACCGAACTGTTCCAGCAGGCGCGGGTCGATATCGAACTCGACGATTTCGCCCTTAGCGTCTCGCTTGAGGCTCTGGTGGAACACCAGATCCCAGCGATTGCCGAGACGCAGCACATTCAGCACGCCATTGTCGGAAAGGTCGCCGCAGATTTGCTGCGCCATGCGCATGCGCACATGTTCGACAATCATTTCCGGGCGGCGCACCATCGGCGCAATTTCCGCGATGGCTTCGAGAATGAGGTGCAGGTTGCGGATAGAAACCCGCTCGGCCAGCAGAAGCTTCAACACCGCCTGCAAACCGGAATAGGAAATATGCGCCGGGCTGATATCTTCCACCAGCTTGCGATATTCCGGCCCCAGACGATCCAGCAGAATGCGCATATCCTTGTAGGACAGGAGCTGCGCCAGATTGTTGCGCACGATTTCGCTGAGATGAGTGAGCAGGACGGAGAGATTATCAACCGTCATATAGCCATCACGGCGCAAATCGGAAGCGAAGGTTTCCGGCACCGAATAAGCGCGCATGCCGAAGGCGGGCTCGCGCATTTCCTCGCCGGGGATAGACGGGATCGGACGCTCGCCCAGCACCACCAGAATTTCACCGACGCGCAATTCATGGCTGGCCACCGCCGTGCCGTGTATCTTTATGCGATAGCTTTTCGGCGGCAGGGCAAGGTCGTCCGTCACCTTGATTTCAGGAATCACGAAGCCGTATTCCTGCGCGAATTTACGGCGCATCTTGTTGACGCGATGCGCCAGCTCCTGCTGCGACGCCATCAGGCGCGCGGAAAGCTGCTTGCCGAGGCACAGTTCAATCTGGTTGGTTTCGAGCGATGCCTTGACGGAATTGCGCTCCTGATCCGCGGCCTCGCGCTGCTTCTTGTCCGCCTCAGTGGCTTCCGCCTCGCGCTGGCGCGCCTGGCGGCGGGGCACAGCGATACCGATGAAGGCCATTGCGCCGCCCAGCATGAAGAACGGAAATGCCGGAAGACCCGGCATGATGCCAAGCACGAACAGCAGCATCGACGCGACCAGAAGCGCCTTTGGATAAGCGCCAAGCTGGCCGAAAATCGCCTGATCGGCTGAGCCCCGGGTTCCGCCCTTCGACACCAGAAGACCGGCGGCGAGCGAAACAATGAGGGCTGGAATCTGCGTGACGAGACCGTCACCAACTGACAGCTTGGTGAAGACGTCAGCGGCGTGGGAAATGTTCATGTCATGGCGGGTGACGCCGATGATGATACCGCCGAAAATATTGACGGCAGTGATGATCAGACCGGCAATGGCATCGCCGCGCACGAATTTCGAAGCACCGTCCATGGAACCGAAGAAGGAGCTTTCTTCTTCCAGTTCGCGGCGGCGGCGCTGCGCTTCCTTTTCATCGATCAGGCCCGACGAAAGGTCGGCATCAATGGCCATCTGCTTGCCGGGAATGGCGTCGAGCGTGAAGCGCGCGCCCACTTCCGCGATACGCGTCGCACCCTTGGTGATGACGAGGAAGTTGACGATGATCAGGATGCAGAAAACGACCAGACCGATGACGAAATCGCCGCCCATCACGAATTGCGAGAAACCGTGGATCACATGACCGGCGGCCAGATAGCCTTCATTGCCGTGGGTGAGAATCACGCGCGTCGTCGCAATATTGAGCGAGAGGCGCATCATGGTCGCAATCAGGAGGACGGTCGGAAAGGCCGAGAAATCAAGCGGCCGCTGAATCCATAGCGCCACCATAAGGATAAGCACCGAAAAGGCGATGGAAAAGGCAAGACCGATATCCAGCACCACAGCTGGCACGGGCAGGAACAGCACCGTCAGGATGATGATCATGCCTGCCGCCAGCCCCATATCGCTGCCGGTCAGAAATCCGCTTTTTATGAAGGGTTTAGCCGTTGCCTGCTGCACGTCCGTCTCCTGTTACGAAGCGGATCTTAGCTTGCGAAGCTTGCGCGAAACCTGAAAGGAGGAGAGGTAGAGCATTTCCAGCAAAAGTGCGCAGCGGTTTTGCGTAGGATAATGCGTAAAAACAAATAGATAGAGCGGTTCCCCGATTCCGTTTTAACCGGAACCGCTCTAGAATCCCTTTTCGATGCGCGAATAGACGAGCAGCGTAAAGGAATTGATCTGCGCGCCGACGAAAGGCGCGGTGACAGCCAGCACGACGAAAATCACGACGATCTTCGGAACGAAGGTCAGGGTCATTTCCTGCACCTGCGTCAGCGCCTGAAACAGCGCGATGCCGATACCGATCAGCATCGCGGCCAGAACCGCCGGGCCGCTGGCCATCAGCACGGTCCAGACTGCGGAATTGACGATATCCAGCGCATCGGCTTCGTTCACCGGGATCGTCCTTAGCTGACCTTGACGCCCTGACCGATGGTGACGGTCTTCCCGTCTTCCAGCTCGGCGAGCATGCCAGACTGCTGGATCGTGACCGATTTCACCACGCCGGAAATCGTGCCGTCGGCACTGGTCACCGTGCGGCCAATCCAGCCCTCGGCCTGCGACAGCGACGAGTTGGCGATCAGCGTTTCCAGCTTGGAATTCATCTGCACGGACTGCTCGACACCCGAAAAGGTCGCAAGCTGCGAGACATATTGTGTCGCGTCCATCGGTTGCGTCGGGTCCTGATTCTTCATCTGGGCGACCAGCAGTTTCAAAAACGAGTTGTAATCGACATCCGCCTTCGCCGCCGAGCTGGCGCTCGACGAATTGTTGGTATTGGTCGTGGTGTTGCCGACCGGTGGTGTCGTAGTCATAGGCTTGTCTCCCTGGCCTCAGCGGCATTCCTGACCGGCGGCACGGCGCTTTGTTCCGGCATCAATTCCGCCTCGCGCGGATATTGCGCGCGGATGGTTTTCAGCGCTTCGAAAATGCGCCCGTTATGCACCAGCTCGTCAACGATCTTCAGCGCGTTCAGGATTGCCGGATCGGAAAACGCCTTGAACATGCCTTTCAGCATTTGCGCAAAGGTTTGGCGCGCCTGATCGCGCAAGGAAGGCTCGATGAGCATCATCTGCGCGGCAAAATAAAGCTGGCGCAGCGGGGTCGTCGTCTGGTCCGGCTGGAGCACATGGTTTTCCAGAAGGAACGTCGCATCGTTGAGCAGTTCCAGCGATACCTTGCGGTCGGCTTTCAGCACGGCGCCGTTGATATAGATCTTCTCGCCAGCCCGAAGCGACAGGCGGATTGCCGATTTACCGTTGGCCGCCATCTTAAAGACCGTCCCGGATCGACCGCGTGATCTCGATCAGCGTATCGTAATCATTGCTCTCGCCCTGGCGAATGCGCTCGATTTCCTTGAGCACGAAAATGCCCACGGAAATGATGGCGGCCTTCAGCTCTTTCGGCAGTGCGTTTTCTTCCGATCCCAGATCGTCGATGATCGTGGTCCAGAGCCGCATTGTGAAATAACCGGCATCAATGGCTTCGCGCGAACCGGCGCCATTGGCCTTGGCTGCTGCGAGCATGTCAATCGAACGGTCGAAAAGCATCCGTTCGCGGTCCTTGGCGCTCGCCATATCGTCATTCATGACATCTTCGTAGCGCAACTGATACATGTCGTCTCCGCTAGAGCGCCTTTGAACTGACCAAATCAGATCGGCGCTCTAAATGGTTGGTCTTACGCACATCTTATCCGAAAACCGTTTCACACTTTTCGGGATGTGCTCTTATGGGCATCATCTGCGCGGATCGCCTCATGCCACCGCCGTTATGATGCCGCCCGCTTTATTTTAAATAGTTAAGCAGGCTCATGCTCTGAAGCTGAACCGTCAGCTGATACGAGGTCTCGATCTGCGTCTTCAGATTGTTGACGCGGGTCGCCGCCTCGTAAGGATCGACTTCTTCAAGATTGAGAACCGACTGGTTCAGGATCTTCTGCTGTGCGTTGATGCGCGTGACGGCCTGCGAGGTGCGCGACTGGGCGAGACCAAGCGCGGTCTGTTCGGACGTGGTCTCGGCGATGGCCTGCGTCGTCGTCTGCATCGCATGGGTGGTCAGCGCCTGAAAGGCCGAATTGTTGAGACCAATAGTAGAAAACTCGGCCATCATCGCAAGCGACATCACCGTCTTGCGAAAACCGTCGGCATTGGCGCTGATCGATGTATCGGCTGTTTCAGTCGGCGAAATACGGCTCTTGATGACAGTATCCGATGCATCCGACCAGTTGGCGTCCCAATTGGCATCGTTGAACTGGTCAGCATAATCGCCTTCCAGAAACGCCGTCATCTGGTCGGCGGTAATATTGGCGACCTGCGGATCATCCACGCCAAAGCCGAAATGCGCCGTGAAAGCGTCGCGGATAGCCGTCTGCGCCGCGCCGCCCTCGGTATAGTCTGCGAAGGGCTTCACATCGGTATTGACGCCGGAGAAGATATATTCGCCGTTATAGCTCGTATTGAGCAGACCTGTGACGCTGTTCAGGATCGACCGCGCCGAGGCGGCAATGGTCGAGCCGCTCTCGCTGGTGCTGGTGGCGCCGGTGAGATTGGCCAGAAAATCCTGCGTATTGTCGATGATCGCGCTCGTCGCCGTCTGCGTCGTGGTCATGCGCTGCTGCACGAGATTGTTCATGTCCAGCAGCACGGTCAGGCGGTCATATTCCTTGCGCAGGGAAACGCTCTGCCCCGATTTGGTGCCAAGCGCCAGCCCCACGTCGAAGACGGTTCCCGTCGTTGCTTCCTGCTGGGCCTTGACCAGATCGGCCTTGCTCTTGCTGACAAGCGCCCGAAGGGCGGCAGCTGCACCATAGTTGGAAACTGATTGCGCTTTCATGAGCCTCACACCGCCGCGAGCAAATCGTCGAGCATCGCGCTGACCGTCGTCAATACGCGGCTCGATGCCTGATAGGAATGTTCCAGATCGAGAAGCAGCGCCATTTCGGTATCGATATTGACACCGTTGGCGTTGGACATGGCCTGATCGGCCTGGGTCGCTACCGTCTGGTTGTAGTTATATTCGTTGTTGGCCGTCTGACGCTTGCCTTCAAGCCAGCTGACCGAGGACGAACCATAATCCGTCAGGCTCGCATTGGCCTTGAGCCCGGCTGCGGCGTCGAAGGAAAATGGCGTCGAAAATGCTTCGTTCAGCGCCAGCAGACGGTCGGTGAAACCGGCGGCGTTTTCCGCATTATAAACATAGTCGGCGCCATTGGCGCCACCGTCACGCAGGTAGGTCGGGCTGCCGCCCTGCGCGGTGACGAATGCGGAGGAAACCTTGATCGAGCCTGCAATGCCAGAGGTCAGGCCAGCGCCCGGCACTGCTGGCGAACCAGACCAGCCGAACAGGCCGGTTTGATCCGCGCCGCCACTGCCGGACTGGTCCGATTCGGAAAACATGGTGACAAGGCCGCGTGCGATCTCGTCAAGCTGCATCTGGTATTGCGGCGCAATCTGATCGCGCAATTGGAGAAGCCCGCTGAGACGACCCGTGCCATAAGGCTGGTCGAAAGTATCGTGGCTGAGCGGCACGCCATCCACCAGCACGGCATTACCGGCTGTGCCAGCCGTCAGGCTGCCCGATGGCGCAAAGGTCACCGTGCGTGCCGTGGTCTCAAACAGCGTCACGCCATTATCGGCGAAAATGACCATGTCATTGTCGCCGCGCGTCATGGTGGTGATGCCGAGTTCGCCGGAAATCTGCTTGAGGAGCGAATCGCGCTGATCCAGCGCATCGGACACGTCACGCCCGGCGCGCGTGCCGCTGACCACATCCTTATTGACCTGTTCGAACTTCGACAGAAGATCGTTGATACTGGCAACCGACAGCGCGATTTCGCTATCGGCATCCTCGCGCAGCGTCTGCACCTGCTTGGTGCCGTCATTCAGCGCATTGGCAAGCGCCTGCGCCGTCGACACGACGCTATCGCCGAGCGACGAATTGGACGGCGATGCCGCATAGGTCTGGAGCGCATCGCGCAAATCGCCCATCAGCGCCGATGGCGAACCGGAATAATTGTCGGCGGAATAAATCGACGAAAGGCGGTCAAGACCGCTTGCGAGAGCCGACGAAGAGGCCGCCGTGCTGTTGGACTGGATGTAGCGATTGAACAGCGCTTCATCCGCCGAACGGGTGACATTCACATAAAGCGAGCCATAAGGCCCGGAAACGAGGGAAGCAGTGCGGCGCGAATAGTCGGGATCGTTCACGCCAGCAATATTGCGCGAAACAACCGATGTCTGCTTGGACGTGGCCGCAAGCGAACTCTTGGCCGTCGATAGAGCAGAACTAAGTGACATCCTTTTCCCCTCATCCAAATCGCAAACCGCGACCCGTAATGTAAAACACGGCGTTTGCGGGAAAGTCGCCCTTCCCGCAAACGCTCAAACTATCTCTTCAGATTGACCAGAACGTCCATGAGTTCGGAGCCGGTCTGGAAGACTTTCGAATTGGCCGTATAGCTGCGCTGGGCTTCGATCATGTCGGTCAGCTCCTGCGCGATATCGGCGTTTGATTCCTCAAGCGAGCCCGACATGATCTTGCCCATGCCATCGCCCTGCGGATAGCCGACCCTCACCCCGCCTGATGCGGCGCTTGGCGAAAACACGTTGCCGCTCACCACCGTCATGCGGTCGGGGCTGGCCACGGTTGCCAGCGGCAGACGATAGAGCACCTGCTGCGAGCCGTTTTCATAAATCGCAACGACCGAACCGTCCGCGCCCACATCGACGCTTTGCAGCGACGATGGCGCCTGACCGTTGATGGTGGCCTGCGAGATCGTGTAGTTGCCTGTACGCGCCGTCGACGCGCCGAGATTGAGATCGAGCGTACCGCCATTATAGCCGGTCAGATCGACAGAAATATTGCCGCCGGAAACCACCGCGCCCGTCGCGGGATCGAAGGTCAGCGTTCCCGTGCCGATTTCAACATTATCGGCAGCGTTCTTGACCGAGACCGACCAGGTATCATCCGCGTTCTTGGTGAAATAGACGTCCAGCTTCACCGCCTCACCGGCATTGTTGTAGGAGATGAGCGACGTCTTGTGGTTATAATCGCCTGCCGTCGCAGGGGGCGTGTCGGTCGTCGGCAGGTTGACCGTGAAGGTGCCGTTCGTGCTGCCGATTGCCGTAAGGTCCGGCGCATTGACATTGACGATCGAGAGGCCGTTCAGGTCTGGCGCGACATTGCCGTCAGCCGATCCGAGCAGGTAATAGCCCGCCGTATTGACCAGATTGCCATCCTTGTCCGGCACGAACGAACCCGCGCGCGTCAGATAGGTTGCGCCATCCGCGCCCTGCACGAGAAAATAGCCGTTGCCGTCAATGGCAAGGTCGGTCGTGGACGACGTGGAGCGGATGCCGCCCTGATCCGAAATACCGTAACGGACCGAAGTCAGCACGCTACCGGAATTGTACTGGCCGCCACTGCTCGGCAGAACAAGCGAGGAAAACTGCGTTTCGGCGCGCTTGTAGCCGATCGTGCTCGCATTCGCGATATTGTCCGCGACAGCCGAGAGACGGTTGGCCTGGGCATTCATGCCCGAAACACCCGTCCGCATCATACCGTAGAGACTCATTGCCAGCTCCTGAGAATTTTAGCCGAGAATTTTAGAACTTGTTACGATTCTAACGTGCCATGCTTGCGTGAAGCTGTAGCTTCGCGAGTTTTTTGATTTTTTACCGGGCATGCAGCGCAGCTTTTGAGAGACGGAAACCCGTTTTAAAACTGCCCGAAGCCTTGAACGCGGAACACAAGCAAACCATTCACACAATGAACGGGGCACTACTCGATGCTGATGCAGTAGCCGAGGAAGCGCTTGGAATCGATGGGATCGAAACCAAGCTGCTCGCGCAACTTCTTGCGCAGCTTGCTGATGTGGCTTTCCACGACGTTTTCTTCGACTTCACTGTCGAAGATGCCGTAGATCGCACCGAAAATCTGCGCCTTGTTGATGCGGCGACCGCGATTGGCGATCAGATATTCCAGTATGCGGCGCTCGCGGCGCGGCAGCGGAAAATCGACGCCATTGATCTGCGGATCGCGTCCATCGGAGAAAACGCGGATCGGGCCAAGCTCAGTGCCGGTTTCCGCAACGCTCTGCGCGCCTGCGGCGCGGCGGCGGATCGCGTTGATGCGGGCGAGGATTTCGCGCACGTGGATCGGCTTGCGAACGACATCGTCAACCCCGGATTGAAAAAGCTCCAGCGTATGCTCCAGCGAGGGACGGTCGTTAAGGGCGATGACGGGGGCCTTGCAGCGTTCACGAATTCGGGCAGGAAGACGATGCTGGGTTGCGCATTCGCCAATGAGGAACGCTTCGACGGCCATAATATCCTGCCGCGGAACGGTCTCTACCCATTCATCGAAATCTGCCGGTGTGAAGCCCGTCGTCGTGATGCCTTCACGGCCAAACCAAGAGGCATAGCCTTCAGTGACAATATCTCTGTCATCCACGACGACAATCATCGGCCCGCCTTCCGAATCAATATGTTAGCCCAAGCAAGACAGAGGTAACTGGCGGAGTGACTCGGCGACAATGGCAAGAAATTGCCCGCAATAAATTGGGAGGAATTTTAGCATTAACTAATTTTATGGGAATCGTGCAGATTGCATTGCACCCGACAATGATAGTGAGCCGAACCTTAACGATAGATTAACGGCTCACGATGTTTTACGATTCATTACAAGGGGTTAATTATCGCTAACCTAAATTAGTCCCCAATCCTTATGACAATCACTGATTGCAGGGTTGCAAATGGCGTGTATGCGACGCCGCTTTACAACCATTAAAAATTTAATGAATCGCTGATGGTCCAGGGAGGCCGCCCGTTACGCTCCGCAAAATATTTTTGCGTCTGGCGTCCAGTTTCCGAACCCCGTCGCGACCATATTTGCCATCACCCGGCAGACATATCGCTTCTGTGCGGGATTGTTGTTCGGGCCTGCATGATAGCGCGCGACAGCCATCGTCCAGTTGCCTTCACGAGTGTGAAGCTGCTTGAGAAAGCGCGCCGCGTAATCGACATTGAGGCTCGGCATCAGCATGGCTGCGACCGATGGAAATTCCTGCCCGTGATAGTAGTAGTTGATCTGCATGCAACCGAGATCGATGAGCTTGGCTCCCCCGGCGCGCACCTCGGTAAAACGCTTGAGGGCGGCCCCTTGCGACGGCAGAAATTCCGCCCGGCCCTCAATATTCATCGCATAGGGTTGCAGTGAATTCTTGCGCCCGGTTTCCGTCAGGCCGACAGCGTAGAGGATGCCGAGCGGCACGTCATAGCGCGCCGAAGCGCGATGCATTTCGCGCTCGCAGACATTCTCCGCCAGAGCGGCACTGGCGTTACACAACCAGACCGCGACTGCGGCCAGCAGTGCCTGCAACAGTGTCGCGCGCCGCAGTTTCGGAACCTGTCTGCTTGCCGGACCGGTCTTGTCCCGTTTGGCTGGAATCACCATTCTGCCTGCCCTCGCCGCTTGCAAACTGAGCCTGTGCCTGAGATTGCGCGCCATTGCGGCCATCGAAGCCGCCTTGCATATTGAAGGCCTGTTGCTGGCCGGATGATTGCTGTTGCGCGCCGGCCTGCTGCTGGCCAGCGCCTTGCCCCGCCGCCGTGTGCTGCACCGCGCTTGCCGCAGTGCGGTCTGTAACCGTTACGGAGATGCGGGCATCGTCCGCGATACCGGCACTTTTCAGCGCCTTCTCGATGATCGAGCGGTCAGCGGAAAGCGCTTCAGCGGCCTGCGCCTTATCCGCGACCAGATGCACTTCTACACCGTCCGGCACAACGCGGATGCGCGCCGTCACCTGCCCCAGATCGACGGGATCAAGCCGTATTTGAAGCGTCTTCACCGAACCAAAGCTGCGCTCGGAAACCACCTGCACATCCGCCACGCGAACCGCCTGCGGCGTGGCAGTCGCCACCTTGCCATCCACCGGAGCAGCGGACTTGCCAGCGGCTTGCAGCGGCTGGAAGACACCGCGATCAGCATTGCTGGAATTAGCCGGCTGATTACCCGCTGGCTTTTCGGCTTTCAGCAGATCGGTAAGGTTTGCATCGGCATTTTCAGTGGGCTTATCCGACTGCGCGCCATTCGTGTCGCCCGACACCGCCTCGCCGGATTTGGAAGACGGCTTTCCACTGACACCAGGCTGGAGATTCTGAGCTGCCTCGGCCTTCCGCCTCATGTCGCTGACGGTATCCGCTCCGACCTCAGCACCCTCGCCTTCAACAGCGTTCGGATTCATGTCATCTGATTGCGCCAAAGCAGCTATTCCAGCCTTTTTCGCGAGATTTTCTGTGGCGGAATTGTGGCTTTCGCCGTTCAAATTGGGCATGTTGGCGGCCAAAGAAAGGACATTCTGTGTCACGGCCCAGTTTGTCCCTTGCGTGGACGCATCCGCTTTCTGCTCATCCTGCTCATCGCTGAGCGCAGTATCGGCGTCATCGCCCTTCGCGACCGGTTTGCCATGCGGCTTTTCCAGAAGCGCGCCAAACAGCTGCGACGGCTCGGAATTTTCCTGCCCATCCACATTTGCCTTGCCTTGCCCATTGCTTTGCTGGGGCGCCAGACTGCGGGTCGGCGACGCCATCCGTCCGGCCTGACCGAGCAAAATATCCACGCTCATTGAATGGTCTCCCCTAGCAAGGCGTCGATCTCGGCAAGCTTGCGCCGGGCATCGTCCATGGTCTTCTGCAAATCGTCTGTTGGCTGCGCCGGTGTCGGGTTCCAGCCCGCAACCGGCGACGAAGCCGGTATTGCGGCGGGCGCGGTAACGGGTGCGTCCGCCACTGCCATAGCAGGCACCTTGCGGTCCTCCACAGCGGGTTCAGGCGCTGCTTTTGCTGGCGGCAGTGCGCTCGGCGCGCGGGTCACGACCGAGCCCACCGTCTCGGCTGCCTTCAACAGTTTGCGGTCAGGTTCCTGCAGGCGATCAGGCGAAATCTGCGACAGTTCACGCAAGGCGCTGCCCGCCGAATCGGAGGCGACATCGCTTGCCGCCGCATAGAGATTGGCGCGGGTCGGATCGGCTTTGAGTCGGTCGGCGAGCTTGCGCGCCTCCGCAGACATGAAACGCGCCCGCTCCGTCTGGCCGTCCACCAGAGCGCCGCGCGCAATCTGGAGATAGAGCGAATATTGCATCACCGGATCGGCGGCTGCGATCAGCTTTACCAGTTCGGCATTGCCGATGCGGTCATTGAGCTTGAGCGCCGCGCTGACGAATTGTCCCATGAAATCACGCATATAGGGCGAGCGGGGAAAGCGCTGCAGATAGTTGCGCGCCAGCATCCGGATCTTTTCCGCATCGCCAAGCTTGGCTGCAATCGGCATCGAACGGCGGATCGCCGCTTCCTCGAACAGCGTGCCCGGCGCTTCGAGCCGCACCTGATCAAGCCGCAGCAGCGCGGTCGCCGGATCGAAGGCTGTCATCTGGCTTGCGGTCACGAGCACGATGGAGGCTTTCAGCTCCGAAGGCACATCCGGCGACAGCGGAACGGAGAACAGCTTGACCACTTCGATCATCTGCCCGGAGGCATAGGCCAAAGCACCCTTGACCAGTTCCTGCGGCACGACATCCGACTTGAAATCGGCCAGAACCTTGCGCACCGCGTCGGGATTACCGCCATTAAAAAGATAGATGATCGCCGCATAAATGTTTTCGGGATTATCCCATGCTTCCTTCGGCGCGCGCGCCATGTCGGCGCTGATGAAAGCCAGAAGCTTGTTCAGCATGACCACGGCTTCCGGCTTTCCCGCCACCACCTGATCCTGCAACATGCGCAGCGAACGCACGAGCTTGTAAGGCTCAAGCACCGGCAAGGCTGCGCCCGCGCTGCCGCCCTGTTGCGCCTGTGCAAAGACATGCACCGGCGCTCCGGCCAGCGGCAGGCTCATGGTCAAGGCAATCATCAGGGAGCGCTGAACAAGCCGCTTCATGGGGCAGACTTGAGGAAAATATCGATGCGGCGGTTTTCAGCCGCATTCGGGTCATTGGCGATTTTCGGCTGGCGGTCGGCATAGCCTTCAACGCGCAACACGCGCTTTTCATCCAGCCCGCCGCGCACCAGCATGTAATAGGCCATCTGCGCACGCGCCGACGACAGACGCCAGTTGTCATAGCTTGCGCTTTTGAACGGGCGCGAATCGGTGTGACCGCTGATGATGACTTCGCCGGGCTGGCGGGAAATCACCTGCGCTATGCGTTCCAGCATCTGCACCACGCGCGCATCAGGCTTGGCGGAGCCGATTGTGAACATGCCGTAGTCGATCTTGTCGGTCAGCTGGATCATCACCCCGCCATCCACCGGAACCACCGTTACATCCGGCATCGGCTCAGCCTTGCTGCCCGGCCTGGCCGCAGTGGACTTTTCGCCTTCCGCAGCCTTTTTCAGTTCCGCAATGAGCTGTTCCTGATCTTTTGCAGGCGCTTCAGCGGGTTTTGCTTCCGGCGTTTCCGGCTTGGGCGGCGTGGAGGGCGCGGCATTCGGCGGCGTCAGCTCGTCCACGGCCTTGCTCGACCAGTAATCCGGGCTGAAAGGATCACGATAGGCATCGCCGCCATCGGCACCTGTGGCAGGGCCGGATTGCGACGTGCCGCCGTCACCCTTGGCAGACTGATTCTGCAACACACCGGTTTCATGCGCCAGTTCCGACAAAACCGCATAGGGCTCACGGAAAAGCTGGCGCTCCTCCTGCTCGCTCGGCGGCACGGTCGTGGCGTCGTTGATGACCTTGGTGCTGTTTTCGACCTGCTGGTCGCTTTCATAGCGAACCTTGCCATCCTTCTCATCGACATCCTGCACGCCCTTGGGGCTGGAATGCCGGTCCATCAGCTTGACGGGATTAAAATAGCTGGCGACAGCCGCCTTGGTTTCCTCATTGGCGGCATTGATCAGCCACATGACGAGGAAGAACGCCATCATGGCGGTCATAAAGTCGGCATAGGCAATCTTCCACACGCCGCCATGGTGGCCGTCATGGTCGTCATGCCCGCCACGGCGAACAATGATGATTTCGCGCTTGGTTTCGGGATCGATGCTCATTGGACCGCAGCCTTCAATTCATCAAGAAGCGGCGCGATGCGCGTTTCTAGCACCCGTTCGCCAAAGGAAAAGGACAATTCGTCCGACGCATTTTCGACAAACCGGCAGCCGGAGGGCAGCAGCGCTGCATGGTCGCGTATCGGGGCCAGCAGTCCTGCCGGACCGGAGATTTCCGGCGCTTCGCCTTCCAGCGCCAGCGCCGCAATGCGGTGGGCAAATTCTGCAACCGCGTCCTGTTCAAGCTTTCCGACGAGAAGCGGCGCTAGAATCTCGGCAATCTGGCCGGAGAAGCTCTGTTCCAGCGCGGTCAGCGCTTCGGTCAGGCTGCGCGCCAGCAACAGCGCCTGCTCCCGCGAAAACGCGGCGCGAAGATTTTCGATTTCCGTCTCATGCTCGCGCAAAAGCCGGGCTTTCTCAGCTTCGTAAAGCGCCTCGGCTTCTTTATGGCCTTCCTCGCGGCCAAGCGTATGGCCTTCGGCATGACCGTTTTCAAAGGCGGAGCGCTTTTCTTCCTCGGCTGCGATGAGGGCCGCCATTTCCGCCTTTTCGGCAGCGGCAAGCTTATCCGCAAGGGCCGCCGCTTTCGGGTCAATCGCTTGGGTGCGACGAACCGGCTCCGGCTTCAACGGTTGCGACGGCGCAGGGGCGGCGATGATCTCCACAGCCTCATCCGCCACGCGATGGGTCGAAAAATCAGGAAGGTAACGGCTGAGGGAGAGCGCGCTCATTATCAGGCAGCCTCAAGCTCCGGTGCATCGGCCCGTTCGGCATGGACAGGCTGCTTCACGGCGTTTCCGTTGATCCATTGCTTGAGAACGGCGGCAACGCGCTCCTCATCCATCTCGATCATCTGTTCCAGACGAAGCTTGGCGGGCATGCGCATGCGCTGGCGTAAATCACTGAGGCTGGTCTTCATCTGGTCGGCATAGGCTTCCGGCCCGCCGATCACAGCCTGCTGGCCCTCGCTGCCTGCTTGTGTACCGACGAAATTCGGCGTGGCAACCTCACCCGCTTCGCGGATGGCGACTTCCGTGCCTGCCGGTTTCGCGGTCTGGTCACGCAGCAGCGGACGCAGGCCAAACCAGATCAGAAGACCAACCGCGGCGAGGATGGCCAGCGCGTTGACATAGCTTCCGCTCTGGCGCAGCAGCGTATCGGTCCATGGCGCCGAAACCGGCTCCATATCCGCACCAGCCGGATCAAGGAAATTGACGGCGGTTACATTGATGACATCGCCGCGATCCGCATTGAGACCGGCAGCCGTGGCGACGAGATCGCGGATTTTGGTGATCTGCTGATCGACGAAATTGGCAGGCGGCGGCGTGGTTCCGGCCGTTTGCAGCAGACGCGCCTGATCGATGACGACGGCAATCGACAGACGCTTGACGGAATAACCGTCGCTCACCGTCGCAATCGTCTTGCTGTTCATTTCGTAATTGGTCAGTTCCTCGCGGCGGTCGGTCTTTTCCGACGAGGTTTCGCCATTGCGGTTCTGGATTTCTTCCTGCGGGATGTTCTGTTCCACACCCGTCGCGTTGTTATCGCGGTTGTTGCGGGAATCGCCGCTTTCGCGCACCACGCGGACCGAACGTTCGACACGCGATTCGGGATCGAAGGTCGTCTCATTGATCTGGCGGCGGTCGGTGTCGAGCGTCGCCTGCACGCTGGTCTGGAAATGGCCAAGACCAAGATAGGGTGCCAGCGCCTTGCGGATGCTGTCGTCCACATTACCAGCAACCTGCTGTTCCAGCGAGGCGGTCATGAGAGCCGCGCCATTGGCGGCCTCGCCAGCGGAGGCGAGAAGCCGGCCATTGGTGTCGAGGACGGTGACCGACGATGCATCGAGCGACGGCACGGCGGCGGCAACGAGCTGGCGAATCGACTGCGCCGATTCGGCGGCAAAGCCGCCTTCCGCGCGGATGACCACCGAAGCGGACGGCTTCTGGTCGCCACGGCGGAACGAGCCTTTTTCAGCCAGAACGATGTGCACGCGGGCGGCCTTCACGCCGCGAATCGCCTGAATGGTGCGGGCGATTTCGCCTTCAAGCGCGCGAACGCGGGTGATTTCCTGCATGAAGGAGGTGAGGCCGAGTGAGCCCATATTGTCGAACAGCTCGTAACCGGCATTATTGGAGGTGGGCAGGCCCTTTTCGGCGAGATACATGCGGGCGGTTTCCGCCTTGCCGATCGGCACCAGAATGGACGAACCATCCGACTTCACATCGAAGGGAATGCCTGCTTCACCGAGCGCAAGGCCCATGCGGTTCACGTCATCACGCGACAGGCCGACATAAAGCGTCTCATAGGAGGGGCGGCTCAGATAGAAACTCGTGTAGAGGATCGCCCCCATCAGGGCGGCCCCCACAAGCCCGAGCGCAACAAGCTTGCGCACGCCAAGCTTGCCAAGCGTTCCCCTGAGCTGTTCGATCAATTGCTGGATATTCTGCTGCATCGACACCACCGCCATCATGATGGATGCAAACTAGACCGCGAAGCTTGCGCGAAAGTGGCGGCTGATAAAGCACGTGCTTTCTGAACGCCGAAACGAAGCGGGGCGCGGAATTGATCCCGCGCCCCTTTTCCGCCCAAAGGCATCCGGTCCGATCAGGTCGGTCCGGATGCGAACCCCTGATTTGCCTGAGAACTCGCGAGAGCCGGTGACCCGGCTCTCCGTTTTATCTACTCAGTTACCGATTAGCCGCGGAACAGCGACAGGATCGACTGGTTCGACGAGTTGGCAATCGACAGAGCCTGAACGCCGAGCTGCTGCTGAACCTGGAGAGCCGACAGACGTGCCGATTCCTTGTTCATGTCAGCGTCAACGAGCGTGCCAACGCCCTTTTCGATGGAGTCCTGAAGACCGGACAGGAAGCTCTTCTGGCTGTCGATCTGCGACTTCGCTGCACCGAGCGTTGCTGCACCGGTTGCAAGGCTCGCGAGAGCCGTTTCAACCGTGCCCAGAGCCGTCGTGATAGCAGCGTCGTCCGTAGTGGACGTGAAGAAGCCCGCGGCAACGATCGAGGCAACCATGGTCTTCGCATCGGTGTCGCCAGAAGCGACGGTGATCTTGTCAACCGTAACGGTGGCGCCGGAACGGTTGTACGAAGCAACAACTTCGAGATCGTCCGTCGGTCCGTTCAGCAGGTTGGAACCAGCGTAGTTGGCGTTGCTCAGAGCCGAGTTGATGTTGGCAACGATCGACTTGATTTCGGTTTCGATCTTGCCCTTGTCTTCTTCGCTTGCACCAAGAGCCGAAACCAGCTTAGTCTTGATATCGTCAACGGATTCACGGATCTTGTTGATCGCGGAATAAGCGGTGTCAACCTTGCCAGCGCCGAGGCCGAGAGCGTCCTGAACGGCCGAGTTGGCCTTGTTGTCGGACTTCATCGACGTAGCGATGGACCAGTACGAAGCGTTGTCGGAAGCTTCACCGATACGCAGGCCAGTCGAAATGCGGTTCTGCGTTGCTTCCAGCGACTTGTTGGTCGAAGAAAGGGTCTGAAGAGCAGTCAGAGCTGCCGAGTTGGTCAGAATGCTAGCCATTATTTTGCCCCTTGGGAAAAATCATACAGAGGGACAGGCCGGACTTACCGGCATAGTGGAGCGGCATCATGCCTGTCTCCGCTCTCGCAGAGACCCACCATGTGCCGACGTTTAAAACCCAAATATTAAAGTAATGCTAATTTATTTTGCCGAATTTTACCGATCTCTCAGATTTTGACGCCGAATTTTGCCGGACGCTTTGGCAACTGTTCCAAATCGGGTCAGGAGAACGAGCGAATCAGGCTTCCGACCAGAATATTCCAGCCGTCGATCAGCACGAAGAACAGAATCTTGAACGGCAGCGAAATCACTGTCGGCGGCAGCATCATCATGCCCATGGACATGGTGAGCGTGGCCACGACCAGATCGATCACCAGAAACGGCAGCACGATCAGGAAGCCGATTTCAAAGCCGCGACGAAGCTCCGAAATCATGAAGGCCGGGACCAGCACGCGGAAATCCACAACACCGTCCTCGCCGGTGCGGAAAGACGGATCGGCAAGGTCTTCGAACAGGCGCAGATCCTTGTCACGCACCTGACCCATCATGAATTCGCGAAAGGGCTGCGAAATCTCGGTCAAGGCTGCCTGTTGCGTTATCTCGTTACGCATCAGCGGCTGCAAGCCATTGTTCCAGGCGCGGTCGAAGGCGGGCGCCATGACATAGAAGGTCATGAACAGAGCGAGCGAGATCATCACCATGCTGGCAGGCGCGGTCTGGAGACCAAGACCCGAGCGAAGCAGGGAAAAGGCTATGGCGAAGCGCGTAAAGCTCGTCACCATGATCAAAAGGCCGGGCGCGATGGACAGTACGGTCAAAAGACCGAAGAGCTGGACAATCTGGCCGCTGGCCGCACCGCTGCCTGCGGGTAGCAGATTATCCAGCGTCAAGGCCTGTTGGGCCTGTGCCGAAACGGTGAGTGCGAGCGTCAGGAGAACGCTTGTACCAAGGAGTTTTTTCATTCTACGACCAGTGCCGAAATAAAGACCCGGTCCACCGCGCCTTCCGAGCGCAGGCGGGCGCGTTCTTCGAGATCGGCGCGCAGATAGGCAAGCCCTGCCGCGCCTTGCAATTGCATGAGATTGACACTGCGCAGGAAGCTCAGAAAATCATCGCCGACACTGGCCGCCATGGCCGCCGGTATTTCATGACCGGGCTTGGCGACCAGCGAAGCTTCCAGCCGTACCCAAGTGTTCTGCGGAATGCCGAGATTGGTGATGATCGGCTTTAGCGGCACAACCGCGCCGATGGAGCGCGATTCGAAATCGCCCGGCTTCGGCTTGTCTTCCTTGGCCGTGGTCTTGGCAAGCGCCTGCTGGTCGGCGGAAATCATACCGCCCAGATACCAGCCGCCACCGGCGGCGATAGCGGTAAGAGCAACGACCGCCGCCAAAAGCCCCATCATGGAGCCTTTGGCCTTGCCGTCTTTCTTGTCCAGTGCCGTGTCGCTCATCGATGCTCAGCTTTAAAAAGGAGAAACCTGATCGAGAATTTGCTGGCCGTATGGCGGCTGCTGCACCTCGCTCAACCGTCCACGACCACCATAGGAAATGCGGGCTTCGGCGATCTTGTCGTAGGAAATGGTGTTGGAACCGGAAATATCCCGCGGACGCACGACACCGGCGACATTCAGCACACGCAACTCATTGTTCACGCGCACCTCCTGCGAGCCGCGAATGATCATGTTGCCGTTCGGGAGCGTGTTGGTGACGATGGCCGCAACCTGTAGGCTGATATCCTCGCTGCGCTTGATTGTGCCCTTGCCCTTGGACGAGCTGTCCGAATGGGTGTTGATGGAACCGTCCATGTCGCCGCCAGCACCGGCGCCCGTGCTGCTGCTGGTCGCGAACGAGCCGCCCGCGCCATAAATGCCTTTCGACACCCGCTCGCGATCGGTCTTGTTGTCGAGATTGGCGCGGTCATTGATGGAAATGATGACGGTGAGCACATCACCCGGCTCGGCCGCGCGCGGGTCCTTGAAGAAATTGGTCGAGCGCTGGTTCCAGAGCGAATAATCCGGCTTGGCCGGACGCGACGGATAACCATTATATTGCGGATTGTTGTTCATGCCGAGATTGGCGGCAACCGGCGACAGGTCCGGCGCACGACCGATTTCTTCCGGCTTCATGGCGCAACCGGCCAGAAGCGCCAGAGCGGTGGCGGCGAAAATGGTCTTGTTCATGCGTCCTGTCATTGCACCGTATTCCCGGTTTGCGCCTGAGCGCGCTGGTCCTTCACCGCCGGTGGCGTTGCGCCCGTGCGCTGCGATCCGACGATGATGCGTGCGAGCTTTGCTGCCTTTTCCGGCGGCATTTCATTCAGAATGATGCTCGAAACACGCGGGTTGAGCTTGAGGATCAGGGCTGCCGCCGCCTCATCGCCGATCATGGCCATCTGGGCTGCCGCTGCATCCGGCTTCATCTTGGAAATGATGTCGACCAGCGAATCCTGCGCCTTGCTGACGAACTCGTCGCGGCGCTTCAGCCACATCTCGTATTCCTTGCGCTTTTCTTCCAGCGCCTGCATCCGCTCGTCCACCTCGGCCTTGAGGTCGGTGAGCTGCTTGGCCTGCAACGAATAGCGGGCGTCTGCGGCCTGATTGTCGATATTGCCGCAGAACTTGCGGATTTCATCCAGATTGCCGAGGTTCGCAGGTGGCGCGGAAACAGGAACCGCCGCCGTTGGGGCCACAGTTGGCGCTTGCGGTGCAGGCGATGCCACCTCCTGCGCCAATCCCGGCAAGGCGCTGGCAAAAAGCAGCGCCAAAGCCGAACCGGTGCGGATTGCCAGTTTCACGATCATGTCTGCTGTCATCCCCGGCCTCATCATTGCACTACCAGTTCTGCGTGAAGCGCGCCGGAAGATTTGATCGCCTGCAGGATGGCGATGATGCCGGTCGGCTTCACACCCATCTGGTTGAGGCCCTTGACCAGATTTTCCAGGTTGGCGCCGGTCAGAATCCCGATCTTGGCATTGGGCTGGTTGACGGCGATATCGGTGTTCGGCTCCATCGCCGTCACGCCGTCACTGAACGGTTCAGGCTGCACGACCATCGGCGTTTCCGTCACGCGCACCGTCAGGCTGCCATGGCTGATTGCCACTTTGGAAATGCGTACTTTCGAACCGATGACCACCGTGCCGGTACGCTCATCCACCACCACGCGCGCCACCTCATCCGTGATGATCGGAAGGCCCTCCAGCTCCGCGAGAAAGCGGGCGGCGGGCACATTTTTCGGACGGGACAGGCGGATGGTCTTGGCATCGCGGGCAATCGCCACACCGCGCCCATAGCGGCGCTTGGCGAAGATATTGATCGTATCGGCGGTACGCACGGCAGTCGTGAAATCGGGATCGCGCAGCTCCACGATCATCTCGCTGTCCTTGCCGAAGTTTCCGGCAACCTCGCGCTCGACCAGCGCACCGTTTGGAATGCGGCCCGATGTCGGCACACCCTGCGTCACGGTGGCTGCATCGCCTTCGGCGGTAAAGCCGGACACAATCATATTGCCCTGCGCAACTGCATAAATCTGGTTGTCGGCGCCCATCAGCTGCGTCATGACCAGCGTGCCACCCTGCAAGGAGGTGGCGTCGCCGATGGACGAAACCGTCACATCGATGCGTGAGCCGGAACCGGCAAAGGCGGGCAGATTGGCGGTCACGATGACCGCTGCCGTGTTCTTCGAACGCGTGGAATTGCGCGGCGCATTGATGCCGAGATTATCGAGCATGGCGCGCATGGACTGTTCGGTGAAAGGCGAGTTGCGCAGGCTGTCACCCGTGCCCTTAAGGCCGATCACCAGACCGTAACCAACGAGCTGGTTTTCACGCACGCCCTGAATGGTCGCGATATCCTTGAGGCGTGCCACAGCGCTGCCACGACCAAGCTCAGCATAGGCCATCTTGGACGGATCGCCGCCTGCACCCAGCCAGTCGGCGTCCGCTTCGACGGCGGTGCCGAAATCCTTCACATTCTTGGCCGACTCATCCGCCAGAACCGCAACAGGTTGAAGCGCGAGAGCCAGAACGGTGATCAGCGTTGCCCAGGTTTTTCTCACCGCATCCCCACTTGAACACGGCCATCGGCCAGTATCGTGCCGGGCACGATGACGCCGCTGTCGCTGTTGCGTACCTTGATGAAATCGCCTGCCGCCCCGGACTCGAGCGGTATGCCGACGGCTGTGATCGTCATGACACCGGTGGAGAACACCATCGTCACCGGCTCGCCACGCTTGACCAGCGACGGCTCCGAGAGGGCGGCGACGAGGATCGGCTTACCCGCGATCAGCGTCTTGCGCGCGACCTTGCCGTCAGCCTGATCCACCGACAGCACATATTGCTGCGCGGCGGGCGCACTGATGTAGAACTTCTTCTCGACCAGCGCGATATTGCTGACGACCTGTCCGGGATAAACGGTCGCCGAAGGCACAACGAAAGCGATGCGGTCGGTGGCCGAAGCCCCCGAGACCGCAGCAGTGGCAAAACCGGCCACTGCGGCAGCAGCCAGTGCGGCGCGTCTGAACCGTGAACGGGCTTTGATGTCGTTTCCTTGGGCGCGTTTCATGGCGATCACCGTCAGCGCATGTTCTTCGATACGGTCGCCGCCATTTCGTCGGCGGCCTGAATGACCTTGGAATTCATTTCATAGGCGCGCTGCGCCGTAATCAGATCGGTGATTTCTTTCACCGGATCGACATTTGATGCTTCGAGATAGCCCTGCTTGACCGAACCGAAACCTGGATCGCCCGGATCGCCGACCAGCGGCCCGCCGGAGGCTTCCGTTTCGCGATAGAGATTGTCGCCCAGCGGTTCGAGACCGGCTTCATTGGTGAAATTCGCAAGCTGAAGCTGGCCGAGCGGGGTGATCTGGATGCCGTTCTGTTCCTGAATCTTTGCAAAGACCTGCCCGGTATCGCTGACGGTTACTTCAAGCGCATTTTCAGGAACCACGATGCCCGGCTGGACAATATTTCCGTCGAGCGTCACCAGCTGGCCATCGGCATTCTTGTTGAATGCGCCAGCGCGGGTATAGAGCGTTTCGCCGGTCGGGCTCTGGATCTGGAACCAGCCCTGCCCGGTCAGCGCCAGATCGAATGGATTTCCGGTCTGGTTGAAGCTGCCCTGAATATGCAGGTTGCGCACCGCCGCCGTCTGGACGCCAAGGCCGACCAGCGCGCCTTCGGGCACAATGCTCTCATTGGCCTGATTGGGAACGCCTGCCGTGCGCTCGGACTGATAGAGTAGGTCCGAAAACTCGGCACGCGCGCGCTTGAAGCCCGTTGTATTGATATTGGCAATATTGTTGGCGATCACTTCCAGATTGAGCTGCTGGGCGTTCATGCCGGTTGCGGCAATCGTCAGGGCTTTCATGGCGCTTCCTTGATCTGCTGGGCGTATGCGGGATGAGAGCGGCTCAGTTAAAACGGTATTGTCGAAGCCGCTCTAACCATTTGTTTTTGCGCATTATCCTACGCAAAACCACTTCGCACTTTTGCTGGAAATGCTTTAAATCGACATGCGGCTGATCTCGAGATACGCTTGCACGATCTTGTCGCGGATCGCGATTGCGGTCTGGAGCGACTGTTCAGCTTCCATGACGGAGCTGACCACCTCATTCACCGGCGCATCGCCCTTGATGCCCTGAATGGAGGTGGCTTCCGCCGCCTGCAATTTCTGGCCGACCGAATCCGTCATCTGCGACAGGACTTCACCAAAGGATGCGCCCGGCGTTGCGGGAACAGCCTGTGGAGCCGCCGTGGAAGCGGCAGAACCGACGCCATTCCCGGCGACGGTTTCGGAAAGGCGCGACAGCGCATTGCGCGCCGAAATGCTCATGATCGAGTCGTACATTATGTGCTCCTCAGGAGATCGATGGTCATCGAGATCAGCTCACGCGCCTGCCTGACGACCTGCAAATTGGCTTCATAAGAACGGTTGGCTTCACGCATGTCCGCCATTTCGACGACCATGTTGACGTTCGGGTAACGGACATAGCCGCGCGCGTCGGCGGCGGGGTGGCTCGGATCATATTGCTCGACGAAGGGCGAGGTATCCTTGCCCACTTCGGCCACGCGCACTTCTGCGGCACCCGTGCCATGCTCCAGCTCGGTGCGGAAGGAAACGGTCTTGCGGCGATAGGGATCGTCGGTCGCCGTCTGGCCCGTCGACTGGGCATTGGCGATGTTTTCCGAAACGATACGCAGACGTGTCGATTGGGCCGAAAGGCCGGAGGCTGCGATCTTCAGGGAATTCTGCAAGGCGTCGGAAGACATGGATTATCCCTTCGCGACCGACAGCATCATGCGGTGGAACGCTTTGACGATGCTGGTGTTGAGCGAATATTCGCGGGAAATCTCGCCTGCCTTCATCATTTCCTGTTCGACATCGACGGTATTGCCGGAATGGGTTTGCTCGGTGATGTCGTCGGGACGCAGGCGTGCGCCTGCGATGCCGTTTGCCTCGAATTCCAGATGCTGCGGACTCGTCGCAGCCATGGTGAGCTGCGTCTTGTCCAGCACATCGGTGAAGGGTTGAACGTCGCGCGCCTTGAAATCCGGCGTGTTCGCATTGGCGACATTGCCAGCGACGGTGGCCTGTCGGACCGACAGCCACTGCACTTGCCTTGCGGCCAGATCGAAAAGATGAATGGAGCTCATGGAGTTTCCCGCCTTTACCGTTGGTTAACTTACGGGGCGGAACTTGCGTCAAGCTTGCGAAGGTTAAGGGAGTAGGGGAATAGGGCAGTAAGGGAATATGTTTTTGGGGAATGGTATATCGTAGTTTCCAAGAGAGCGCTGATCGCGCAAGGCCAACATACTCCCCTATTCCCTTACTGCCCTACTCCCCTATCTCCGCATTTCAATCACGTCGCCTGACGACGTGGTCAATTGCCAGGTTCCCGACCCCCGACCGATGGAAACAAGGCGACTGCCATCGGGCAACAGAGATCCTTTTTCCACGAACCAGTAGCCGGACGTATCCTCGATCATTGCCATCCCGCCGACGACCTCGCGCAGCGCGAAGACCGGCTTCGGGAAAGCCTGTCCATCGCCGCCGCCTGCGCCGCCAGTGCCAGCGCCAGTTCCCGGCAGGCCCTTGCCGTTGGACATGACCGAACCGGTCATGGTGTTATCGATATCCGCACTGGGGGAAACGCGATCCGACGGGCGGAAGGACGGAAAGCGGCGCACCGTTTTCTGCTCCGAACGGTCCAGCGGATCGATGATCTTGCGTTCCGCCTTTTCGGCAGGCGCAAGCTCCATGCGCTGGAGATAGGTGATGAAGGGCAGCATCGCGCAGCCAGCCGCCAGCGTGACCGCCGCAATCTTCAGATAGCGGTCAACCTTGCTGTGGGGTTTCTTGCCACCTTCCTGTGCGGCGGCGGCGCTCACTTCCGCTTCCAGATCGGCCAATAGCTTTTCTTCGGCGTTTTTGCGTCGGTTCTTGTTGCCCGTCATCATGGATTGGATGCCTGTTTTTCCCCGCGCAAGGCGGCGGCGAGTTTCTGATAGGGATCGTCTGAACGCGGTGTCTCTGGGGACTGCTGCAAGGCATCATAGATGCGCGGAACGAGATCCACCGCCTGATCCAGAATCCCGTCATGCCCCTTTTGATACGCGCCGATGGCGCGCAGATCGCGCGTTTCCTCGAAGCGGGCCACCATGCTGCGAAGCTGGCTGACAAGCTTGCGCTGTTCCGCCGTCCAGTTGTGCTTGGCGAGGCGTGAAACCGAACCCGGAACATCGACCGCCGGAAAGCGCCCCAGCGCCGCAATCGTCCGGTCGAGCACGATGTGCCCGTCCAGCGTGCCGCGAATGGTGTCGGAAACCGGGTCATTGTGGTCATCGCCATCGACGAGCACCGAGTAGATGCCGGTAATACTGCCGCCTGAATCGGCGCTGCCCGGCCCCGCCCGCTCCAGAAGGCGTGGCAACTGGCTGAACACGCTCGGCGGATAACCGCGCGAAACCGGCGGCTCTTCCGCCGCAATCGCCACCTCGCGCGCCGCATGGGCAAAGCGCGTGACGGAATCGACAATCAGCAGCACATTCTGGCCGAGATCGCGGAAATATTCCGCAATGGCCGTCGCGGTATTGGGCGCAAGACGGCGCATCATCGGGCTTTCATCGCCGGTTGCAACGACAGTGATGGTCTTGTCGAGATGGCCAACCATGGTTTCTTCCAGCATCTCGCGCACTTCACGTCCGCGCTCGCCGGTCAGCGCCAGCACCACCGTGTCGAAATCGGCGGCGCGCGTCATCATGGCGAGCAGCGTGGATTTGCCGACGCCGGAACCGGCAAAAATGCCGATGCGCTGGCCAAAGCAGAGCGGCGTGAAAATGTCGATCACGTCAACGCCGGTGCGAAGCCCGCGATCCACGCGCCCCCGGCGCAGCGCGGCTGGTGCCAGATTTTCGGATGCCATCGGGCGTGGACCGGGCAAAAGCGCACCCCTGCCGTCAATCGGCTGCCCCAGCGCATTGATCACCCGCCCGCGCCATTCGAGCGCCGGACGGATGCTGAGCGGTCCTTCTTCGAAGACCGCTGCACCCAATGAGGGAATGATCCGGTCGTCGAAAGGTTTGACGAGAACCTGCCTGTCGGCAACGCGAATGATTTCCGCCAGACTGGTGCCGCCCACAGCCCTTATCGCCACCGCATCGCCAAGCCGCGCATCGCGTGACAGCCCGCGCACGGCAATCGCCGAGCGCGACACGTCGCTGACCGTGCCGCCGATACCGGACACGGGCTTCGGCTCTACGGCCTGTTGACGGGCAAAGGCGGCAAGCCGCGCGAGCGGTAGGTCTGGCGTCATCCGTTTTTGGAGCCCAGCGTCTTGATCGCTTCAGACACGGTCGCTTCCTGCTGGGTCAAAAGATTATTGACCTGCTCAAAGGCCCGGCTGACGCTGATGAGACGCGTCATCTCGGTCATGGCGTCGACATTCGAGCCTTCGATCATGCCCTGCACAACGCCGATGCTGTTATCGTCGAAGATCGGCGCCGCAGCCTTGTTTGGGATCACACCGGAATTGCCTGCATATTTCAGCTCGGCATCGGCGGGAATGGAGTAAAGCCCGAGAGCGCCGATCTGCGCGCCATTCTGATAGACCGCGCCATCGGCGGAAATCTTCGGCGCGCCACCATCCGGATTGAGCATGATCGGCGCGCCGCCGACATCGAGCACCGAATAGCCCATCATTGAAACCAGCTCGCCGGTCGCCAGCATCTTCATACGCCCGTCGCGGGTGAAAATTTGACCCTGCGGTGTGTTGAGCGACAGCCACGCATCGCCCTTGACCGCAATATCAAGCGGGTTGTCCGTCTTGACCAGCGGGCCGGGTTCGGTGCGGATATAGCTCTTGCCGGCGCTGGCAAAGCTCACATCGTCGCTTGCCTTTTTAGAGACAATCGAATCGAACTTGGTGCCCTCGCCCCGGAAACCGACCGTCGAGACATTGACGACATTCTGGGCAATCGAATCCATTCGCCGTTCAAGCGTAATGAGCGAGGAAAGCCCGACATAGATCGAATTATTCTGCATGGATCAGCGTCCGCCCGGCTTGAAGCTTTGCAAGGTGGTAAGAATATCGGTCGAGATGCCAACCGAAGACGCGCTGCCGAGCAGCAGCGAGGCGATGGATGCCGGGCTGCTTGAGGTCGGGTTGTTCATTTCATACATGGCCGTGAAACGCGAAATGAGTTTCGAGACATAATCGGGATCGGACATTTTGGAAAAGTCGATCTTGGCCTCAAGCATCTTGGCCTGCTTGTCCACATCGGCATTGGACATGGCCGCAGGCCAGCTGAATATCGTCTGCACCGTGGTCAGCAAGGCCTTGTCGCCGAGGATTTCATAGGCATTGGTGATCTTCGAAGCCTTGCGCTCGAAATAGAGCGCCAGACGCACGCCTTCGTTCTGGCCACCGGCTTCGGTTTCCAGCGTCTGGCGCAAATATTTGTCCACCACACCCTGCTGCGCCTCGGTGCTTTGGGTAGCCTCGGCGCCCTTGCCCGCAAAGTCGAAGACGGTCGCGAATTCCTTGTAGCGCTTGTCGGTCAGCTTGTTGGCCATGGCGTCGTCGCTCGTGACGCCTTCCGTCAGAATCTTGCGCACGAAAGCCTTTGCATAGGCCATGTCTTCCAGACCGAACGCCTTCATCGCATAATTGTAAAGGCGGCTGTCGGACATGAAATCGTCAATCGATTTCACATTGCCGATGTTTTCCTGGAAATAGGCCGTTTCGCGCGACACCAAAGGTTCTTTCGAAACGCGCTGCAAAGACCGCGTCATATCCGACGCGATCAGGCGATAGCTCGTCATCGTATCGACCATAGGCATGACCCCCTGCTGATAGTTGCGCCCTTTATGCGCGATCAAGCTTGTCCGAAGCTGATGGCGCCCAATAGTCCTCGGGCGACCTCGGCAAGCTTCGCGCAAGCCGCGCTGCCTATGTTCGGCTCAAAGAACTATTCTGCGGGAGTCTCGGGCTTTGGGCATTATCATCGGTCTCGCCATCACACTGGGCTGTATGCTGGGCGGTTTCATCGCCATGGGCGGACATGTGAGCGTGCTCATCCAGCCTTGGGAATTCGTCATCATTCTGGGCGCAGCGCTTGGCACGTTCTTCGTCGCCAATCCGTTTTCGCTGGTGAAGGATACCGGTCGCGCCTGCATGGAGGCGTTCAGCAACGCCGTGCCCAAGCAGCGCGATTATCTCGATCTTCTGGGCCTGCTCTACAGCCTGATGCGCGAATTGCGCGCCAAGTCGCGCAATGAAGTCGAAGTCCATATCGACAATCCCAAGGAATCGCCGATCTTTCAGGCCTATCCGAGCGTTCTGAAAAACGAAGACCTCACCCATTTCATCTGCGATTACTGCCGCCTCATCATCGTCGGCAATGTGCGCTCGCACGAGATCGAAGCGCTGATGGACGAGGAAATCCACACCATCGCCCGCGACAAGCTGAAGCCCTATCAGGCCATGGTCACCATTTCGGAAGCCCTGCCTGCGCTCGGGATCGTCGCCGCTGTTCTCGGCGTGATCAAGGCCATGGGCGCGCTGGACCAGTCGCCGGAAGTGCTCGGTCATCTGATCGGTGCAGCCCTTGTCGGCACCTTCGCCGGTATCTTCTTTTCCTATGGCGTTGTCGGTCCCATCGCGACCAAGATCAAATCGACCCGCGAAAAGAAGAACCGTCTCTATGTCGTCGTGAAGCAGACGCTGCTTGCCTATATGAACGGCTCGCTGCCGCAGATCGCCGTGGAATATGGGCGCAAGACCATCTCCGCTTATGACCGCCCGACCATCGATGTGGTGGAGCAGGAAACCATGGCCAGCGCGCCCACGCAGCAGGCCGCATAAGATGACGACGCCCGAAACCACCCCTGAAACGTCGGTTGAAACGACCATGGCGGAACAACACCGCAAGAATAACGTGCTGGCCGACAATCTGCTGCGCGCAGCCGGATTGTCCGGCGACGATCTGAAGTCGCTTGCCCATGTGTTCAAGGATGCCTCCACGCATTTCTGCGAGCGGCTGAAACATGGTTGCGCGGCGGCTTTCGAAGTGGAAGCCGGTGCGGTGGAAAGCACCGATGACGCGGGTTTCGCCGCCATTCTCGACAGCGCCGCCATCATCGCGCCGCTTAAAGTCGAACGCTGGGGCTCGACGCTTTATCTGACCGTCGATGCGCCGCTGGTCTTCTTGATCATCGAGGCCATGTATGGCGCGCAGGGTAATCTGGGCCAAGTCGATGTCGAGCGCCCGTTCGGCATGGTCGAACACAAGATTTCCGCCCTTCTTTCCGGCCATCTCGCCGGTGCGCTGGATCAGGTTTTCAACGCCGGTTCCCTATCGGGCTGGGTGGCAAATGCGCAGTCGATGTTCGTTGCCGGTGAATGCATCGATATCGCCGAATTCGACCGCACCGATTTCGAACGGTCGCGGCTTTTCGCTTGCCGGATCGATGTGACGGCGGCGGGCAAGACCGGACAAGTCCACCTTCTGCTGCCCCGCAGCACCCATAAGCCAATGCAGGATGCCGTCGCCGCTTTTCTGCGCCGCCCCATGAACCAGGCCGATCCGAGCTGGGCCAAGAAGCTGCGTCAGGAAGTCAGCCGCGCCCGTATCGAGCTTGAAGGCTTCATCCAGCAAGGTTCGATGACGCTGGATGCGCTGTCGAAACTCGAGATCGGACAGGTGTTGAAGCTGCCTGCCGACGCCATGGAGCAGGTGCGTCTGCGCTCGGGCAACCAGCAGCTTTTCAAATGCTCGCTCGGCAAGTCGGGCATTCATTTCACCGTCAAGGTCGGCGACCCGGTCAATCAGGAAGAGGATTTTATCGATGAGCTTGTTGCTGGCTAATATTCTTTCCACGCTGATGGCCCTTGTTTCGCTGGGCGCGCTGATCGTGGTCGGGCGCAAGGCCAACGAAACGATCAAGCTTGGCAAGGTGCTTGCGCTGCGCGTCGCGGCTGCCTCCAACGGTCTGGAACGCGCCGTGAAGGCGATCCAGAGCGAGCGCACCGATCTTGTCGATGAAAATGTAAAACTCGAAGCCCGCCTTGGCGAAACCCAGCGCGTGCGCCGCGAGATGGAAGAAGCCATCGAGGAACTGAACCGCTTGCGCAAGGCGCTGACCCGCGACATGCGCGAAGCGCGCACCGTTGCCGACAGTGCCGTTCGCACCCGCGAACCGATTGTCGAGCAGAAAGAAAAGAATGCGCTGCCGGTGTTCGTGCATCGCGCGGTCCGCAAGGCAACCGTTGATATTGCGGGGCAGGCATGAGCGCTGACAACAAGGACAAGAACATGCAGCAGGAACTGGACGAAGCCATCGAGGAACTGCGCGAGGAAAAGCCGCGCAGCGCGCAGAAAGGCGCTTCCAAGCCTAATCTCGAACTCATCATGGGCATTCCCGTCGATGTGCAGGTGGTTCTCGGCGGCACGACTATGCCGGTGGCCAATCTGATGAAGCTCGGTCGCGGCGCGGTTATCACCCTCGACAAGCAGATCGGCGATCCGGTCGATATCGTCGTCAACGGTCGCGTGATCGCTCGCGGCGAAGTCATCGTACTCGAAGATGATTCTTCGCGTTTCGGCGTCAGCCTCACCGAAATCATCGGCAAATAACGGATCGGCCCGGATATCTCCATGACCGAAAAAGAGCAGCAGGCCATCACTGAAGAAAGCGCGAGCGGCATCATCGATACGCTGAGCGGCGCACAAAAGGCGGCAGCCATTCTCGTGGCTATTGGCCGTCCGGCTGCGTCACGCCTTCTCAAGCATTTCAGCGCCGAGGACCTGCGCAAGCTTGCCGGTCATTCCCGCACGCTGGACCCGATCTCGCCGCTCGATTTCGAACAGCTGGTGAAGGAATTCGAGGATTCATTTGCCGAGGGCGCGCCCGTTTCGGAAGCCGCCCAGCGCTTCGAAGGTCTGCTGCGCGATACGCTGCCGCAGGAAGAAGTGGATGCCGTGTTCGAAGAACGCGTGCAGCCGCAGCTGGTGCAGGAATCGGTCTGGGTGCAGCTCGGTCGCCTGCCGGTTGACAGCCTGCAAGCCTATCTGGCCGACCAGCATCCGCAGATCATCGCCTATATCGTCTCCAAACTGCCGTCGGACCTTGCCGCGCGCCTGTTCGTCGCCCTGCCGCCGCAGCTGCGCAATGCCGTCGTGCAGCGCTCGCTGCATATCGGCAATGTCGCGCCCGCCGCAGCCGAACTGCTGGAAGATGTGCTGCGCCGCGATCTGCTTGGCCGCAGCGATTCCGGCCCGGTCAAAGCCCATCACGGCCAGATTGCCAATATCTTCAACCAGCTCGACAAGAACGAGATGGAAGAACTGATGGCGAGCCTTGAAGATCTCAATCGCGACGACCTCAACCGCATCAAGGCCAAGCTCTTCACCTTCGAAGATATCGAGCGCCTGTCGCAGCGCGCGCGTCTGCTGCTCTTCGATGAAGTGCAGACCGAACAGATCGCAACCGCGCTGCGTGGTGCAGACGCCAGGCTTCAGGAACTCGTTTTGTCCTCGCTCTCCACCCGTGGCCGCCGCATGGTGGAAACGGAGCTTGGCGCCGAGCAGGGCAATATCACCGCCCAGAATATCGCAGACGCACGCCGCACGATTTCGCGCATCGCCATCGACCTTTCCGAGCGGGGCATCATCACCCTCGACGCCAACGAAGCCTCTGCGTGAGTGCGCGTGTGACGCATGGCGGACGATACCGATAAGGAAAGCAAAACAGAAGAAGCGACCGAGCAGAAGATCCGCGACGCCTTGGAAAAGGGCAATATGCCTTTCTCCCGCGAAACGCCGATACTCGCTGGCGTCGCCTCGTTTCTGGTCATCGCCGTGTTTGTCGCCGCACCCGCCACGACAAAGCTCGCAGTCTTCCTGCGCGAACTGATCGACCGTCCCGAGGACTGGGTTCTCAACAGCGCCGAGGATGCTAGCCGCCTGTTCAGCGTGCTGGCGCTGGCGGTTGGCGCAGCCCTTGTGCCGGTCTTCATCATCATTCCGCTGGCAGGCATAGCCTCGTCCGCCTTCCAGAACGCGCCGCGCATTGTGGGCGAGCGCATTCGTCCACAGGCTTCGCGCATTTCGCCGCTCAAGGGGTGGCAGCGCATTTTCGGGCGCTCAGGTCAGGTGGAATTCCTGAAATCGGTGGCGAAGTTTCTCGCCGCCAGCCTCATCGTCTTCATCGTGTTCTTTCAGGGCAACAGCCTGTTCACGGATGCAATTGCGACCGAGCCGAGCGCGCTGCCGGAATTTCTGCGCGAGAACATGGTGCGCCTTCTGGTCGCCAATGTGCTGGCGATCACCGCCATCGCTGCTTTCGACCTTGCCTGGTCGCGCATCCACTGGCGTCAGGAACTGCGCATGACGCGGCAGGAAGTCAAAGACGAGCTGAAGCAATCGGAAGGCGATCCGCTGGTCAAATCGCGCCTGCGCTCGCTCGGACGTGACCGCGCGCGCCGCCGCATGATCAGCGCCGTGCCGACCGCCACCCTGATTGTCGCAAATCCGACTCATTTCTCCGTAGCACTGCGTTACAAGCCGAATGAAGACGCCGCTCCGGTCGTCGTTGCGAAGGGACAGGATCTGATCGCGCTCAAGATAAGAGAAGTCGCCGCCCAGCACTCGATACCAGTCTTCGAGGACGTGCCCCTGGCACGTGCACTTTATAAGCAGGTGAATGTCGACCAGATGATCGCACCGGAATTCTATAAAGCCGTTGCCGAACTCATCCGCATCATCAATACGCGGCATGCGGTACACTAATGGTACAACTATGACTTTGCCCTATTCCCAAATATTATTGGCCCGTTCTTATGGATCGATGGTGACACGATGAAGAGCCTGCAATTTTCGAACGAACGCGAAGCGATCATCGCCGAGAACCTGCATGAAGTGGTGGCGGAGCTGCGTCTCGTCGATCCGGCTGACTATATCGCCTTCATCCGCTGCGAGCTGTTTGCCAATATTGCCGATGTCGTGAGCTCCGCGACCGAGCTTTATTTCTTCCCCGGCACACTGGAGTTGGGCCATGGCGGCGACTATCGCTGCGACTGGCAATCGCCTCCATCGGTCGTGCTGGATATGGAATTCCGCAATCAGGGTGTTTACGCCTATTTCCGCTTGATCCTCAGCGACAAGACGGCGGGTGTGGAGTTGAACCACATCACCTTCGAAGACGCCGATCAGGACCCGGCGAAGAACACGGCGCGTTTGCGAGCCGCTTTCAGCGCCGCGAGAATGCCATTGAAAAAAAGAGCCTGAATACAAAACACCGGACGCGAGCGAACGCATCCGGTGTCATGCAAGCAGTTCAAGCGGCTAGTGTATTTTCCAGCAGGGCTGGAACGCCCTGCGTTCTAAAATGCAATCAATAAACACAATAAATAAAGTAGCCTGCGCTTCCTTTTTACCCGGAAGCGCCATGTCTGGCTCGCCAACGAGCCGCGTTTGCCTGAATTACATGAGATGCTCGGTGCCCGGCATTTCGATGATGCCGAGCGACAGAGCCGTCGCCACCGCCGAAGTGCGGTTGGAGCAATTCAGCTTGATTTTGGCGTTCTGCAGATAGGTCACCACTGTCCAGCGGGCGATGCTGAGAATATCGGCAATCTCGCCATCGGTCTTGCCATTGGCCGCCCAACGCAGGCAATCCACCTCGCGCGGAGTGAGCAGGCTTGCCACTGAGCTGGCGTCCTTATGGCCGCACAGCGCGTTGTGAATGACGCCCGAGACGCTCAACAGACGCGGACGCATCTTCGCCACGAACTGTTCGCGATCCTCGTCCTTGTCGATCTCGAACGAGAACAGCGTGCAGCCGGACGCGCCTTTCGGATTGCGCGCGGAAACGGCAATGAAAATATTGCCGAGCCCGTGCTTTTCAGCGTCCTGCAACAGTTCCGCAACCGCCGGGCAGATGGCGGCATCTTCCTGCAAATCGCGCACGATGCCGCTGCCATCGTTTGAGAAATAGGGCGCATCCTCCTGGAAGATCGGGTCGATGGCGAAGTAGTTCTTCGTCGAATAGCGCGCCGACCAGGCGGTCGGAACGGTCATCACCAACGTCAGATCGGAGGAATTCAGCTTGGCACACTCGTTCATGCGGCCACGATAGGCGTGCATGATGTGCCGGCAGCCGACTTCATCGCGGATGCGGGTCAGAAGTGTGAGCGTGTCGCTCTGAAATGCCGCTCCAAAAAACGTTTTCTTGAAATTAGGAAAATGAATCAGGTCAAGTGTCATGCGAAATATCCTTAAGAATCAAGCCGCTTAAGCTTTCGTTCTGTCGCCTTATGTCCTGCTGGCGACTATGTTTCGAATCGCGCCCGACAAACTGCTTAATTGTTTATAAGTGACAAAAAAAATACGCCTCATGGCAACTCGCAATTATTGTGCCGCAAGTTGTTACACACAAGAACAGAGTGAAAATAAGGCACAGTTTCGAAAAGCATGTTCCCTATTGGTACAAATACGTGATGTCAGCTTCTCTTGCCGTATGCTCTGAAGAAGAAATCGACCGCTGTTTCGACATTCTTGCGGATAGCTTCTTCTGTTGGCTCGTCAGCAATCACGCCGAACAGACGCGGACGATAAAGCCCGGCAAGGAAAAGATCGGAGAGCTGATAGGCAACCCGGTCAACCTCGAACGGCTCCAAAACGCCGTTCTCGATCATCTTTTCCAGATATTCGGCCATGGCGACCAGACTGCGCTTCGGACCCCGATCATAAAACCGCGCCGACAGTTCCGGCTTGCGCTCGCTCACGCCTAAAACGATGCGCTGGGCGCGAATGGCGGTCGATGAGGTTATTAACGTCACCAGCGCAATACCGAACTCCGTCAGTTCCTCACGATTGGAGAAACCATTGTCCAGCTTGCCGATCAGGGCGCTGAACATGGTATGGCGGTAATGCTCGCACAAGGCGACGAACAGGTCTTCTTTGCTGTTGAAATAGACGTAGATCGTGCCCTTCGACACGCCCGCCTCACGGGTGATGTCGTTCATGCTGGCGGCGTCGAAACCCATGCGCAGGAACACGCTTTGCGCGCCTTCCAGTATCTGGCTGCGCTTTGCCGGATCTTGGCCAGCGCCAAGCCTCGTGCGTCCGCATTCGGTTTCAGGCGCGCATGCAAATGAACCGGCTTTCAACTTTTCCGATTTTGGCAGCTTTTCCGACTTTTTGCCCGTTCCGGCGAAATTGGCCGCAGCTCCGCCCGCATCATGCCGATCAAGATCAGGCGTGGTAAGCGTGTCGGGGCTTTCTTTGGTATGCCGTTCGGGCTTCATATCACAAAACTCTTACATATTTTTCGAACCGAGCGGTTCGATATCGCTTGATATGCGCATCTTATTGGATTATGTCAACATCGAACCGAGCGGTTCAATCCACTGGATGTGCAGAAAGTTTCACCTATGACTGCCAAGAAGTCTGTAGATCAGGCCGATATTCGCCAGTTTCCCACGGCCCAACTTCCCACGGCCAAGACCTTTGCGCCGGGTGATGCACCCGAGACCAACGAGGCGCCAAAGAATGAGAGAACGCAGCCTCATGCTGTTCCCAATGCGCGCCCGCAGGAAGCGCCGCATAAGGATACCGCAAAAGGTGGCGGGAAAAAGAGTTTCGGCAAGCGCGTGGTGCTGCCGGGCGTTTTGATCGTGGCTGTGGCCGCAGGCCTCTGGTATGGCTATGATTATTGGACCGTTGGCCGCTTCATGGTTTCGACCGACGACGCCTATGTGCAGGGCGACATTGCGTCCATCGCACCGAAGGTGACGGGCTATATCGACAATATTCCGGTTGCCGCAAACCAGCGCGTCAAGGCTGGCGATGTGATCTTCCAGCTTGATCCTGGCGATTACCAGATCGCGCTTGATGAAGCAGAAGCCAAGCTTTCCACGCAAAAGGAAACGCTGGCCCGCATCGTCGCGCAGACGACGGCAGCCCAGGCAACCCAACAGCAGGCGGAAGCCCAGAAGCAGGCGGCAAGCGCCGTTCTGACCAATGCGCAGTCCACCCTGACGCGCGTGCAGAAACTGCACGAAACGCGTTTTGTCGCCCAGGCCGATCTCGACACGGCGCAGTCGTCGCTCGACCAGGCACGCGCCAATGTCGCCAATGCCGATGCGCAGATCGCTTCCGCCAAGGCGAATATCGACGTTCTCAAAGCCCAATATAAAGAAACGGACAGCGGCACGAAATCGCTAGAACTTGCTCGTGATAAAGCTGCCCGTGATTTGGCTTTCACTACATTACGCGCGCCGTTCGATGGCGTGGTTGGCAATCTGTCCGGCAAGAAAGGCGACCTCGTGTCTCCCGGCCAGAAGATCGCGGCGCTGGTCCCGGTTGGTGAGCTTTATATCGATGCCAACTACAAGGAAACGCAGCTCGCCGAGATCAAGACCGGCGAGACGGCGCACATCTATGTCGATGCCATTGATGGCACCAAGTTCGACGGCAAGGTCGTTTCGGTGGCCCCGGCCTCGGGCGCGGTGTTCTCGCTTCTGCCGCCGGAAAACGCCACAGGCAACTTTACCAAGGTGGTGCAGCGCGTGCCTGTTCGTATCGCCATCCCGCAGGATGCGCTGGACTCCGGCAAGATTCGCGCCGGCCTGAGCGTCATCGTGGACATCGATACGCGCACCACCCCTGAAGACAAGGCGAACTAACCGTTCGGCTATACGACTGTCGCAAGAATAAGCAGCGGCGCGGCTTTTAACTCTGCGCCGTCTTCTCTTTCATTCCGGAGTGCGCCGTTATGGCCGCAGACACCACGATGGGGCCTATGACCCCGGCAGACGACCGTATCGACCCCAAAAAGGCCGTCGCCTTTCTGGCCATGGTCTTCGGCATGTTCATGGCGATCCTCGACATCCAGATCGTCTCGGCATCGCTTTCCGAAATTCAGGCAGGCCTGAGCGCCAGTTCCGACGAAATCTCGTGGGTGCAGACATCCTACCTGATCGCGGAAGTCATCATGATCCCGCTGTCCGGTTTCCTCGGGCGGCTTTTGTCGACGCGCGTGCTGTTTACGCTGTCGGCAGCGGGTTTCACGCTGGCCAGCATGCTCTGCGCCACCGCGACGAATATCGATCAGATGATCGTCTATCGTGCCATCCAGGGCTTCATCGGCGGCGGCATGATCCCCAGCGTGTTCGCGGCAGCCTTCACCATCTTCCCGCCGTCCAAGCGCTCCATCGTCTCGCCGATGATCGGTCTTGTGGCGACGCTTGCGCCCACCATCGGCCCGACAGTCGGCGGTTATCTCAGCCACGCTTTTTCCTGGCACTGGCTGTTTCTGGTCAATGTCGGACCCGGCATTCTCGTCACCATCGCCGCCTGGAACCTGATCGACTTCGATGAAGGCGACAGCTCGCTTTTGAGCAAGTTCGACTGGTGGGGTCTTGTAGGCATGGCAGCCTTCCTCGGCTCGATGGAATATGTGCTGGAAGAAGGCCCGCGCAACGACTGGCTGCAGGATGAAGCCATCTTCATCCTGTCCATCGTCATGACCGTCGGCGGCATTCTCTTCTTCTATCGCGCCTTCACATCCGAAGAACCAATCGTGGATTTGCGCGCCTTCAAGAATGTCAATTTCGCGTTTGGATCGCTGTTTTCCTTCGTGATGGGCGTCGGGCTTTACGGCCTCACCTATCTCTATCCGCTCTATCTCGCCAGCGTGCGCGGCTATGATGCGTTGCAGATCGGCGAAGCGCTGTTCGTCAGCGGTCTGGCCATGTTCATGACGGCGCCGGTTGCGGGTTTCCTGTCCAATCGCATGGACCCGCGTTTGATGATGATGATCGGCTTCCTCGGCTTTGCTGCCGGAACGTGGATGGTCACCGGCCTGACCGCCGACTGGGATTTCCACGAGTTGCTGCTCCCGCAGATCCTGCGCGGCTGTTCGCTGATGCTCTGCATGGTGCCGATCAACAATCTGGCGCTGGGCACGCTGCCGCCTGCCTTGTTGAAAAACGCCTCGGGCCTTTTCAACCTGACGCGTAACCTCGGCGGTGCTGTCGGCCTTGCGGTCATCAACACCATCCTGACGCGCCGCGGCGATATGCATTACGACCGGCTTGCCGAACATGTGCGCTGGGGCAATGCGGAAGCCGAGCAGATGGTGGCCAATCTGACGGCGAAGTACAACGCCGCCGGTCTCGACGGCCCGACCATCGCCCTTTCCAAACTTTCCGGCATGGTCCGGCAGCAGGCAACGCTCCTGTCCTTCATCGACGTGTTTTTCATTCTGACGATGATGTTCTGCACGCTGGCCGTCTGCGCCATCCTGTTGCGCAAGCCAAAGCAGGTCGCCGGTGGTGGCGGCGGGCATTAACCCTCGAAAGCATCCTCCCAGGCTTTCATACGAAACCCGAAAGGTTCAAACACCTTTCGGGTTTTTTCGTTTTTCGCGGAGAAAAATACAACCGCGCCGCGAGCAGGCAAATCCTTGTCGTAGCGGGAACAGCTTCCGTTTAAAATGTGACAACCGCGAAAGCTCTGTCACATTTCTTGTCATAAAAATGTTCCTCCCCCACAGGGATGAATTGCTAAGTCACTGAAAACGTGTTTCACTTTCTGTTGTTGGCAATTTGTGACAAGCAGCAAACTGTCATCCAACCGTCATGTCGGGCGGGTAACGGGTAGGCGCGGGCTCCGGAATTGGCCGGGGGCTTTCGCCGACCTAATATTAGGGGAGTCAAACAATGCTTAGCTATACAGCGCGTCTGCTATCGCTTTCGACCGCTATCGCCGTTGCCGGAGTTTCCATCGCCGCTGCCGAGCCGTCAGCCGAACTGATCGCTGCAGCCAAGGCAGAAGGCGAACTGACCACCATCGCCCTCCCGCATGACTGGTGCGGCTATGGCGAAGTCATCCAGAGCTTCAAGGACAAGTACGGAATCAAGGTCAACGAACTGAACCCGGATGCCGGTTCGGGCGATGAAATTGAAGCCATTAAGGCCAACAAGGACAATAAGGGCCCGCAGGCTCCGGACGTCATCGACGTCGGCTTTGCTTTCGGCACCTCGGCCAAGAAAGACGGCCTGATCCAGCCATACAAGGTTTCGACCTGGGACGAAATTCCGGATAGCGCCAAGGACCCTGAAGGATACTGGTACGGCGACTATTACGGCGTTCTGGCCTTCGAGGTGAACAAGGACATCATCAAGGATGTGCCGCAGGACTGGGCTGACCTCCTGAAGAGCGACTATGCCAACTCCGTTTCGCTCGCTGGCGATCCGCGCGTTTCGGCACAGGCTATTCTCGGCGTTCATGCTGCCGGTATCGCAGCCGGTGCAGAGCCAGGCGAAGCCGCGGGCAAGAAGGGTCTGGAATTCTTCAAGGACCTGAACGCGAAGGGCAACTTCGTGCCGGTCATCGGCAAGGCCGCGTCGCTGGCGCAGGGCTCGACCCCGATCATCATCCGCTGGGACTACAACGCGCTCGCGGACCGCGACACGCTGAAGGGCAACCCGGAAGTTGAAACCATCATCCCGAAGACGGGCGTGATTGCTGGCGTCTATGTGCAGGCCATCAGCGCCTACGCACCGCATCCGAACGCTGCGAAGCTGTGGATGGAGCACATCTATTCGGATGAAGGCCAGATTGGCTATCTGAAGGGCTATTGCCACCCGATTCGCTTCAACGCGATGAGCAAGGCTGGCAAGATCCCGCAGGATCTGCTGGACAAGCTGCCGGACGCAGCCGCCTATGAAAAGGCAATCTTCCCGACCCTGGAACAGATCGACGCCGCGCAGGCAACGATCACCAAGGAATGGGATAGCGTCGTCGGCGCCAACGTCAAGTAAGCGACTTCGTTCGTTTCTGACGATGGTTCTATGAAAAGGGCGTTGGGCTGAACGGGGATTTCCCCAATCGGTCCAACGCCGATTTTCCCTTTTTGTGGCCTCTACTCGACCGATCTGTCGTGTATCTTGCCTGTTTCCGCACGCTTCGCGCCACAAGCCGAAATGCAGTGCGAAACGAACAGCCGAAGAAAGAGCGCATGAGTTCAGTAGCCGATACAGCAGCCCCAGCCAGTCCGGTCGGTAGCGTGCGCAAACGCCGACTACCGCTGACATGGCTTGGCGTGGCGCCGTTTTTCCTCTTCGCCATTCTCTTCCTGATCTGGCCGACGATGTATCTCATCATCGGCGCGTTTCAGGACCCGGCGGGCAATCTCACGCTCCAGAACATCAATGATCTGTTCCAGCCGCAGATCATGAGCGCCTACTGGATTTCGATCAAGGTCAGCCTTGCATCGGCCATTGGCGGCGCGATCATCGGTTTCTTTCTGGCCTGGGCGGTGGTTCTAGGCAATCTGCCGTCCTGGCTGCGCCCGACCGTGCTGACCTTCTCCGGCGTCGCGTCCAATTTTGCCGGCGTGCCGCTCGCCTTCGCCTTTCTGGCGACGCTGGGGCGCACCGGCTTCGTGACGATCCTGCTGCGCGAATGGTTCGGCTTCAATCTCTACGCGACCGGCTTCAACCTTTTGAGCTTCTTTGGCCTGACGCTGACCTATCTCTTCTTCCAGATTCCGCTGATGGTATTGATCCTCACGCCGGCGCTGGACGGTCTGAAGAAGGAATGGCGCGAGGCCTCCTCGATCCTCGGTGCAACCAATGCGCAATATTGGCGCATGGTGGCCTTTCCGATCCTGTGGCCAAGCCTGCTCGGCACCACACTGCTGCTTTTCGCCAATGCGTTTGGCGCTATTGCAACCGCCTATGCGCTGACCGGCTCGTCGCTCAACATCGTGCCGATCCTGCTTTATGCGCAGATCCGCGGCGACGTTCTGCATAACCAAAACCTTGGTTATGCACTGGCGCTCGGCATGATCGTCATCACCGGCATTTCCAATCTGATCTATATCTGGCTGCGTATGCGTGCCGAAAGGTGGCAGCGATGAAAGGCTCGACAGCCCAGAAAATTGGAGCGTGGATCGCCTTTTTCATTGGCGCGGTCTACTTCCTCGTCCCGCTCATTGGCACGTTCGAATTCTCGCTGCGCATGCGGCGCGGCGAATATTCCTTCGACGCCTATCGTGTCGTGTTCACCGATCCGAATTTCCAGGCAACCTTCGGCTATTCGATCCTGCTCGGCATCCTGACCATCATCTTCGGTGTGCTGCTGGTGGTGCCGACCGCCTATTGGGTGCGTCTGCGCCTGCCGCAGTTGCGCCCGGTGATGGAATTCATCACGCTGATGCCGCTGGTCATCCCGGCCATCGTCATCGTGTTCGGCTATCTGCGCATCTATAATTCGTCGTCATGGCTGCCATTTACGGCGTCCACCCGCGCGACCGACCTGCTTTTGATGTTCGGCTATATGACCTTGTCGCTGCCTTACATGTATCGCGCCGTCGATACGGCGATGCGCACCATCGACGTCAACACGCTGACCGAAGCCGCCCAGAGCCTTGGCGCAAGCTGGCCCACCATCATGTTCAAGGTCATCTTCCCGAATGTGATTTCGGGTGTGATGAGCGGCGCTTTCATCACCTTTGCCATCGTCATCGGCGAATTCACGCTGGCTTCGCTTTTGAACCGTCCGGCTTTCGGGCCTTATCTCCAGCTGGTCGGCGCCAACCGCGCTTACGAACCGTCCGCGCTGGCGATCATCTCGTTTGGCATTACGTGGCTCGCTATCATCATGTTGCAGCTCGTTTCGCGCCTCAATAAATTCAAGACAACCGCCGGGTAACGTTCATGGCTTTTCTCAATATCAAGAACCTGAAAAAGAGCTTCGGCGCCAATACCGTCGTCCACGATTTCAACCTCGCCGTGGAAAAGGGCGAATTCGTCTCCTTCCTCGGACCGTCGGGCTGCGGCAAGACCACCGTTCTGCGCATGATCGCCGGTTTCGAAGACCCGGATAGCGGCTCCATCGAGATCAACGGCACCGACGTGGTGGACCTTAAGCCCAACCAGCGCAATATCGGCATGGTGTTTCAGGCCTATGCGCTGTTTCCCAACATGACGGTTGCGCAGAATGTCTCGTTCGGCCTGCGCGTTGCGGGCAAGCCGAAGGCGGAAATCGATGCCACGGTGAAGGAAATGCTCGGCCTCATCCGCCTCGACCATCTGGCGGACCGCTATCCCTACCAGATGTCCGGCGGCCAGCAGCAGCGTGTTGCATTGGCCCGCGCGCTCGCCACCAAGCCGCAGGTGCTGCTGCTTGATGAACCGCTCTCGGCGCTTGATGCCAAGATCCGCATCAGTCTGCGCGAGGAAATCCGCACCATCCAGCAAAAGCTCGGCATCACCACGGTTTTCGTGACGCATGATCAGGAAGAAGCGCTGTCGATTTCCGACCGCATCGTGGTCATGCATGAAGGCCGCGCCGACCAGATCGGATCGCCTTTCGACATTTACAACCGCCCGGCCTCGCGCTTCGTCGCCTCCTTCGTGGGCACGCTCAACATGCTGGAAGCTTCGGTCAGCGAACCGGACAAGAACGGCATCGACCTTGACGGGCGCATGATCACCGTGCGCGACACGCTCGGCCATCATCCGAAGGGCAAGCCGGTCACGCTGGCGCTGCGCCCGGAAGCTGTCAGCCTCGAAGCGCGCAAGAGCCACGACACGTCGCTGGATGCGACCATCGAGGATGTGCATTTCCTCGGTTCCGTCATCCGCACACGCGTGGCGCTCGGCAAGAACCGCCTGTCCTTCGATACGTTCAACGACCCGACACAACCACCGCCGCAGCGCGGGGATAAGGTGACGGTGCATTTCGCCTCGCACGATCTTCTGGTCCTGGCGGACTGAACCACAAAACCCCGCGCAAGCGGGGTTTTTGCATTCTGACGGTGCAATCACAGCCTGTCATACACGCGTCATGCAATCCGAATAGAAGCGGCGAAACCGTTTTGATTGCAGGCAAATGTTACATAGCCGTCCAGTTTCCGCAGATATTGCCGTTGAGACGGCAGGTCTCAGCCTTGCCTATGGCCCGGCGACCATTCTGAACCACATCAGCCTGACGCTTCCCAAGGGAAAGACCCTTGCCCTGCTCGGGCCATCGGGTTGCGGAAAGACGACACTCCTGCGCCTTGTCGCGGGCCTGCTCGCACCGACCAAAGGTTCCGTCACGATCAATGGCGTCACGGTTGCAGATGCGGCCAGCCGCAGTTTCGTGCCCCCGGAAAAGCGCCATCTCGGCATGGTGTTTCAGGATTATGCGCTCTGGCCGCATATGACGGTTTTCGGCAATGTGTCTTTTCCACTCGAAATGCGCGGAATCAACCGCGCCGACCGTGAAAAGCGCGTCACCGCCGCGCTGGATCGCGTCGGGCTGACTGGCTTCGGCAATCGCTCCATCAGCGACATGTCCGGCGGGCAACAGCAGCGCGTGGCGATTGCCCGCGCCATCGTCGCCGAACCGGGACTGGTGCTGTTCGACGAACCGCTTTCCAATCTCGACCGTGAACTGCGCGAAAACATGGTCACGGAAATCGGCCAGCTCGTTTCCAATCTCGGCCTGACCGCCATCTATGTTACCCACGACCAGAGCGAGGCTTTCTCGCTGGCCGATCAGGTTGCCGTGATGCGAGGCGGCGTGATCGAGCAGCTTGCCGCACCCGAACTGCTGGTGGCCCAGCCGAAATCGCCGGAAGTCGCCGATTTTCTGCGTCTGGGCTGCGTCGTGCCGGTCGAACGGTATAACGATGCCTATCGCATCACCCAAACCGATATCCGCATCGCCCATACTGAAACCCCGGATGGGGTAACGCATGTGCTTTTGCCGTCGCGTTCCGTGCGCAGCGTACCACTCAATGACACGGCGATCCCGGCCACGGTTTTGCGCAGCCAGTTTCGCGGTGACGGCCATCTGACGACGGTTCGTATCGGCGACCAGAATGCCGGGCATGACCTGACCTATCTCGATGCCGTCCGCCTGTCGCCGGGTGTTCCTGTCGGCATCGCCATCGATCCGGGCCAGCTGCGCTGGTTCTCAAAATAAGACCATCACAGGCAATATCTCAGGAGGCACACATGACGAAATCCATTCTCGGCGCAGGCGTTGCGCTTATGACCGCATTGCTCGCCAGCACGGCGGCTTATGCCGACATCACCGTCTATTCGGCAGGCCCGGGCAGCCTCATCGAAAAGCTTGCCACCGGCTTTACCGCCAAGACCGGCGCCAAGGTCAATGTGTTTCAGGCCACGACCGGCAAGGTTATGGCCCGCATCGAAGCCGAGGCCGCCAATCCGGTGGTGGACGTGCTGATCTCGGCATCCTGGGACACGGCAACCGATTTCACCAAGCGTGACTGGCTGGTTGCCTATACCAGCCCCAATGCCGAAAAAGTGCCAGCGTTCCTGAAAACCGAAACCGCCGTCGCACAGGGCGTTTCGGCGCTTGGCATCGCGTGGAACCCGGCCAGCAAAACGCCGAAGCCAACCGAATGGGCCGATCTCGCCAAGCCTGAATACAAGGATCTGGTGAACCTGCCCGATCCGGCCCAGTCGGGCGCAAGCTTCGAACTGGTCGCCGCCCTTCAGTCGCAGCAGGGCTGGGATTTGTTCAAGAACCTGCGCGCCAATGGCGCGACCGTCGCCGGTGCCAATGCCGAAGCGTTGAACCCGGTGCTTCAGGGTGCTAAGGCCGCCGTTTTCGGCGCGGTCGATTACATCTCGCTTGCAGGCAAGGCCAAGGGCGAATCCATCGACGTGATCTTCCCGACTTCCGGCACGGTTGTCGCGCCGCGTCCGGCCATGATCCTGAAATGGTCGAAGAACCAGGACGAGGCCAAGCAGTTCATTGATTACATGCTGTCCGACGAAGGCCAGAAACTGGTTGCCGCAACCTATCTGATGCCATCGCGCACCGATATTCCGGCCAATCGTCCGCTGATCAACGACCTGAAAATCCTGACCATCGACGCCAAGGAAGTCTATGGCAAGCGCAATGAAACGCTGAAGGAATTCGGCGCGATCTTCGCAGCCAGCAATTAAGAAGCATCGTCATGAAGACAAATAGCAGCGCTGGCGCCAACCCGCTCGGACTTGTCGCCACCGCCGGACTGGCGCTGGTTGTGGCCGTGCCTTTTGTCTTCATCGTGCTTCAGGCTGTCTTTCCAAAACTGGGACAGGGCTCGCTGGCCGAGCCCTTCCTGCATCTTCCGGCCTTGTTCGGTGATCCGAAGCTTCTACGCATGAGCGCCAATACGGTGCTGCTTGGCCTTTGCGTGGTCGTGCTGTCAGCGCTGATCGCGTTGCCGCTCGCGGTGTTTCGCGCGCTTTACAAAGTGCCCTTTGCTGTTGTCTGGGACGTGCTGATGCTCGTTCCCTTCATGATCCCGCCTTATATTGCGACGCTTGGCTGGATCATGACCTTGCAGCCGCGCGGCTATCTCGAACAGCTTGCCGGATTCCATCTGGCACCGTTCCTATTTTCGCTCGCGGGCATGAGTTTCGTTATGGCGCTCAACACTTTTCCGCTGGTCTATTTCGCGGTATCGCGCACCATCGAAGCGGTTGGTGCGCGATACTCCGATGTGGGGCGTGTCTTCGGCGCCTCGCCATGGCGGTCCTTCTTCCGCATCACCCTGCCGCTCGCCACACCGGGACTGGCGGCAAGCCTGCTGCTCGTCTTCGCGGCAGCCATCGAGGAATATGGCACGCCAGCAGCGCTTGGACGCCGCTCGGGCTTTGAAGTGCTGGTGACGGAGATCGACCTGCGCATTTCCGACTGGCCGATTGATCTGGCCGGGGCCTCGGTCTTTTCGCTCACGCTGGTCTGCCTGTCACTAGCGGCTTTCCTCATCCAGCGCTGGATTTTGACCCGCCGCTCCTATGTGACCACGGGTGGCAAGCCGCAATCGAAGGACAAGCGCCCGCTGGGCGCCATGACCGCGCCGGTGGTGGCGCTGTTTGCGCTGGTCGCTTTTGCGGCCACCGGCATTCCATTGCTGGCGATCCTCGCCACGGCTTTGTCCAAAACCGTCTCCGGCGGACTGACGCCCGCCAATCTCGGCTTCGACAATTTCGCAGCCATCGCCGAAAACAGTGCTGGCGGCATGCGCGCACTGTTCAACAGCCTGTCGCTCGGCCTCGGCAGCGCGCTGTTGACCGGGTTCCTTGGTGCCGTCGCCGCCTATGCGGTGGTGAAACTGCGGTTTCGCGGGCGCTTCTGGCTTGATGTGCTGACCGTCCTGCCCAACGCCCTGCCCGGCGTCGTGGTGGCGGTTGGTCTCATTCTGGCATGGAACCAGCCATCGCTGCCGGTCTCGCCCTACAACACGCCGCTCATATTGCTACTCGCTTATTGTTGCATCCTGCTGCCGCAGCCGATCCGCTATGCCACCGCCGCCTTTCACCAGATCGGCGATAATCTGGAAGCCGCCGCCCGCGTTTGCGGTGCCAACAGTTTTATGGCTTTCCGCCGCATCATGCTGCCGCTGATCGCACCAAGCCTGATTACCGCCATGCTGCTGGTGTTTGCGGTCGCAACGCGTGAACTGGTCGCCTCGGTTCTGGTCGCGCCTGTCGGCATGCAGACCATATCCATCTTCATCTGGCGTCAGTTCGAACAGGGTTCGGTCGGCCTTGGCATGGCGATGGCCTTCATCGCCATCGTGATTACGACATTCGTGCCGTTGTTGCTGCTGGGTGTGCTCAAGCGCTTCGAGCGATAGCAGCAACTTCGCCAAGTCCGCCGCGCACGCGCTTGATCACTGTCACGGCCAGCAGCAGGCACAGCAGCGGTTGAACCCAGAACGCCCAGCCCGGCAACCCGCCGTCAACGGCGATCCACGCGCCAAGAACTCCGAAGACCACCGCGCGGTCGCTCTTGCCCATCGGGCCGTCATAACGGCGGCTTGCGCCCAACGATGCGCCGGTAACGCCCACGAACTCCGTCAGAACCGCAAGCAGGACGATGGCGAACATCCATGCGCCGGAAAAGGGTGCGACAATGGCGAATGGCGCATAAAGCGCGGCATCGGAAACGACGTCGCCAACCTCGTTCAGATAAGCGCCGAGTATACTCTTCTGGTTGTGCTCCCGCGCCAGCATGCCGTCCACCGCATTGAGCGCCATGCGCAGGAAAAGCCAGACAGGCACCAGCGCGAACCAAAGCGCACCGCCGCTGCAGAAAAGCAGCGCACCAAGTATGACCGACCCGAGTGCTGCGCCTATTGTGACCTGATTGGCCGTCATGCCCGCACGGGCAAGTCGCACCACCAAAGGCCGCAGTAAATTCTGGAATTGTGACTTTAGCTGATAGACGGACATCGAGAATCTCTTGGGAAATGAACAATATCGGACAAACAGCTATTTGCGGTTCGCATTTGCTCGTTTATTCAAACATTCTACTGCACTCAATACTAATTGGGGTTAATTGATTGCGGGCAGCTTGAATTAAGCAATTGGGAGGGACCGGATGAGCCAGCATGCAGAAATGCCGACGCACAAGACGGCGCATCGCGAAGCGACGGAAGCCCGGTTTACAACCCATGACGGTACATCGCTGTTCTACCGTGTCTGGCCCGCTGCCTCCGCCAAGCCAAAGGGTGTGATCGTCCTATTGCATCGCGGCCACGAACATAGCGGGCGCGTTGCGCATCTGGTCGATGAACTGGGCCTCGATGATTTCGCCTTCTATGCATGGGATGCACGCGGCCACGGAAAGTCCCCCGGCGAGCGCGGTTTCTCGCCGTCCTTCGGCGCATCGATCCGCGATCTCGACAGCTTTGTCGCGCATATACGTGAAGAAACCGGCGTGGCCATTGAAGACGTCGCCATCATCGCGCAGAGCGTGGGCGCAGTGCTTGCCGCCGCATGGGTGCACGACTATGCGCCGAATATCCGGGCGCTGGTGCTGGCGTCGCCCGCCTTCGACATCAAGCTCTATGTGCCTTTCGCCAAGGAAGGCATTGCACTGTGGCAGAAGCTGAAGGGCACGTTCTACGTCAATTCCTACGTCAAGCCGCAGTTTTTGACCCATGATCCCGAACGGATCGAATCCTATCGCACCGACCCGCTGATCACCCGCCCCATCGCCTCGCATATTCTGCTGCAACTTTATGAAGCGGCAAAGCGCGTGGTGGATGATGCACGCGCCATCACCGTGCCGACACAGCTTCTGATTTCCGGCAGCGATTTTGTGGTGCGCCCCACGCCCCAGCATCGCTTTTTCGAAAATCTCGGCAGCCGCATCAAGGAACGGCACGTGCTGAAGGGTTTCTATCACGATACGCTGGGCGAGAAGGATCGCAAGCAGGCTATCGACAAGATCAAGACCTTCATCGACCAGCGCTTTGCCGAAGCGCCGCAGCGCGCCGACCTGACCGAAGCGCATATTGCGGGCTATACACGCGACGAAGCCGACAGGCTTTCCAGTCCGTTGCCGCTGTTGTCGCCGCGCGGGCTTTACTGGGCCTCGACCCGCTCGTCCATCGCCTTTGGCGCGCTTTTTTCCGAAGGGCTGAAAGTGGGGCGGCGCACCGGTTTCGATTCCGGCTCGACACTCGATTATGTCTATGAAAACGAAACGCGCGGGTTTGGCCCTGGCGGCAAGCTGATCGACCGGCAGTTTCTCGACGCCATTGGCTGGCGTGGCATCCGTCAGCGCAAGGTGCATCTGGAAGAGCTGATCGGCAAGGCGCTGGCCCGCCTGAAAAGCGAAGGCCGCCCCACCAATATCCTCGATATTGCCTGCGGCCATGGCCGCTATGTGATCGATGCGGTGGCGCGCGCGGGCATCATGCCCGACAGCATATATTTGCGCGATTATTCGCCGATCAATGTGGTTGCCGGGCGCAAGCTGATCGCCGATCGCGGGCTGGAAACCATTGCCCGCATGGAAGAAGGCGACGCCTTCGATGCGGATAGCCTCGCCGCCATCGAGCCACGGCCAAATCTGGCAATCGTATCCGGCCTCTATGAGCTTTTTGCCGACAATGCGCTGATCGAGCGCTCGCTGTCGGGGCTGGCGCGGGCGCAAAAGCCCGGCTCTCTGCTGATTTACACCAACCAGCCATGGCATCCGCAGCTTGAAATGATCGCCCGCGCGCTGACGTCACATCGCGGCGGCGAAGCCTGGATAATGCGTCGCCGCACGCAAGGGGAAATGGATCAGTTGGTGGAAAAGGCCGGTTATCGCAAGCTAGAACAGCGCGTCGACCAGTGGGGCATTTTCACCGTTTCCATCGCCGAGCGCATCGGAGAGCCGGAAGCGTGACAGCAGCATTGGGCGGGATCGACGGTTCACCACGGCGGCCGGTCATCCGGCGCGCCATTCTATGGCTGTTGTTTCTCGGTCCCTTTTTCTACCTGACCTATGGCACCGCCAATTGGCTCGCTTCGCTGCGCGTCGAAGTTCCCAATCTGGCATTTGGCTGGGAAAGCCGAGTCCCGTTCATCGCGTGGAGCATCGTGCCCTACTGGTCGGTGAACCTGTTCTATGCCATTGCGCTTTTCGTCAATGAAAGCCCCGAACAGGTGGACCGTCTCGCAAAGCGCTATCTGACGGCGCAGATCATCGCCGTTATCTGCTTCGTCGCCTTTCCGCTGACCGCGACTTTCGTGAAGCCCGAGACCTCCGGCCTGCCGGGCTTCATGTTCGATGTGCTGGGCGGCTTCGACAAGCCGTTCAATCAGGCGCCTTCGCTGCATATCGCGCTGTTGATCGTCATCTGGGATCAGATGCGCCGCATCATGCGCGGCGGCACCCGCACCGTCTGGCATATCTGGTGCCTGCTGATCGGACTGTCGGTGCTGACAACCTATCAGCACCATGCAGTCGATATTCCGGCAGGGGCACTGCTTGGCTTTTTCGTGCTCTGGCTGTTTCCGCGTACCGGCCCATCGCCACTTGCCGGTTTTCGTCTGACGGATAATGCAAAAGCACGGCGTCTCGGCAGTTATTATCTGGCGGGTGCGCTATTGTTGCTGGCACTTGGCATTCATGGCCTGACGCTGACCGGCTATGCGATTTTCTGGTTCTGGCCAGCCCTTGCTCTCGCCATCGTGGCGGCGGGCTATTTCGGGGCCGGTCCCGACGTTTTCCAGAAACGGACAGACGGCACAGTCAGCCTTGCAAGCCGGTGGCTGCTCGCACCATACCGGCTGTTTGCGCGCCTCAATATCCTTTTCTGGACACGGAAATTACCGCCTTACATTGCTCTGACCGACACTGTGTTTCTCGGTCGCTTCCCGTCGAAAAGCGAAGCCCGCACCTTCTCAACCGTCATCGACTTAACTGCCGAACTGGTTGCGCCGCGCGGTGCGGAAGACTGGAAAAGCTTCTGCTGCATGGACCTGCTGCCGCCATCGCCGGAGAAGGTTCGGCTCGCCGCCGATACGGTGGAAGCGGCCTGCCACGCAGGCCCGGTCCTGATCTGCTGTGCGCTTGGCTTCCAGCGAAGCGCAACCGTTGCCGTCGACTGGCTGGTGCAATCCGGGCATGCGACCAGCGCCCGTGAGGCCGAAAACCTCATCCGCGCCAAAGGCTGGCCGCTCCGGCTGCACGCCCATGAGGTGCCCGAATGATCTCTCCAGCCGCACATAGTGCCAAAGCCTTGCGCCGCCGCGCCTTTATCGGGCTTGGTATTGCGATTGTGCTGGTCGGTGTCGCGCCGTTTGCGCGCGCGCAGCACGACCTCGCCTTCTGGCTGATATGGCCGGTGCTACTGGCAAGCACCCTGATTGGGCTGGGCATTGCCGCGCATCTCCTGTTCGACGCCGCCTTGTTTCGGATGATCGCCGCTGGCGACGATGAAACAGTAGCCCTTGCCGAAGTCGATTCCGTTCTGGAACGGATGGGCCTGCGGGCAAAACAACCGGCCGTGCGCCCGCTCTCCGACCGTATTGCGGGAACGCGCCGCATTGTCCGCCGTCTAAATCTTTCTCTCGGACTGGCTATCATCTTGTTCAGCCTGCTGGCGCTTCTGCCACCGGGCGCGGAGTTCTGACATGCGCACCATCATTCGTCATCAGGTGCAATCTTTGTTCGGCTCGTTGCTCGCCATCCTGTCACGCGGCATCACCGGCGTGCGACCGATCTGGAGCGGCACGGGGCCATCGCGCAACCAGCGCATCTATTATGCCAACCACACCAGTCATGGCGATTTCATCCTGCTCGCCTCCTGTCTCAATCAGGAAGAACGGGCGCGCACCCGCGCCGTGGCGGGCGCAGACTACTGGCGCGCCAATCGCGTGCGGCAATTCATGGCCGAAGTGCTGCTGCGCACCGTGCTGGTTGAACGCAACTGGGTGGAGCGAACGCAGGACCCGATGGAAGTGATGCTGACCGCGTTGGCCGATGGGCATTCGCTGATCATCTTCCCGGAAGGCACACGCAACATGACGGATGAGCCGCTGCTGCGTTTTCGCTCCGGTCTCTACAATCTCGCGCTGGCGCGGCCCGATGTCGAACTTGTCCCCTGCTGGATCGAGAACATGTCGCGCGTGCTGCCGAAAGGCGCTGCCCTGCCGGTGCCATTGCTGTGCCGCGTCGTGTTCGGTGCGCCGGTGCAACTTGGCGACGGCGAGGACCGCAAGGAATTTCTGACGCGAGCGCGCCAACAACTTCTCGATATTCAGCCCAGAAACGGGAACCGCCCATGAGCGAAACCACCCAATTATTCATCGGCCTCATGGGCGTTCTGGGGACAGCAAGCCTTGTCGCCGCCATACTGTCCTGGCGCGCGCCAAAACCGCTTTCATCCACACTGGTCAACCTCAATGCCCGCATCAAGGCATGGTGGATCATGGTCGCGGCCATGTGCATCGCCTTCCTGTTCGGCAAAGGCGGCGTGATCGTGCTGTTCGCGCTCGTATCCTTCGCATCGCTGCGCGAATATGTAACGCTGACCCAGACCCGCCGCAGCGATCACCGTATCCTGCTCGGCATGTTTCTGCTGGTCATTCCGGTGCAGTATTATCTGATCTGGATCGAATGGTATGGGCTCTATTCGATCTTCATTCCGGTCTATTGCTTCCTCGCAATGCCGGTGCTGACCGCCCTTTCCGGCGATACATCGCGCTTTCTCGAACGCATCAGCGAACAGCAATGGGGCATCATGCTGTCGGTCTATTGCATCAGCCATGTTCCGGCGCTGATGACGCTGGATATCCCCGGCTATGACAGTGAAAAACTGCTGCTGATCGCCTTTCTGGTCGCGACCGTTCAGGGCAGCGACGTGCTGCAATATGTGTTCGGCAAACTGTTCGGCAAGCATCGCATCGCGCCGAATATCTCGCCTTCCAAGACCTGGGAAGGCTTTGTTGGCGGCGTGGCCAGCGCATCCTTGCTGGGTGCGGGGCTTGCCTGGCTTACGCCTTTCTCACCGCTTCAGGCGGGCGCGCTGGCGGCGGTCTCTTGCGTCATGGGCTTTTTCGGCGGGCTGGTGGCTTCGGCCATCAAGCGCGACCGGGGCGTCAAGGATTGGGGCCACATGATCGAAGGCCATGGCGGCATGCTCGACCGCGCCGACAGCCTCGTCTTTTCAGCGCCGGTGTTCTTTCACTTCGTGCGTTATTTCTGGACGTAATCGGCGCTAAGCGGATTGCCGGCTCAACCATTCGTTGAGTTCGGCTTCTGCGCGCTCCAGTGCGCTGTAATTCAACAATTTGCGCAACAGCGCCACGGTCACGGCGCGGGCGCGAAAATTGAACCGTCCCTCGTCGCTATCGCTTTTTTCCTGATAGACGCCGAGCTTTTCATAAAGCTGCTGCAAGCGGTTTTGAACACTGCGCAGCGACAGATTGCGTCGGCGCGCAATCGTCTTGTCCGTCAGGCCGAGCGCGATATCAATCAGGATTTCATATTCGCTCTCGGTAAAGCCGCTGGCATGGCTGAGGCTCTTCTGCTGCAAGCCGCGCACTTCCCGGTCGACGACGCATTGCGCCTCGACGAAAATGCTGCGCAGCGCCAGCCGCAGTTTGTCGTCGGAGGCCGATTTCAGCACATAGCCATAGGCCGCACCTTCCGGCACAATGCGCGACACGCCGCGCACATAGGCCTCATCGGCATAGTTCGACCAGAACAGGATGCGGGTTTCGGGATTTTCCTTCCAGATGGTACGCGCCGCCTCGATGCCGTTGCGACCATTCATCTGCAAGTCCATCACGATATGCGCATCGCGATGCTGGCGCGCCAGTTTCTCGCCCGCCGACCCGTTTCCGGCCTCGAATATATCGCTGCATTCCGGCAGTGCTGCGCGCACCGCCTCGCTGAGATAAGTGCGATGCAGCGGGTCATCCTCAACGATCAGAACCTGCATCGCTCTCTCCATTCATCGGTTTGCACATTTCCGGCGGCAAAAGCACCGTTACGCTTGTCCCCGGGCCTGTCGCATTTTTGCGGATGGCGAAACCTGCCGAAATCAGCCGCGCGCGCGTGCGCATATTGTCGATGCCATGGCCCAATGTGAGTTCGGGCGTTAATTCGGCAGCCGAACCGGGGCGCTGGACCGGGCGGTCGGTCCCGATACCATTATCGATCACTTCCACCAGAAGCCGCCCGCCCCGGTCGCTCAGCTTCACCCGCAATTCGCTGGCATGGGCATGGCGGATGACATTGTTGATCGCTTCCTGAACGATGCGAAACAGCGAGGTCGCGACCGTTTCTTCCAGCCTGTCGGCCATGCCGTCGCTCTGGTCATCCAGCGTCCACTCAATCGCCGCATCACTATCGCGCACCGACCGGTCGAGATGGTTTTCCGTTGCCTGCACGAAACCGAACAGCTGTAGAATGGAGGGCTTGGCCTCCTCGATGATCTGCCGCAGATCGCGCATGCAATGCTGGAGACCGCGAAACAGCGGCTCCAGCTGTTCACCGGAAAGATCGGGCGCACGGGTGAGCCGCTCGACATGACGGGCAAGCCGGGTGAGATCAGCCAGCGTCTGGTCATGCAAATCCATGCCGATGCGGTGCCGCTCGGTTTCCAGCGCCTCGGTCAGTTTCAGCGCGCCGGACCGCAAGCCCTCCTCGCGGGCACGGGCTTCCGTTTCCACGATGGCCGAACGCTTGGCCTGCTCGGCGGCGCGAATGGCAAAAAAGTAAGGCGCGAGAAGATCGGCAATCGATTGCCCGTTCTCTACGTCGCGCATGGAATAGCAGGCAGGCGTCAAGCTGGAACAGCTCAGCGCGCCGATGATATCGCCCTGCGCCTTGAGTGGAACATGAACCCGGCCCTTGAGATCGTGCTCGATGATGGGGCTGGAAAAAGAGCCTTCGAAATGAAAGCGCGGATCGGTGCGGGCATCGTCGGTCAGGAGATAACCCGCCTCGCCGGACAACAGGGTGCGGATTGGACTGCCAGACAGAAGCGCTGGCGGATTGCGGCTCCAGGCGGTCGCGATACCGGCCTCATAGGCAATGTGGAACTTGCCGTCCAGCATCTTGATGCAGACGTCGAGATGGTCATAGGGCAGAATGCAGGCGATCTCCGCCGCCACCGCCTGTATGATGGAATCAAAATCGAGCTGCCCCGCCAGAAGCCGGGAAATATTCAGGTAGTGATCAAGGAGGCGCTCAGCCTGCCCGTGATCGTGCTTGCTATCCTGCCGTCCGGGCGCGAGTTCGGCCAAGCGTTTCTCCTCCAAACGCAAGTTACGCTCATAACCATGAGACTTATAATAAGCTGCGCCCTCCTCGGCGCGTCCTGCGGGAAACCGCAATTTTGCTGCGGGAACCCGCAGCTCAGTTGCTGCATTCGGCCTTCACAGACCGCGCCGCTTCTTTCATCTTCGCTTCACCAGAAAATTGCCCGCAAGACAAGAGTGGAAATCACGTCAATTGCGGTTGGTGCCGTTGAGGAGCGGCGGTGCGGGAGGCTTCGCACCAATTTTGAGTTTAAACGAACCGAAGCGCCGGGGCGCTGCGGGGCGGAATATTTGCAACCGGGAGGAAAAAATGAAGCTTGGGAAAATCCTTTTTGCGTCTGCGGCACTGGCAGGCGTTCTTGCGGCGGGCAGCGCGCTTGCCGACACGTCATCGAAGAAGATTGCATTCTCGAACAATTATGCAGGCAATTCCTGGCGTCAGGCCATGCTGCAAAGCTGGGACAAGATCACCAAGGAAGCCGTGAAGGCGGGTGTGGTGGCTGCCGCCGACCCGTTCACGACCGCTGAAAATCAGGCGACGGAACAGGCAGCCCAGATCCAGAACATGATCCTGCAAGGCTATGACGCCATCGTCATCAACGCCGCTTCGCCGACCGCCCTGAACGGCGCTGTGAAGGAAGCCTGCGATGCGGGCATCACCGTCGTTTCCTTCGACGGCATTGTCACCGAGCCTTGCGCCTGGCGCATCGCGGTCGATTTCAAGGCCATGGGCGAAGGCCAGATCGACTATCTGGCAAAGCGTTTCCCCGATGGCGGCAACCTGCTTGAAATCCGCGGCCTCGCTGGTGTTTCGGTCGATGACAACATCCATGCCGGTATCGAAGAAGGCGTTAAGAAACATCCGAAGTTCAAGATCGTCGGTTCCGTCAACGGTGACTGGGCTGCCGACGTTGCGCAGCGCGCCGTGGCGGGTATCCTGCCGAGCCTGCCGAAAATCGACGCTGTCGTGACGCAAGGCGGCGACGGTTATGGCGCCGCACAGGCCTTTGCGGCTGCCAAGCGCGAAACGCCGACCATCATCATGGGCAACCGTGAAGACGAACTGCAGTGGTGGAAGCAGCAGAAAGACGCCAATGGCTATGAAACCATGTCGGTTTCGATTGCACCGGGCGTGTCCACGCTGGCTTTCTGGGTCGCCCAGCAGATTCTCGACGGCAAGGACGTGAAGAAGGACCTCGTGGTTCCGTTCCTCAGCGTCAGCCAGGAATCACTCGACAAGGATCTGGCCAACACCCAGAAGGGTGGCGTCGCCAATGTCGAATATTCGCTGGAAGACGCGCAGAAGGTCATCGACGCCGCAAAGTAAGCGGATCGTCCTGCAACGTGAGGGGCGAGTTCATCCTCGCCCCTTCTTTGTCCCTTTTCTTTGACGCCTTTCCGACAGCCGCGCCCTTTGCTGGCTTCGCCGGAAAACGTCCAATCGTTAGTTGAGCGTATGACAGAAACAGCAGAGAAACAGGAGGTCGTCGCCGCGCGCAATATTCGCGTGCAGTTCGGTGCGGTAAAAGCACTGGATGGCGCCGAACTCGTGATCCGCGAAGGCGAATGTGTGGGGCTGGTCGGCCATAATGGCGCAGGCAAATCCACCATCGTCAATGTCATCAATGGCGGGCTTTCCCCACATGAAGGCAGCATTTCCTATCACGGCGAACCGGGGCATGGCGTTGTGACCGCGCGCAAGCACGGCGTGCGCTGCGTGTTTCAGGAATTGTCGCTGTTTCCAAACCTCACCATTGCGGAAAATGTCCGCATCATGCAACGCGACCTGACCGGCGCGAACTGGCGCGGTAAGGCCGTTGAACTGATCGCCAAGAAGCTCGACGAGATTTTCCCCGGCCACAAGATCGACTGCACTTCCACCATCGATGAGCTTTCCATCGCCGAGCGGCAGATGGTCGAAATCGCCATCAACTTCACCGCGCCCGGCACCGCACCGAAGCTCGTCATTCTGGACGAACCGACCTCCTCGCTCGACGCAGGCATTGCCGCGCAGCTGATGGCCTATGTGCGCCGTTTTGTCGGCACGGGCGGCTCCGTTATCCTGATTTCGCACATGCTGGGCGAAATTCTCTCCACCTCCGACCGCATCGTGGTGATGAAGGACGGCAAGGTGGTCGCCAACCGCGCGGCAAAAGATTTCACCAATCGCAGCCTCGTTGAAGCCATGGGAAGCGTCGAGCGCGAAAAGGCAGCGCGCCGCGTTGCAAAGACCGATGCGAGCGGCACGCCCGTTCTGTCCTTTGCCAAGCGCGCCAGCGACATCAAGCCGTTTCAGGCGTTCAAGGGCGAAGTCATCGGCCTTGCCGGTCTCGCCGGACACGGGCAGACCAAGATGCTGCTCGACCTTTACTATGCGCGGCGGCCAAACTGGGTTCCGGCCCGCACATGCGAAATCGCATTCGTGGCGGGCGACCGCAGCCTCAACGGCACTTTCCCGCTGTGGAGCATTCTGCACAATCTCACCATCGGCTCGCTGGACCGGCTGTCGTCGGCAAAGCTCGTTGACCAAAAGCGCGAAGACACGCTGGGCGGCCAGTGGAAAGACCGTATCCAGATCCGCACGCCGGATATGGGCAACCGCATCCTGTCGCTTTCGGGCGGCAACCAGCAGAAGGTGCTTTTTGCCCGCGCGCTGGCAACCAGCGCCAACGCCATTTTGATGGACGATCCGATGCGCGGCGTCGATGTGGGCACCAAGCAGGAGGTCTATGAAATCCTGCGCCATGAGGCCGAGAACGGGCGCACCTTCGTCTGGTATTCCACCGAAATGGACGAAATCGAACTTTGTGACCGCGTCTATGTTTTCCGCGACGGCGCTATCGTCGCGGAACTGACTGGCGAAGACATTACGGAAAAGAACGTGCTTGCAGCATCCTTTGAGGGAGGACACGAATAATGCGCCTTTCCTCTTCCTCCATCCGCCTGCTGACGCCGGTATTCTCGCTGATTTTGCTCCTTGCTGCCGTCTTCTACATGCAGCCTCGCGCCATGAGCTATACGGGGTTGAACCTGCTGTTCAATCTGGCTGTGCCTATCGCTCTGGCAACCATCGCGCAGATGCTCATCATGGCCGTCAACGATCTTGACCTTTCGATGGGAACCTTTGTGAGCTTTGTCGTCTGCGTCGCGGCGACCTGGCTCAACACGGCTCCCCTCATCGGTGTGCTGATCCTCGCAGCCGCAATCGCCGCTTATGCGGCGCTGGGCGCAATCATTCATTTGCGCAATTTGCCTTCCATCGTCGTAACGCTCGGCATGAGCTTCGTCTGGGGCGGCCTCGCCGTGCTTCTCTTGCCCTCGCCCGGCGGACAGGCACCGGACTGGGCGCGCTGGATCATGACAGCCAAGCCGCCATTCATCCCGATGGCCATCGTCGCCAGCATCGTGATTGCCGTCGTCACGCATTTCATCGTCATGCGCTCGACCTTCGGCGTGCTGATGCGCGGTGCGGGCGGCAATACCCGCTCCATCGAGCGCGCAGGCTGGTCGGTCACGGCCATCCGCGCTGCGACCTATGCGCTGGCCGCCTTTTTTGCCGTGCTGGCCGGGATCGCGCTCGTCGGCCTCACCACCTCGGCGGATGCCAATATCGCGTTACGTTATACGCTGCTTTCCATCGCGGGCGTCATTCTGGGCGGCGGTGAGTTCGTTGGCGGGCGCGTCTCGCCCATTGGCGCGGTGATCGGCGCGCTGACGCTGACACTCGCCGGCTCGTTCCTCTCCTTCATGCGCATCTCGCCGGACTGGCAGATCGGCGCGCAGGGCGGCATTCTCATCGTGGTGCTGGCCTTGCGCCTCTTCCTCAATCGCCTCGAAAAGAGGGAGAAAAAGCAATGAACGGCCTTGCCATTCTCACCAGTCGTCCGTGGATATGGTCGTTTATCGCGACCGCTGCGGTGTGGATTATCACCATTCTCTTCACCGGCGGCACGGGCGCACAAGGCCTGTCGCATGCAGCCTTCACTTTCGCGTCCTTTTCGGTGATCGTTGGTCTCGGGCAGATGTTCGTCATCACGCTCGGCCCCGGCAATATCGACCTGTCGGTGCCTGCCAACATGACGCTTGCCGCCACGCTGGCGCTGAAACTCATGGATACGCAGGACGGCATGATTCTGGCAGGCCTTGCCGTGGCGCTGCTGATCGGACTTGCCATCGGCATCTGCAACTATGCGCTGATCAAGCTCCTGCGCATTCCGCCCATTATTGCCACCCTGTCGATGAGCTTCCTGATCCAGTCCACCGCCATCTGGAGCAATCGCGGACTGCGCGTGAAGCCGCCGGAAAGCCTTGCGCAGTTTACCACCGCCTCCACGCTCGGCATTCCCAATGTCGCCATCGTGGCGCTGATCCTGTCGCTGATCGGCTGGGTGCTTTTGAAGAAGAGCATCTATGGACGCTGGATTTCGGCAATCGGCCAGAACCCCTTCGCAGCCCGCATGGCAGGCGTTCCGGTCGATGGCACACGCTTCGTCACCTATCTGCTCTGCGCGGTGCTGGCCTCGCTCTGCGGCTTTCTGCTGGCCTGCTTTTCCGGCGGCGCGGCGCTAAACATGGGCGCGGAATATCTGCTGATGTCGATTGCCGTGGTCATCATCGGCGGTACGGCGGTTGCGGGCGGCGATTCCAACATCCCTGGTATTTGGGGTGCCGCGCTCTTCATGTTCCTCATAGTCTCGATGCTCAACACCTACGGCTTTGGCGCCGGTGTTCGCCTCGTGCTGACTGGCCTCACCATCATCGCGGTGATCTTCCTTGCCAGCAGTCGCCGGGCAGAGCGTTAAAATTTCTCGGAGTACCTCCCTTGTCTCAGACTGTTTCGATCTACGAAATCCACGACGAACGTTTCAAGCAGATGATCGTGCCGAGCGCCGATCTGGACGAACTTTATAGCGGCTGCCGCTGGGCGGAAGGCCCAGTCTGGTTCAACGACCTGAACTGCCTCTTGTGGAGCGATATCCCGAACCAGCGCATCCTGCGCTGGGTGTCGGGCAGCGAAGTTGGCGGTGGCGTTTCGGTGTTCCGCAATCCGTCCAATTTCTCCAACGGCAATACGCGCGACCGCGAGGGACGCCTCGTCACTTGCGAGCATGGCGGTCGTCGCGTCACGCGCACGGAGCCAGATGGCAGCATCACCGTGCTAGCCGACAGCTATCAGGGCAAAAAGCTGAATGCGCCAAACGATGTCATCGTGCGCTCGGACGGAACGGTGTGGTTCACCGATCCGACCTACGGCATTCTGGCGGATTATGAAGGCTACAAGTCCGACCCGGAACAGCCGACGCGCAATGTCTATCGCCTCGACCCGAAGACCGGCGAAATCGACTCCGTCGTCACCGATTTCCACCAGCCGAATGGCCTTGCTTTCTCGCCGGACGAGACGAAGCTTTATGTTGCCGACAGCGCCTACAGCCACGACGAGAATGCGCCGCGCCATATCCGCGTTTTCGACGTTGTGGATGGCGGCAAGCGCGTGACGGGCGGCGGCATATTCTGCACCATCGACAACGGCCTGCCGGACGGCTTCCGCTTCGATACGGATGGCAATCTGTGGACCAGCGCGGGCGACGGCGTGCATTGCTTCTCGCCGGAAGGCACGCTGCTCGGCAAGATCAAGACGCCGCAGACGGTCGCCAATGTGACCTTCGGCGGCGCCCGCCGCAACCGCCTGTTCATCACGGCCACGAAGTCGCTTTATGCGGTTTATCTCACCGTGACCGGCGCGCAATATCCCTGAACAGTTGTTATGAACCTCACAAAACAAAACCGCCGGAGTTTTGAACTCCGGCGGTTTTGTTTTGGACTATTGCGGGATTATTCCCACTCGATGGTGCCGGGCGGCTTCGAGGTCACGTCGTAGACGACGCGGTTGATGCCGCGGACTTCATTGATGATGCGGGTGGCCGCATTGCCAAGGAAGTTCATGTCATAGTGGTAGAAATCCGCAGTCATGCCGTCCACCGAAGTGACTGCGCGCAGTGCGCAGACGAATTCATAAGTGCGGCCATCGCCCATCACGCCGACGGTCTGCACCGGCAGCAGAACGGCGAAAGCCTGCCAGATGGCATCATAGAGGCCAGCCTTGCGGATTTCATCGAGATAGATCGCATCGGCTTCGCGCAGGATTTCCAGCTTGTCGCGAGTAATGCCGCCCGGGCAGCGGATGGCAAGGCCCGGACCCGGGAACGGGTGGCGACCGATGAAGCTGTCCGGCAGGCCGAGTTCCTTGCCGAGCAGGCGAACTTCATCCTTGAACAATTCGCGCAGCGGCTCAACGAGCTGCATCTTCATGCGCTCGGGCAGGCCACCCACATTGTGGTGCGACTTGATCGTGACCGAAGGGCCGCCTGTGAACGAAACGCTTTCGATGACGTCCGGATAAAGCGTGCCCTGCACGAGGAAATCCGCGCCGCCGAGCTTCTTGGCTTCTTCTTCGAACACTTCGATAAAGAGACGGCCAATCGTCTTGCGCTTCTTTTCCGGATCGCTTTCGCCTTCCAGCGCGCCGATGAAGCGGTCGGATGCGTCCACGAGGATCAGCGGAAGGTTATAATGTTCGCGGAACATTTCCACGACTTGGCTCGCCTCGTTTTTGCGCATCAGACCGTGATCAACGAGGATACAGGTGAGCTGATCGCCAATGGCTTCATGCGCCAGAAGGGCTGCGACAGACGAATCCACGCCGCCGGAGAGAGCGCAGATAACCTTGCCGCTGCCGACCTGCTTGCGGATCGCCTCGACGGCCTGCTCGCGATAGGCGCCCATCGTCCAGCCCGGCTTCACGCCGACAATACGATGAACGAAATTTTGCAACAGCTTGGCGCCATCCGGCGTATGCACGACTTCCGGGTGAAACTGCACGCCGTAATATTTGCGCTTTTCATCGGCAATGGCCGCGAAAGGTGCATTCGGCGAGGTGCCGATGATGGTGAAACCGTCCGGGAGTGCGGTGACGCGGTCGCCGTGGCTCATCCAGACCTGATGGCGGGTGCCCTTGGCCCAGATACCGGCGAAAAGCGGGCTGTCTTCCTGCACGTCGAGGAAGGCGCGACCGAATTCGCGGTCATGGCCGCTTTCGACATTGCCGCCCAGCTGGGCGCACATGGTCTGTTCGCCGTAGCATATGCCGAGAACCGGAATGCCTTCGTCGAAGACCGCCTGCGGCGCGCGCGGCGAGCCGATGTCGGTCGTCGAATGCGGGCTGCCCGAGAGGATGACGCCTTTTGGCTTCAACCGCTGGAATGCCTCTTCCGCAGACTGGAACGGGACGATTTCGCAATAGACATTGGCTTCGCGTACACGTCGCGCAATCAGCTGCGTGACCTGGCTGCCAAAGTCGATGATCAGGATTGTGTCAGGATGTGCCGTGGTGCTCATGTGCAGCATCTATTTAAAAAGTGGTGAGGATGCAATGTTTATGTGGTGGGCATATACGGATTATATGCACTTCCCTCAACAGCGCAGTGACAGGAATGGGGCCTATCCTGACACACCATTGTCAGGAGGTGGCAAAAGTCCACCGGCAATAGCTGCTTCCAGTTCTTCCACTGCGACAGCCATTTTCTCGTCGATGATATGCAGATATTGCGTCCAGTCACCGACATGATGCAGCTCGTCCGCGCCGTCCGAAATGCCGCGCAGGCCATAGAGCGGTACGCCATGAATCTGGCAGGCGCGCAGGCAGGCGAATGTTTCCATGTCCACCATATCCGCGTCGATGGTCTCATAGACATTGCCGGAAACGATATTGGCGCCGGTCGATAGCGTGGCGCTGGCAACACCTTCCACCTGAAACGGCAGCTTGATCATCTTCGGCAGATCGAGAAATGGCGTCAGCCCCTTTTCGAAGCCGAGCGGCGAGGCGTCCATGTCGCGATAGGAGACGGCGGAGACCTGAAACACTTCCGCCTGCGGTAGTTTTGCCGACCCCGCCGAGCCGAGCGAAATCACCAGATCGGGCTGCTCACCGTCGATTTCCATGCGGAACAGCGCGCGGGACAGATTGATCGCCGCCTCGACCGGGCCGACGCCGATCATCAGCGGATCGAAGAGCTTGGCCAGATGACGCCCATATTCGGCGTCGGCAGCCATGACATAAAGCAGGCGTCGTCCGGCAACAGTCTTCAGCATGCGCGCCAACCCCTATCCTTGCAAACCCTTGCGATCCTGCACGACCATCATCGTGCCTGTCATTGTGGCGATGAGCCGAACTTCCGTATCGGTAACGGCAAAAGCCTGCCCGTCGCTGACCATGATCGTGCGGCCGGGCTTGGTGACCTCGCCGCGAAACAGGAAGCGCTCGCCCTTGCCGGGCGCAAGCAGATTGACTTTGAATTCAATCGTCAGCACCGCCGCGTCGGCGGGCATCAGGGTCAGCGCCGCATAGCCGCAGGCAGAATCGAGCGCCGCGGAAATCATGCCCGCATGCAGAATGCCGTGCTGCTGGGTGAGTTCCTCGCGGAACGGCATTTCCACTTCGACAATACCGGGTTCGCATCGCGTCAGCTCTGCGCCGATCAGTTTCATGGCGGCCTGCCGCCCGAAACTCTCCTCGACGCGTTCCTTGAAATCCGGTTCGGCTATGCGATGCGCTGACATTTGTTCCCCGATTTATGAAGCTTTCTTCATCACACTTACATAAAACCCGTCCGTGCCGGTGGACAATGGCGAAAACACACTGCCATGCGACGGAAACACCGGTTCCGCGCCATCGGCATCCGTTACGACAGACTGCCACAGCGCTTGCGCGGGCATTTCGGTAAAATCAGGATTGTCGGCCAGAAAGCGCGCAACCTGCCGCGTGTTTTCTTCTGCAAACAACGAACAGGTGACATAGGCCAGACGACCGCCCGGTTTCACATAATGCCTGGCCGCTTCCAGCACTTCCTGTTGATCCTGAACCCGACGCTCAAGCTGCTGGTCATTCAGCCGCCATTTTGCATCCGGCCTGCGCCGCCAGGTGCCGGAGCCGGTGCAAGGCGCATCGGTCAGAACGAGGTCCATATGGCCGGTGAGGGGGTCCAGCGCATCCAGATTGCCATGCACCTGCGTATTGCGCACGCCAGCCCGCTGCAAGCGTTCATGCATCGGCGAAAGCCGCGCCCGCTCCGCATCATAGGCGTGCACCTGCCCCTTGTTTTGCATGGCTGCTGCCAAGGCCAGCGTCTTGCCACCAGCGCCCGCGCAATAATCGAGAACCTGTTCGCCGGGTTTGGCTCCGGCAAAAAGTGCGGCGAGCTGTGAACCCAGATCCTGCACTTCGAACCAGCCATCGAGAAAGGCCTGTTCGCCCTGCACATTCGGGTGACGGCCCAGCGCTTCGATCGGCGGAATGCGTAATGCCTGCGCCAGAAATGGCGCGGGAGCAGCACCTGCTTTTTCCAGCGCTGCGAGTGTCTGTTCCGGCTTTGCCTTCAGGCTGTTGACGCGCAGATCGACCGGCGGGCGGGTGGCAAGCGCCTTGCCTTCTTCCACCCAGCGTTCGCCGAAAAGCTCTTGAAGCGAGGCGGCACACCATTCCGGCACATCGGCCTGAACATAATCGGGTGCGGCAGCGCTATCGCGGCTTTCCCAGGCGATACGGCGTGCCTGTTCCAGCGTTTCAGGTGCGAACTTGTCGCCATCCAGCGCTGCGTCGATGGCAGCAATATCCATGCCACCATCGGCCAGCAAAGCGCCAAAGGCCAGAGCGCGCGCATCGTCGGCATCCATGCGCCATGCGATGGAGAGTTTGCGGCGCAGTGCGTCATAGACAATGTTGCCAATCACCGCGCGGTCGCCCGCGCCTGCGAAACGATGAGCGGAACCCCAGTCCTTCAGCACATCAGAAGCCGGGCGTTTGCCCGCTTCGATATCGCCCAGAACCTCGATTGCCGCCTGCAGGCGTCCACCAAGCCGCATTGCTTCTCCTTACTAACTAACTGTCACGGCATAGCCTTCCTTGCAGGCAAAAGGCAATCGCCAAATCAAAACAAAAGCCGGAGCGCGAGGCTCCGGCTTTCATGCGCTTCAATACGAAGCGAGTTTGCCTTACATGCCGCCCGGATAGTTCGGGCTTTCACGGGTAATGGCGACGCCGTGCGAATGGCTTTCGCGCAGGCCCGCATTGGAAATGCGGACGAAGGTTGCCTTTTCGCGGAATTCTTCCAGTGTCTTCGCGCCGACATAGCCCATCGAGGCGCGCAGGCCACCGGCAAGCTGGTGCAACACAGCCGAGATCGGCCCCTTGTAAGCGACCTGACCTTCGATGCCTTCCGGCACGAGCTTCAGCTCGTCGCGCACTTCCGCCTGGAAGTAACGGTCTGCCGAACCGCGGGCCATAGCGCCGACCGAGCCCATGCCGCGATAGGATTTGAACGAACGGCCCTGATGCAGATAGACCTCGCCCGGGCTTTCTTCCGTACCGGCCAGAAGCGAACCGGCCATGGCGGCGACAGCACCGGCAGCAAGTGCCTTGGCGAAATCGCCCGAGAACTTGATGCCGCCATCGGCGATGACCGGAATGTTCTGCTTATGCGCTGCTTCCACCGCCGACATGATGGCCGAAAGCTGCGGCACGCCGACACCGGCAACGATACGCGTCGTGCAGATCGAGCCCGGTCCGATACCGACCTTGACGGCATCCGCACCGGCATCGATCAATGCCTGCGTACCGCCCGCGGTGGCGACATTCCCAGCCAGAATGGCGACATTGGGATAGGCCTTCTTGATGCGTGCGACAGCATCGAGAACGCGCTGCGAATGACCATGCGCTGTATCGACCACCAGAAGATCGACGCCTGCTTCGATCAGGCGTTCGGCGCGTTCATAACCGTCTTCGCCAACGCTGGTTGCAGCGGCTGCACGCAGACGGCCCTGCGCATCCTTGGCGGCATTCGGGTTGAGCTGCGACTTTTCGATGTCCTTGACGGTGATCAAACCAACGCAACGGCCCTTGTCGTCAACGACGAGCAGCTTTTCGATACGGTGAGCATGCAGAAGACGCTTGGCTTCTTCCTGATTGACGTTTTCGCGCACCGTGATGAGGTTTTCGCGGGTCATCAATTCATAGATCTTCTGAGCCGGATCGGAGGCAAAACGCACGTCACGGTTGGTCAGAATGCCGACGAGACGGCCCGGACCCTTGGTGGCGTTTTCAACGACCGGAATGCCGGAAATGCCATGCGCCTTCATCAGCGCCTGCGCATCGGCCAGTGTCGCATCCGGGCCGATGGTGACCGGGTTGACGACCATGCCGGATTCGAATTTTTTCACCTGACGGACTTCTTCGGCCTGACGTTCCGGCGTGAGATTGCGGTGAATGACGCCGATGCCGCCTGCCTGCGCCATGGCGATGGCGAGACGCGATTCCGTCACCGTGTCCATGGCGGCGGAGAGAAGCGGCAGATTGAGTTCGATATCCTTGGCGATGCGGGTGCGCAGGTCCACCTGACCCGGCATGACTTCGGAATGGCCCGGCTGCAGGAGCACATCGTCGAATGTGAGAGCGAGAGCGCCGGTGGGCGATTCCACGATTTTTGCCATTGCCAATTCCTTTGAATAAGAAAAGCCGCCTCTCCGGGAAATGTCCGGGAGCAGCGACAATCAGGGTTTACTTGGTTGAATTGGCACCGGCTGGTAACACGGTTATGACCAAATGGAAAGCCTTTTGCTTACAAGTTTCAGTTACCGCTAAGAATTAGCGTGATAGACCGCATAGGACATGTACCCGTCCCGAGGGGAGATAATGCGAAAGTCGTATAAGCGCGTTCCGTTGATCCGCCGTTCCAGAGCGATGTGGATGTCGCCACGGCTTTGGAAACCAAGGCTCGTTTTCTGGTGCGGCGCGCTCGCCATCGGCATCATCAGCGTCGGTTTTGCAGAAGCCGCCGATATCGCGCAGGATTGGTTCAAGGCGTTGACGGACGGCACCGGCGGCAATGTCTGGCGCGCATGGCTGCCGCTTGTGATCACGCCGCTCGGCTTCATGGCTTGCTCATGGATCGCCATTGCCTGGTTTCCGAATTCCGGCGGCAGCGGTATTCCCCAAGCCATCGCGGCGCGGCATCTCGACGATCATCAGGACCGGTCCCTGCTTCTCTCCATTCGCGTTGCAGTCGGCAAAATACTGCTGACCGTCGCCGGTCTTTTCTGCGGCGCATCCATCGGGCGCGAAGGCCCGACGGTACAGATCGGCGCATCGATCATGCTGCAATCGGCGCGGATCGGCGGCATGGAACAGGCGCGCGGGCTTATCCTTGCCGGATCGGCCGCCGGTATCGCCGCCGCCTTCAACACGCCGCTGGCCGGGATTGTCTTCGCGATTGAGGAAATGGGCCGCGCCTATGCGGCGCGCACCAACGGGCTGGTGCTGTCCGCCGTCATTCTGGCTGGTCTCGCCTCGCTCGGTCTGGTCGGCAACTACAATTATTTCGGCATGACCACCGTTACGGCAACGACCGCCCGCGACTGGGTTCTGGTCGTCGCCTGCGGCGTGATAGGCGGCGCTTTCGGCGCGGTTTTCAGCGCGCTTGCGCTCAATCTGGGGCGGCGTGTGCGCCGCCATGTGCAGAAGGTGCCGCTGCGCAACGCTGTGTTGTTCGCCGGTATTTGCGGTCTTCTGGTCGCGATTATCGGCATCGCTTCAGGCGGCGCGACGTTCGGCACCGGCTATGATCAGGCGCGCGGCGCGGTCGAGGGCGCGGCCTTGCCGCCATTCTATTTCGTTGAAAAATTCGTCGCCGGTTTGCTTTCGATGATTTCGGGCATTCCGGGCGGCATTTTCGCCCCGTCGCTTTCGGTCGGCGCAGGTCTCGGCAGCACCATCGGCCTTGTGCTCGGCACCAGCGCGAGCCTTGCCGCCGTGCTGGGCATGGCGGGTTATTTTGCCGGCGTCGTGCAGGCCCCGATGACGGCTTTCGTCATCATTCTCGAAATGACCGGCAATCATAACAATGTCATTCCGCTGATGTGCGCCTCAATGCTCGGTTACGGTACGGCGCGGCTCATCTCCAACGAGCCGCTCTATCATGCCCTGTCGCGCACCTTCGTGGCGGATGTGCTGCGCCAACGTCGCGCACGCGAAAAGAATGCGCTTTCGGAGTAAAGCGTTCAATGGAGGAGAAAACTGTTTATGGATCGCAGAACATTCGGCAAATCGCTTGCGGGGCTGGGAGCAATGCCCTTTGTCGTCAGCGCGGCATCGGCAGCGAGCACGGGAGGAAAGAGCATGCTTGAACTTATGGGCGGAAGCATTTCGGATGTACCAGGGATCAAGCTTGGCCATCACACGCTGACCAAGCGCCCGACCGGCTGCACCGTTCTCTTATGTGAAGAAGGCGCTTCGGCTGGCGTCGATGTGCGCGGCTCCGCGCCCGGCACACGCGAAACGGACCTGCTCGATCCGATCAATTATGTGCAGCAGGTGCAGGCCATTCTCCTGTCCGGCGGCAGCGCCTACGGTCTGAGTGCGGCGACCGGCGTCATGCGCTATCTGGAAGAAAACAAGCTCGGTTTCAAGATCGGCAGCGGCGTGGTGCCGATTGTGCCAGCCGCCATCCTGATGGATCTCGGCGTCGGCGATTTTTCGATCCGCCCCGATGAGGAAGCCGGCTATCTCGCCTGCAAGGCGGCCAAGGCGGAAGCCTCCGGTGAAGGCAATATCGGCGCTGGCGCTGGCGCGACGGTCGGCAAGATGTTCGGCAAGGATTTCGCCATGAAGGGCGGCCTTGGCACGGCAAGCTACACGGTGCCGGGCACAGAAATCGTGGTCGGCGCAATCGTTGCCGTCAACGCGGTCGGCGATGTCTATGCGCCCAGTTCGCGCCAGATTCTGGCCGGTGCGCGCACCGAGGACGGCAAGGGTTTCCGCGATACGATGCAGGCCATCATGCAAGGCCACGGCGTCGTCAAATCCGGCGGGGCCAACACGACCATCGGGGCGATTGCCACCAATGTGCCGTTCAACAAGGCGGAACTGAAGAAGATTGCAGGCATGGCCCATGACGGCTTTGCGCGCACCATCAATCCGATCCACACCATGTGGGACGGCGACACGATTTTCGCCCTCTCGACAGGCAAGGCCAAGGATGTGGAAGCGGACGTGACCGCCATCGGCGCCATCGCTGCAACGGTCATGGCGGATGCTGTCGCGCGGGCGATCGTTAACGCTGAAAGCCTTAACGATTTGAATTTACCCGCCTATAAGGATTATCACCCGCAATAGGGTAGATAACTTTGCACCATTGAGGGGATCGGTCCTGTATCGAAATAAGGTTATAAGATATCTGGCCATGCTCGATGGTGCAGTTTCGCAAGAAGGCAGAGTGAAGGCATGAGTGGCAGTTCCCTTAAATTTGGCACCAGCGGTCTCAGGGGATTGGCGGATGAGCTGAACGGCTTGCCCGCCTATGCCTATTCGCTCGCCTTTGTGCGAATGCTCGCCGAAAGCGGCAAGCTAAAAAAAGGTGCGGAGGTTTTCGTCGGACGTGACCTTCGCCCGTCCAGCCCCGACATTGCCGCGCTTTGCATGGCAGCCATTGAAGACGCTGGCTTTACGCCGGTGAATTGCGGTGTGCTGCCCACCCCGGCACTCAGCTTTTACGCCATGGCGAAACAGGCACCCTCCATCATGGTGACGGGAAGCCATATTCCCGACGACCGCAATGGCCTGAAATTCTATCGCGCCGATGGCGAAATCGACAAGACCGACGAACAGGGGATCAGCGCGGCCTATGCCGCCCTGCCCGCAGACCTGACCGCCCGTCATTTCAGCAATGATGCACAAAGTGATGCCGCGACCAGCGCCTACGAGAAACGTTATATCGATTATCTGGGCCGCGGCGCGCTCAAGGGCCTGCGCGTCGGCGTCTACCAGCACTCGTCGGTCGCCCGCGATGTTATAACGGATATTCTGACCGCGCTTGGCGCGGAAACCATTGCCATTGGGCGCTCCAACACTTTTGTGCCCGTCGATACCGAGGCATTGCGCCCGGAAGATATCCGGCTTCTCGACCAGTGGGCCAAGGAAAACCGCCTTGACGCCATCGTTTCCACGGATGGCGATGCGGACAGGCCGCTGATTGCCGATGCAAGCGGCCAGTTCGTGCGCGGCGATCTCGTCGGCGCAATCACCGCAAGCTGGATCGGCGCGGATACAATCGTCACGCCGGTCACGTCCAATGCGGCACTGGAAGAATGCGGGCGTTTCGCCCGCGTTGTCAGAACCCGCGTCGGCTCGCCCTATGTCATCGAAGGCATGCACCGTGCCAAGTCCGAGGGTGCAAAGATCACCGTCGGTTTCGAAGCCAATGGCGGCGTGCTTTTGGGCAGCGACAGTACCCGCAAAAGCCACACGCTGTCCGCGCTGCCAACCCGCGACGCACTTTTGCCGATCCTCGCCTGCCTAAGCGCGATCAAGGAGCAGGGCAAGCCGCTTGCGGAAATCGGCGCGGCTTTCAACTTTCGCATTGCGCTTAGCGACCGTCTGCAAAATGTTCCGCAGGAAAAGAGCGGCGCGTTTCTCGCCATCCTCAAGGATGAAGCGGGGCGCAAGGCGCTGTTTCCGTCCAATGATGCGATCATCCGGTCTGAAGCCATTGATGGCGTCAAACTGTTCTTCCATTCCGGCAATGCCGTCCATTATCGCGCTTCCGGCAATGCGCCGGAATTACGCTGCTATGTGGAAGCGGCCAATGAAAACCAGGCCGCCGAACTTCTGGCCATGGGCCTCGATATCGCCCGCAACGCAACAAAGGATGCCTGAGCAATGAGCTTTATTCCTGTCATCATCAGCGGCGGTTCCGGTTCAAGGCTCTGGCCGCTTTCGCGCGATGCTCACCCCAAGCCCTTCATCGAATTGCCCGACGGCAGCACGCTGATCGGTAAGACCTATAACCGGGCGGCACGGCTTGAAGGCGTCGATCACATCCTGACTGTCACCAATCGCGATTTTCTGTTTTTGACGCTCGACGCCTATGCGGACGCCAAGGCACCCAAGACCGATAATGCGTTTCTGCTGGAGCCGCTGGGTCGCGATACCGCGCCTGCGGTAGCACTCGCCGCCATGCATGCCGCCGCGACATACGGCCCCGATGCCACGCTTCTGGTGATGCCTGCCGATCATCTGATCGAAAACGAGCCCGCCTTTGCGGAAGCCGTCCAAAAAGCACAACAGCTTGCCGAAACCGGTCGCATCGTGACATTCGGCATTGTGCCGGATCACCCGGAAACGGGTTTTGGCTATATCGAGGCGGACGGCGTGGACGTGCTGCGCTTTGTCGAAAAGCCGGATGCGCAAACCGCGCAGGCCTATGTCGAGAGCGGACGCTATTTCTGGAATTCGGGCATGTTCTGCTTTACCGCGAGAACCATGCTGGAAGCGATGCGCGCCCACGCGCCGGAGATTTTCAACGGCGTGCAGGCCTCGCTTGAAAATGCGCGACGCGGCGTCAATGGCGACACCAAGACAATCGAAATTCCAAAGGACGAGTTTGCCGCGACCCCGGCCATTTCCATCGATTATGCCATCATGGAGAAGGCCGACAATATTGCCTGCATTCCGGTTTCCTGCGGCTGGTCGGATATCGGCTCCTGGGCGGCCATGGCCGACCTGATAAATCCGGACGCGGACGGAAACCGCCTGCGCGGCGAAACCGTTCTGGAAGACACGACCAATAGTTTCGTGCTGTCGGAGACCCGGCTGGTCAGCCTTGTCGGCGTGCACGACCTTTTAGTCGTCGATACACCGGACGCGCTGCTCGTCGCCCATCGCGACAAGGCGCAGGATGTGCGCAAGGTTTTCAACCGTCTGCGCGCCGATGGCCACGAAGCCGCCAAGCTGCACCGCACCGCCCATCGCCCATGGGGCACCTACACCGTGCTGGAAGAGGGCGACGGCTTCAAGATCAAGCGCATCGAGGTGAAGCCCGGACGCCGCCTCAGCCTTCAGGCGCATCATCACCGTTCTGAACACTGGATCGTCGTGTCCGGCACCGCCAAGGTGACCAATGGCGACCGGGAAATTCTGCTGACCAACAACCAATCGACCTATATTCCCTGCGGCTTCAAGCACCGTCTGGAAAATCCTGGCATTCTGCCCCTGGTGTTGATCGAAGTGCAGAGCGGCGAATATCTCGGCGAAGACGATATCGTGCGGTTCGACGATATTTACGGTCGGGTATAAAAGACCAGCGCCGACGAAGTTTTCTCCGTCGGCGCTTGTTTGAATTCAATCAGTTGAAAGCGCCGCTGTCGCTTTTGCTTTCCGGGCGTTCCGCCGCGACCTTCTGGCGATAACCGCTGGCGCGATAGGCGGCAATCGGTTCGATCGCCCCGCCGGTGCGGCGGCGCGCTTCGGCCAAAATCGGCTCGACATCGGTGCGATAAGCGCGTTTCAGCGTATCCGACGCCATCAGCGCATCGTTTTCCTGCTGATAGGTTTCCAGCGCCTCGCGGTCTACCAGCAGCGCTTGCGCATAGGCGCGGCGGATTTCATTTGCCGACGAAATAAGGCTCTCCAGCGGATCGGTCACATTGTGCGACTGGTCGATCATATGGGCCGGATTGAAATCCTTCACGCCGCGATAATCGGCATCGACCAGCTCGTTGAACACCAGAAACAGCCGATAGGGATCGATGGAACCGGCGTCGAGATCGTCATCGCCATATTTGCTGTCGTTGAAATGGAAACCGCCGAGTTTGCCGAACTGCATCAGCCGCGCCACGATCATTTCGATATTGGTGTTGGGCGCATGATGGCCAAGATCGACCAGACATTGCGCTTTGGGACCAAGCGTCGAGGCGATCAGATAGTTTGTGCCCCAGTCCTGAACCACCGTCGAATAGAAGGCCGGTTCATACATCTTGTGTTCGGAAAACAGCCGCCAGTCGTCGGGCAGAGCCTTGTAGATTTCGCCCATCGAAGCCAGATAGCGCTCGAAAGCACGGGTGAAATTCTGCTGGCCGGGGAAATTGGACCCGTCGCCGAGCCACACCGTCAGCGCCTTGGAGCCGATGGTATTGCCGATCTCGATACATTCGAGATTGTGCTCGACCGCCTGCGCCCGCACCGCCGGATCGACATGGGTGAGCGATCCGTATTTGTAGGACAGTTTTTGGTCAGCCGAATCCGAAAACGTGTTGGAGTTCATCGCGTCGAAGCCGAGACCAAGCGCTTCGGCATGGGCTTTCAGCTTCTTCGGATCGGTCTTGTCCCACGGGATATGCAGCGAAACATTCGGCGTCGCACGCGAAAGCTCGTTGATGACGGCGCAATCGTCCAGCTTGTCGAAAATGCCGCGCGGCTCGCCCTTGCCTGGAAAACGACCGAAACGGGTGCCGCCCGTGCCCGTACCCCATGACGGCACGGCGACGAAATAGCTTGCCACCTTGTCGGTGATGGTGTCGATCTCGATGCCGCGGCGCGAAAGCTGTTCGCCCAGCGCCTGATAATCGCTTTTCAGCGCATTTTCGAAACCGGAATTATGCTCGGCGATAAAATCCGCCGAAATACGTTGATCGGACATGGTTCCTCCCAGAATGTCCTCATTATACGGTCAGCGCGGAAAGCTCTGCTGGTTCCCGGCATCGACATTGATGATGTTACCGGTTGATTTTGCCGAAGCGTCGCTGGCGAGGAAATAGATCGCCTCGGCAATATCTTCCGGCAGCACATTGAGCTTCAACAGCGACCGCTTGCGATAATGCTCCTCCAGCTCCGAAACGTCGATCTTGGAGGACGCCGCGCGCTGTTCGCGCCACTCGCCATCCCAGATCTTGGAACCGCGCAGAACTGCATCCGGATTGACCACATTGACGCGGATACCGGCATCGGCACCTTCCAGCGCCAGACAGCGGGCCAGATGGATTTCAGCAGCCTTGGCCGTGCAATAGGCGGACGCATTGGGCGATGCGGCCAGACCATTCTTGGAGGCGACGAACACCACATTGCCGCCGATCTTCTGGCGGCGGAACAGACGGAACGCCTCCCGCGAAACGAGGAAATAGCCGGTCGCCAGAATGTCGATATTGCGGTTCCACATCGACAATTCGGTCGCTTCGACAGGAGCCGATGACGCAATGCCTGCATTGGAGACCAGAATGTCGATGCCGCCGAGTTCAACGCTGGCCTCGACAAAGGCGTTTGCGACGCCCTTTTCGTCGGTCACGTTCAGTTCGACGCTGCGCACCTGATCAGCGCCAAAACGCTTCGATAGATTGGCGTGAGCGGATTTGAGCGATTCTGCGTCAATATCCGCCAGAACCACGCAAGCGCCCTCGCCCGCCAGCCGCTCGGCGGTGGCATAGCCGATGCCGCCAGCGCCACCCGTGATAAGCGCAATGCGCCCGGCAAGGCTTTTCGGCTTCGGCATGCGTTGCAGCTTGGCTTCCTCAAGCAGCCAATATTCGATGTCGAAGGCTTCCTGTTCCGGCAGTCCCTGATATTCGGACACGGCAGATGCGCCGCGCATGACATTGATCGCATTGACATAGAACTCGCCGGCGATACGCGCTGTCGCCTTGTCGCGGGCAAAGGACAGCATGCCGACGCCGGGGATCAGGAAAATCACCGGATTGGGATCGCGCATTTTGGGCGAATTGTCGTGTTTGCAGGTCTCATAATAGCGCTTGTAATCGGCGCGATAGGCTTCGAGCGCATCCTCAAGCCCGGCAACGATGGCGTCCACATCCGGCTTGGCCGGATCGAAATTGACGACCAGCGGGCGGATTTTGGTGCGCAAAAAATGATCCGGGCAGGATGTGCCCAAAGCGGCCAGCGGGCGCAGTTCCTTCGCATTCACGAATTCCAGCACCGCATCCTGATCGTCGAAGTGACCGAGCTTACGCTCTTCCTTGCCGATAAGACCGCGAATTTCCGGCATCAGTCGCGCTGCAATGGCGCGGCGCTCGGAGGCCGCGAGACTTTGTGTGACAGCACCGCCGAAAGCGGGTTTGCCTGCCATCTTCTGGTCCAGCCATTCAATGGCTTTGTTGATGATGGCGAGCGTGGTTTCGTAACAGGTCTTCGCATCATTGGCCCAGGTGAAAAGCCCATGACTTTCAAGAACAACGCCTTTGGCCTTTGGATGCGCCTTGACGAAAGCCTCAAGATCGAGACCGAGCTGGAAGCCCGGGCGACGCCACGGCAGCCAGCCAATATCGTCACCGAAAATCTCGGCCGTCAGCTCGCGGGAATTCCTGGAGGCAGCAATCGCGATGATCGCATCGGGATGCATGTGATCGACATGGCTGAAAGCGACAAAACCATGCAGCGGCGTATCGATGGATGCGGCCCTCGGATTGAGGTTGAAGGTGCAATGCGGCAGGAAGCCGACCATGCGGTCCTCATCCTCGACGCCCTTATAGATGCCTTTCAGCGCATCGAGCTTGTCCTGATAAAGCGTGGCGAAACCGTCGAGCTTGATGGTGCCCACATCGCCGCCCGAACCCTTGACCCAGAGAACTTGAACCTTTTCGCCGGTCAACGGATCGATTTCCTCGACCTTGGCAGAGGTGTTGCCGCCGCCATAATTGGTGATGCGCTTGTCTGACCCGAGCAGATTGGAGCGGTAAAGCAGCTTTCCCGGCTCATCCAGCGTTGCCGCCTTGGCGTCGTCCCAGCGATTATCGAGCAGCCGATTGCTGTCCACCATGTCATCCTCCCAAGTCTGTATGGCCAATCGCGTCGCGCACCTTCCCATGCGCGAGCGATCATGTTGGCGGCAGATATGACGCATGAAACGAAATACTGTCAATCACAAACAATCATAACCGATCAAATATTTCACGCATGTGCGAATTATTGATTGTTTGTGATTGACATGCGCCACCAATTTGAGAATAGATGGAAGCAGGAGGAGCCATGCACGAAAGAGAGCGCCACCGCATCATCCTGAGCGCTGTTCAGGAAAAGCCGGTGATCACCATTCAGGATCTGGTGGAATTGACGGAGGCGTCGGAAGCGACCCTTCGGCGCGATATCGCATCGTTGCATATGCAGGGCCGCATCAAGCGTGTGCGCGGTGGAGCGGAAGCCATCCATCCGCCGCAGTTCGGCAGTCTGGCCGGGCGTCCCTTCAAGGTTTCGGAATCCGAAAATGGCGACCGCAAGCGCGCCATCGCCCGTGAAGCCGTGGCGCTTTGCGATGAAGGCGACAGCATCATTATCAATGGCGGCTCCACGACATTCCAGATGGTGCATTATCTGACGGCGCGCCGCCTTCAGGTGCTGACGAATTCCTTCGCCATTGCCGAACATCTGTTGCGGCAGTCGAAAAGCACGGTGATCGTGCCCGGTGGCGCGATCTATCGCGACCAGAGCCTGATCCTTTCGCCTTTCGACAATGACGTCATCCGTAATTTTTACGGTCGGCGCATGTTCATGGGCTGTCAGGGTATCAGCCCGCTCGGCGTGATGGAATCCGACGCACTGATCATCCAGAGCGAACAGAAACTGATGGGCCAGGCGGACGAGCTCGTCCTGATGGTCGATTCATCGAAATTCACCCGCCGTTCCAGCCTCATCCTTTGCCCGCTCGACCGTGTCAGCACGCTGATCACCGATGACGGCATTTCCGATGAGGCGCGGCGGATGGTGGAAAATGCGGGTATCCGGCTGATTGTAGCGCAGGCTTCCGCAAATGCCGGCAAGGGTGGCGAACAGGGGGATTCCGCCGAGGTTGCCTGAGCCAACTCTATTATCATCCCGGCCAATGCCGGGATCGTTGTGAAAATATGTCTTTATACTGGGAGGAATGAGACATGAAACTTTTCAAGAAACTCGCACTCGGTACTGCGCTGGCCGTCGCCTTCATGGCCGCCCAAGCACAGGCCGCCGACATCAAGATCGCGCTCGTCGCGAAGTCGCTCGGCAACGGCTTCTTTGAAGCCGCCAACAAGGGTGCGCAGGAAGCCGCCAAGGAACTGGGCGGCGTTGAGGTCATCTATACCGGCCCGACCACCACGACCGCCGAAGGCCAGATTGAAGTCATCAATTCGCTGATCGCCCAGGGCGTCAACGCCATCGCCATTTCCGCCAACGACCCGGATGCGGTCGTACCGGCGCTGAAAAAGGCCGCCCAGCGCGGCATCAAGGTGATTTCGTGGGATTCCGGCGTGGCTCCGGCTGGCCGTATCGTGCATTTGAACCCATCGTCCAACGAGCTGATTGGCAAGATGTGCCTGAAGCTTGTTGCCGACCACCTGCCAGACGGCAAGGGTGATTTTGCGATCCTGTCGGCCACCACCACCTCGACCAACCAGAATATCTGGATCGGCGAGATGAAGAAGCAACTGAAGGACTTCCCCGGCCTCAATCTGGTCACGACCGTCTATGGCGACGATCTTGCCGACAAGAGCTATCGTGAAGCACAAGGCCTCCTGAAGTCGAACCCGAACGTCAAGGTCATCGTGGCGCCGACCACCGTGGGCGTTCTGGCTGCTTCGCAGGCCGTGAAGGATGCGGGCAAGATCGGTGATGTCTATGTGACGGGCCTTGGCCTGCCGTCTGAAATGGCTGGCGCCATCAAGTCGGGCGCGACCAAGGAATTCGCCATCTGGAATCCGATTGATCTCGGCTATTCCGCAACCCAGATCGCCTATCACCTCGTCAAGGGTGATGCCGATGGCAAGCCGGGTTCCGAAATCGATGCCGGACGCATGGGCAAGATCAAGATCGGCGAAAACGGCGAAGCCGCGATGAGCGATCCTTTCGTCTATGACGAAAAGAACATCGACCAGTTCTCCAAGGTCTTCTGATCGGAAAGCGCATCCCGAAAGGATGCGCATTCATGAAAAGAGGCGGCATTCGCTGAACGGATGCCGCCTCCCATTCCCCGGATTCGATTTCAGGTGTCTGCAATGAATGCAGCTTTTCTCTCAAGCGGTGATTCCAGCGGTGAGCAGACGGTGCTTGCCCCGACGGATCAGCCCATTCTGGAAATGCGCGGCATTGCCAAGACATTTCCCGGTGTGCGTGCGCTCGATGACGTCAATATCGCGCTCTATCCCGGTAAGGTAACGGCATTGATCGGCGAGAACGGCGCGGGCAAGTCCACGCTCGTGAAAATCCTCACCGGCATTTATCAGCCCGATGAAGGCGAAATCCTCATCGACGGCAATCCGGTGCATCTGGCGACCGCACAGGATGCGACCGATCACGGCGTAACGGCCATTCATCAGGAAACCGTGCTCTTTGACGAATTGTCGGTGGGCGAAAACATCTATCTCGGCCATGCGCCGCGCACGAAACTCGGCTTCGTCAACTGGAAGGCCGTCTATGCCCGTTCGCAGGCGCTGCTTTCCTCGCTGGAAACGACGGTCGATGCCCGGATAAAGCTCAAGGAACTTTCCATCGCCCAGCGCCATCTGGTCGCCATTGCTCGCGCGCTGTCGGTGGATTCGCGCATCGTCATCATGGACGAGCCGACCGCGGCCCTGTCGCGCAAGGAAGTGGACGACCTGTTTCGCATCGTGGCGCGGCTGAAAGCGCAGGGCAAAGCCATCCTGTTCATCAGCCACAAATTCGATGAAGTCTACGAAATCGCCGATAATTATGCGGTTTTCCGCGACGGACACGCCGTCGGCCACGGTACGCTTGCCGATACGCGGCAGAACGATATCGTGCGTATGATGGTCGGGCGGTCTGTCGATCAGGCCTTCCCCAAGCAGAATGTCACCATCGGCAAGCCGGTGTTGAAGGTTGAAAACTATTCGCACCCGACCGAGTTTCGCGACATTTCCTTTGAGCTGCGCAAGGGGGAAATTCTCGGCGTTTACGGCCTTGTCGGCGCGGGACGCTCGGAATTCGCACAATCGCTGTTCGGTATCACCAAGCCATCGCGTGGCCGTGTGACGCTTGAAGATCGCGAGATCAGCATCCGCCGCCCCGGCGACGCGGTGGCGCATGGCATTGTCTATGTGCCGGAAGAGCGCGGACGCCACGGCGCGGTGCTGCAACTACCGATCTTTCAGAATGTTTCGCTGCCGTCGCTCGCCCGCACCTCGCGCAATGGTTTTTTGCGCATGGCCGAAGAACTGGCGCTGGCGCGTAAATATGCCGAGCGCTTCGACCTGCGCGCCGCCGCCCTTTCCGTCCCGGTCGGAACGCTGTCTGGCGGCAATCAGCAGAAGGTCGTCATCGGCAAGTGGCTCGCCACAAATCCGAAGGTCATCATTCTCGACGAACCGACCAAGGGCATCGATATCGGTTCCAAGGCCGCGGTTCACGCCTTCATCAGCGAACTCGCCGCCGAGGGTCTCAGCATCATCATGATCTCGTCGGAACTGCCGGAAATCATCGGCATGTCGGACCGCGTGATGGTCATGCGCGAGGGCCTGATGGAAGGCGTCTTCGAACGCGCAAGCCTCGACGCGGAAGTGCTGGTGCGCGCCGCCACGGGCAATGCCGAGGAGGCTGCGGAGTAGATCATGAAACAATTGCCGAAACAGCGGGAACTCCTGCTCCTCGTCATCATCGCGCTTCTGGTGGGCCTGTTCGCCAGCCGCGCGCCGGGCTTTGCCAGCGTCGGCAATCTGGCGGGCATCTTCAACGACACGTCGATCCTGATCATCATCGCGCTCGGCCAGATGGCGGTTATCCTGACCAAGTCGATCGATTTGTCGGTTGCTGCCAATCTCGCCTTTACCGGTATGGCCGTGGCGATGCTGAACGCGACCTATCCCGGTCTGCCGCTGGTGCTGCTGATCGTGCTTGCCATCGGCATTGGCGCTGTTCTGGGCGCGATCAACGGCATTCTCGTCTGGAAGCTCAACATTCCGGCGATTGTCGTCACGCTTGGCACGCTCACCATCTATCGCGGCATGGCCTTTGTGCTGTCCGGCGGCGCATGGGTGAATGCGCACCAGATGACAGCGCCCTTTCTCAACACGCCACGCACGCCTTTTCTCGGCCTGCCGCTCCTCGGCTGGACGGCAATCCTGATCGTCGCGCTCGTCTATGTGCTGCTGACGCGGACATTTTTCGGACGCGCCCTTTATGCGTCCGGCGGCAATCCGACCGCCGCCGTCTATACCGGCATCGATGTGGGTCGCACGCGCTTCTTTGCCTTCGTGTTGTCGGGGGCCCTCGCCGGACTATGCGGTTATCTCTGGGTGTCGCGCTATGCCGTCGCCTATGTGGATGTGGCCGCCGGTTTCGAACTCGACAGCGTTGCGGCCTGCGTCATCGGCGGCATCTCGACGCTTGGCGGCATCGGCACGGTAGCCGGTGCGGTTCTGGGCGCGCTGTTTCTCGGTGTCATCAAAAACGCTTTGCCGGTTATCGACATTTCACCCTTCTGGCAGATGGCGATTTCCGGTTCCGTCATCATTCTGGCGGTGATTTTCAATGCGCGGCAGGAAAAGCGGCGCGGACGCATCATCCTGCGCGATAAGGCCGCGAAGACTTATGAGGAGGTTGCGGCATGAGCGAGACCGATACCAACGACCAGCGCCGTCACATTCCAGACCGCCTAGGCACGCCCTTCTCGCGCATCTTCGCCAGCTGGGAAATGCTGCTGCTTGGCGTGGCGATTGCGATCTTCATCGCGAATTCCTTCGCCTCGCCCTATTTTCTCGATGCCTGGAACCTCTCCGACGCCACGTTCAACTTCACGGAAAAGGCGCTGATTGCCTTTGCGATGACGCTTCTGATCATTTCCGGTGAAATCGACCTCTCGGTCGCCGCGATCATCGCGCTTTCCTCGACGGCCATGGGCGCGGCCGCGCAGGCGGGCGTCGGCACGCCGGGTCTGGTCGCCATCGGCATCGGCACGGGCCTTGTCTGCGGCGCGATCAATGGCGGGCTGGTGGCCGGGCTGAAACTGCCATCCATCGTCGTGACCATCGGCACGATGAGCCTTTTCCGCGGTATTTCCTATATCGTGCTCGGCGATCAGGCCTTTGGCGGCTATCCGGAAAGCTTTGCCTATTTCGGACAGGGCTATGTCTTCTGGGTGATCTCGTTCGAATTTGCGCTGTTCGTTCTGTTCGCTGTGCTGTTTGGCGTTCTGCTGCATGCCACCAGCTTCGGACGCCGCGTCTATGCCATCGGCAACAATGAATTCGCGGCGCGCTTTTCTGGTATTCCGGTTGAAAAAACCAAATTCGTGCTGTTCCTGATGACCGGCGTGATGAGCGGTATCGCTGCCGTCTGCCTGACCTCGCGCCTCGGCTCCACACGCCCGTCCATCGCGCAAGGCTGGGAGCTGGAAATCGTCACCATGGTCGTGCTGGGCGGCGTTTCGATCCTCGGCGGATCAGGCACCATTGTCGGCGTGGTGATTGCCGCTTTCGTGATGGGCCTCGTGACCTTCGGGCTAGGCCTTCTCAATGTGCCGGGCATCGTCATGTCGATCTTCATCGGCCTTCTGCTGATTATCACCATTTCGCTGCCGATCCTGATCCGACAGTTCAGAGCGAGGCGCACGGCATGACGACGGAACGCTATGCATTTCGCATGACGCTCAATCCCGGCATGGAGGCCGAATATCGCCGCCGCCATGACGAAATCTGGCCGGAACTGGTAGAACTTCTGCACACGGCAGGCGTGTCGGACTATGCCATCTATCTCGATGAAGAAACCAATAGCCTGTTTGGCGTGCTGACGCGCAGCGCCGGACACGGCATGGCCGCCCTGCCCGACCATCCAGTGATGAAAAAATGGTGGGCGCATATGGCCGATATCATGGCGACGAACCCTGATAATTCGCCAGTTTCCGTCGATCTCAAGCCAGTGTTTCACATGTCATGAAGCGCATCGCCATTCTCGATATCGGCAAGACCAATGCCAAAGTCGTCATACTCGATGCGGCAGGCGGCGAGGAAATTGCCGCGCGCCGCATGCCGAACACTGTACTTCGCGACGGCCCCTATCCGCATTATGATATCGAGGCGCTATGGCGCTTCTTTCTGGCAAGTCTCTCGGAATTTGCGCTGGAGCCGGGTTTCGATGCCATTTCCATCACCACGCATGGCGCATCGGCGGCCCTCGTTGCTGAAGACGGCACGCTGGCAATGCCGGTACTCGACTATGAGCTTGAATATCCAGCCGAGATTCGTGCCGCCTATGCAGCCATAAAACCGGACTTTCGCGATACTTTTTCGCCGACCCTGTCGCTTGGCCTTAATCTCGGTGCGCAGCTTCACTATCTGAAAACGGCCTTCCCCGCCGATTTTGCGCGCACGCATTTCATATTCACCTATCCGCAATATTGGGCCTGGCGTCTGACCGGCATTGCCGCGTCAGAAGTCACGTCGCTTGGCTGTCACACGGATTTGTGGCTACCGAAGCAATCTGCTTTTTCGGCGCTTGTCGACCGTCTGGACATTCGCGAAAAATTCCCGCCGCTGCGCTCCGCCTTCGACGCGCTTGGGCCGCTGATGCCAGCGATCGCGATGGAAATAGGACTGCCCTTGCCCGTTACGGTACATTGCGGCATTCACGATTCCAATGCTTCGCTGCTCGCCCATCTGATGGATCGCGAAGGCGCGTTTTCGGTGGTTTCGACGGGCACTTGGGTGGTGAGCTTCGCCGTGGGCGGCAATCTCGACGGGCTAGACCCAAAACGCGACACGCTGGCCAATGTCGATGCCTATGGCTGTACCGTGCCTTCGGCGCGTTATATGGGCGGGCGCGAATTCGATCTGATGACCGAAGGGCTGCAAAGACCCTCCCCCACCGAATACGATGCCCTTGCCGCGCAGATTCTGCATCACGGGATCATGGCTCTGCCTTCCGCCGTTCCGAACTGTGGCCCTTTCCCCAACACGCATCTGCGTTGGCGCAATGCGGATCAGGCGAGCGATGCCGAACGTTATGCTGCCGCGTGCGTCTATGCCGCGCTGATGACGGAAAGCTGCCTTGGCCTGCTGGGTGCTAGGGGGCCTATTGTGGTCGAAGGCCCTTTTTCCGATAATGCTATTTATCTGAAAGCATTGGCGAATTTCTCGGGACGCGAGGTTGAAGCCATTGCCGGATCGACGGGAACGGCCACCGGTGCCGGGCTTCTGGCGGGTGCGACGCCGAAGGAAAAGCACGGCAGAACCTATCAGCCGGATAATGACGCTTCCGGCAATGTCTATGCCGCTTATCGCGCGCAATGGCTGGAAGCCGTCACGCCGCAACCAGCGCACTGACCGGCAACGCCCACTCCCAAAAAGTTGTCACGTGATTGTGAAATCGCGGGCCGCCGCCTGCGATCCAATTCGCTTGCCATATTCAAGACACTTGTCATAAGCTACAAATAATAAGGTAGCTTATAAATAAGTGGGCATACAAGTGGCGGACACCCGCGTTCTCGGTTTTCTGTTGCATGATGTGGCCCGCCTTCTTCGCAAACGTTTTGAGCAGCGCGCACGCGGAACTGGCCTGACACGGGCCCAGTGGCAAACGCTCGCTTTCCTCTCGAAGAATGACGGGATCATGCAACGCAGTCTGGCTGATCTGCTGGACGTGGAGGCTATAACTCTCACGCGCATTCTCGACCGGCTCGTTGAACAGGGATTTGTCGAAAGACGACCCCACCCGACCGATCGGCGTGCGCATCTGATTTTCATATGCGAGGCGGCTATGCCCCTTCTGGAAGATATGCGCGAACTCGGCGGCCAGACGCGGGCCGAGGCGCTTGAAGGTGTTTCGCAGGCGGAACAGGAGCAGTTGATCCAGACCCTCCTGTCGATGAAAGACAATCTCTCCCGGGCTTGCCGGACTCCCGTAAGTCCTGAAATCGTCAACGAAGATACAGATCATGACTGACACGTCCAATATCGTAAAGCATCCCGCCACTATCGAACGGGATGAGCCTGAAGCACGTCGGGAAACCCGCGCTGAAAGCACGGGTCCGACCGCACAGCCGCAAGCGGCCACCGACGCGTCCCAAAAGCCCGCCGCAAGCGAGATTGCCACTCGCCGCCGGTTAAAGCGCCGCCGCATGATGTTTTCTCTTCTGCCGCTGGCGCTTGTTGTCGGCGGCTATTTCTACGTTACCGGCGGGCGCTATGTTTCGACGGATAATGCCTATGTGCAGGCCGATATGGTGGGCATTTCGACCGATGTTTCGGGCCTTGTCGCTGGTATTGACGTGCATGAAAACGAGCTGGTCAAAGCCGGACAGGTGTTGTTTCGCCTGAAGCCGGATTCCTTTGCCATTGCGCTTGAAGGCGCTCAGGCCGAACTCGGCCATGTGCGCAATCAGATTCTTGCGCTTCAGGCCAGCTATCAGCAATCGCTTGCTGAAATCACGCAGGCCGAGGCCGATCTGCCCTTCTATCAGGCGACCTTCAAGCGGCAGCAGGATCTCGTGGCGACCAGCGCGTCATCGCGCGCGACTTTCGATCAGGCGAAACACGACCTCGATGCCGCCAAGCAGAAGGTTGCCGTGGCGAAGGCGCAGGCCCAGTCGGCGCTGGCTGAGCTCGGCGGCAATGCGGACCAACCGGTGGAGCAAAACCCGCTTTTTCTACAGGCCAAGGCCAAGCTCGATGAAGCCCAGCGCCAGCTTGATGACGCGACAGTTCGTGCGCCCTTCGACGGCATCGTCACCAATGTGAACAGCTTGCAGGTCGGCTCCTATCTGCAAGCCGCGCAACAGGCTTTTTCGCTCGTTTCATCCGATCATCTCTGGATCACCGCCAATCCGAAGGAAACCGAACTGACCGGGATCGAACCCGGCCAGCCGGTGACGATCTCGGTCGATACCTATCCCGATGCCCGCTGGGAGGGCAAAGTCGCCAGCATCAGCCCGGCTTCGGGTTCCAGCTTCTCGCTGCTGCCGGCGCAAAACACGTCCGGCAACTGGGTCAAGGTCGTGCAGCGCATCCCCATGCGCGTCAGCATCGACAATAAGAATGGCCAACCGCCGCTACGTGTCGGCATGAGCGTGAATGTGGAGGTCGATACCGGCCATTCGCGCGGTCTGCCGCGCTTCATTACCAATCTCTTCGGTGGCGGAAACCATGTCTAACGTCGCCATTTCCGGCGCGTCCATCGTCGCGCATCGCGGCGCGATCACCGCTTGCGTCATTCTCGCGGTCATCATGCAGGCGCTGGATACGACGATTGCCAATGTCGCACTGCCCTATATTCAGGGCAGCGTTTCGGCAAGCGCCGACCAGATCAACTGGGTGCTGACCTCTTATATCGTGGCGGCTGCGATCATGACGCCGCCGTCCGGCTTTCTGGCCGCCAAATTCGGTCGCAAGCGCGTGTTGCTGGCGGCTATTGCGGGCTTCGTGCTGGCCTCCGTCTTGTGCGGGCTTGCACAATCCCTGCCGCAGATTGTCGGTTTCCGGCTGTTGCAGGGCCTGTTCGGCGCTTCGCTGGTGCCGCTGTCGCAAGGCATTCTGCTCGATATCTATACGCTGGAAGAACGTGGCTCCGCCATGGCGCTTTTCGGCGTTTCGGTGATGGTCGGCCCGGTTTTGGGGCCTGTCATCGGCGGCTGGCTGACTGACAATATGAGCTGGCGCTGGGTTTTCTACATCAATGTGCCGATTGGTGCGCTGGCTTTCGGTGGCATCATGGTCTTTGTGTCTGAAACCAGGATAGACCGGACGGCGCGTCTCGACTGGACCGGCTTCGGCCTGCTCAGTCTCGCCATTGCCTCACTGCAATTGTTTCTCGACCGCAGCGAGCAGATGGACTGGTTTTCATCGAGCGAAATCGTCATCGAGTCGCTGGTTTGCGCGGCAGCCCTTTACCTGCTTGTGGTGCACACATTCACGGCAGAAAATTCTTTCGTCAAACCGCAGCTGTTTCTCGACCGCAATTTTGCGGTGAGCATGCTCTTCATCTTCATCATCGGCGTGACCTATCTGGCATCGCTGGCGCTGATGACGCCTTATCTCCAGACCTTGATGGGCTATCCAGTGACCACAGCCGGTATCGTGATGGGACCGCGCGGCATGGGCACCATGGCTTGCATGTTTCTGGTCGGCAAGCTGATTGGCCGCGTGGATTCACGTTATCTGCTTTTGACCGGTCTCGGACTGACGGCCTGGGCCATGTATGAAATGACGGGCTGGACGCCTGATGTTTCGCAATGGACCATTGTGCGGGTTGGCTTCATTCAGGGTGCAGGTCTGGGCTTCCTGTTCGTGCCCTTGACCACGATTGCCTTTTCCACCCTCCCCGCGCATCTGCGCGGCGACGGCACCGGCCTGTATAATCTGTCCCGCAACATCGGATCGAGCGTCGGCATATCGATTGTTGCAGCGCTGCTGACGGAAAATGTGCAGGCCAACCACGCCGCTATCAGCGCCTATGTCACGCCATTCAATCATAATTTCGATGGCGCTGTCGTTTCACAATATCTCAATCCGACAACAGCTGCCGGACGCGCGCTTCTGGACAATATCATCACCGAACAGGCGACAATCATTTCCTATATCGATGATTTCAAGCTGTTGATGCTGATGTCGCTTCTGGCGATGCCGCTCGTTCTTTTGCTCCGCAAGCCAAAGGTTGCGCAGGAAGTCGATCACAGCATCGCCATGGAATGAGATGAACGCTTACAGCTTGGCGAACTCGATATAGAAATCGTGAACGCCGGAGGCCAGAAACTGCACGGCAATGCAGGTCAGGAGAAAGCCCATGATCTTGGTGATCGCCTGCATGCCGTGATCGCCGAGCATTCTTTCGAGGAACGTTGCCGATGACAGCGCCGCATAAGCGATGCTGACCGTCAGCAGAATGGCCACGATCACGATAATATGGCCGATGATGGTGTGTTCGGCGGGAATTTGCGAACCAAAACTCATCACCACGGCAATCGACCCCGGACCCGCAAGGCTGGGCATGGCAAGTGGCGAAAACGAATAATCGATTTCCGCCTTCTTGATCTCGGAAGGCTCGACATTGACCTCCGACGAGGTGTCTTCACCAGAGAAGATCATTCGCAGCGCCAGGATCATGATGATGATGCCGCCTGCGACTCGGATGCCCGGAAGCGATATATTGAACAGCGCGATGATCCCCTGCCCCAGCAGCAGAAATGCCGTCAGGATCGAGAACGCGTAGATGCAGGCTTTGACAGCCTGTTTTCGCTTGTTCTCTACGCTCATCCGCTTGGTCAAAGCCATATAGAGCGGAATTGTCGTGAGCGGGTTCATGATCGGCAGAAGACCGATGAAAACAATAGAAACATATTTGATGAAATCGATAGTCAAGTTCACTGCACGGATACTCCGTTCTTAAATATTACGGTTGTCGGATGAGAGCCCTTACTTGGCTATTTGACCTACTCGTCAGGGGCCAGTCTTGGAATAAAGCGCGGCGTTTTCTGGTTTTGTAACGCGACTGTCAGGACCTGAAATAGAACCGCTGTAGACCAGCCGAAGAGCAAAACGCCATTCATTGCGGTCATCGGACCCATGAGATGCCAGCGTGCGAGCGGAACTATATCTCCATATCCGAGCGAGGTAAAATTCACGAAAGCAAAATAGAGCGCGTCTGCCCCGGCGGGTATGGCGAGAACCATGGTATAGGACGCCGACCATATTATGATTTCGATGACCTGTGTTGCCAGCAAAACCGACGCGGCAACCGACATTGTCGATATCAGCGCCAACATAGCGTATTTCCGCAGGGATTTATGGAGAAGTCGCGTCGTCCTGATAACCAGGATTGTTGCTAAAGCATGCAGAACAACATTGATCAGACCTATGGTGCTTCCAAATGCAAGTTGTTGAAATATTAGGAACATATAATATCTTCCTTTGTTTCCTTGTCTTGCGTAGCACTAAGCACTTTCGGTATCGATTACTCTCCTTTTTCGCCTCTTAGAAACGTTATATTTGATAAATTTGCTGTTACTGCCTATTGGGCGCGGCGTCGTGCATTCAGCGCGGCGAGCATCATCGGCTTGATCGAAAAACCACTATCCGCAGCCTTTTCCGTCAATATCCGCAGATAACCGCCTGCCGATCGAATCTGATCATAACGCTGGAGAATATAGGCAATTGCGATGGCCGTATTATAGTTTCCAAGCGTCTTTTTAGCCAAATCATAGAGTTTGGCGTCAATCCCGATGAAACTGCGTACTGTCTCTGCGGCATTCATCAGTCCATGCCATTGCCGGATAGGGCTGGATGAATAGGCTTCAATCTCCGGACAGGCGCGCAAAACCATATCGAGCGAGACCGTCGGTTCTGGCTGTGCCTTGTCGGTTATCATCTGGCACTGGTCGATTTGCGAAACGCTGTCCTTTTCAAAATAGGAATCTGGATTTGATTCAATTTGCTGCCGCTCATTTTGAGACTCATTGCCGCTCAAATTTTCGATATTTTGATGAATATTCAACAACTTATCGACTTCGACCAAAAGTGCCTCCATTGCGGCGACCAACAGAGCCAGTTCATCGCGTTCGGCACGACGTGGAATCGTATCAACAATGGCCCGAAAGCGCTGGTTGATTGCTGACCAATCACCGGAAAGCTTCTCGACCATAGCAAATTCAATCAGCTTGGCGATATCGCGACGCAGCAAGGTTAAGCGTTCACGCTGCTCGCGTAATCCAGCTTTCTCGGCCCTCACCTGTTCAGCGGAGGTTTCGAGTTCTTCGGCGCGCAACAGCAAAGGAGCGAGCGAAAAGCCAAATGCAATCTGCAACTCGCCGCCTTTGGCCCGACGTGCATAACGCTTGCCGTTCGGACTGTCCTGACGCGTGATGAAACCGGCATCGACCAGCGCGCTAAGATGACGCCGCAATGTAGCGTCCGCCATGCCATGGGCACGCAACGCCAATTGCTTGTTGGATGGAAAGACGACCAGTCCTTCATTGGCTTTGAGATGATTGTCCGGATGAAAGGACAGCAATGCTGACAGAACCGCCAGTGAGCGATCATTCAACCCATAAATCGTCTTTGCTTCGCACAGCCAGCGATGCATCTGCCACTTATCGACGGCAAGGTCTTGCGGCATTTGTCGGGCATTGCGTTGCGCTGCCAACAAGGCAGCCGTCATCGGTCGACTGCCAAACGGCGTCGAAGCCAAATGCATCTCCATTTTCTTTCACCTTCCACAAGGCAAAAGAAATCCACCCGCCGAAAAGACGCTTAAGACACTTGACAGTGATTCGTGGATTTGCGATTCTCTAGCTGCTAAACCAATGAGAAGGGCTTCCACGCGGCGACGTTTGGGGGCCTTTTTCTTTTGCTATCTCGTTCCTTTTCGCTTGAGCGATTTTCCAACCGGATTGTTGGCTACCACTCATCTCTTCAATTTAACGCCTGCATGACCCGCAAAACCGTTTCAGAGTTTCGCTGGAAATGCTCTTGATCGTCTCGATACAGATACGCAGATAATCGTACTCAGACACTGGACCGGGCTGCGGAAACCGCTTTCCAATCCGAAAGCTTGTTACTTCTCGTCGTTCTGGAAGGACGCATAAAGCGTATCCAGATTACGCGAGATCCATTCGGCAAAGCGAGGCCCATTGGCTGCACCAAGAGCCAGCGTTGTCGATTTGCCGTTCTGTTTGATTGTGGCGCTGACGGACTTGTCCGAAGCGGTCCATGTCGCACCGGGGCGCAAAGCGGCCTTGGTGACGGACTTCTTCTGACGGGCGCCCTTCAGATAACCGTAAAGCTGTTCGAAGCGATCAGCCGACGTTGCTGCCTTGAATGCAGCGGTCGCCATTAGTTCTTCTGCAGCGTCTTGTTTGCCGGGAATTTCGATCAGCTTACGCAGTTCAAGCCAGCGATCACGACCAATACCTTTGGCAGGGCCGATAGCCAGAAGAATGGCTTCTGGTATCGCCTTCGGAATGGTCAGCATCTTCGACAGGGTTTGATAGTCGATGGTCAAAGCGGCCTGAATAGCCTCACGCTCAAAGCCAAGCGCTTCCAGACGTGCCGCAAACAAAACCCGCTCGATGAAGCTGAGATTAGCGCGCGCCGAGTTTTCCTGACCCTGACTCAGAATATGTTCCAGATCGGCAAGCGGCTTGATGACGGCTTTGACCTTGAGGCCCAGTTCGCGTGCAACACGGGCACGGCGATGGCCAAAGACGATCATATAACGGTCGCTGGTCTCAGGATGCGGACGCACCAGAATAGGGCTGTCCTGGCCACGCTCGCGAATGGCTTCGAGAAGCTCCTGATATTCCTGATCGTCGGCTTCAGGCAGACGGTCGGCAACAAAGGACGCATCAAGATTGTTGGGATCAAGCTCAACGACAGTTTCGCCATCCAGCCTTTGTGAAGCCTGCTTGGCGAGTTCATCAATCGAAGCGGAAAGCGATTTGGCAGCGCCGAACCGGCGCGATATGGCATCGACCGGCTGGGAAGGCTGTTCCGCCGCCGGTTCGTTCCGCATCACGCTGTCAAATATGTTCTTCCGGGCCATTCTCTATTCCTCAAACCGGTCAGAGACCTGATTTTATTGCGTATTTGCCGTTTTAGACGGCAGTCTAACGCCCCCATGCTTCGTGGATAAGCCCGCGAATCTCCGAATTGACCGCTTCCATGGCTTCCATCGCGCGATCATAGGTGCCGCGGTTCATGGATGAACGTTCGACTTCGTAAAGCGTTTGCTTGGTCAGGCCGGCATCCGAAATCGCCGTCGATTTCAGCATCTGATGCTTGAGCATGTGAGAGGCCAGCATGCTCTGCATGAAACCGACCATCTGGGCCTGCGGCACGTCGGTCGGTTCATAACGGGTAATCAGATAGCGGAACCAGTCGAGTTGCACCGCCCCGCCTGCCTGTCGCACGGTCTTGAGAATATCGCCGAGCATCAGAAGGAACTGCGACATCGACATAAGGTCGAGCATCTGCGGATGAACGGTGATTAGCACCGATGTTGCAGCGGACAGCGCCGTCAGCGTCAGATAGCCAAGCTGGGGAGGGCAGTCGATAACGACCACATCGTAGGAATCATCGACTTCGGCCAGAGCCGTCGCGATGCGGTTCCAGAACATCTTGCCCTCGCCGCCATTCTGCATGGCCAAAGGCGTGTCATATTCATATTCCTGCAGCTCCAGCATGGCCGGAATAATATCGAGACCGGGAAAGTTCGTCCGGCGAATGACATCGCGGATGGGCTTCTTTTCGGAATCGTAACGAATGGCTTCGTAAAGCGACGGGAATTCATCCAGCTCTGGCTGGATACCGTGCAGTGCCGATAAAGAGGCCTGCGGATCGAGATCGATGGCAAGCACACGATGACCGGTCAAGGCGAGATGCTGCGCCAGATGCGCGGCAGTCGTGGTCTTGCCGGAGCCGCCCTTGAAATTCACAACGCCGATGACCTGAAGCTTTTCATGGCCACGGCGATGCGGAACATAACGCTTCACTTCGGCGCGACCATTCTGGTCAAGCCACAAACGCAGTTCATGCAGTTGGTCCACGCTATAGGCGCGGCGTCCACCTGTCAGTATAGTCGGCTCGACGCCTTTGCCCTCAAGGTGTAGCTTCTTCAGATTGCTGGGGGAGACGCCAAGGAAATATGCAGCTTCGGCCATAGAAAACTGACGCAGATTTTTCCGCGCATCCGGTGGGAAGTTTTCATGGCGCAGCAGATTGAGCTTGCGAGAGATTTCTCTCCCCTGCGTCAATATCATGTCGTCAAACGACACTGCTGCTGTTGAATTTGCGATATTCATTGACTTGGGATCCCTAGTGACGGCATCGGAACTAATACCGCCTAAATACCGTCATTATGTCCGATTCTTCTTGTATCGCAAGAGCTGCCCGAATTAACAAAGGGTTAGCAGGCAATTAAAAATTACGAAGAATTTTATCCTTCCGAATCGAATTGCTTTATCGAATTGTTTTTAAAGACTTTTATTGGAATTAGACGGCAGTCTATCATTGCAAGCGGCATGCTGGCGACCGCAGGTGGAGTCATTTATTGTCATCGTCCACGCTTTTAGGCGGGGATGGATGCCCGAATCGTCAAGTGCGCCTTGGCGTCCGATTGTCCGGTTCATATCCGGCAGGACGCGCCCCGCACAACGGTGTGGAAATGAAGTGACCAGCGCAAAAAGGGCAGGGCGCGTCAGCCAAATTGCTCCTGCAACGGGAACTGGATTTTTCTCGGAAAAGCTGTTCAACTGTTCCGATGCACGATTCGAGTTTCCAGTCGAGTTTCACTGGCCCTTTCGAAAGGAACGATGATTTTTGTGCTTTTTGGTTAAGCGCTGTAGATTTTTTAACTTCTTCGCGCTACCATCCGAAGCGTTGCTATAGAGATCCTTTTTACAGCGCCCAGCTCGTCTCAACGGCAAATTTTCCCCTCATAGATCGGGTTTTGAACTAGTCGCGCTAGGAAAACCTAACGCGGAATTAGCTTTCATATGCGATAAAATCTTGTTTATTCTCATTGCATTGAAATTTTCCATTCCGCGGACGAAACGACCGGTTTTTTAACCGCTTTTGCCACGCCGTCGAAGCGGGCCTTTGTGGGCCTCCGATCACAAATGCAAAACCGTTATATGCGCGTCATCTAGCTTGCTTATGGAAACCTGACACTTTGTAGGAAGGGATTTCCAACATGCGCAAGCTTTTGCTCGCTCTCGCGTCCGCAACAATTTTGAGCGGCGCCGCCAATGCCGCCGATATCTATCCGCTCGACAGGGCCACGATTCTGGTCGGCTCGCCATTCGATTTCAAAGTGGAACTCGACAAGGTGGTGAAGCCGGAAGAGGTCAAGGTGACCGTCAACGGCAAGGATTACGAAACAGTGTTTGGCGCCAAAGCAGAATTCGTTGCGGAAGAAAAGGGGAGCGAGGACAAGGTTCTCGGCTCAGCCCTCATTCTGCGCGATCTGAAAATTGCAGAGCCGGGCGCCTATAAGGTTGAAATCTCGGCTGGCGACGAGACGAAGGCCGTCACCTGGGATGTGTACCCGACCGCGACAGAAGCGAAAGCCAAGAACATCATCTTCCTGGTGGCCGATGGTCTTTCGGTCGCGCATCGCACCGGCGCGCGCATCATGTCCAAGGGCATGGCGGGTGGCAAGGCCAATGGCCGTCTCAATATGGATGATGTTCCGCCGGTTGCCTTTATCGGCACGTCATCGACCCATTCGATTGCGACCGACAGCGCCAACACCATGTCGGCTTACATGACCGGCCACAAAGCGCGGGTGAACGCGCTTGGCGTTTATGCTGACCGCACTCCGGCGAGTCAGGATGACCCGAAGGTCGAAACAATCGGCGAAGCGCTACGCCGCCAGACGAAAAAATCCATCGGCATCGTTTCCACGTCAGAAGTCGAAGATGCAACGCCTGCCGCGCTGGTTTCCCACACGCGCAAGCGTTCCGACAAGGCAGACATTGTCGGCATGTTCTACGATGTGAGGCCCGATGTGCTTCTGGGCGGCGGTTCGGCCTATTTCCTGAGTAAGGATGTTCCGGGCTCCAAGCGCAAGGACGACAAGGATTATATCCAGCTGTTCCGTGACGCAGGTTATGCCATCGTTACCGACAAGAACGAGCTGGCCGCTTCCGGGCAGTCCAACCAGCAGAACCTGCTTGGCCTGTTTCACACCGGCAATATGGATGTGACGCTGGATCGCGACTTTCTGAAGAAGGGCACTGTCGACAAGTTCCCGAACCAGCCGGGCCTGGTCGACATGACCAAGGCGGCACTCGACAAGCTCTCCAAGAACCCGGACGGCTTCTTCCTGATGGTGGAAGGCGCTTCGATCGACAAGATGAGCCATCCGCTCGATTGGGAGCGGGCGCTGGTCGACACGATCGAGTTCGACAAGGCTGTCGGTGTGGCGCAGGAATTCGCCAAGAACAACCCGGATACGCTGATCGTCGTGACCGGCGACCACACTCATGGCGTGGCAATTATCGGTACGGTCGATGATGACAAGCCGGGCGATGAAATGCGCGCCAAGGTTGGCACCTATGATGCGGCTGGTTTCCCGAACTATGAGGACAAGGACGGAGACGGCTATCCGGATCGCGTGGACGTTTCGCGCCGCCTGTTCATGGCTGCCAATAACGGCCCGGATCATTATGAAACCTTCCGGCCGAAGCTGGATGATCCGTTCGTTCCGGCCATCAAGAACGAAAAGGGCGAGTATGTCGCCAATGAAGCCTATAAGGATGTGCCGGGCGCGGTCTTCGTGCAGGGCAACATCCCGAAAGACGAGGATACCGGCGTTCACGCGGTAGACGATATCGTCCTTCAGGCGACGGGTCCGGGTTCTGAAGGGCTGCGCGGCTATATGGAACAGAGCGATGTGTATCGCGTCCTTGCCGATGCTTTTGCTCTTGGCAAGCCGAAGTCCGAATAGGAAGGCTTATCCTGAAACAGGGCAGGCGGCTCGCGCCGCTTGTCCGCAATTGATGGAGCGTCCGATGTTCAACCGGAACCATCTTAGCCGCCGACAAGTGATGCTTGGCGCACTGGCCATGCCGCTGGCGACAGCTATCCCGCAGGCGCGGGCTGCCGAGCAACTCGGCTTCAACAATCTCTATAAGAGTTTCGGCGTGCTGGGCCTTGAGTTTTCTGATCAGGTCAAACAGTCCGCTGGAAAGCAGGTTGCCATCAGCGGCTTCATGGCGCCGCCCTTGAAGGCGGAAGCCAATTTCTTTGTGCTAACCGAGATACCAATGTCGATCTGCCCGTTCTGCTCGTCGGATTCCGACTGGCCGGACAATATCGTCGTGGTCTATCTCGCGGCGAAGCAGACTTTCGTGCAGTTCAACGCGCCGATCCTCACGCGCGGCACGCTGGAATATGGGTCGTGGACCGATCCTGAAACAGGATTTGTTAGCCAGCTACGCATGCGCGATGCTTCCTTCACAACGGTCTGACATGCCGACTGACCATGGTTCCGGCCTTTCGCTGGATATTTCCGCGCTGGAAGTGCGTTTTCCCGGCCTCCGTGAGCCAGCGCTTGCCATTGAGAATTTCCATTTGCCGCAAGGCGAGCATCTTTCAATCGCAGGCGCGTCGGGGTCTGGCAAAAGCACGCTGATCAACGCGATCACCGGGCTTGAGGCCGTCAAAACGGGGAAGGTGATGTGGGACGGCGCGGCATTCTGCAGCCTGTCGGCTTTTCAGCGTGACGCGTTCCGGGCTCGCAATATCGGGCTCGTCATGCAGGATTTTCATCTCTTTCCGGGCTTGTCGGCCATTGCCAATGTCCTGCTGCCCGCGAAACTGAGCCGGGTAGTCAAGCCGGTGCGGCGCGAACGGGCGCTGGAGCTTCTGGAAACAGTTGGCATTAAACGGCCCGACCAGCATATCGAAACGCTTTCCCGTGGCGAGATGCAGCGTGTCGCCATTGCACGTGCGCTGTTTCCCGCGCCGCGGGTCATCATTGCCGACGAGCCGACCGCCAGTCTCGATCAGAAGACCGGCGCGGAAATCGCAGAACTTCTGGTGCAGCTCGCGAGCGCCCAGGGGGCGACGCTGATTGCCGTCACGCATGATCCGCAATTGATGAAGCGCCTGCGGCGGCAGATTTTTCTGGAGGGTGGCCGCATAACGAAAGACGCTGCGGGGCAGGGCACGACATGATCGCTTTCATCCTTGCCGATCTGCGCCGGTTCTGGAGCGGAGCCATTGCGGTGATTATCCTGCTGGCGCTGTCCGTTGCCCTGAGCACGGTGGTGACATTGCAGGAGCGGGCTGTGCGTCTCGGCACGGCGCGCGCGTCGGAGAAATTCGATCTGGTCGTGGGGGCGGCTGGAAGCGACACCCAGCTGACCTTGTCATCGGTGTTCCTGCAACCATCGCCCTTGCCGCTGATGTCGGGCGCGATGCTTGGCAAGCTTACTGCTGATCCGCGTGTCGCTTTCGCTGCGCCGATTGGCTTTGGCGATAGCGCGATGGGCTTTCCCATTGTCGGGACAACGACGCAATTGATTGCAGCCCTGTCGCCCGTACTGGCGGAAGGCGCTATTTTTGCCCGGCTGGGTGAGGCGGTTATCGGGTCTGCGGTGGATTTGCCGATCGGCGGTCGGGTTAATCCGATGCACGGCACGGTGGAAACGGGCGGTCACGCCCATGCGGAATTGAGCTATCACGTCAGCGGAAAGATGGCTCCGACGGGAACCGCGTGGGATCGCGCGATCCTCGTTCCCATTCGTGCGGTGTGGCAATTGCACGGCATGGGCGGTCATGATGACGACCACGAAGATGCGGCTGTGAAGAACGCGCAAGGCTCGCTCGCGGTGATCGGGCCGAACGATACCCATATTCACGATGCCCGGATCGATGTCGATGCGCCGCTCGATGAACAGTTCGATGCCAGCAGCCCCGGCATTCCGGCGGTTCTGGTCAAGCCGAAGACGATTGCTGATGCCTATCGCCTTCGGCAGGAATATAGGTCCGATACGACATTATCGATCTTTCCGGCGGAAGTGCTGACGCGGCTCTATTCTACGCTGGGCGATGCGCGCAAACTTTTGCTCGGAATTGCCATCGGCACGCAGGTGATTGTCGTTTTCGCGCTGCTGCTGGTTGCGGTCATGCATATCGGTGCGCGCAAGCGCCAGATTGGTGCCTTGCGGGCATTTGGTGCGCCGGTCAGTGCGGTGGTGGCGATTGTCTGGGGTGAGCTGTTCTTCCTGCTGGTGCTCGGCATCGTGCTGGGCGTCGCTGTCGGCTACGCTGCCGCGCATGTCATCACAGCATGGCTGACGGCGGCAACGGCTGTGAGAATGCCTGTCGAATTTTCAGTGGATGACCTTTACGGCGCTGGTGGCTTTATTCTCGTTGCAGCCATCGTGTCTCTGGTTCCGGCACTTCTCACACTGCGCACGAGCCCGGCCTCGGCGCTGCGTTCGTGATTATCAAATAGAAAAGCCCCCACCCGGATGACCCGGATGAGGGCTTTTTCAGTCAGCGCTCGCTGATGATCTTACGAGCGGGGAGGAAGGATCGGCAGAGGCTCTGCACGACCGACGATGAATGCATAGGAGCATGCACCGACAACGGCCATGATGGCGGCCATCAGGAAGGACGGCGTATAGCTGCCGTTGAACTGATCCAGCAGGAAGCCGAACAGGAACGGGCTGATGATGCCCGCGATGTTCGAAGCAAAGTTCTGGATGCCGCCGATGGAAGCCACATGGCGCGAGCTTGGTGCAACGTCGGCTGGCAGGGACCAGATCGCGGTCGCTGCAATGGCAAGGCTGCTATAGGAAATCGCCAGGAAGAACAAAGCTGCATACAGCGATTCAACCAGCGCTGCCGGAAGAATGGCGGCACCGCCCAGCATGCCGCCCACCATGACGATCTTGCGAACCGTGGTGACATTGGCGCCGTTGCGGATGGCGCGGTCGGCCAGAAGGCCGGCGATCCAGGCAGTGACGACGGCGGCAAGGCCGGGGATCATGCCATAGAGGCCAAGTTCAGCGAGGTTCAGGCCGCGTGCGGTCTTCAGATAGGTCGGGAACCAGGTCAGGAAGAAGTAGATGACGAAGTTCAGGCAGAAGAAGCCGAGCATCATGCCCCAGACGGTGCGATAGCGGAACAGATCGGCCCAACGGATCTTCTGTGCTTCTGCGCTGTCATTATCATCGGTGCGGGCACCGTTCTGGATGATGTACTGGCGCTCCAGATCATTGGCGCGCGGATGTTCAGAAGGATCGCGATAGGTGACGTACCAGAAGAACGCCCACACGATACCGACAGCACCCAGAATGACGAAGGAATAATGCCAGGTCGCAAAAGCGATGATCGAGGTCACGATCGGCAGGGCGAGAACCGTGCCGACGCGCGAACCGGAATCGATCACAGCGGTTGCGAAAGCGCGTTCGCTTCTCGGGAACCAGCGCGAAGCCGCCTTGGTCGCTGCCGGATAGGCAGGGGCTTCACCCGCGCCGAGGAAGAAACGGACGGTGAAGAAGGTCCAGAAGCTGTTGGCAAGCGGCGTGACGGCGGTGAAGACCGACCACCAGACGGCGGCGAGCGAAAAGCTCTTGCGCGCGCCCAGCTTGTCGGTGATCCAGCCTGCAAACAGCATCATGCCGTCATAGGCCCAGAAGAAGGCACCAAGGATGAGGCCCTTCTGCGTGTTGGTCAGGTTGAGGCCCAATTCGGAATCGATGAAGGGCAGCGCCACGCTCATATTGGCGCGATCGAGATAGTTGATCGCGATGCCGATAAAGCACATGAAAAGTATGAAATACCGGAAGCGGCTGGCGCCGAATGGCGCCTTGTTTGATGTGTTCATTCCCAATATCCTCCCGGGATACGTCTTCGCAGTTCGAATGATGGTCAGAGCGTTTGCAGTGCTGTAACCGCCCTGACGGTTTGGTTTTGCGCTTATGACCGGCTGGGTCAGGCGGGCAAGGTCACGCCGTATTTTTCAGCCATTTCACCGAATGACTGCCATGTCACCGGATCGATGGTTACACCGCTTTTTTCGCGCTCTTCGGCAACGCGCCATTCGCGGTCGCCGGGAGCCATGACGGTGCAGCCTTCGCGGGCTGGTGAATTGCGCAATGTTTCGAGATAACGGGTCATGCCCGCATCGAAGACATCGCGTTCGATAAAGGCTTCCGGCTTGATCGCCAGAACGAAAGCCCCCATGCCGCGCGGCGTGGAGAAATCGGGGCCGCCCATAGGGGCAATATCGAAGCTGAGTTTCATGCCGGTCAGAACGGCACTGAGAATTTCCGCAAAACCGGCCAATGCTGCGCCCTTGAAGCCGAATTCGCCGCCAAGGGGCGCCAGCATTTCAACCGCTTCCGCATCGCGCGTATCCACACCGTTGAGATCGGAGGCGGTGCCCTGCGGCAGCTCAACACCGAGGCTGCGATAGAGCAGCACGCGGTTATAGGGGATCGAGCTTGTGGCCATATCCAGAAGCCACGGATTTTCGTCGGTGGTGGGTACGCCGACCGAAATCGGGTTGGTGCCGTGGAACCGCATTGCACCATCATGAAGGCGCACGAAACTGTCGGAATTGCAGACGGCGATACCAATGCGGCCCTGTCGCGCCGCTTCCAGCGCATAGGCTCCGGCGGCAGCGAAATGCGAGCTGTTGCGAATGGCAACAGCGCCGATGCCGAACTGATCGGAGAGTGCGATGGCGCGATCCATGGCGGTATAAGCTGCCAGCGCGCCATGGGCATCGTCGGCGTCGAGCGTTTCAATGGCGCCGAAACTGCGCACTGCCTTGAGATTGGGCGTCTTGTTGACGCGACCGCCCACGAGAGCGGTCACATAATGCGCGAGCAGGCGGACGCCGTGGCTATCCACGCCGTAGCGCGTGCCGTGCATCATCGCGCGCGTCGCCGCGTCAGCGGTTGCATCATTGGCACCGCATGCGGAAAAAACCTCGCGGCAGAACCGTTCAAGTGAGGCGAGCGAGAACGCCGCCTGGTCAACTGCCTGTTGCACTATGAAACTCCTCCGGCCATAATGTATTGTGCATGCACTATACGAATTTTTTGGGAGACGCAATCCGAGATATATTAGGGAGGAAAACCGGCATTTATGGGCGCGTCCACGGGACGTTCAGGGGGATAAACATCAGTCCGCAAATCATATTGGACTCAATGGGTTGCATGTGGGCTCATCGATCCCGACATAGGAGGCACCATGCCTGTGGGTATCGGGATAAACCGGACAAAATAACAAGAAGCCGGACGCATTCAGGGGAGGAAAAATGACATGATGCGTAACATCGCACCTAAACTTTACCAGCGCGCGCGTGACAGTCTCGCGGCGGATATCGCCAATGGCGCCATTCCAACGACCAAGCGACTGACGGAAAGCTGGGTCGCGGAATTGTTCGGCATCAGCCGGGTTCCGGCGCGGCAGGCGCTGGCGGAACTGGAACAGCGCGGCCTCATTCGCAAGGCGGAGGGGCGCGGTTATGCCATTGCCGAAGAAGCGGCGAACAGATCGCGCCAGTCTGGCAGTTCGAACGGCGACCCGCTTGTCAGGAAAAGCGCCGACAGCCGCATGCAGTTCATGCCCAGCTGGCAGCTCATCTATACCGAAATCGAAAGCGAGATTTTCGCCCGCACATCGCTGGCCGACTGGCGCGTCAACGCGCTGGCCTTGGCCAAGCATTATGGCGTCAGCCGTACTGTGGCGCAGGACGTCATGGCCCGGTTACAGCAGCGCGGCGTCATCCAGAAGGACGAGCGCGGGCGCTGGTTCGCACCGGCGCTCACCGACAAGCACATCCACGATCTGTTCGAACTGCGATGGGTGCTGGAGCCGCTGGCGCTCGAAAAGGCGCTGCCGCGTCTGCCCGAGGGATTTCTGGCGCGGGTTCGCCGCAATCTGGACGAAGCGGTCACCGCTCCGCTGGTCGCGGGCGAAACGCTGGACCGGCTGGAACAGGAACTGCATGTCGAGCTTCTCGGCCATTGCGACAGCGCGTCCTTGCTCGAGGCGGTCCGGCTGCCACAGACGCTGCTCGTCGCGCATCATTTCCTGTATCAGTGGACATCGGGGCTTTTTGCGTCCGAGCCGTTTCTGCCGGAACATCTTGAAATCGTGACGTGTCTACAGTCCGACAATCTGGCGGGGGCACAGCGCGCGCTGGTGCATCATCTGCAAATCTCGCACGAACGCGCCATGCTGCGCATCAATACGCTGGCCAGCACGATCCGGCCGCGTGAACTGCCCTATCTGGAACGGCAATCTTAGAGCCTGTTCCAAAAGTCGTCCTGTGTGGCTGCAAATGGCAATTTGAGATTTGCTTTCGCATAATCTGAACCGAAAAATCTGCAACTTTTCGGGATTATGCGAGGCTTCCGGTGCTCACGTACCTTTAAGTACGCTCCGCTCCGGTCCTCGAAAATCACCATTTTCGCACACACATGCTGCTTTTTGATTCAGGCTCTTAAGCTTTGGAGCGGTTCCAACCGAAACATCGGAACCGCTCTCTTATTCATTGCTTGCTGGAAGCTTTAGCCCTGAACAAGCGCCAATGCGCGCACGGGCGATCCCGTACCAGCGACGAATTTCAAAGGCGCGGCTATCAGGATCGCACCCTTTGCCGGCAGCTGGTCGAGATTGCTGAGGCTTGCAAGGCCATAGCGATTGGCTTCATGCAGCAGGTGATGCGCCGGGAAGGGCGGGGTCATGCCGCCTGCCGAACCGGCATCGGTGCCGATGGTTTCCTGACCCCAGCCGATGATCCCCTTGGAGAGCAGATAGCGGATCGCTTCCGCAGTCGGGCCGGGCGAATGCGGGCCATTCTCGTCGGCATTCAGGAATGTCTCGGTGGAGCCGTTGCGCTTGTACCAGTCGGTGCGCAGGATTACCCACGATCCCGCTTCAATCTCGCCATGCTCGGCTTCCCATTCCTGGATGCTTTCCACCGTCAGGAGATAATCCGGGTTGGCCGTTGCTTCCGCAGAGCGGTCGATCACATTGACCGGCGCGACGAAGTTCTGCGGCGGGATGGTGTCGGTCGTGTTGTTCGCGTGGTCCTTGCCCGTGACCCAATGGCAGGGAGCATCAAAATGCGTTCCCGTATGTTCGCCAAGTTCGATCCAGTTCCACGCCCAGAACGGACCGTCCTGATTGTATTTGCTGATCTCGTGGATCTTCACATTCGGAGTGTTTTTGCCGAATTGCGGCGGCAGATAAAGCACTGGCGTATCGGGCCCGAGCGGCGCGGTAATATCCACGACCTTGATCGATTGCGATACCAATGCGGATGCAAGTCCGGTGAGAACGGATGTCTCTTTCATAGTTTCCCTCGTCTTTGCCGCTCTCGACCCAGTGTGGGTGGAGCTGCGGATTTGTGCAATGGCTTCTTTGAGCCTTGAGGAGAAGGCTATGCAATATCATATGACTTTGCAAGTATTTAAGCGGTTCTCATGCGCCGATAAACATCACAAATTGCCGTGAAATCTTTTTTAAGCGGGCTTTCCTTGCGGCGCCGGAATGGGGCGCCACAACAAGAAATATATGCATTTAGAAATAATTTGGCAGTGAGGTCGTTTTCTGCCCGGAGAAAAGGACGTTTCGCGGTCTTTCGCAGAGCTTTTGGACAATTTATTTAAGGCTTGAAATATTTTCCGGCAAACGCGATTCTTAGAGCACGGATTTTGGCTCGATTCCTGAGCCTGACCAGCGTGCTTTGAATAAAGGAAATGGGCGTGTCGGTGGATTTCGAGATCATAGTCAGCGACGATCATGAAAGCGAAAAGCCGGAACTGCGTCTCTGGCTGCGCATGCTGTCCACCACCAAGCTGGTCTCGCAGGAAATCCGGCGGCGTCTGCGCAATGAATTCGGCGCGACACTGCCGCAATTCGATTTGCTGGCGCAGCTCTATCGCGAGCCGGAAGGCTTGCGGCTGGGGGAACTGTCACGCCGCACGATGGTAACCAATGGCAATGTCACCGGTCTGGTGGAACGGCTGGAAACCGAAGGTCTGGTGAAACGTGAGACGCCGGGCGCCGATCGTCGCGTCACGGTGGCCCGTCTGACGGATCAGGGCATTTCGGTGTTCAGCCAGATGGCCAAAGCCCATGAAGGCTGGTTGCGGGAAATGATGGCCGATGTCGATCACGATATCATCCAGACCCTGCTGGCCGATCTCGATCCGCTGAAGAAGTCGGTGCGAAACCATCTTTCCGGAGCGGAAGACGAATAAGCCGTCTCCCGCCTGCCGGTTTTTATTTTGCCTGATCACTTGTTGCAAACATGGGTCCGCCCTTGATCGACGGGAAGCCATAGCCGTTGACCAGAACCAGATCGATATCGTCGGAATGGCGCGCAATGCCTTCTTCAAGCAGGGCTTGCCCTTCATGCGCCATGGCGGCGAGCAGACGCTGCATGATCGCCTCATCGCTGAAATTGCGAGGAATAATGGCGTTGCGCGCACGGTAATCATCGATCAATGCGTGGACGTCCGGATCGTTTGTGCGAACACCATCCGCATAGCGATACCAGCCGAGGCCAGCCTTGCGGCCAAAACGCCCGGCTTCGCATAATTTGTCGGCAACGTCGAAATAGGGAAGCTTCGGATCACGGCTTGCCGCCGCTCTCTTGCGCCGCGCCCAGGCGATTTCCAGCCCGGCCATGTCGTAAACCGCGAAAAGCCCCATCGGAAAACCGTAGGCTTCCATGGCGCGATCGATATCTTCGGGATAGGCGCCTTCGGCCAGCATTTTCTCGGCTTCCGTGCGATAGGCCGAAAACATCCGGTTGCCGATGAAGCCTTCGCAGACACCGGTGACGATGGGCAGCTTCTTGATCTTGCGGGCAAAAGCGATGCCGGTTGCAAGCGTCTCATCGGACGTTTCCGCGCAGCGCACCACTTCCAGAAGCCGCATGATATTGGCTGGCGAGAAGAAATGGAGCCCCAGCACCCGGTCGGTGCGGTTGGTGACGGCGGCCAGCTCATCCGGATTGAGATAGCTCGTATTGGTCGCCAGAATGGTTGCCGCAGGCAGCAACGCGTCAAGCTCGCGGAACAGCGAGGCCTTGACGGTGAAATCATCGAAGACGGCTTCGATGACGAGATCGGCATCGGCCAGTGCGGACATGTCGGCGCTGACGGACAGCTTCGCGCGTTGGGCGTCAGCGGCCTCAGCGGAAAGCCTGCCGGTATCGACAGCCTTCTGAATCATATCGCTGATCCGCGCATGGCCCTTGGCGGCGGCTTCTGCAGTCGTTTCATAGCCGATGACCTTGTAACCAGCAGCAAGACAGGTGACGGCGATGCCCGATCCCATCAGGCCGGTTCCGGCGATGCCGATACTGGAAAGAACACGAGGCTTTGCCTCCATGCCGTCCACTTTTCCAGCGGCGCGTTCGGCAAAGAACAGATGCCGCAAGGCGGCAGCCTCTTCGCTGTCGCGCAGGCGGATGAAGGTTGCGCGTTCTTCGGCCAGACCTTCGGCAATAGAGGCCGTTGTGGAAAGCTGCACCAGCCGCGCGGCTTCGCCGGGAGCCGTAGCGCCGCGTGCCTTTTTCAGGATTTTGGCCTTGGCTTGTTCAAAGGCTGTAGCATCCGGCGCGGTAACCGACAGATCGCCGGTCCGACGCAACGGCTTGCCGATCAGCGCATTGGCGAGCGCGATGGCGTCGGCCACAAGGTCGCCGACCGATATCTGGTCAATGAGGCCCAATTGCTGCGCTTCGTCCGGGGCGATCTGGCGTCCGGTGGCGATCATGTCGAGCGCTGCCAGCGGTCCGATCAATCGGGGCAGGCGCTGCGTGCCGCCAGCGCCGGGCACGATCCCGAGCTTGACCTCCGGCAGGGCAAAGGATGCGCTGGTCGATGCGATCCGCGCGTGAGCGGCAAGTGCAACCTCCAGTCCGCCGCCCAAAGCGGGACCGTTGATTGCGGCCACCACGGGCTTGTCAGCGCTTTCGATGAGCGTGATGACATCCGGCAATGTCGGTTCGACCGGCGGCTTGCCGAATTCGCGAATATCCGCCCCGCCGATGAAGATCTTGCCAGCGCCGCTCAGCACGGTAGCGCGGATCGCCGCGTCTTCTGACGCATGGCGAATGGCTGCGGCAAAACCTTTGCGCACCTCGGCGGAGGTGGCATTGACCGGCGGGTTATCGACCGTGACGACAAGAATGCCATCGACAACCGTGCCTGTCACAGCGGCGGAGAATTCGCTTCTATCGGTCATGGCGGTCTCAGTCCGGTATAACGGCAAAAGCCTGTATTTCGATCTTGGCCCGGTCTTCGACCAGCGCGACAACCTGCACCGCCGCCATGGCGGGGAAGTGCTTGCCGATCACATCACGATAGGCGCGACCGATGCCTTTCAGATTGGCGGTATATTCAGCCTTGTCGGTGAAATACCAGGTCATGGAGGCGATATGCTCCGGCCTGCCGCCAGCTTCCGCCAGAATGGCGACAATGTTTTTCAATGTCTGCTCGGTCTGCTCGACGAAATCGTCGGTCTCGAACTGTTGCTGTTCGTTCCAGCCGATCTGGCCGCCGATATAGACGGTGCGCCCACGCGCTTCAACGCCATTGGCATATCCGATGGGGCGGGCCCAGCCTTGCGGCTGCAGTGTCTTATGCATGTTGTGTCTCCAGAAAATACGTGCGGGGGCAGGCGTTAATTCGCCTTCAGCAGTTCGCGCGCGATAATGAGTTTCTGCACTTCCGTTGCGCCCTCATAGATGCGAAGTGCGCGTATCTCGCGATAAAGCCGCTCGACGATTTCGCCGCTTTTCACACCGCGACCGCCAAACATCTGCACGGCCTTGTCGATGGTTTGCTGGGCGTTTTCCGTCGCAACCATCTTGGCCATGGCGGCTTCCTTGGTGGTGTTCAGCTTCTGAACGTCGCGCCGCCATGCCGCGCGATAGGTCAAAAGTGCTGCGGCGTCGATATCGGTCGCCATGTCGCCAAGCGTGGCCTGCGTCAGCTGCAAGTCGGCCAAAGCGCCGCCGAACATCGGACGCGACCGCGCATGGGACAGCGCCTCGCTGGCTGCACGACGCGCAAAGCCAAGCGCTGCTGCCGCAACCGATGCGCGGAAAATATCAAGCGTGCGCATGGCGATCTTGAAGCCTTCGCCCGGCGCGCCGAGGCGGCGCGAGGCCGGGATACGGCAGTTGTCGAAGCGGATCGTCGCCAGCGGATGCGGCGCAATCACATCGATGCGCTCCGCGATGGAAAAGCCGGGATCGGTGGCGAACACGACAAAGGCCGAAATGCCCCGCGTGCCGGGCGCTTCGCCGGTGCGGGCAAAGACGGTGTAGACATCGGCGATGCCCCCATTGGAAATCCAGGTCTTTTCACCGTCGAGCACATAGTCATCGCCGTCGGCTTTAGCGGCGCAGCTCATCGCCGCCACATCGGACCCTGCCAGTTTTTCCGACAGGGCAAAGGCCGAAATCCATTCGCCGCTTGCCACTTTCGGTAGCACGGCCTGCTTGAGCTCGTCCGATGCGGTGAGGCTGATCGCGCCGGTGCCAAGGCCCTGCATGGCAAAGGCGAAATCGGCAAGACCATCGTGATAGGCCAGTGTCTCGCGGGCAATACAAAGTTTGCGGGAATCGATCCCTTCGCCGCCCGTCAGGCTGACGGCTGCTTCCAGCAGCCCGGCTTTGCCCAGCGCTTTCACCAAAGCGCGGCAGGCATTGTCCGTGTCGCTGTGATCGACATCGGCCAACGCCGGGCTTTGAGCAAAGGCATCCAGTTTTGCGGCCCAATCGGCATGAGCTTTGTCAAAAAACGGCCAGTCGAGATGCTCCCGCGTCAGCGGCAGTGCTGCGGAACTTTCCATCATCAGTTCCCCTCGAAAACGGGCTTCTGCTTGGCTGCGAAAGCCTCGAAGGCACGGCGGAAATCCTGCGTCGCCATGCAGATCGCCTGCGCCTGCGCTTCCGATTCCACCAGTTCTTCAATGCCCATGGCCCATTCCTGATTGAGCATGGTTTTGGTCATGCCATGCGCGAACCATGGACCGTCGGCAATATTGCGCGCCAGCGCTTCGGCCTTGCCCAGAAGATCGCCCTGCGGGTGCAGCGCGTTGAAAAAGCCCCAGCGTTCGCCTTCGTCTGCGCTCATGAAGCGCCCGGTATAAAGCAGTTCCGATGCGCGGCCCTGACCGATCAGTCGCGGGAGAATGCCGCATGCGCCCATATCGGCGCCAGCAAGGCCGACGCGGGTGAAGAGGAAAGCCGTCTTTGCTTCCGGCGTGGCGATGCGCAAATCCGAGGCCATGGCCAGAATGGCACCAGCGCCAGCGCAAATGCCATCAACGGCGGCAATGATCTGCTGCGGACATTTGCGCATGGCCTTGACGACATCGCCGGTCATGCGCGTGAAAGCCAGAAGATCGGGCATTGTCATATGGGTCAGCGGTTCGATGATCTCGAACACATCGCCGCCCGACGAAAAGTTTCCGCCAGCGCCGGTCAGCACGATGGTGCGCACATCGGAGGCATAGACGAGATTGCGAAACAGATCGCGCAGCTCGGCATAGCTTTCAAATGTCAGCGGGTTTTTCCGGTCCGGGCGGTTCAGGGTCAGCGTGGCAACGCGACCGTCTTCGCTTGTTTGCCATAGAAAATGCGTGGCCTGATAGTCCTTGAAAGGCTTCAGATTGCTCGCCATCGAAGTCGTGCCGTCGGTCATCCTGCCATTACCTCCCCACCGGCGATTGCAATCGCCTGTCCAGTTATCGATTGCGCGCCGGGCGATGTGAGCCACAGCACGGTTTCAGCCACCTCTTCTGGCTGTATCAGGCGTCCCTGCGGGTTCGCCTTGACGAATTCTGCCAGAACATCTTCCTCCGACCGTCCGGTCTTGGCGACAATGGCCGCAATCGAGCGTGAGATGATCGGCGTATCGGTAAAACCGGGGCAAACGGCGTTGACCGTCACGCCCTTGCGGGCGAGTTCCAGCGCCAGCGCGCGGGTCAGACCCACGACCCCGTGCTTTGCGGCGCAATAGGCCGAGACATAAGCATAGCCGCTCAGGCCCGCCGTGGAGGCGATATTGATGATGCGCCCGCCTTTGCCGCCCGCCTTGATGTCATCGAGGGTCGCCTGCGTCACATTGAAAACGCCTGTCAGATCGACATCGAGAACGCGGCTCCACATGTCGAGACTGGTTTTCTCAAACGGCGCGCTCGGTGCTTCTCCGGCATTGTTGATAAGAATGCTGACAGGCCCGAATGCGGCGCGCGCGCTGTCCAGCCCGGTTGCGATGGCTTCGCGGTTGGTCACATCGAACCCATCGGCAATAAAGCACCGTTGCCAGTCCAGAAGGGCGGCGGATGCTTCCAGCGGTTCGCGGCGGCGACCCGCCAGGGTCACATTTGCCCCGGCGCGCGCAAGACCGACCGCGATAGCGGCGCCGATGCCGCTACCGGCGCCGGTGACCAGCGCATGCTTGCCGGAAAGGGCAAGGCCAACAGCGGCATCGTTCATCGCAATCTCCCGTTACTTCGCACCTTGCGGCGCAGCTGCGGCGCGGGCGAGATTGGCTTCATACTGATATTTGGCGGAGCGATATTGCTTCGGCCATGCGATCGAGTTGATGCCGATTTTTGCCGCTTCATGCAATGCCCAGGACGGGTCGGCAAGATGCGGTCGGGCCACGGCGCAGAGATCGGCGCGGCCAGCCGCGATGATCGAATTGGCATGATCGGCTTCCGAAATCGCACCGACGGCAATGGTCGGAATGTGGATTTCGTTGCGGATCTTGTCGGAGAACGGGGTCTGGAACAGACGGCCATAAACCGGCTTTTCTTCCTTCCAGACCTGTCCTGACGAACAGTCGATCAGATCGGCGCCAGCAGCCTTGAACATGTCGGCAAAGATCGCAGCATCTTCCGGCGTGTTGCCGCCTTCAAACCAGTCGTGACAGGAAAGACGAACCGAGATCGGTTTGTCCTGCGGCCAGACTTCGCGGATTGCGTGGAAGACTTCCAGCGGATAGCGCGCGCGGTTTTCGTAACTTCCGCCATATTCATCCTCGCGCCGGTTGGTGAGCGGCGAGAGGAAGCTCGACAGAAGATAGCCGTGTGCACAATGCAGCTCCAGCCAATCGACGCCCGCTTCTGCGGCGCGTTTGGTGGCGGCGACAAAATCCGCTTTGACCCGGTCCATGTCGGCGCGGTCCATCGCCTTCGGCGTCTGGCTGTGCTTGAGATAGGGCAGGGCGGAAGCAGACAGAAGCGGCCATGAACCCTCTTCCAGCGGCTGATCGATCCCTTCCCAGGCAAGCTTGGTTGCGCCTTTACGTCCGGCATGGCCGATCTGCATGCCAACCTTGGCATTGCTGTTGCCATGGATGAAATCGACAACGCGCTTCCAGCCTTCGGCCTGCGCATCGTTCCAGATGCCGAGACAGCCCGGCGTAATCCGCGCATCGGGCGACACGCAGGTCATTTCGGCAAAGACCAGTCCCGCGCCGCCCATGGCGCGGCTGCCGAGATGCACCATATGGAAATCGTCGATCAGGCCATCGGTCGCGGAATACATGGCCATCGGCGACACGACGATGCGGTTTGGCAATGTCACGCCGCGCAGCTTGTAGGGCGTGAACATCGGCGGCAGGCAACGCTCGTCTTCCGTCACGTTCAGCCCCTGCTTGCGGGCGAACCAGCGCTCATAGCCTTCCAGCCAGTTCTTGTCGCGCAGGCGCAGATTTTCGTGGCTGATGCGTTGCGAGCGCGTCAGCATGGAATACATGAACTGTTCCGGCTCCAGCGTGTCGGCATAACGTTGGCCGACGACCTCGAACCATTCCATGGCGTTGCGCGCGGCGTTTTGAATGCGTGCAACATCGACCCGGCGGATTTCCTCATAGGCATGCAGGACTTCAGGAATGCCTTCCTTGCCGTGACCGAGTTTCTGGAACTGGTTGGCCAGTTCAATCGCGTCGTCGATGGCAAGTTTGGTGCCCGAGCCGATGGCGAAATGCGCGGTATGGGCCGCATCACCCATCAGCACCACATGGGAATTGCCGTTGAAGTGGCTCCACTTTCCGCAAATCAGGCGGTTGAAGTTCAGCCAGGCCGAGCCGCGCATATGGCGCGCATTGGTCATCAGCGGTACGCCTTCCAGCGTTTCCGCAAAAAGCTTTTCGCAGAAATCGATGGATGCGGTCTGGTCCATCTGGTCCAGTCCATGCGCCAGATAGGCTTCCTCGGTAGTTTCGATGATGAAGGTCGAGGTCTTGTCGTCGAACTTGTAGATATGCGCCTGGAACCAGCCGTGATCGGTCTTGCGGAAATCGAAGGTAAAGGCGTCGAACAGCTTTTCCGTACCGAGCCAGATATAGCGATTGGGCCGAACGATCAGATCGGGTTCGAACACGTCCTCATAGCGATTGCGAATGCGGGAGTTCAGGCCGTCCGAAGCGATGATGAGATCGGCGTCCGGGAAATCGAGATCGCTTTCCACGTCGGTTTCAAACTGAAGCTTCACGCCCAGCGCTTCGCAGCGCAGCTGAAGAATGTTGAGCAGGCGCTTGCGCCCGATGCCGACGAAGCCGTGGCCACTGGTGCGCTGGCGCGTGCCCTTGAACAGAACCTCGATATCGTCCCAGTGATTGAAGGCGTCCTGTATTTCAGCCGCACTTTCCGGGTCCCAGACCTTCATGGATTCCATGGTCGCGTCGGAAAACACCACGCCCCAGCCGAACGTGTCGTAAGGGCGGTTCCGCTCCACGACCGTAATGTCATGTTCCGGATGAAGTTTTTTCATCAGAAGGCCGAAATAAAGGCCGGCCGGACCTCCTCCAATACACACGATACGCATGTTGAGTTCCCTTTCCGATATGCTGCCGACCGATATTTGCCGAACGGAGCCGGTTAATTATTTTAAGCTTAAAATATAATTAGGGGTTCTGGCGCGTCAAGCGAAAAAATCATAGTCTTTCCCACATCGCGTTTGGGAGGCGAGAAAATGCGCCCAAACAGAAATATGCAAATGCAATAATTATAATCGTTCTGAAAAGCGCTATTGACACAGTTTAGAATTGGAAAATATGCTGATGCAAATGAATTGATATTCCGGCGAACGGAAAAGGGGAATTGTCATGGCGGAGCGCTCATTCGCCCGTGAGGTCGAGGATCTGAAGCTCGGCGAAGGCGATATTTTCAGTGGCGAGGGCATTCTCGCCATCACCAAAGCGCTGTTGCAGTCAGGCGTGTCCTATGTCGGCGGCTATCAGGGCTCGCCGATTTCGCACTTGATGGACGTTCTCGCCGATGCGAAGGACGTGATGGAAGATCTCGGCGTTCATTTCGAATCGTCCGCATCGGAAGCTGCGGCTGCGGCCATGCTTTCCGCTTCCGTGATGTATCCGGTGCGCGGCGCAGTAACGTGGAAATCGACGGCTGGCACCAATGTCGCCTCCGACGCCCTGTCCAACCTTGCCTCTGGCGGGGTGACTGGTGGCGCGCTGGTCATCATCGGCGAGGATTACGGCGAAGGCTCCTCCATCATGCAGGAGCGCAGCCACGCCTATGCGATGAAATCGCAAATGTGGCTTTTGACGCCGCGGCCCAATCTGCCTTCGATCGTGGAAGCCGTTGAAAAAGGCTTCGAACTGTCGGAAGCCTCCAACACGCCGGTCATGTTGCAGGTGGGCATTCGCAGCTGCCATGTGCATGGTCAGTTTGTGGCGAAGGATAACAAGCGGCCCGCCCACACGCTGGCCGAAGCGCTGGAAAATCCAAGGCGCGATGTGAACCGCATCGTCCTGCCGCCTGCATCTTTCCTGCACGAGAAGGAAAAGCTCGAAAAGCGCTGGCCCGCAGCCGTCGAGTTTGTCAAAGCCAATCGTCTCAATGAATATTTCGGCCCGAAAGAGGGCGATGTTGGCATCATCCTGCAAGGTGGGCTTTACAACAGCGCCATGCGGGCCCTGCAGCAAATGGGGCTGGCCGATGTTTACGGCGAAAGCCGCGTTCCGCTCTATGTGATGAATGTCGCCTATCCGATGATAGACGATGAAGTCATCGACTTCGTCGCCGGCAAGAAAGCCGTGGTGATGCTGGAGGAGGGCGCGCCTGAATATATAGAGCAGGCGCTGCATACGCTGCTGCGCCGCCGTGATATCCAGACGAAACTGACCGGCAAGGATGTGCTGCCGCTGGGCGGCGAATACACAACGCCCGTGCTTTTGAAGGGTCTGACGGCATTCTTCGATGCGCATGCGCCCCAATTGCTCGGCAACCGTCCGCCGCTGCCCGATCCATCGCCGGTTCTGGCCGATGAGCGCGTCAAGGCGCTGGCAGAAGTGGTGCCGCCGCGCCCCGCCGGTTTCTGCACCGGTTGCCCGGAGCGCCCGATCTTCGCCGCCATGAAGCTGGTGGAAAAGGAGCTGGGCGAGCATCACGTGTCTGCCGATATCGGCTGCCACCTCTTTTCCATTCTGCCGCCGTTCAATCTCGGTGGCACGACCATGGGTTATGGCCTTGGCCCGGCCTCGGCTTCCGCTTTCAATGTGCCTGCGGGCAAACGCTCCATTTCGGTGATGGGCGATGGCGGTTTCTGGCACAACGGTCTCGCCACTTCAGTCGGCAATGCCGTTTTCAACAAGCAGGATGGCGTCATCCTTGTGGTCGACAATTACTATTCGTCGGCGACGGGCGGTCAGGATGTGATGTCCTCCAGAGCGATCAATCCGCGCCGCAAGACCAACAATTCCATCGTCGATGCAGTCAAGGGAATTGGTGCGGGCTGGGTTCGCCAGATCGACCACACCTATGACGTTGCCAAGATGCGCGACACGCTGAAGGAAGCGCTGACGACGGAAGAAAAAGGCCCAAAGATCATCGTGGCGTCGTCGGAATGCATGCTCAACAAGCAGCGCCGCGTGAAGCCGCAATTCGCCAAGGCCGTCAAGGACGGCAAGCGGATGGTCAAGCAGCGTTTCGGCGTCGATGAAGATGTCTGCACCGGCGATCACGCCTGTATCCGCCTGTCGGGTTGCCCGTCGCTTTCGGTGAAGCATACCGACGATCCGCTGAAGGACGATCCGGTCGCGGCCATCGACAATTCCTGCGTCGGTTGCGGCAACTGCGGTGAAGTTTCGGAAGCGGCGGTTCTGTGCCCGTCCTTCTATCGCGCCGATGTCATTCACAATCCGACGGGTTGGGACAAGTTCATGCATCGCCTGCGCTCCGGTGTCATTGGCTGGCTGCAAAAGCGCCGCCGCGCGTCGCGCATCGTCTTTGCGGATTGAGGAACAGGTCATGGCCACACTGAATGCATCGCCGTCCGCTCTTCTGTCGCAGGACAAACCACTGTCAATTGCCATTCTCGCCATGGGCGGGCAGGGCGGTGGCGTTCTGGCCGACTGGGTTGTCGCGCTTGCGGAAGCCAATGGCTGGGTCGCGCAGACAACTTCCGTGCCCGGCGTGGCGCAAAGAACCGGTGCGACGATCTATTATCTCGAACTGTTGCGGGCCCGCGAAGGGGCGCATCCGATCCTGTCGCTGATGCCGACGCCGGGCGACGTCGATATCGTCATTGCGGCTGAACTGATGGAAGCGGGGCGCTCGGTTCTGCGCGGTCTCGTGACGCCAGACAAGACCTTGCTCATCACCTCCACCCATCGCTCCTTTGCGGTGGGCGAAAAGGAAAAGCCGGGCGATGGCATCGGCAATCCGGTGGTCGTCGAGGACGCAACAGCCTTTGCCGCGCGCAAGACCATCGCCTTTGACATGGAAGCGCTGGCAACGAAAAGCGGCAGCGTGGTGTCTTCAGCTCTGTTCGGCGCGCTTGCGGCTTCCGGCGCTTTGCCCTTCGACAAAGCCGCTTTTGAAACGACGATCAAGTCTGGCGGCAAAGGCATTGAGGCCAGTCTCAGAGCTTTTGAAGCTGCCTATCAGCGCGCGCTTGGCGGCGCGAATGACAAGCTGGCGGCAACGCCCGCAAAGCGGCTCGACCCTCTGCCCGAACGGTCCGATCATCCAGCGCTGGATAGGCTTATCCAGCGCATTCGCAGCGAGTTTCCGGGTGAATGCCATCCGATGTTTTTCGCAGGCATCAAGAAACTTACCGAGTTTCAGGACCCGGCCTATGCGGATGAATATTTGACCCGCTGCGCTGCCTTGCTCAAGGCCGATCGCGATAATGGCGGTGCGGCGCATGGTTTTGCCTTCACCGAACAGGCGGCAAAATATGTCGCTGTCGCCATGGCTTATGACGATGTGGTCCGGGTGGCGGATATCAAGGTGCGCGGCTCGCGGTTCGAGCGGGTGCGCAAGGAAATCGGCCTCAAGAAGGACCAGATCGCCTATACGACCGAATATATGCACCCGCGCATGGAAGAAGTGTGCGGCACCTTGCCGAAAGGCATCGGCGCATGGATTGAAAATCGCCCCAAACTCTTCGCGTGGCTCGACAAGCGTGTCAGCAAGGGTCGCCGGGTAAACACGGGAACGCTGTTCTGGTTCACCGGGCTTTATGTCGTTTCGGGCCTGCGTCGTTTCCGGCGCGGCAGCCTGCGCCATCAGCGTGAGGTCGAACATCGTGAAGCCTGGCTGGCACAGGCGCTGGCTGTCTTGCCCAAGAACTATGATCTCGCGGTCGAGGTTCTTGGTTGCCGTCGTCTGGTCAAGGGCTACTCCGATACGCATTCGCGTGGCCTGTCGAAATTTGACCGTGTCCTATCCGCCTTGCCTGTTCTGACTGAGCGGGACGACGGCGCGGCCTGGCTCCGGCGTCTGCGGCAAGCCGCCCTGCTGGACGAACAGGGCATCGCGCTCGATGGCGCGCTGAAGACAATCGCGACGCTCTGACAAAGAGCGCGCCCCGCCAATTCAAAATAAAAGGGGAAAGCTATGTCTCAAGCCCAGAGCATAGACGCGCCGGCTGTTGCCGGAAAGGAAATATCGGCAGGCAAAAGCCTGCTCGTCGTCGGCCTGTGCTGGCTCGCGATTTTCGCGGAAGGCTATGATGTCGGTGTCATCGGGGCCATTCTGCCCGCCTTGTCGGTCGATCCGGTCTGGCAACTGACGCCGATAGAGCTTGGTGCCATCGGCAGTTACACGGTGATCGGCATGCTGATCGGCGGCATTCTTGCTGGCACGTTGAGCGAGCTTCATGGACGCAAACCGCTGTTCATCGCCTGCATCACCCTGTTTTCGCTGTGCATGATCGTCAGCGCCATGGCGCCGTCCCCGTTCATCTTCGGATTGAGCCGGTTCATTTCGGGCATCGGTCTTGGCGGGATTATTCCGGTCGCAGCCGCGCTGACAGTGGAATATTCCCCGATCAAGAAGAAGAGCTTCAACTACGGTCTCATGTATTCGGGCTATTCAATGGGATTGCTTGCCGCAGCCTTGTGCGGTCGCGGTTTTCTTGAAGCGCATGGCTGGCGCACCATCGTGCTGATCGGCGCCATCCCGCTGCTGTTTGTCCCGATCTTCCTCGCATTCCTGCCGGAAAGCGTGGAATCGCTGGTCCAGCGCGGCAAGCATGATGCGGCGCGCAAGACGGCGGCACGCATGGGCGTTGGCGTTCCGGCGGCGATTGTCCGCAAGCATGGCAAGGTTGGCTGGCGCACGGTGTTCGGTGAAATCTTCTCCCCGAAAAAGGCGTTCGAAACCGCCTGCTTTTGGATCGCGCTCTTCATGGGTCTGCTGCTGGTTTATGGCCTCGCACAATGGCTGCCGCAGATCATGCGCAAGAACGGTTACGACCTCGGCAACAGCCTGCTGTTCCTCGCGGTCTTCAGTCTCAGCTCGGCAATCGGCGGTATTGTGCTTGGCACTTGGGCGGATCGCTTCGGTGTGCGCCGCACGGTCGCCTGTTCCTATGCGCTGGGTGCGCTCGGCATTGTGGCGCTTGCCTTCAAGGGTTCGCTCCTGATGAATTATGTGTTTGTGGCCATTGCCGGTTTCGGCACCGTGTCGGCATCGCTGGTTCTGACAGGCTTTCTGGCCCAGCGGCTCGATTCCTCGATTCGCTCCGCCGGAACTGGCTGGGCGCTGAGCTTCTCGCGCATTGGTGCGCTGTCGGGCCCGCTTCTGGGCGGCTTGATCGCAAGCCTCAATGTCGGCCCGCAGTGGAACTTCTATATCTTTGCTATCGTTGCCGCTTTGGCAGCTGTGGCAACCGCGCTGATCCCGTCACGCTCGACGGATTGATGGTCTGACAATTCCGGCTCGCTTTCTTGAAGCGGGCCGGTTTAAAGTTCGTTTTTACGGATATTGCGCAGCATTTTCTGCAAGGTGCCGACAAAGGCGCGATGCTCGTCTTCATCGATGCCTTCAAACAATTGCAACAGCAGATCATACATGACCGGCCATGCTTCGTTGAAGATGTTGCGGCCTTCTTCGGTCATCGAAATATCGCGGATGCGCATGTCTTCTGCGCGTGCCTGACGGCGGATGTACCCCTGCTCTTCAAGCGAATCGAGCGTGCGGCTCATCGTTGATTGTTCGGTCACGGTAAAGACCGCAAGCTCGTTGATCGTCGCCGAAGGGGTGACACTCAAGACGGCAAGCGTGCGCAATTTGACCGTCGTGATCTGGCGGCCTTTCAGCGCTTCCGCAAGGTTTGCATTATAGCGCGCCATCAGGCGGTTCATCAGGTAGGGCGCAAAACTGTTCAGGCCGATCTCGCCCAGCGAACGCGCGGGGTTCTCCTCCTGATGCTCGGAAGCCAGAACCGTACCTGAGAAGCGTTCCTCCATGAATTCCCTCGTCATCGATCATGGTTGCAACAGTCATGCGCCGGATGCATTTTGGCATCAGGCGCAACAAGGCGCTCTCATCGGTGTTAATATCGGTTGCGGAAAGATGCCAGTGAAAAGCGAGCCTGAAACGACAATCGCATCGACCTTCCCGCCCAGATCTCTGAAAACACCGCCGGTTTGACCGTCGGATCGCAGGTTGGTGTTAGGGGCAGAGAAATTGGACGGCGCGGCTTTCGGGATCGCAAAGCGTATCGATCACATTGCAATGATGCGTGCTGTCGATTTCCCAGGCGCTGGTCTCGATCCCCAATCCGTACCAGATGTTTGCCAGCAGCGTATTTTGCCGCCTGAATTCCATCAGCTCGTCGCCGCCGACACAGCAATGCACGGCGATGTCCGTGCGCGGGCGCTGGAGAGCTGCGCTTTCCGCGACAGCTTCTGCGGCATCCATATGGAAAATATCGTTCATTGCGGTCTTGAGCAGCGGGCGCAGATCATGCAGCCCGCTGATTGAAAGAACACGCCTGATCCGTTCTGCCGTTGCGGCGGCAATGGGCGCGTTTTCGCAGGCCATGCGGCTGACCAGATGCCCCCCGGCTGAATGGCCGGTCAAGGCAATGTCGCCGTCCACTTCCTGCGCCAGATGGTCGAGGAAGCGACCGATTTCCAGCGTGATGCCGGAAATCCGTGTTTCGGGGCAGAGCGTATAGCTTGGCATGGCCACGCGATAACCGCGCGCAAGCGCGCCTTGCGCCAGATGCGACCAGAAACTTTTATCCAACCCCTTCCAATAGCCGCCATGGACATACACAACGGTGCCCTTGGCCGAGCCGTCCGGCAGGAAAAGATCGTAGTGGTTGCGTGCGCCGTCGCCATAGGCAATGTCGGGTATCAAACGGCCCTGATCGCGCATTTTTTCGCGAAAGCTGGAGGCCAGTTCCGTCCAGCGCGGCGGATAGCTGGCGGAATCGCTGATAGCTTTCATATTGTCATAGGCGGTATCGAAGTCGTGAAGCACTGAATTCTCCTGCATATCCATGCGCAAGCCGCGTCAGGCGCGGGCTTCGCTAGCCGCCTGCGCACGCAGGGCGGATCGCTGCAATTTTCCGGATTCCGTCTTGGGCAGGCTGGAAACCCAGCATATCACGCGCGGATATTTATAAGGCGCGAGTTCGCTTTTGACATGGCTTTGCAGAGTTTCCTGCAAGTTCTGGTCGCCATTATAGCCCTCGTTCAGCACCACATAGGCTTTTACGATGCAGCCCCGTTCGTCATCGGGCGCTGCCACCACGCCGCATTCCGCCACGGCCGGATGCGCGAGCAGGCTGGCCTCGACCTCCGGTCCGGCAATGTTGTATCCGGCGGAAACGATCATGTCGTCATTGCGGGCCTGATACCAGAAATAACCGTCCTCATCCATGACATAGGTATCGCCGGTAATGTTCCAGCCGTTCTCGACATATTTGGTCTGGCGCGGGTCGGCCAGATATTTGCAGCCGAGCGGCCCGCGAACGGCAAGGCGTCCGGGCGTGCCGGGCGCGCATTCCTGCCCGTTGTCATCGATCACGCGCGCTTCATAGCCGGGGATTGGCTTGCCAGTCGCGCCGGGGCGAATATCCTTTTCCGGCGCGGAGATGAAGATATGCAGCATTTCCGTGGCACCGATGCCGTCCGCCAGCGAAAGCCCGGTGGCGCGTTTCCACGCTTCGAAAGTGGGGAGCGGGAGGGCCTCACCGGCTGAAACACATTTGCGCAGCGAGGAAAGATCATATTGATCGATCTTTGAAAGCACGGCGCGGTAAGCGGTCGGCGCGGTGAAACAGACAGTCGGCTTATATTCGCCGATGGCGAGCGCCAGATCATGCGGCGCGGTCTTTGCCGGAAGCACTGTGGAAGCGCCAATTCGGAACGGAAACAGGACCAGCCCGCCAAGACCGAAAGTGAAAGCCAGTGGCGGCGAGCCAATGAAGATGTCGTCTTCAGTCGCGTCCAGAATGTGATGCGCATAGCAGTCACAAACGATCAGCAGGTCGCGGTGGAAATGGATGGTCGCCTTCGGCAGGCCAGTGGTGCCGGATGTAAAACCGAGCAGGCAAGGATCATCGCCGCGTGTCGCGACCGCCTCGAAATCGCTGGATGCATCGGCCAGCAATGCGCCAAGCTCTCCGTCTGCATTGCCTTCCCATGTCACCAATGTTTTGACGAAACCTGTCTGCGCCACAGCATTTTGCATTTCGCCGATCAGAGCATGATCGCAAAAGGCAATGCTGATTTCGGCCTTGTCGATGATCTGGACCAGCTCGCGGGCGCGCAAAAGCGGCATGGTCGCGACCACGACACCGCCTGCCTTGATGATCGCCATATAGAGCGCAATCTTGGTCGGGTTATTGCCCGAGCGAATCATCACGCGATTGCCGGGTTTCATGCCAAGCTTGTCGGTCAGCACATTGGCGATCTTGTTGATCATCGCGGCAAGATCGCGATAGGTCCAGCGCACGCCCGGCGCCTGCAAGGCGATGCGGTCGCCTCTGCCGTTTGCCAGATGGGCGTCCACCAGCTCGGTGGTCGCGTTCAGCTGTTCCGGGTAACCGAGTTCTTCAAGGTTGATGATATCCGGTAGAAGTTCCGCAGCCGGAAGATTATCCAGAACGAATGTGTCCACATGAGCGCTGGGGTGCATGCTCGTCTCCTGTAGTGCCAGTAATTTGCGTTCGATTGCATGGTCAAACGTGCAAGTAACGTTCCTTGATGTCCGGGGTGTTCAAAAGGGCGGCGTTGTCGCCGCTCCACACCACACGGCCTTTCTCGATGACCACGTGACGGTCGGCAAAGCGCGCCAGCGCATCGACATTCTTGTCGATGACGAGGATCGCTTCGCCCTCATCCTTGATGTTGCGCAGGCAGGACCAGATTTCTTCGCGCATCAGCGGCGACAGGCCTTCCGTCGCTTCGTCCAGCACAACCATTTTCGGATTGGTCATCAGGGCGCGACCGACCGCCAGCATCTGCTGCTCGCCGCCGGAAAGCTGGTTGCCCATATTGCGCCGTCGTTCTTTCAGGCGTGGAAACATCCGGTAGATGCTCTCCAGCGACCATTTGCATGAGCGCGCATCCGCGCGCCGGGTGGCCAGTAGGTTTTCCTCGACACTGAGCGTCGGGAATATCTGTCGTCCCTCCGGGACCAGCCCTAGCCCCTCGCGGGCTATCGCATGGGGCGGCTTGCCGGTCACGTCATGACCATTGACGATGACCTTGCCGCCCTTGGGCGGCAGCAAGCCGAAGATCGACTTGATGGTTGTCGTCTTGCCCATGCCGTTTCTGCCGAGAATGGTAACGACCTCTCCCGCGCCGACTTCAAAATCGATGCCAAAGAGAATGCGGGACTGGCCATAGGCGTTCTGAAGCCCTTCAACTTTCAGCATCAGGCGGCCTCCTCTTCACCGAGATAGGCGGCGCGTACGTCCGGGTCGGAGCGTACGGCGGCGGGTGTTCCCGATGCGATGACGCGCCCGTAGACAAGCACGCTCACCTGATCGGCCAGCGAGAAAACGGCATCCATGTCATGCTCGATCAAAACCAGCGTGTGGGTCTGGCGCAGGGAGCGCATCAATTCGACCAGCACCACGGATTCCTCGTGGCTGGTGCCAGCCAGTGGCTCGTCGAGTAGCAACATCTGCGCTTTGGTGGCAAGCGCGATGGCAATCTCAAGCTGGCGCTTTTCGCCATGCGACAGCGCTCCAGCCCGGCGATGGGCGCGGTCGTCCAGCCGCACGCGGGCAAGTGCCGCCATGGCTTGCTCGTTGATTTCGGCCTCCTTGCTCGCCGCCCGAAAGAAGCGGAAGCTTGAGCCTGATCGCGCCTGAACGGCCAGCGCAACATTGTCCAGCACGCTGAAACCTTCCAGAACCGAGGTGATCTGAAAGGAGCGCGCAAGGCCCAAGTGAACACGCGCGGGCATGGCCAGACCGGAAATGTCGCGACCGTCAAAGACGACCGAGCCACGGTCACTTTTCAGATTGCCCGAAAGCTGATGGATCAGCGTGGTCTTTCCAGCACCGTTCGGGCCGATCAGCGCGTGAATTTCGCCGCGTTTGACGGTGAGATTGACGCCGTCCGTCACCTTGAGCGCGCCGAAGCTCTTGTGCAGGTCATGGACCTGAAGCAGTTCATCCGACATCGGAACCTCCACGCAGCTTGCGGATCAAGCCGCCAATACCGTCGCGGCTGAAAAGCACGACGAGGACGAGGAAAAGGCCGAGACCGAGTTTCCAATGCTCGGAGAAATGCGCCAGCACTTCTTCCAGCACGATGAAGGCGGTTGCGCCGAGGACTGGGCCGATCAGCGTGCCCATGCCGCCCAGCACGACCATGACGATCAGTTCGCCGGAGCGCTGCCAGCTCATGAAAGCAGGTGAAACGAACTGGATCTGGTTGGCGAGCAGCACACCGGCAATCGCCGCCGCCACACCGGCAATCACATAGGCGGTGAGCTGAAACGAGAAGGGCGAGAAGCCGATGGCGCGCATGCGCACCGGATTATCCCGCGTTCCGCGCAACACACGACCGAACCGGGAATGCACCAGCATACGGAAGGTGAGAAACGCACCGACCAGCAGCGCCAGCACGAAATAGAACAGCACCAGATTGCTGGAAAGCAGCGTATTGCCGAACAGCGTGGAACGTGTCGACAGCGTCATGCCGTCGTCGCCGCCAAAGGCCGACAGGGAGACCATGAAGAAGAAGGCCATCTGACCAAAGGCCAGCGTGATCATGATAAAATAAACGCCGCTGGTTCTGAGTGAAATATAGCCCGTGACGAGCGCGAAGAGCGCTGCAGCAATGATGGCCGCGACCAGCTGCAAGATCAGATCGTCAATGCCATAGCTGGACAGGATGCCGACCGCATAAGCGCCGATCCCGATATAGGCCGCATGACCAAAGGAAACGAGCGCGCCGTAACCCATGATGAAGTTGAGCGAAAGCGCGGCCAGCGCAAAGATCATGATGCGGGTGACGATCACGAGGAGGAAGCTGTCGCCGAGAACGGAGGCAAGAAGCGGCACGATTGCAAAGGCTGCAAAGACCAGCCACGGGCCTGCATCCAGCAAAGGCGAAGCTCGGCGCTTTGCCTTTTTCGGCATGGCGGTGTCGCGCGTGCTGTTATGGGTAATCTCGCTCATCGCGTTCCTCCCTGTGCCGGGAAGAGACCTGTCGGGCGGAAATAGAGCACGGCTGCCATCAGAATATAGGTGAGCATCGGCACCAGCGTGCGGCCCATTTGGGAGGCTGCGGCGGGGTCGAGCAGGTTGCGCAGCAGCATCGGCCCGAAGGTGCGGCCAAGCGTATCGACCAGGCCGACGGCGATGGCCGCAACAAAAGCGCCGCGCACGGAACCGACGCCGCCGATCACGATGACGACGAAGGTCAGGATCAGGATGGAATCGCCCATGCCGGGATCAACCGAGAGGATGGGCGAGACCATGCCGCCGGCAAAGCCCGCAAGCATCGCGCCAAGTCCGAACACCACCATGAACAGGCGGCGGATATTGATGCCAAGGGCCGACACCATGTCGCCATTGGTGGCACCGGCGCGCAGCAGCATGCCGATGCGCGTGTGATTGACGAGGACATAGAGACCTGCCGCCGTCAGAAGCCCAGCTGCGATGATCAGCAGGCGATAGACGGGATAGCGCAGGTTTCCGAAAAGCTGGATGGAACCGGAGAGCGATTCCGGCATCGGCACGCTGAGCGGCGCTGCACCCCATATGATCTTCACCAGTTCATTCACGATCAGGATCAGCCCGAAGGTCGCCAGAACCTGATCGAGATGGCTTCGTTCATATAGTCGTCGAAAGACCAGCACTTCCAGCACGATGCCGATGACAAGCGTGACGGGAAGCGCGATCAAAATGCCGTAGAAGAAACTGCCGGTCATGGCAGTGAAACTCGCGGTCAGATAAGCGCCGACCATATAAAGCACGCCATGCGCCAGATTGATCAGGTCCATGACGCCGAAGATCAGCGTCAGCCCGGCGGCGACGAGAAAGAGCAAAATGCCGAACTGAATCCCGTTAAGGGATTGCAGTAGAAAAAGATTGAGCATGGGGGATGTCCGGAACTCGTTGTACTGAAGCCCGGGCCACGCCAGACGGGCTGGCGTGACCTGTTTCAGACTTGGAAATTGAGAAGACTGGGCTCATCGGAGCGCCCTTCTTCCACCGGGTTACATCTTGCATTCAGCTGCGTAATTGTCCTTGTAGTCGTTGAAAACTGTTTCAACGTAGGACGTGGCGAACTGGCCATCGTCACGCTTGACGACTTTGGTCAGGTAGAAATTCTGGATCGGAAAGTGGTTGTCGCCAATGCTGAATTCACCGCGCGGCGAGGTGAATTTCGCGTCTTTCATGGCGGCGCGCAACGCGTCCTTGTCGGTGATATTGCCGTTGACCTGCTTGACGGCCGCATCAATCAGCATGGCGGCGTCATAGGCCTGCACGGCATAGGTTGCCGGAACGCGCTTGAACTTGGCCTCATAGGCTGTGGCGAATTCCTTGGCGGCGGCTGAATCGAGATCCGGCGCCCAGTTCGAACCGGCGAAGAAACCGACGGCTGCGTCTTGCTGTGCGGGCAGGGTCGTTTCATCCACGGTGAATGCGGAGAGGAACGGCGTGCCTTCAAGACCGGCCTGACGATATTGCTTGACGAAATTCACGCCCATGCCGCCGGGCAGGAAAGCATAGACCGCATCCGGCTGTTCAGCGGCGATCTGCGCCAGTTCTGCCGAATAGTCGAGCTGGCCGAGCGGCACATAGATTTCCTGCGCGACTTCGTTCTTGTAGGAATGCTTGAAACCGGCCAGCGCGTCCTTGCCCGCCTGATAGTTCGGGGCGATCAGGAAAACGCGCTTGTAGTTCTGCTTTTCGGCATATTTGCCGGAAACTTCATGCATCTGGTCGTTCTGATAGGAGGTTACGAACAGATTGGCGTTGCAATCCTTGCCAGCCAGATTGGATGTGCCTGCATTGGTCGAGATCAGGAACGCGCCGGAATCGGTCGCAGGCTTGACGATGGCGTTCAGCACGTTGGAGAAAATCGGCCCGACCACAAAATCCACCTTGTCGCGCTGGATCATCTGCTGGACCTTGTTGACGCCAATATCCGGCTTCTGTTCATCGTCCTGAATGATGATTTCCGCATCGAGGCCGCCGAGCTTGTTGCCGAGCTTCTCCATGGCAAGCAGGAAGCCGTCGCGGGATTGTTCGCCCAAAAGGGCGGACGGTCCGCTGAGCGTATAGATCAAACCGATCTTGATCTTGCCGTCTTCGGCCTGCGCGGTTCCGGTTAGCATGGTTGCGGCGAGCAGCGCGAAAGCCGCTTTCGTCGAAATTTTCATAGTTCCACCTCGATTGCAGATTTTTGCTTTGTTTTCTTATTCTTTCGCATTGTCCGATGCTGGAAATGCTTATTACCCGGCAGATGTACCCCCATACCTCTGCCGGGCGGATGCATTATTCTGCTGGCGCAGGCAAAAATTCAACCTCATGTGCCGGTGCAACGCGAACTATTTCGGCAGGATCACCGACATTGTTGATGCGAACGAACAAATCCCAGAGCTTCGCAGTGGGCGAAACCCAGAAAACGCACTTCACCGGCTGTTCGGTCTTGTTGAAAATGCCATGCGACACGTTGCGCGGCAGGCAGACGAGATCGCCAGCCTCTGCAACGGCTTCCTTGCCGTCGAGAAGCAGGTCGAATCGTCCCTCCAGCACATAGATGAATTCTTCCTGCGTGGTGTGGATATGCGGCGGAACGAAGGTGCCCGGAGGAAAGGTTGCGTGCCACGACATGGAGCTTTCGCAGACATGCTTGGGTACATAGGTCTGGCCCAGGATGTGCCAGACAACACCGTCCACGGAGGAGCCGGATTTGGTCACGCCAGCTGGAAGATCAGTCACTCTCATTCCCTTTCACAATAATTACAGATGTGAGTTTTCAGGCGGTCGCCCGGGTCATTTCCCGGTTGACCTGCTGCGTTGAAAAGCCAGCCTTTGCGGCATAGCCGCGAACGATCGCCTCGCGCTCGGCAAAGCTGATGACGCCATCCAGATCGGCAACGCCAGACGGTGCGCGGCGTTCGACCTCATCGATGACGCCTTCCGGGCCGCCCAGCCTGTTAAGCCGGACGATTTCCGCCGTCGCAGGCAGGCGGATGGCCTGATAGGCGGCAAGTGCTGCGCGGCCATGTTCGGCGGAGGCCAGATGATCAGCCAGCGTACGGGCGTCGATGATCGCCTGACTGGCACCATTCGACCCCACCGGATACATCGGATGGGCGGCGTCGCCGATCAGCGCCACGCGGCCATCGGTCCACCAGCGGGCGGGGTCGCGGTCGCACATCGGATATTCGAAGAATGTATCGGTGGCGCGCACCAAAGCGGCGAGGTCCACGACATTGATGCCGAACTTTTCGACATGGGGCATCAGCTCTTCATGCGTGCCGCGACGGCTCCAGTCCTCGCGTTTCGGCGCGGGCGATCCATCGGCGCCCGGACGATAGGTGACGACCCAGTTGTTGAGAATCTTGCCGGGCGTGGTGCCTCTGGCAATTGGATAAAGCACCAGCTTATAGGTAAAACCGCCGGCGACGATCATGGTGCGACCGTCAAGGAACGGATCGCTTTCCACCGCGCCGCGCCACATCATGACGCCGTTCCATTTGAGACCGGCTTCGTTCGGGAACATCTGCTGCCGGATGACGGAGTGGATACCGTCCGCGCCGATGATGACATCGGCAGTTGCGGATGCGATTTTCGATCCTTCGGCAAAGTGAATGGTCGCCGAACCTTCATTCTGGGCATAGCCGACGCAGCGCTGGTTGGCGACGATGGCTTCTGGTCCAAGCCGCTCGATCACCGCGTCATAAAGCAGTTTCTGCAAATAGCCGCGATGGATGGAAAACTGCGGCACATCATAGCCTGCATCCATGCCGCGGGGTTCGCGCCAGATTTCCTGGCCCTGCCGTGTGGCGTAAATCAGCTCACGGGTGCGGATGCCCGTAGCGTCGAGCGCGGGCAGGAGGCCGATTTCGGCCAGTTCACGGATCGCGTGCGGAAGAACATTGATGCCAACGCCCAACTCGCGGACTTCTGGCGCTGCTTCGAAAATCTGGCAGTCAATGCCCCGTGCATGCAGCATCAGTGCCATTGTGAGGCCGCCAATGCCTCCTCCGACGATAATCGCTTTCATTCGCGGTTCCCTTTTTCGTGGCTGCTCTCTGGCGCCTGGGTCCAACGATAAAAGCGGGAACAATGCTGTCTATCACCAAAACGCCACGCCTAACAGCAAACCGCCAGAAACACGCTTTAGGGCAAAATTTTCGCGATGCTTGCGCTCTCGGCGCAGCGTGATAGTTTAATCTTAAAATAAAACGCTCTCTAAATGAGATACGGGGAATATCGTGATGCCGACTACGAGCTATATGCACCGGCTTTCGCCGTCCATCGATTCGTTCCAGGACACCATGTCCGGGCTGCTCCGGCCTTGCCGCATCTCGAAGAAATCCAGCCGGACCTACCGCACCGAAGTCGCCCACGGGCGCATGCGGCCCTTCGGCCTGACGGCAATCCGCGTCGGCGGCCATGCCCGCATCGAGGTGGACGCGCATAATGATATGACCTTGTTGCAGGTTCCGTTGCAGGGCATCTTCGTTTCACGCGACCGGCGCGGCGACGAGCTTTTGTATCAGTCGGGCATGAATGCGCAGCTGGTCGATGCGCATTCGGCCATCGACCTTGAGTTTCACCCGTCCACGCGCATGCTGATCTTCAGCCTCAACGATACCCAGATCGATATACTGGGCGGCAAGGAATTCATCGAGCAGTTTACCCATAACAAGCGGGTCGTGTCATTCGATACGCCGGTCGGCCATGCCTTCTATCATCTGGCGCATTTCGTCATGAACGAGATCGAGAAGGACAAGGAAGCTTTCTTCCATGGCGGTCTGTCGGAGCGGCTGGAGGACAGCCTGATGGCGTCACTTGCGGCGGCGCTCGATACGCAGCCGCGTGCACGACCGCTGATGAGCGCGGTGCCGAGCTATGTCCAGCGCGCCGAAAAATTCATGCTCGACAATCTCGACAAGCAGCTGACCTTGCAGGAGCTTGTCGATGCAACAGGCACCAGCGCCCGCACCTTGCACCGCACCTTCCGCAGTGTCCGGGGCAACACGCCGCTCGGTGTGTTCAAGAACATGCGGCTGGACAAGGTGCATGCGGAACTTGCCCGCGGATATGCCGGGCCCGGTGATATTACGCGCATCGCCATGGCCTGGGCTTTCAATCATATGGGCCTGTTCTCCGCCGATTACCGCCAGCGCTTTGGCTATCTTCCGTCGGAAACGGTGCGCCGCGCGCAATAGGGTTGCGGTTGCTACAAGTGGTCCTCCCGATAACAAAATGTTGCGCAATTGCGCCGGTCCGTGGCAACGGACCGTGCTTCCGTTGTGGGATCAAGCCCCTTAAAATTGGAGGTTCGAAACCGCTTCGGGAATGAACGAATGACACGACAGTTGCATCTCACCGCCTTCATGCGCCCCGTCAGCCTGCACACTGGCGCTTGGCGATATCCGGGAGCCTATCCCGACGCCAATTTCAATTTCCGCCATCTGAAGTCTTTTGCGCAGAAGCTGGAAGCCGCCAAATTCGACGCCTTCTTCATGGCCGATCATCTGGCCGTGCTGAACATGCCGGAAGAGGCGTTGAAGCGCAGCCACACCGTGACATCTTTTGAGCCGTTCACCTTACTGTCGGCGCTGGCGGCGGTGACGGATAGGATCGGTCTGGCGGCAACGGCCTCGACAACCTTCGATGAGCCTTACCATATCGCCCGGCGTTTTGCCTCGCTCGACCATATCAGTCAGGGGCGGGCGGCATGGAACATCGTCACGACCTCCAATCCCGATGCGGCGCTCAATTTCGGCAAGGAAGAGCATCTCGTTCATGGCGAGCGCTACAAGCGCGCGCGTGAATTTTTTGATGTCGTGACGGGATTGTGGGACAGTTTTGCCGATGACGCATTTTTGCGCGATCAGCAATCCGGCATCTTTTTCGACCCATCGCGTATGCATGTTCTCGAGCATAAGGGTGACGACTTCAATGTGCGCGGCCCGCTCAATATTGCGCGCCCGGTGCAGGGCTGGCCGGTGATCGTGCAGGCAGGCCAATCGGAGCCGGGACGCCAGCTGGCCGCAGAGACCGCCGAGGTTGTCTTCTGCGCGCCGCGCGGATTGTCGGATGCAAAGAAACTTTATGCTGATCTGAAGAGCCGAGTTGCAGCCGCTGGGCGAAATCCGGACCACCTCAAAATATTGCCCGCCGCCTTCATCGTGATAGGTGACACGATTGAAGATGCAAAGGAAAAGCGCGCAAAGCTTGATAGTCTGGTGCATTACGACAGCGCCATCGCATCGCTGTCGATTGCCATCGGGCACGATGTATCCGGCCTCGATCCAGATTCATATCTGCCTGAACTGCCCGATACCAATGCCAGCAAGTCGAGCCAGGAACAGGTGTTGAAGCTGGCGCGCGAAGAAAAACTGACGGTTCGCCAGCTTGCCCAGCGCTATGGCGGCTATTCGGGTCTGGCTTTTGTGGGCACGCCCGAAAGTGTCGCCGACGAGATGCAGCAATGGCTGGACGAGGCCGGTTGCGACGGCTTTACGGTGGTGTTTCCGTTCGTGCCGCAAGGGCTGGACGACGTGGTGGAAAGACTGGTGCCGGAATTGCAGCGGCGCAATATTTTCCGCAGCGATTATGAGGGTTCTACCCTGCGCGAACATCTCGGACTACCGCGCCCAAGAAACCAGTTTTTCGGATAGAAAAACCATAACGAAAACACCGCAACCGATCAGGCGTGATCGGCTACGGTGTTGTCAGTTTCGCTCGGCTCGGATCAGTTTGCTGCACCAAAGACGCTGTAGCAATTGCGTCCCTTGCCCTTGGCCTGATAGAGCGCGATGTCGGCATTGCGCGCCAGATCCTGTGGGGTGACGCCGTCACGCGGCGCAACCACCGCGCCGATGCTGGCAGAAACATCCAGAACGATGCCGTGAATGATAAACGGTTCGCGGAATGCGTCGACAATCTTTGCTGCAACGGTTTCAATCTCGTCTGGGCCGCTTAACGTTGGCAGAACGACAGCAAATTCATCGCCGCCAACCCGGACCGGCAGATCGCTGGCGCCAAGAGTGGAGCGCAGACGCCGCGCGGCCTCAATCAGCAGTGCATCGCCCATAATATGTCCATGCGTGTCGTTCACGGCCTTGAAGCGGTCGAGATCGATCAGCAGCGCGCCGACGGATTTTCCCTGCTTCAGCGCATCTTCGATCATCGGGATCGCCAGCTCATAGAGCGCGCCGCGATTATAGAGTTTCGTCAGCCGGTCAGTCAGCGCCAGACGCTTCAGGGCGATGGAATCGTCATTGAGAAACTTGTTGGTCTTTTGCAGGCGCAACAGCCCGCTGGCGATGCTGGCAAAGTCTTCCAGCCTGGCCAGTTCGCTTTTGGAAATCTGCCGGGGCTTGTTGTCGAGAATGCAAAGCGAACCAACGGTCAGGCCCGCATCCACCGAAACCGGCGCCCCTGCATAGAACCGGAAGAGCGGTTCGCCGGTGACATAGGGCATGGTGCAGAAGAAACGGTCTTCAACCATATCCTCGACCACGAAGCTCTTGCCGCTTTCCACCACGAATGTGCAGGCGGTCATCTCGCGCGGGCAGCTATCCACATGCTGACCGGCATTGGCCGCGACGCGTTGCCAGTCCTGATCGATGATGTTGAGCGCAGACGTGCTCGCGCCAAAAGCCTCCTTGACGAGACCGACAAGCGTGTCGAGTTCTGGCAGGCCGATGCTGGACAGGGAGACGAGGCTGCGAACGCTTTCGAGCCGTTCGACTTCATTGGCCGGAATGGAAAAGCTTCGTTCCGGCTGTGTGAAGCCCTGCGCACCTGTATTCATCATCGTCACCATCATGCATTTCTCATCCCGCCCAGATCATAGATAGGCAATACGACAGCAACAGCAAGCAAAGCCTGCTCATGGTGAAGAAGTTTGAACAAAATTTGTAGTGTGCTTATGCCGCCTCGATATCGCGAACCGGCGGATTGCCGTAGAGGCGGCTATATTCGCGGCTGAATTGCGAAGGGCTTTGATAGCCCACCCGATGTCCTGCCGTGCCTGCATCCAGTCTTTCAACCAGCATCAGCCGCCGCGCTTCGCTCAGCCGCAGCTGCTTTTGATACTGAATCGGCGTCATGGCTGTGATCGACTTGAAATGGTGGTGGAAAGACGACGGGCTCATATTCACATATTCGGCCAGCTGTTCGATGCGCAGGGGTAGCGCAAAATGCTGGCGCAACCATCCGATGGCGCGCGCAATCCGGTTGGCCTGGCTGTCCACGGTGGCGATATTGATCAGGCGGTCGCCGCTGGGGCCGGTCAGCAGGCGATAGAGGATTTCCTGTTCGATCAGCGGCGCCATGACCGGAATATCCTCCGGGCTGTCGAGAAGGCGCAAGAGCCTGATCACCGCATCAACCAGCCCGGCAGGTGCAGCGTTGACGCTGATGCCCCACTGGTTTTCCGATTGGGAGATGCTTCTGCGAATATCACTGCGGCCAAGCAGATCGACCAGTTTTTCACTGTCGATGGCGAGTGAAAGGCAAAGATGCGGCGCCTCCGCGCTGGCTTCGACCACCCGCCACGTGACCGGCAGATCAAGCGAGGTGACCAGATATTCTCCCGTAGCATAATTGATCGTGGCCGACCCAAGGCGCAGCGACTTCGAACCTTGAAGAACCATGGCGAGACACGGGCGATAGCTGCCGTGGCAGGGAACGCTCGGCGTCGAACGCCTGCTCAAGGAGAGGCCGTCGATCGCGGTTCTGCACTCGCCATCGGTTTCGATGAAGCGCTTGGCGAGCGAAGCCAGCTCCCTATATGCATCGACGGGTAAGTTCATGGGCACCTCGGTTTGTCAACGATCCGACATGGTCTTCATTTATCCAGTTCGGAAAACGAAACCAAGAGACAGGGTAGGTCATGCGGGCCAGATTTGCAGGATTATGCAAGAAGCTTGCAGGATCGGTCTACCCTCTTTCCTCAGGTTCACGGCATAGTCAATCATCTCATCCTTCCCCAATTTTCCCTGAAAAACGGAGTTTATTATGGCTATTGCAAGAGGTTATGCCGCAACCGATGCGGATCAGCCGCTGGTGCCGTTCACATTTGAACGTCGTGAACCCAATGCCGACGATGTGGTCATCTCGATCCAGTATTGCGGTGTGTGCCATTCCGACATTCATACGGTTCGCAACGAATGGAAAAACGCCGTTTATCCAATCGTTCCCGGCCATGAAATTGCGGGCGTCGTCACGGCTGTCGGCGACAACGTGACCAAGTTCAAGGTTGGCGACAAGGTCGGCGTCGGCTGCTTCGTGGATTCCTGCGTTGGTTGCGCAGCACGCGACGTTGATAACGAGCAATATCTGCCGGGTCTCATTCAGACCTATAACTGCGATGACGCAGAAGGAAAGACGCGCACGCAGGGCGGCTATTCCGACCAGATCGTCGTCAAGGAAGGCTATGTGCTGTCCATTCCGGACAATCTGCCGCTCAATGCCTCGGCCCCGCTGCTTTGCGCCGGCATCACGCTTTATTCGCCGCTCCGCCACTGGAATGCGGGCCCGGGAAAGCGCGTGGCCATCGTCGGCATGGGCGGGCTTGGCCACATGGGCGTCAAGCTGGCCAGTGCGATGGGCGCACATGTCACGGTGCTGAGCCAATCGCTTTCGAAAAAGGATGACGGCCTCAAGCTCGGCGCAAAGGAATATTACGCCACCAGCGATGCTTCGACCTTCGAGAAGCTCGCAGGCAGTTTCGATCTGATCATCTGTACGGTTGGCGTCGCCATCGACTGGAATGCGTATCTCGGCCTGCTCAAGGTCAATGGAACCATGGTGAATGTCGGCGCGCCGGAACATATGGTGCCGGTCCATGCCTTCTCGCTCATTCCGGGCCGCAAGAGCCTTGCCGGTTCGATGATCGGTTCGATCAAGGAAACCCAGGAAATGCTGGATTTCTGCGGCGAACACAACATCGTCTCGGAAATCGAGATGATCAATATTCAGGATATCAACGAGGCTTACGAGCGCGTTCTGAAAAGCGACGTGCGCTATCGCTTCGTAATCGATATGGCTTCTCTGGCAGCCTGATAAAATAAGCGGCGGGATCTATTGGTCCCGCCTTTTTCATAGCGCCGCAGGAACAGGCTCTCAGAACTGGAGTACCTGGCTTAGCACCAGCACCGTGCCGACGGCACACGAACAGGCGAAAAGCGTCAGCTCCGAAGCGGTCAGCCGGTCGATCCAGATCGGTCGCTTCAATGGTCGGTTTGTTCGCGATGGTGTGTGGGCGTGCAATTCCGCTTTTGCCCCATTATCCTTTTTCATTGAACTGCTGTGCATTTTTCATTTTCTCCCCCATCCAACGCCAACTGCGTTGGGTCGCCGCAAGATCGGCGCATGTTTACTAAACATTAACCAATTTTCCGGCGGCGGGAAACAGCGAAATTGGATGAACCAACACGCCCGTTTGGCGAATGACCATGCAAGTCCCGCTACGCTTCAAGCGCGGTAGCTTGTCTGCATGGTTGCAATCGGGCCCGGCTTCTGGTCAAAGCCTGCAACGGTTTGCAGAAATGTCAGAACAAGACCCGAAGCAGGATTTGTTGAACCATGCCCGATAATGGCGCATCCGCACCATTCATTGCTGTCAATGGCGTCGGTTATGCGATAGCCGGGCGGCCAATCCTGCACGGTGTTTCGCTTCACTCCAATGCGCGCAGAATGGGCATTGTCGGCAGAAACGGCTCCGGCAAGAGCACGCTTGCGCGGCTTCTGGCGGGGCTGCTGAAACCAACGGAAGGCGCGATCCGTATCGCTGGCCACGATATTTATGAAGACCGCAAGGCCGCGCTTTCAACCGTCGGCATCCTGTTTCAAAACCCCGAACACCAGATCATCTTTCCAACGGTCATCGAGGAAATTGCATTCGGCCTGCGCCAGCAGGGCGCGACCAAAGCCGATGCGCGCACGATGGCGACCAAGGTACTGGCCGATTTCGGCAAGGACCATTGGGCCGATGCTGCCATCCAGTCGCTGTCGCAAGGGCAGAAGCATCTGGTCTGCATGATGGCGGTGGTCGCCATGCGCCCGGCGCTGATCATTCTCGACGAACCTTTTGCCGGTCTCGATATTCCGACACGGCATCAGCTGGCGCGCTATCTGAACGGCGGCGAGGCGCGCCTTCTGCACATTTCCCATCACCCGGAAGACCTGCACGGTTATGAGGAAGTGTTCTGGATCGATCAGGGCCAGATCCGGGAAACCGGGGATGCGCAAACGGTTCTGACCCGTTATGTTGAAGAAATGATCCTTCAGGGCAAGAGCGATGATCTCTCTCACCTCTCCCGTTAAAACACGCGCGCATCAATGGCCGGTGGCGGCCAAGGTGGCCGCGCTTTGCATCGCCACCACGACGCTTTTCATGGTCACGTCGGTCTGGTTCCAGCTTGGCGCGCTGGTGGTCTGTCTCGCGCTCTACGCCCTCCCGGGGCGCGTATTCTTTCGCGCCGGCTTGCAGGCCATGCGGCCGGTTCTACCCTTTGTTGCGGTGATTTTTCTCTGGCATCTGGCTTTCTACACCGCGCTTGAAGGGGTGGAGATCACGGTGCGCGTGGCCACGATGATTGCGCTCGCCAATCTGGTGACGATGACGACACCGCTTGAAGATTTCGTGCATCTGCTCCGGTTCTTAAACACGCCTATGCGCCGCCTTGGCCTGCCGACGAAAATTCTCGAAACGGCCATCCCGCTGGTGATACGCTTTACGCCGGTGCTGATTGTCCGGGCCAGACAGCTTGTTGAAGCCTGGCGCGCCCGGTCGCGCAGGCGTCCGGGCTGGCAACTGGTGCTGCCGCTGTCGCTGGCGGCGCTCGACGATGCCGATCATGTTGCCGAAGCATTGCGTGCTCGCGGCGGAACTCTCAAGTAAAGGCTCCCCTATGGAAAGAAATGTCGCCCACGTGGCTCTGTTTGCAGCGCTGATCTGCGCACTCGGATTTCTGCCAGCCGTTACGCTCGGCTTCGGCGTGCCGATTACCGCGCAAAATCTTGGCGTCATGCTGGCCGGTGCTGTGCTGGGGCCAAAACGCGGTGTTGCCGCTGTGGCGCTGGTCATTCTTCTGGTGGCAATCGGATTGCCGGTTCTGGCGGTCGGACGCGGCGGTCTCGGCGTTTTTGCCGGCCCGACGGTCGGCTTTCTGCTCGGCTGGATACCGGCGGTTTATGTGACCGGCCTTTTCATCGAGCGTGCACCCATCACCAATCTCGGCGTGTCCACCTTTCTCGGCGCGGTGCTGGGCTGTATCGGGGTGCTCTATCTGTTCGGCGCTATCGGCATGTCGCTGATCCTTGCAAAGCCTTTTCTTGAAGCGGTCAAGCTCCTTGCCATCTTCATTCCGGGCGATCTGGTCAAGGCTGTCATCACCGGTGTTCTGGTGTCGGCACTTGCCAAAATACGACCGCAGGATATTCATCGCGGTCAAACCATACGCTGAAAAGCTGTGCGTTCACGGTAACTTGTATCGCGCCGCAAAGCAGATCGGTATTCCTGATGCTTTCTCCAATTGGAGAGATTACGATAATTCTTCGTAGCGAATCGATGTCGAGCTTGGGAGACATTGCATGGCAGCAGAGACCGGTGCGGCGCGTACCATTCGGACCATTGTTGAAACCATTCAACCGCAATTGAATGTCAAACTGTGGGACGGCACCCAGATCGGCGCTTTCGACGGGCCAACGCTGGCGATCAAGGACCCCTCGGTCGTGCGTCAGGTGGTGTTGAAGCCGAATTACGACACGCTTATCAGTCTCTGGACCTCCGGCGCGGTGGATATCGAAAACGGAACCATCTTCGATGTCGCAGAAACAAAGATCGACGGTCATCTCAAGGAGCGCATCAAGGCGCTGCCGAAATGGCAGTTGCTGAAAGGCATTCCATCACTGCTCTTTGCCGGAAAGGCGAAGGACCAGGCGAATATCGACGGAAAGTCGCCCTTCGTCAGCGGCTCCAACAAGGAAGCGATCACCCATCACTACGATGTGTCGAACGAGTTCTATCAGCTGTTTCTTGATGAACGCATGGTCTATACCTGCGCCTATTTCACCGACTGGCAAAACAGTCTGGATCAGGCGCAGTATGACAAGCTGGACCTGATCTGCCGCAAGCTGCGCCTGAAACCGGGCGACCGCTTTCTCGATATCGGCTGCGGCTGGGGCGCGCTTTTGATCCATGCCGTGCAGAATTACGGCGTGATCGGAACCGGCGTTTCTCTGTCGGAAGCGCAAACGGCACTCGCCCGACAAAGGATCAAGGCTGCCGGGCTGGAAGACAAGATCACCATCCACATCAAGTCTTATACCGAGCTTGATCAGGAGTTCGACAAGATTTCTTCCATCGGCATGTTCGAACATGTCGGCATTGCCAATTATGATACCTATTTCAAGTCTGTGCGACGTTTGCTGCGGCCGGGCGGCCTCTATATGCATCACGCCATCACCCGCCGGATGAAGAAGAACAAGAAGAGCTTCAACCGCAAAAGTGCGGAACATCTGGCGCTGGTAAAATATATCTTCCCCGGCGGCGAGCTGGACCATCTGGGCATGACCGTCGAGAATCTTGAAGGCCATGGCTTCGAGGTGCATGACGTGGAAAATCTCCGTGAGCACTATGGGCGCACCTGCCGCCTGTGGGCGGAACGGCTTCATGCCAATTTCGACAAGGCTGTCGCCGAGGTCGGTTATCCGAAGGCGCGGCTCTGGATACTTTATCTCGCGGGCTGTGCGCTGGCGTTTGAACGCGGAACAGTCCAGATCAACCAGACACTTGCCTCGAAGCGTAAACGCGGCATTTCGGCTGTGCCGCAAACCCGCGCGGATATTTATCAGAGTTAAACAGGTGGAGCAGAAAGCCCCGCCTGCCGCCTGAAGGATTATCGGACTTCGCGGTCGATATCGCGCCGCAGCACGAAGGCCGTGGTGATGTCGTCCACGATATCATGGGCGGCAACGAGGTCGCGCACGCGGTTGAGGTCGTCGATTGTCGCCGCTTCCAGCTCGACAACCAGATCAAGCTGCCCGCTGACCGATGAGACGCGGCGGACTTCAGCGTGCTGCGCCAATATGTCGAGAAGCGCCAGCGCAGGCGTGCGTTTCAGGCTTACGAGCAATATGGCGCGGATGAAATTGGTATCGATCTCGCCAATATCCGCGCGATAGCCGCGAATGACGCCGCTGCGTTCCAGATTTGTGACGCGCTCGCTGGTCGCGCTGCGGGACAAGCCGATACGACCGGCCAGCGTCTTCAGCGCGATGCGCGCTTCCTTGGACAGAATTGCCAGTATTTCGCGATCTTTCGCGTCAAGTTCCCGCATCGTTACCCTATACGCATGACCGGACATATGCCGGTCCATTCCGACAAAGTGCCGGTTCTTCCGACAGGATACTTGATGCCCGAAAACGCATTGCGTGCCAAGGTTCTGATAAGAAATCTAAACTGGAAACGCACTATCCATGACCGATCTGTCCCATCCGAACCCGCAGTTTTCCGCAGCCGATGCCGAGAAGCTGGCCATTGAAGTCTTTGGTGTCACTGCCACGGCATCGCCGCTCGACAGCGAACGCGATCGCAATTTTCGTCTGGAGACCGGAACGGATGCCGACTGGATTTTAAAAATCGTCAATGCCAGCGAGCCGCAGGTCGAAAGCGAATTCCAGACCGCGCTTCTGCAGCATCTGGCCAGTGCCGATGCGAAGCTCGCGGTTCCGCATCTGAAGCCAAGCCTTTCGGGCGATGTGCTTGCATCGGCTGTGGCGAGCGGTGGCGAGCGCCATGCCATGCGGCTGGTCGGCTGGCTGCCGGGTGTTCCCCTCGCGGAAGTCAAACGCACGTTTGGGCTGATGCGCAATCTCGGTCGCGCGCTTGGCGAACTGGATCATGCCTTGCAGGGCTTCATCCATCCGGGCGCCGTGCGCGATCTCGATTGGGATTTGCGCCATGCGGCCCGTACGCGCACGCGCCTGCATTTCGTCGGCGATGCCGACAGGCGTTCGCTGCTTGAGCGCTTCATCGTGCGTTTTGAAAACCGCGTCGCGCCGAAACTGTCGCGCCTGCGTGCACAGGTCATCCACAATGATGCGAATGACTGGAATGTACTGGTCAGCACGAGCGACCATGAACAGATTGCCGGATTGATCGATTTCGGCGATGCCGTTCACACGGTTCTGATTGCCGAAGTCGCCATTGCCTGCGCCTATTCCATTCTCGACATGGAAGATCCAATTGGTGCGGCAGCGGCACTGGCCGCCGGATTCCACGAAAAATACCCGCTCAAGGCGGAAGAAATCGACGTTCTGTTCGATCTCATCGCCATGCGTCTTGTCACCAGCGTGACCTTCTCTGCTTCGCGCCACGACAAGACGGACGACAATCCATATCTGGCGATCAGCGAGGCTCCGGCCTGGCGTCTTCTGGAAAAGATGGACGCGATGAACCCGCGTTTTGCGACCGCTATTCTGCGCAAGGCCTGCGGCTTCGACGCTATCGAGGGTGCAGGCGCGGTTCGCAAATGGATTGCGGATAACAGCAAGACCTTTGCGCCGATTGTGCATCCGGCACCGGCAACCATGACCAAGGCGCTCGTGCCATATGGCGATGAAACGCATGTCATGACGGTTGCCTCCGCTGAACAGCGCGCCAGGGAAGCGACGGAATGGTGGGATAATTTCTGCACTTACAACAACGTTCAGCTCGGTATCGGCCCCTGGGGCGAAAAGCGCACTGTCTATACCGACACCGCGTTTGAATCGCGTTTCATCGAAGGGCAGCGCCGCATCCACCATTTGGGCGTCGATCTGTTCATGCCTGCCGGAACGCCGCTTTACACGCCGCTGGCCGCAACGGTCGTCAGCGTTGAAATCGAACGCGAACCGCTCGGCTATGGCGGTCTCGTCAAGCTTGAGCATCGCCCGGAAGGCTGCCCGCCTTTCGTGACCCTCTGGGGGCATATGGCACATGAGGCGCTCGGTCGTCTCAAGCCGGGCGAGAGGCTGGAAGCTGGCGATCTCGTCGGCCATATGGGCGATATTCACGAAAATGGCGGGTGGACCCCGCATCTGCATTTCGAAATGACGACGGATATCAATCTGTCGGCAACCGAAATTCTGGGCGTCGGCGAAGCGGCCTATCTCGACGTCTGGGCCGATGTTTTCCCGGATGTGGCGGGGCTGGCGGGCATTCCGCCGGAGACCTTCCATCAGGATGGACGCACCCGCGCAGAAATCATCGCGAAGCGCAAGGAAATACTGCTGCCGAACCTGTCGATTTCCTATTCCGAGCCGATCAAGTTCGTGCGCGGCGAGGGGACGTGGCTGATCGACAATTACGGTCGCGCCTATCTCGATTGCTTCAACAATGTTTGCCATCTGGGGCACGCCCATCCGGAAGTGGTGGAAGCCATCGCCCGTCAGGCGGCGCTGCTCAATACCAACACCCGCTATCTGCACGACAACATCGTGGCCTACGCCGAACGGCTGACGGCAACCTTGCCGGAAGGACTGACGGTCGCGTCCTTCGCCTGCTCGGGTAGCGAAGCAAACAGCCTGATGCTGCGCATGGCACGCAATCATACGGGCCGCAAGGAAGCCATCGTTCTCGACTGGGCCTATCACGGCACCACGCAGGAGCTGATCGATCTCAGCCCCTACAAATACAAGCGGAAGGGCGGTAAAGGGCGACCGGATCACGTCTATGAGGCGGTCATTCCCGACAGCTACCACGCGCCGGAAGACTGGCCGCTGGAGGAACATGGCAAGCGCTTTGCCGAGAGCATTGCCGAACAGATCGACACCATGCGCAAGCAGGGTCGTGCGCCGGCTATGTTCTTTGCGGAATCGATTCCAAGTGTCGCCGGTCAGGTATTCCTGCCAGAAGGCTACCTCAGGGAAGTCTACGCTATGGTTCGTGCCGAAGGCGGACTTTGCGTTGCCGACGAAGTGCAGGTCGGTTTCGGTCGCGTCGGCAGCCATTGGTGGGCGTTTGAAATGCAGGATGTGGTGCCGGATATCGTCACCATGGGCAAGCCGATTGGCAATGGCCATCCCATGTCGGCTGTGGTGACCACCCGTGAAGTTGCAGACAGCTTCAATAACGGCATGGAATATTTCAACACCTTCGGCGGCAATCCGGTGTCCTGTGCCGCTGGTCTTGCAGTCATCGACGTGATCGAACGCGACAAGCTGCGCGAGAATGCGCTGACTGTCGGAAACTATCTCATCAACGGTTTCCGTAAGATGCAGCAGCGCTTCGATATTATCGGCGATGTTCGCGGTCAGGGACTGTTCCTCGGTATCGAGCTTGTCACGGATCGCAAGACCAAGGCGCCAGCAACGGCGCTGGCCCGCAAGATCAATGACGGCGCGCGCGAACGCGGCATCCTGATGGGGACTGAGGGTCCGCATGACAACGTGTTGAAGATGCGCCCGTCCATGGTGTTCAGCCGCGCCAATGCAGATCATTTGCTCAGCGTTCTGGCCGACAGTTTCGAGGCTGCGTTGAAGTAAAGCCTCCAACATCAGGGCCGATTTTCAAGGCCGCATTCCGATCCGGTTTGCCGGGTGGGAGTGCGGCCTTTTCTTTTAAAATCGCGCCCTCGACCGCCGACAATATGCCGGTCATTTCCGGCAATGTGTCGGGCTGGCAGTCATATTGCAGGATGCTTGGAAACAAGGCCTGTGCCAAGCTCTGTCGATGAAGGTTGATGGCAAACCATAAGCCTAACAATAAGACCAATCCAGAGGAAACACCAAAGCCATGAATAGCAAGCTCAAGACCATGTTTGCGGCTGCAGCCGTAGCACTCGCCGCCGCCTTTTCCGCCATGCCAGCGCATGCGGATGAGCTGGAAAAGCTCAAGGAAACCGGTGAGTTACGCGTCGCCATGAGTGGCGCCTATCCTCCGTTCAGCTTCACCAATGCCGATAATCAGGTGGTAGGCTTCGATGCCTCCATCGGAACAGAAATCGCCAATCGTCTGGGCGTGAAGGTCAAGCTCGTGACCACGCCATTTGACGGTATCATTGCAGGTCTTCTGGCCAAGAAATACGATGCTGTTGTCGCCTCCATGACCATCACCCCAGAGCGTGAAAAGGCCGTCGATTTTGTGGGACCCTACTACCATGCGGGTCGCACGGTCGTGGTCAAAGAAGACGCCCCAATCCAGAAACTGGAAGACCTCAATGGCAAAACCGTGGGTGTGACCATGGGTGATGCCCATGAGAAGTGGGCCAAGGCACAGGGCGACCTCAATGTTCGCACCTATAAGGGCCTGCCGGAAATGTTGATTGATCTTGATGCAGGCCGCATCGATGCTCTTGTCATGGACAGCATTCCGGTGAAGATCGCGGTGAAGGAAACCGGCCAGAAGGTTCGCATTCTGGATACGCCGAATATCGAAGGCGGTCGTGAGGCGCTCGGCATTGCCATTCGCAAGAACAATCCGGAACTCAAGGCTGCCATGCAGAAGGCACTCGACGACATGCTCGCCGATGGCGGCTACGAGAAGATCTCGATGCAGTGGATCGGTAGCGATATTCGCTAAGCTGGCTTTTAATCCGGCCCGGTTTATCCGGGCCGGTACATGCGATCTTCCGGAGTAGTTCTATGGATCTTGCGTTAATGCGGCACGTCCTCCCGTTTTTTCTGGAGGCGGCATGGGTAACTGTGCAGATTTCCGTGCTTGCTCTTGTGTTGGGATTCGTCATTGCGGGCATTCTGGTCGTCGGACGCCTTTCTAACAGCTTTGTTCTGCGTTTTTTGTCCGGCGCCTATGTCAGCATTTTTCGTGGAACGCCCTGCCTCGTGCAGCTGTTCGTGCTTTATTTCGGTGGCCCGCAGATCGGGCTCGAACTGGAGCCCTATGCGGCGGGTGTCATCGGTCTGGGGCTCAATATCGGCGCTTACATGGCCGAGTCTATTCGCGGCGCAATTGCAAGCGTGGATCGGGGCCAGGACGAGGCAGCCCGCTCGATTGGGTTTGGCCGCGGCCAGACGCTGCGCCTCATCATTCTGCCACAGGCCGCACGCCTGATGATCCGCCCGCTCGGTGTGAATGCGGTTGCTCTGGTCAAGGGTTCGGCGCTGGTATCGACCATTTCCGTGGTTGAACTCACCTATACGGCGCAACGCTTCATCAGCTCGACCTACAAGCCATTCGAGATTTTCGCAGTTGCTGCGGTCATTTACATGCTCATCGTCTATGTGGTGGCGTCGCTTGTCGATCTGCTCGACAAGCGCTTCGCTGCACGCTGAGGGAGGACGCAATGCCAGCTCTCGATTTCAGTATCGTCGCTCCCTATACCGATCTGCTCTTGACCGGATTGTGGTGGACCATCGTTCTTGCGGTCGCATCCAGCGCGCTGAGCTTCATCCTCGGCATCGTCTTTGCGCTGGTTGTGCTTTATGCACCGGCTTTGTTCGCCTATCCGGTCCGCTTCTTCATGTGGCTCTTCATGGGAACGCCGCTGCTTTTGCAGCTCTATCTCATCTATTACGGTCTGGTGCAGATCGGGATCGACATTCCGGCCCTGTTTGCGGGCATTCTCGGATTGAGTCTGCATTTCGCGGTCTATAATGCGGATGTGTTCCGGGCGGGCATCGTCTCGGTCGATCCGGGGCAGACGGAAGGTGCGCGATCCATCGGGCTAAGTCAGGGGCAGACGCTGCGCTATATCATCATCCCGCAGGCCATCCGCAACACCATCCCGCCCATCGGCAACAACATGATCGTGCTGTTGAAAGACACATCGCTCGTGTCGATCATCGGCATTGCCGAACTGGTTCACAGCGCGCAGATCGCCATCAGTGAAACCTATAGTCCGTTTGAGTTCTATCTGACTGCCGCCGCACTTTATTACGTGGTCAACCTCGTCATGGAAGCGGGCCTGCGGCATATCGAAAGAAAAGTGGAGGTTACGCGATGAGCGCCTTGAAGCCTATGGTTGAAGTGAAAGGCGCCCGCAAAGCCTATGGTGCGCTGGAGGTTCTGAAAGGGATCGATCTTTCGGTATCGCGTGGCCAGATCATCGCGATCATCGGCCCGAGTGGTTCGGGCAAGAGCACATTGCTGCGCTCCATCAATCATCTGGAGACGCTGAATGGCGGCGAAGTCTGGCTCGACGGGTTGCAGGTCAACCAGCCGCTGAGCGGGCAGGCTTTTGAAAAGCACATCAACGCGGTGCGCCAGCAGATGGGCATGGTGTTTCAGCACTTCAATCTGTTTCCGCATCTCACCGTGCTGGAAAACATCACGCTGGGACCGACAAAGCTGAAGGGCATGTCCAAATCGGCGGCCCGCGAACTGGCGCTGGAACTGCTCAACAAGGTGGGGCTCGCCAGCAAGGTGGACGTCTACCCGTCACGCCTGTCCGGCGGCCAGAAACAGCGCGTTGCCATTGCCCGCGCGCTTGCCATGCAGCCGAAGGTGATGCTGTTCGACGAGGCGACCTCGGCGCTCGATCCGGAACTGGTCGATGAAGTGAATGCGGTCATGAAGCAGCTTGCAGCCGAGCATATGACGATGCTGATCGTGACGCATGAAATGCGCTTTGCCGGTGAGGTTGCCGACAGGATCATCTTCATGGACGGCGGCTTTGTGGTCGAAGAAGGCGCGCCCGCAGACGTGTTGCGCAACCCGCAGCAGGACCGGACGCGGGCCTTCCTGAAAAACTATATCGCTTCTTAAGCGTCACCTCGAAATGAAAGCCCCCGGACCAACCAAGTCCGGGGGCTTTTTCTTAGAGCATTTCCAGCAAAAGTGCGTAGCGGTTTTGCGTAGGATAATGCGCAAAACAAATAGATAGAGCGGTTCCACGATTCCGTTTTAACCGGAACCGCTCTGGGAAAGCAGGGCTTGCGATCAGCCTTCCTTATGCTGTTGCGCGGCCAGTTCCTCGACGCTCATATCCGGCTCGTTGCGGGTCTTGTAGAGCGAGTAGAGCACACCGCTTGCGAGAATGCCGAGCGTTACCACCAGCGACAGCAGTGTGTTGATATGAACACCCAGCGGCACGAGGAAAATCTTGATACCGATCAGCACCAGAATGATCGCCAGCGATACCTGAAGATAGCGGAAGCGGTTCATGGCGGCGGCGAGTGCGAAATAGAGCGCGCGCAGGCCGAGGACGGCGAAGATGTTCGAGGTGTAGACGATAAACGTATCCTGCGTGACGGCAAACACGGCAGGGACGGAGTCTACGGCAAAGATCAGATCGACGGTCTCAACCATGATCAGCGCGACCGCAAGCGGCGTTAGCCAGGTGACGAGCTTGCCGGTTTTCGGGTGCGGCTTCTTGACGGTGAAATGGCGCCCGTGCACCTCGCTGGTGATATTGAAGCGCTTGCGCAGGAACCGGAAAACCGCATTCTGCTCGATATCGGGCGTTTCATCCTGATGGCGGAACATCTTGAAGCCGGTGAAGACGAGGAAAGCGCCGAACAGGAACAGGATCCAATTGAACTCATGCACCAATGCCGCGCCCAGCCCGATCAGAACCGCGCGGAAGGCGATGACGCCCAGAATACCCCAGAACAGCACGCGGTGCTGATAAAGGCGCGGGATGGCGAGAAAGCCGAAAATCGTTGCGATGACGAACATATTGTCCATCGCAAGGCTCTGCTCGATCAGATAGCCGGTGTAGAATTCGAGGCCCGCCTGCGCGCCGCGTTCCCACCAGACCCAGCCGCCGAAAGCCAATGCGATGACGACATAGAAGCCGTAAAGGAGCAGGCTCTCCTTGGCTCCGATTTCATGTTCGTCGCGATGCAGAATACCAAGATCGAAAACCAGCAAACCCACGACGATCGTGATGAATGCCGCCCAGAAGTATACAGGTGTGCCGAGAAAATCGCCCGAAAGGGCTAAAATAAGCGAATCCATCGCCGGACCATCTCCATTTGAACAAGTGGAGCAGCCCCGACATCGCCATAGCGGAAAACCATGACCAGAGGGGCCCGGCGCTGCCTTCTTCAAATGTGTATGTTTTTGCCCGGTTCAAGGGTGGAGTGTAAAATTTTTGTGAGGGGGTGTGGCAGTCTGGAGCGGATTCCCGCTCCAGACGGATTTCGTTGCAATATCAATGTTGTGGCGCGGGCGTTTCTTCTGCGTCCGGTTCCTTGATGCGGAACCATGCCACATAGAGCGCTGGCAGGAACAGGAGGGTGATCGCCGTGCCAGCGATGATGCCGCCCATCATGGCATAGGCCATCGGCCCCCAGAACACTTCGCGGGCAATGGGGATCAGCGCAAGGCTTGCCGCCGCCGCCGTCAGTGCAATCGGGCGCATACGGTGCTGGCTGGCGATCATCACAGCATCCCAGGGCTTCATGCCTTCGGTGATATGTTCCTCGATCTGCACAATCAGGATGACGGAGTTTCGGATCAGAATGCCGATCAGCGCCAGCACGCCTAGAATGGCGACGAAACCAAGCGGTTTGCCGCTTGGCAGGAGTGCTGCAACCACGCCGATCAATCCAAGCGGCGCAACCGCCACCACGAGGAACAGGCGCTGGAAACTCTGCAACTGCAGCATCAGCACAGTCGCCATCACAAACAGCATCAGCGGAACAACGGCTGCAATCGGGCCCTGGCTCTTGCCGCTTTCCTCAACCGTGCCTGCGGTCTGAATATAGTAGCCAGCCGGTAGCTTGTCGGCGAAAGCCTTGATCGCGGGGCCGAGGTCTTTCACGATCGTATCCGGCATGGTCTTGTCGATAATGCCTGCCGCGACCGTGATCGTCGGGATGCGTGACCGCCGGTAGATGACGGGCTGCTCAAGCTCGTAACGGAAATTGGCGATGGAAGCGAGCGGCACCGAGGTGCCGTTGCCGGTCGCAATTTGCAGGCTCTGCAAGGTGTCGATGGAATCGCGTTCGTGCTTTTGCGCGCGCACGACGACATCGATCAGATAGATCGAATCCCGCACCTGCGTGATGGTGATGCCGCCGACGACACCGTTCAGCGTCGTGGCAATATCCTTGGATGAAATGCCAAGCTTGCGCGCCTTGTCCTGCATGACATCGACACGGATCACGCGGCCGGGTTCATTCCAGTTATAATTGACCACCCCCAGTCTTTCGTCGGCAGTCAGGATGCCCGCGAAATCCTGCGCCAGACCGCGCAGTTTTTGAATGTCCGGGCCGGAAATGCGGTATTGCACGGGGCGTCCGACCGGCGGTCCAAGCTCCAGGAATTTCACATAGACGTCGGTGCCGACATAATCCTTGCGGAAGACCTCATCAAACTTGGCCTTCAGGCGGTCTCGCGCTTCGACATCCTTGGCGACGACGACCATCTGGCCGAAATAGGGATTGTTCGGCTGCACGTCGAAGGAGAGGATGAACCGGATCGCGCTTTGCCCGACATAGGTGCTCCAATGCTCGATATCGGGATTGCCTTTTAGCATGGTTTCTTCGAAACGCTCCATCTGCGCCCGGGTTTCGGCGATGGAGCTGTTTTGCGGCAAGGTCCAGTCGAGAACCAGTTCCGGACGATCCGACTGCGGGAAGAACTGCTGTTCGATGAAGCGCATCCCGAAAACTGAAACCGCAAACAGAAGGACGGTTGTCACGATGGTCACCCAGCGATAGCGCATCGCCAGCAACAGCGCCCTGGAAAAGGCTTCAAAGAAGCGGCTGCGCTTTTCCGCATGGGGCTTCATTTTCTTGGGCAGGAATGTGACGCCCAGCAGCGGCGCAAACAGCACCGCGACAATCCACGACACTACCAGCGAAACGGCGATCACCACAAAGAGCGTATAGGTATATTCACCCGCCTGACTGGAATTGAGGCCGATCGGGATGAAGCCCGCAATGGTCACAAGCGTGCCTGTCAGCATCGGAAAGGCCGTATGCGAATAGACGTAAGTGGCGGCCTTGTTGATCGGGTCGCCGAATTCCAGTCGCGCCACCATCATCTCGACCGCAATCATGGCATCATCGACCAAAAGGCCGAGCGCGATGATAAGCGCGCCGAGCGACACGCGTTGCAGTGAAATATCCAGAAGCGACATCGACAGGAAGGTGATCGCAAGCACGAGCGGGATCGACAGCGACACCACGAAACCGGCGCGCAGGCCAAGGCTGACAAAGCTGACCGCAAGCACGATGACCACGGCTTCGAACAGTGCGCTGGTAAAGCCGGACACGGCTTCCTTCACGACATGCGGCTGGTCGGCCACCTTGAACACCTTGACGCCGACAGGGAGTTCCGCCGTCACCTGCTGCATCATCTTGTCGAGCGCCGCGCCAAATTCCAGCAGATTTCCGTTCGGCTTCATACCGATGCCAAGCCCGATGGAATCCGCGCCATTGACGCGGAAGATGGATGTTGGCGGGTCGACATAGCCGCGCGTGATGGTGGCCACATCGGACAAGCGGAAGAACCGGTCATTGACGCGCAGATTGACCGCGCGCAGATCTGCTTCGGAATTGAACTGGCCGCTGACGCGGACACTGATCCGTTCCGGCCCGGCCTGAACGACGCCCGATGGCGTGATCGCGTTCTGGTCCTGCAAGGCCTGAAGCACGGCCTGCTGGTCGAGACCAAGTGCTGCGACCTGCCGCGTCGAAAATTCGAGATAGATCGCCTCGTCCTGCGCGCCAATCAGCTCGACCTTACCGGCATTGGGCAGCGTCAAAATCTTGGCGCGCACATCTTCCGCATAATCACGCAGCTGTCGCATGGACAGACCATCAGCGGTGAAGGCGAAGATATTCCCGAAAACATCGCCGAACTTGTCGTTATAATAAGGCCCATAAACGCCATCAGGCAGTTCCGGCTTGATATCGTCCAGCATATGCCGGACTTCATTCCAGGCGTCGGTGACCTGACGTTTGCGCACCGTGTCCTTCAGGAAAACGAAGACGACAGACTGGCCCGCGGTCGTGACGCTGCGCGTATAATCGAGCGTATCGAGTTCCTCGAGCTTCTTCTCGATGCGATCCGTGACCTGATTGAGCGTTTCTTCCACGGAAGCGCCCGGCCAGTTGGCCTGCACCACCATCGTCTTGACGGTGAATTCCGGGTCTTCTTCGCGACCGAGATCGAGATAGGACACGAAGCCTGCGACCAGAAACACGAGCATGAAATACCAGACCAGCGATCTGTGGTTCAAAGCCCAGTCGGACAGATTGAATCCCTTTTTCACAGGCCAGTTCCTTTCTGGTCCAGACGGACTTTCTGTCCTTCTTTCAATTCATAGACGCCAGCAATCGCCACATAGCTGCCGACCTCGACACCACCGGCAACGAAATTGCCGCCCTGCCGCGCGATAACCTGAACATCGTGCAGCGAGACGGTCTGTTTGTCGGGATCGATAATCCAGATGCTTGTCTTGCCGTTGTCCTCGCGCAGGGCCTGGATCGGCAGGCGCACCACATCCTTCTCCGGCGTCGCCAAAGCGGCGCGGATGGTCGCCCCGAGACGGAAACCGTCGGGAGGATTGTCGAGGGCAATTCTGACCCGGCGGCTGCGGGTCTGCGCATCCGCCTGCGGCGCGACTTCCCGCACAGTGCCGGTTCCCGTCACCGACGGATCAGCCTGAAGCTGCACATTGAAGGCAGCACCCGGCGCGAAATACTGTGTCATGCTGTCGGGAATATCGACCACGGCTTCACGAATGTCCGGGCGCGCCACCGTCATCACTGCCTGACCGGCGGCGACCACTTGTCCAACCTCGGCATTGGTTGCCGAAATTACCCCGTCATAGTCGGGGCGCAACACGGCATAGCTGCGCTGGTCCTGCGCCTTTTTCAGCCCGGCCCGGGCCTTTTCCAGTCCTGCACTGGCGCTGTCGCGCGCCTGTCTGGCGGCATCATAATCGGCCTGCGAAACATTGTTGCCTTGCAGCAAAATGCGCTGCCGCTCCTCGCTGGCCGAGGCATTGGCATATTGCGCCTCGGCGCTCGCCAGATCGGCCTTCGCCGACTGGATCGCCAGATCAAGCGTCGACGGATCAAGCGTTGCGACGCTCTCACCCTTCTGCACCAGATCGCCCACCTGCACCGGACGGCTGATGATGCGCCCAAGCACGCGGAAGGCGAGATCGGTCGAATAGCGCGGCTCGATCGTACCGGCAAACCCCGCCTGCGTGGCCGGTCGCGGTTCAACAACCATGTAGAGAACCGGGCGAACGGGTTCGGCCTCCGCTTCGCTTTCATCGCTCTTGCCGCAGGCTGCGAGCGCAAGCGTGGTCATCAGCACAGCGGCGCGCATCAGGGGGAGGGCAATGGGCTTTCGGAATTCTCGCATCATTGCGCAACCGCCCCTTCCTGCGTCTGCATGATTTCGGTCGGCTCGCCCGACCGCAGCATCTGCGCGCCTTTCGTGACGATCAGTTCGCCGTCGTTCAAGCCGCCATCCACGATCACCCGTTCCTTTTCATAGGAAAGCACGGTGATTGGAACCAGCGTTGTAACATGGGTATCGTCAGCCACCCGCCAAACAGCGGGGCGTCCGGCGTCGGATGTCATGGCGCTCCATGGCAGGACGATGACTTGACGGCTATCCATATGCACTGTTCCGGTGACGGTCGCACCAAGCGCCATCTGTGGCGGGGTTTTGGCAATGCCAACCTTGACCCGGACCGTGCCGGTCTGCGCATCGACGACCGGAGAGATTTCGCGGATTTGTCCTTCTGCAACAATGGAAGCGTCCGACAGCAGCGCAATTGTCACGCCCATGCCGTCCTTGGCGTGGTTGACCAGCGTTTCCTGCACGTCGAAGACGGCATCGCGTGGTCCATCCTCGGCAATCGAAAACGCCGTCTGCGCGGCCTGTATCACCTGACCCGCTTCGATGTTGCGCGCCGTGACGACACCGGAAACCGGGGCGCGCAGTTCGGTGTAGGAAAGCTGGTCGCGCGCGTCGCTAAGCTGGCTTTCGGCGCTCGAAAGCGCGCTTTGCGCGGTTTGCAGGGTCTGGTTTGCCTGATCATAGGTGCTGCGGGTCGTGAAACCCTGCGCGAGAAGCGCCTTCTGGCGTTTGAAATTGGCGTCCGCCTGAACGAGCTGCGCCTGCGCGGCATCCTTCGAGGCCTGAGCAACACGCAGATTCGCCTGCTGTTCGGCATCGTCGATACGGGCGATCAACTCGCCTTTGTCGACATGCTGGCCGATCTCGGTCTTGCGCTCCACGACCTGCCCGCCAAGGCGAAATGAGGTGTTGACCAGCGAGCGGGCGGCAATCGCGCCGGAAAGCGTCAATCGGGGCTGATAATCGCTTGCCGCCACCTTCATCACGGCAACCGGAACCACATTGCGGGAATCGGCACGGGCCGGAGCGCCAAATGTTATTGCCGAAATGCAGAATGCAAAGGCAGCCGTGGTTCCGAATATGACGCTTCGTCCGGAGCGGAGGAAACGGTAGGAAGGTTTTGCAATCATTGAACGATCCCGGTGGTTCGCATCTGCGGGAGAATGCAATCAAACGGCTTTCAACGAAAGCTTATTTTTTACGTAGGCGTCAATTCAACCGGGTCCATAGCGCACTTTAAAATTGCGAAACTGTAATAGGGCTTGATATCGCCTTTGTTGACACCCGCGCGACCGGATTGCGTCACGAAACCGTCATGAGCCACTTCTAGTATTCCGTGCAATTGCGCGGAGTCGTCGCGGCTTCGGGTGTTATCTTCAGCTTATGGTGTGAACATGTTCGAGAGTAGCCATCTGGACCGTATCAAGGCGGAAATCGCCGACAGTTTCGATGAAGAGCTGGAAATGCAGATCGAGGAAGAGCGGCTTGACGCGCTGGTCGCCGAGGGCATGTCCGGCCCCGCCGAACAGACGCTTGAACGCCGCCTTTATTTCCGCGAGCTGTTTCGTCTCCAGCATGAGCTGGTGAAGCTTCAGGACTGGGTGCAGCACAAGAAGCTCAAAGTCGTCGTGCTGTTCGAAGGCCGCGATTCCGCTGGCAAGGGTGGCGCGATCAAGCGCGTGACGCAGCGTCTCAATCCGCGTGTCTGCCGCGTCGTCGCGCTGCCTGCTCCCACCGAACGCGAGCGCAATCAGTGGTATTTCCAGCGTTATGTGCCGCATCTGCCGACCGCTGGCGAAATGGTCCTGTTCGACCGCTCCTGGTATAATCGGGCCGGTGTCGAGCGGGTCATGGGCTTTTGCACGAAGGAGGAACTGGAAGAGTTTTTCCGCTCCGTTCCCGAATTTGAACGCATGCTGGTGCGTTCCGGGATCATTCTCATCAAATACTGGTTCTCGATCACCGACGAAGAGCAGGAATTCCGCTTCAACATGCGTATCCACGATCCGCTGAAGCAGTGGAAGCTTTCGCCGATGGACCTCGAAAGCCGCGTTCATTGGGAAGACTACACCAAGGCCAAGGAAGAGATGCTGCACCGCACCCATATTGCCGAAGCGCCATGGTGGGTTGTCGAGGCCGTCGACAAGAAAAAGGCGCGCCTCAATTGCATCGCCCATCTTCTGTCGCAGATCCCTTATGAGGATGTGCCGAAGTCGGCCATCCATCTGCCGGAACGCGTGCGCCATGACGATTATGTACGTCATCAGACCCCGTCCGAAATGTATGTGCCGGAAGTGTATTAGAGGCTCGATGCGGGGCCGCTTTGTTCCGGGTATTGGTACACGACATTGAACATTATTCACGGTTCGCTGAAGGAACATAGTACCGGTCTGGTGGGGGCCTATCACAAGCGCCCCGATCATGCGGTTGTGGAACTCAAGGCAGACGAAGTGGATGCTGCGCTGGCCGCTAATGACGGCTGGGTGTGGCTGCATGTCGATCTGGTCGATCAGCGGTCACAGGGCTGGCTCTCGGAGCGCTGTGCCTTGCCCGCGTCGGCGCGGGCAATATTGGAAGGGCATGACGATAGCCTGGTGCTCAGCCATGAGGCAGGAACGATCCATGGCGTCATCGCCGACATGCATCAGGACATGGAGCGCATGTCCACCACAATCGGCCGTCTGCATTTTGCGGTGATGGGTGGGCTTCTGGTAACCGGCAGGCGGCATCCTCTGGAAGCCGTAGACAGGGTGCGCCATTCCTTTGCCAGCGGTTTTTGCCCGGCAACGGCCTATGAATTATTTGAGGCGGTGGTTACGGCCTTCTGCAAGAACACCGCAATCAGGCTCAATGAGGCGAGCAAAATGCTCGATACTGTTGAGGATCGGTTGGTGACCGAGCGGTTGAATGATGAACGCAGGGATCTTAAGGAAGTGCGCAGACTGGCGGTCTCGCTGCATCGTCCGGTGGCCGGTATGGTGGCTTTGTTTGAAGAGGAAGACCGTCTGGACTGGACCTTGCCTGAGATGGGGCATGCCGCGTTGACGCGGCTTTCCATGCGGCTCGAGCGCCTCGACCGTGAAATCGTTATGGTCAATGATCGTGCGCGGTTGTTGCAGGAAGAGATTGCAGCGGAACTGGCGGATGATTCAAACCGCAGCCTCAAAGTGATGGCGGTGATGAGCGCATTGCTGCTGCCCGGCACGCTGATCGCCGGTATTTTCGGGATGAACACTGCCGGATTGCCCTTCACGGGCGACGGGTCCGGTTTCGGCTGGGCGATTGTTCTGGGTGTCGGTGCGACAGCGCTGTTTTACTGGCTTCTACGCAAGGCTGGTATCAGCTTGCGGCTTTGAACAGCGGTATCCCGAACAGGAGGCGCCGTTTCGAAGGGCCTCCTGTTGGAATATATTTTACTTCTGGGTGGGCGCCGTAGTTTCTGCGCTTGCCGTTGTTTGCGGCTTTTCCATTTTTGTTGACGATTGCGCATTGTGGTAAGTGCAGTCTGCCATCGCAGCCGTAACCGACAGAGCGAGGACAGCGGTCGTTACAAATACGACTTTCATATCTGTCTCCATTCAGTGTTAGTTTCGTGGGGCATTACACCGACAACTCTAGCAAATACTGCCAGTCTTGTCTCATCACTTCATATTCTAGTGGATTGAATTTGACGTTTGAATCCCGGCTGACATAGATGCTGTTTCAAACGTCAAATTCGAAAAATCCACTAGATACATATACTTGCTAGTGGTCTTTTTGATTCCAACATTTGCTCAGCGCGTGAACCGAGGGATGCAAATGTTGGAATCAGACCACTAGTCTCTGGGCAGTTGCCGTGCGCCCCATTCGCTTTCGGGGATGGCGTGGCCGATGGCATAGCTGAAGGACTGGATCGACATGGCCTCCGCATTGACCTGACATTTGAAATCCACGCCATACCATTGGGCGCGGCTGCGAAAGGCGCCGTTGCTGACCGTCAGACCGCTGTTGGAAACCGAACCGCCCGCGCGCGCCAGCATGTCGGGGAAAGCGCCGGGCTGCTGGCGGCGGATCTGTTCAAGCGCCTCGATGCTGCAAATCTGGATGACGCGATCCGTGGGCGAGAGTTTGCCGAGCGCCTGTTTCACACGCGGGTCAGACAGGGCATCCTTGGAATAAAGCCTGCGCGCCTGTTTGAAGTTTTCAGCCTTTTGCTCCGAAACGGCCTTGGTGGCCGGCTTTGCCTGTTCCGGTTTGGGCTGCGGAATAGGCGGGTTCTGAATAGGAGGGGCTGCCGCCTCGTTCGCGTTCTCCGCAGTTGCGGATTGAGCCTGCAGCTCCGCCGCTTCCTGTTCTTTGTCCTGCGGCTGCTCGTTCTTGGTCTCGGTTGTCGGGCGCGCAGTTTCGTCGGGCTTTTCGCTTGTTTCTGGTGCGGCGGGCGGAACGTCAGGTTCCTCCGGCGCCTCATCCTTCGGATCGTTGGAAGCGGACTCAAAGGCAAGCTTCTGGGCCTGCGCCTGCTGTTGCGCAGGAGCGGGCTTTTCCTGGTCCTGTTTGGGCTTGTCCTCGGCGGGTGGCGGCGGGGGAACAAGCTCTACATTGACGCTCTGTTCCTGCGCGGTTGGCAATTCCGGCAGGCGGACGAGCAGAACAATGGCCAGCAACAGATGCAGGACGATCGAGCTTGGAATACCCCAGCCGATTTCTGCAAACATTTTTCTGGCCAATTGCTGCATCGCTCAAACGATCATGGATATCCAACTACACCGGCACTCTCACGTGCCGATGGTGATACCACATTGGAGCGCCAACAACAGGTGTCGGGCGGAACTATTCACTCAAGGCTCGATGCAGCGCATCATCGCCGAAGCTTATGCGGCCTCCAGTGCCTGCTCGCATCGCAGCAACATGCCGTAGAGATCGCGCGGTTCATCCGGGTCCGCCAGCATGTCGAGTTCGGCATAAAGGCCGGTCTCTTCCAGTTTGCTGAAGACATAGCGCAGGGCGGAAAAATCTTCGGTTGCAAAGCCGACGCTGTCGAACAGCGTGATGGCGCGATCCGATGTTCTGCCCGGCAGTTTACCGGTGATCACTTCCCACAATTCCTTGACCGGATAATCTTCCGGCAATTGCTGGATTTCGCCCTCGATGCGGGTCTGTGGCGGATATTCGACAAAAATATCCGAGCGCAGGAGAATTTCCTTGTTCAGTTCGGTCTTGCCGGGGCAATCGCCGCCAACCGCATTGATATGCACGCCGGGGCCAACCATGTTGTCGCTCAAAATGGTAGCATATTGCTTGTCGGCGGTGACGGTGGTGATGATATCCGCGCCCTCGACAGCCTCCTGCGACGACCCGCAGATGGTGACCGAAAATCCCTTGTCCGCTAGATTGGCCGCACAGCGCTCGCTCGCCGAACGGTCGATATCGAACAGACGCAGCGTGTCGATGCCGAGCAGAGCCTTGAAGGCCAGCGCCTGAAATTCGCTCTGCGCGCCGTTGCCGATGATCGTCAGCGTTTTGGAATCCGGTCGCGCCAGATGTTTGGCGGCCACTGCCGACGTGGCGGCGGTGCGCAGCGCGGTCAGAATGGTCATCTCTGTCAGGAGCAGCGGATAGCCGCTGTCCACATCGGAGAGTACGCCGAAGGCCGCAACCGTCTGACGGCCCGTCCGGTTGTTTTTTGGGTGGCCATTGACATATTTGAAGCCATAAAGCGTGCCGTCGCTGGTTGGCATCAGTTCAATGACACCTTCCTGCGAATGGGAGGCGACGCGCGCCGTCTTGTCGAACTGTTCCCAGCGACGAAAATCTTCTTCGACAATTGCCGCCAGTTCCTTGAGGAAGGTTTCGACACCAACGGTCAGAACCAGCTTCATCATGTGATCGACGCTGACAAAGGGAACGATATTCAGCTTTTCATTGGTCATGGGAGTGAACCTTTATTCAATGGGCGGACGCGCCCGATCAGCGGGCGTTGTTTCCAGCCTTTGCCGCGAGGAATTTTTCAGCGATCATCGAAACGATCTGCGGCAGAACCTCGAAGGCGTAGGGCGCGTGGACGCGCTCCAGCTTCTGGTGGAATTCGCGACCCCATGGGCCGATATTGACCACCGGGAAACGTAGCGCGTTGGCGGCTGGATGATCGACGAGGCGCGACACCGGCGTGTTCTGCGACACGATATCCTGCCCAAGCGTTGCCTGACCGAGAAAGCTCATATCGGAAATGCCCTGGAAATGGGGCTTCCAGACCAGGCTCTGGTCGGGGAAGGCCGCAAAGACCTTGATCGTCTCGTCGATGGCCTCTCTGAAAAGGCGGTCATTGGTTTTGGTGTCGTCAAGATGGCTTGCCGGATAGTGCAGCCCGGCAAAGCCGACGACAATCGCCGGTCCGGCAAGGTGCGCAACACCCACCAGCCATTCGGTCAGCTGGCGGCTGACGGAAAGCGGATTGTCGATGCCGGAAAGGCGCTGTTCCTGTTCGTCATAGAGACGTTCGAAGTCGTTGCCTGCGATCTGTGCTGCCATGGCGCGCAGCTCTGTGAATGTCAAAAGCTTCGGCGCTGGCGGGGTTGCCCCGGCGCGCTTGCCGACCAGCTTGCCATAGGCTTCGGCCTGCGCGGTGAAGCGTGCGACCGCATCAACGGCGCCGGTGCGCACTTCATCCTGAAAGCGCTTGAAGAGCTCTTCCGCAGTCATGCCATGATAGAGCCAGTTGAGCGCGATCCAGAAACGTTCAGGCGTCGTGACTTCATAGCCGTCGCGCAAATCCTTTGCCTCAAGGCAGATGGGCGGCGGGGAAATATCGTTGTCGTCGCGGTCGGCCAGATCGGCATTGCCTTCGAAGCGCGTGAGAATACCAGCCGCCATGGCCTGTGCGCTGACGCCTTCATAAGGGTAGCTGGCGTGGGAGCTGCAACCGATGACGAGCGCGAAAGGCAGGAGCTTGCCGATGGTTCCGGCATAGACGGCGCGGCCTTCGCTGCCATCGCCCTGATCGGACGTTACATCAAGATTGATAGCCGACGAAATATCGAGATCGAAGTCCCGCGCAATATCCGGCAGCGCATTGCGCATCGACCGCATGCCCCGGCTTTCGCGCTCTTCGTCCGGTGTTACGATCAGGACCAGATTGCCACTGCGGTCGGGATCGGCCGCAAAACGCTCAAGGCAGGCAATACCGGCGGCGATGCCGCTTTTCATGTCCAGAAGGCCACGGCCCGGCAGGAAATCGCCGCTCAGAAGATCTTCCAAAGCGCGCTCTTCCTGGGCCGAGCGCGCGCGCTTGCCAAGGTCCTTGATCAGCGCGTCTTTCAGGTTGAGGCTGTCGCAGGAAAGCGATTTCAACTCGTGATAATTGTCGGTCGCAACCGTGTCGAAGTGGCCAGCGAGAACCACCGTGTCACGGCCCTTGCCGCGCACCAGCGCCACCACATTATGGGTCAGCGGATCGCCATGGCTGGCAACCGTGCGGATATTGGCCGGGTTCTCCTGGAAATAAGGAATTTCCTTGAGCAATTCGACAAAGCGACCAGAGAATTCCGCTTCACCGGGCGTGCCCGTTTCGCTACGCCAGCTGACCATGCGAAGAGCCAGCTCTTCGACATGCTGCGCATCGATATGGTTGTGCGCCATCGTTACGGCGTTTTGCGCGCCGTTTGAAACATTCGCAGTCATTGAGTAGTCTCCGTAATTTAGTGCGAAAGATGCTTTCGCAGGAAAGCGCGGGTCCGTTCCTCTTTCGGATTGGACAACATCTGGTCCGGCGGACCCTGCTCGACCACCACGCCGCCATCCATGAACATCACATGGTCGGATACTTCAGCGGCGAAGCGCATTTCGTGGGTCACGATCAGCATGGTCATGTGCTCTCTGGCGAGCTGCTTCATCACCTGATTAACCTCTTCCACCAGCTCGGGATCGAGCGCCGATGTGGCCTCGTCGAACAGCATCACCTTGGGCTGCATGGCGAGCGCGCGCGCAATCGCCACGCGCTGCTTCTGGCCGCCGGAAAGGCGCGCCGGATAGGCATTGCCCTTGTCCACCAGCCCGACCTTCGCCAACAGCGTGTTGGCGCGGTCCAGCGCTTCGGCGCGGGGCAGATGCTTGAGCCGCATCGGACCGATCATGATGTTCTGCAGCACGGTCAGGTGCGGAAACAGGTTAAACTGCTGGAACACCATGCCCATTTCCTGACGGATATGGTTGATGTGCTTTTCGAAGGCATGGCCCTTGAGCGGCTTGTTGACCTGATTGCCATCAAGCCAGATTTCTCCGCCCGAGGTTTCTTCCAGCATGTTGATGGAGCGCAGAAGCGTGCTTTTTCCCGACCCGCTGGGGCCGATGATGGATACGATCTTGCCGCGCGGAACCGTCAGGTCGATGCCCTTGAGAACCTCGTGGTTGCCATAGGATTTCCTGATCTGGCGCAATTCGATCATGGGTGTCTGAGTGTTCATCGGATAGCTTCCGCTTTCTTGGCCGCTTTGCTCAATGCCCATTCCATCAGAAGATTGACGGCATAATAGAGCACGGCGGCGACGAAATAGAATTCGAAGGGTCGATAGGTTTCGCTGATGGCGCGCTGTGCGTTCAGAACCAGTTCCGTGATGCCCAGGACGGACAGCACCGCTGTATCCTTGAGCAGGATGATGCTGTTATTGCCCACCTGCGGCAGCGCGGTCAGGATCGCCTGCGGAATGATGAAATAGCGCAGCGACATGCCCCGGCTGAAGCCCAGCGAACGGGCGGCTTCCATCTGCCCGGCGTCCACAGCTTGCAGCGAAGCGCGGAAAATATCGGCGTTATAGGCGGCATAATGCATGCCAAGGCCGAACACGCCGGTCCAGAAGGCCGGAACCATGATGCCGATCTGCGACAGGCCATAATAGAGAAGATAGAGCTGGAGCAGCAGTGGCGTGCCCATGAAGAGGAACACGATGCCGCGCACCGGTAGGCTGACGATTTTTGGCCCGTGCAATGTCACCAGAGCGATGACGACGCCCAGCACCACGCTGATGACACCGGCCAGAACGGTGATCAGCACCGTCCAGAGCAGGCCGATGAAGAGCAGTTCCAGATAGGAGGGAACGACCGTGAAATCGAGGCTCATGCTTCGGCCCTCCTATCTCGGTTGAAGAAGGTTTCCATGCCGCGAACGATCATCGAAATGACGGCAATGATGACGATGTAGGCGATGCCCGCGATCGTGAAGACTTCGAAGGGCTTATAGGTCGAGGTCACGAAACGCTGCGCGGAATAGGTCAGTTCAACCACGCCGATTGTCGAGACAAGTGCTGTACTCTTGGTCAGGATGATCGTGTTGACGCCGAGCGAACGGATCATCAGGGGTGCTGCCTGCGGCAGAATGAAAAGCCGCATGGTGTTGAAGCGTCCAAAGCCGATGCTGCGGGCCGCTTCGTTCTGCCCCTTATCGACGGCCAGAATGGCGCCACGTATGCCTTCCGACATATAGGCTCCGATGTTGAAGCCCATGGTGATCACGCCAGCCATGAATGGGCTGAATTCCAGACCGAATTGAGGGCCGCCGAAGAAGACCAGAAAAAGCTGCACCAGCAGCGGCGTGCCGCGCATGATGCTGACATAGCCCGTGGCGAACCAGCGGAACGGCTTGAAGCGCGAAAAGCGGGCAATAACCAGAACGGTTGCAACGACCAGACCGATCAGAAGCGATACGACTGTCAGCTGGACGGTGACCCAGCCAGACTGAACAATGAAGGGAAAAATCCGCTCGATAAGTGCGATATCCATCCTTCAACCTTTCTTCCCCATCGGTGGCTCGTGGAGATGGGCCACCGAATGGCCGGAGGAACAGCGCCGCTGTTCGCCCAAAGGGTGGTGGGCAGAAAGCGAACAGTACCAGATTTGGGGGATCAATTTCGAAGATGGGTTGCTTGTCACAACCCCTCTTCCGGAGAGGGAAGATTAGCGGATATCCGCGCCAATCCACTTTTCGGAAATGGCCTTGTAGGTGCCGTCGGCCATCATGTCGTCCAGAGCCTTCTGCATGGCGGCAGCCAGTTCCGGATTGTTCTTGCGTACGGCGATGCCGATGTCGTAGCGGGGCAGTTGGTCATCCTTGACCTGCTTGATCGGCGCATTGCTCTTGGTGATGGCAACCAGAACCGGTACGTCGTCGGCGACAACGGCATCGATACGGCCAGAGCCCAGATCAAGCAGCATTTCCGGCAGGCCCTTATAGGTGCGAACGTCGTATTTGCCCTGTTCGCGGACCCATTTTTCGGAGGTTTCGCCGAGCGTCACGCCGATGGTCTTGCCTTCAAATTCCTTGAGCGAGGTGGCAGCGTCGTCCTTGCGGACGAACAGCGCCAGACCCGAGCGATAGTAAGGGCCGACAAAGGCAATTGCCTTCTTGCGTTCTTCGGTGATGCCCATCGAACCGACAATGGTGTCGTAGCGACCGGTCACCAGACCAGCGATGATGCCGTCCCAGGCGGTCGTGACGATTTCTGGCTCGGCCTTCAGGCGGCGCGCGATTTCAGAGCCGATATCGACGTCGAAACCGACGACCTTGTTGGATTCATCCACAAAGCTGAAAGGAGGAAAAACGCCGGACAGGGCAATCGACATTTTGCCTGCCTTCTGGATCTTTTCCAGATCGTCGGCCTTGGCCGCGTTCATGGAAAAGGTGAGACCGAGCGCCAGAAGCGCCGTGGAGAAAAATTTCGCGGTATTCATGTAGGTCAGTTCCCCATTTGAAGCCCCGGACGCCGGGACCGTGAAATCGCCGTTTGCATGCGCTTGTTTTCGTGACCTTGTGACCGGTCCAAGCCGGGATTGGTCATGGGTTTCCATCGCGATCAACGTCTGGAAACCACCTGGGCAATCCCCTTGCAGAAAATGAATATCTGCAATCAGATTGACAAAAAAGAATATAAAGTGATTATTTTTATAAATTACTGCCGATATAGGTAGTCGCACTTACTAAAAAGAAAGAGGGGGTCATGGACGAGCTTGACAAGAGACTGATCACGGAATTGCGCATCAATGGACGCGCATCGGTGCCGCAACTGGCCGAGCTTCTTGGCGTGGCGCGCGCAACAGCCCAGAAGCGGCTCGACCGCATGGTGGCCAATGGCGACATCAAGGGCTTTACGGTCCGTGTGCGCGACGATATCGGCAAGGACCAGATCAGGGCTTTCATGCTGATCGAAATGTCAGGCTCTTCGCTCAAAGCCACGATCAGCGCCATCAAGCGCGTGCCGGGGCTGACGGGTCTGTTCAACACCAATGGCATGTGGGACGTGATTGCCGAGCTGGAAGTGGCGACGATTTCGGAACTCAACGAGGTGATCTCGACGATCCGCTCGCTTCAGGGCGTCAGCAAAAGCGAGACCAATATCATGCTTGGCCCCGCCTGACGCTGCGTGCTCATTCGCCGTCGAGCCGATCGGCGACCAGATCGGCATAGACCAGATAGCGAAGCGGTCCGGGCGTGATTGCATCGAAGGGATAGCATGTCGCAAGAACGAGGTGTTTTCCCGTGGCCTGCGGGTCGATGGGCGCTTCGTCCCAACGGGCCACAGCCATATGGGTCGTGCGATAGGTCACGATCTTTCCGTCACGGCGCGTGATGCGGATCAAATCGTTCGGCTCGACATTTTTCAGGAAAGCGAAATGGGTATCGCGATGGGCGGCATAGACCGCCGTGCCCTGATCTCCCGCTTCCGGCGTATTATCGAGGTGTCCGGGCCCGAAGGCGAGTGCCTGACCGCTCGCGCCTTTCAGCGCAATCGCTGCGGTTTCCAGTCGCGGCACTTCGATGCGCGCCACCGGCCATGTGTCGGCCCAGCTCCACGGCTTGACAGGCGCCCCCGTCTCCACACTCTGCGTGAAAGCGCGCTCCAGCAGGATTTGTGCGGCAAAGGCCTTGGCGTGAATCCAGAAGCCCTGTCCGGCGAGGACCAGACCGCCTGTGATCAGAACGCAGGCGAGAAGTGTCGAGAGGGAGCGCGCAAGCGCGCGCCCCTTCAGGATGGTCTGACGATTACTCATGGCTGCCTGCCTTTTCACGACGCGTGAACCAGAAGAGAAGGGCACCGATCAGCACGGCCAGCAAACCTTGCAGCATGAGAAGCGTTGCAGGTGTCGCCGTTTGCGGCAGTGGAAGACTCGGAACGGGTAGGGTCGGAGCGATCTCCTCAGCTTTACTGTCGACGCCACTCCAGTCGGCGTTTTCGCTGTCGGTTGGCTGTCCGGCATTCGCGTCGCGCGTGGCGCTGATGCCGAGCAATGTGCGATAGTCCCAGCCAGCGGGCAGATGCAGCGGAATATCGGCCTTGGTCAGCGGTATATTGGCGGCGCGTGATGGCGTGACATCCACGGCGATGAGACTGGTCAGGCGCGTCACCAGATGGTGATCGAGCGCAAGCCGCAGGATACGGGCGTCGGCGGCATCCTGATTGATCTCGCCAAGCGTGGCAGCGACTTCGGCATCGTCAATCTTGCGGCGCGCCCAGATTTTGGAAATGCCTTCCGCGTGACTTGCCTGATCAAGCGGCAGTGTCACGGTCCAGGGGTGGTCACCGACCATGCCGCTGACGGTCAGTTCGCCGGTCGCCTTGCCCATGCGGGCGGCAATGACAAGCGGCTCGCCGCGATAAAGATCAGGCAGCAATGTCGGCGTGAGGCTGACATTCTTTTCGGTAAACGCGGCGCGGATGTCAGTTACGGCTGGGTTTTCCAGCTTGTCGAACAGGGCACGCATGCGCTCGTCGACTTCCGCTGCCGAACCGATATGGGCGAAGCTCCCGCGACCAAGCTCGGCGGCGCGGTTCACCAGATAGCTGTTCGGGGCTGAACCAATGCCGACCATGAAGATGCGCGAGCGTCCGCGCCGGGCGGCGATTGTATCGAGTAGCTCCAATTCGTTGCTCACTTCGCCATCGGTCAGGAAAACGATCTGGCGCAAGCCCTTGCTCTGATGGCTGTCATCGAGGGCGGCGTGCAGCGGCGGCAGCATTTCCGTGCCGCCAGCGGCTTCAAGCTGGCCGACAAAGCTGCGCGCAGCGGCGACATTTTCGCCGGTTGCGGCAACGCTGTCCGGGAAAAATTTGGTCATTGTGTCATCGAAGCGGATGACGTTGAAATGGTCGTTCGGTTCCAGTCGCGACAGGGCATAATCGAGGCTGGCTTTTGCTTGCACCATGGAGGTGCCGCCCATTGAACCGGAATTGTCGATCACGAAGACAATCTCGCGACCGGTCTTCCTGGCCGGCGCCAGAACCGGCGGCGTGACATAGGCAAGCACAAAGTCTTCCTTGCCGACCCGTTCGCGAAACAGACCGACAGTTGGCGTGTTGCTCGCCGCAGCGCTCCATTCAAGCACGAAGTCGCGGTCGGCAATTGCGTCGCCTTGCAGTGTGATCTGGCGCGCGTCGCCATTCAGCCGGTCGATCTTGACGGGATGGTAGAGGCTTTTCAGTCCATCGACCGGGAACCCCGCATCCAGCTTGATTGCAAGCGTGACCGGGTTGGTCCGTGCACTGTCCGGTCCGATCAGTGCCGTATCGATCGGTGCAGCCTGAGTGTTCTGTGTCGTGCTGGCGGCGGATTGTCCCCAGCCACCATTCAGCTTGGCGCGCTGGTCGATTGCGGCCTTGTCCTGCGGATTATAGCGCGGGGCAACGACCAGCGGCACGCGCAGCGAAAAGCGATTATCGGCCAGACGCACTGCCTGCTGATATTCGATCTGTACAACGACCTTCTCATGCGGACCGATATTGGCGACGGCATTGGTGAAGACATTGAACCGCTGCTGTTCCACGAGTGCGGTTTTTTTGCCTTCGCTGCGGGCCTTCTCATAGATGGCGCGTGCGGCCTGCTTTCCCTTGATATCGGCCACGACGACGCGATTGCCGATGATCAGCTTCAGCGAATGAACGGCGCTGTCTTCAGGCAACGGAAACACATAGAGCGCCTCGACCCAGCCATCGGTGGGGTTTTCGAAAGCCTGTGTGAGACGCGCCCGCGCCGTCGGTCCGCTGACAGTGATATCCACATCGGTGGCGAGCCGCGGGGCCTCGACATATTGCCCGGCCTGTTCGGTCTGCATCAGCAGGCTGCCCGATTCCATTTCATTGGGCGATACGAAAGCGGAGGTTTCCGCACGCGCCTGCAAGGGGTGAAGCAGGGCAAGTATCACGCCGAGCGCGGGAAGCAAAATTGCATTCCCGAACCAGAGAAACTGGCAGAACCGGACGAGAAAATTTCTCCGGTTCCTTTGATGTGAAACAGTGATTGCGGTGTGCATGACGGGCTCCCTTTCCGTAATGGATGAACTGGAGCGATTGTCTGAAACGCGCTGTTGCCTCGCCAGCGTCAGCTTTGACCTCTTTCGTCCGCATCTTGCCGCAAAGCGTCTTGCCGCTGGCGGATATGTGTGGAATTGTGAAAGAAAGTACGCAATCAGGACATTGGCGCATGGTCCACGGGGACCCTTATCTGTCGGAAAATCAAAGCAGTAGCGTTGCGGCCCGGGTTCGCGAGGAAATCGCGCGGCGGCGTATTTCGCGCCAGCGACTCGCGGACGACGCGCGGATCAGCCTTTCAACGCTAGAAAAGGCGCTATCGGGGCATCGTCCTTTCACGCTCGCCACCATCATCCGGCTGGAACAGGCAATGGGTGTGGCCCTGCGCGAACCGGGCGCGGCGCAGGCGCCCAAGGCAGGCGACACCATCGAGCGCCCTGTTGCGAGCGGCACAGGCAGCGGCCATGCGCCGGAGGAGCTGGGTGCCTATTCGCGGCCCGCCGTTGCGTGGCTAGAGGGAACCTATCTGACCCTGCGTCCGTCCTTTGGCGATGCGGATGCGATCTTCGCCTATTGCACGGAAATCGTCTGGGATGACGAGGGAACGCGGCTGCGGTTCCGGGAACGGGAGCGCACCGATGCGTCTTTCTCCCAGCATGGCTCGGTATCTGTGCCGCATCGGTCGGGGCATATCTATCTTGTCACCAACACATCCGGGCAATATCGGATGGTGGTTCTGTCGCGACCCAGCATTACGGGCGAGATGTTCGGCCTGCTGACGACGTTGCGGGCGGGGCAGGGCGCGCAGCTGACGCCGGTTTCGACGCCGCTGGTGCTTTTGCCGCTATCTGCCTTTGAGGAACCCTCCTTCGGGCGTATCGCCAGGGACGGCGATCATTATGGCGCTTATTCGGCCCTGTTGGGCAAGGTGCTGGATGAGAATTATGCAGCCTTCATCGGCTGACACTCTATTCGCTTGAACGCCCCTCCGTCTTGTGCCAGCATTCAGGCGGAGGAGGATGGTCATGGTGTCGACACTGTCGCACATCAAGGAGATTGAGCGCGTCGCCATGGGCGGGGCCTCGGATCGTGATCGCCCTGTCATTCAATCCTGGTTGCGCTGCCTCAATGATTATCGGCTTAATCCCGCCCAGACGCAGGAAGCCTATATCGTGCCCGACACATTGCTGCGGGAACATCGCGAGCAGTCGGAAGAGCTCATCCGCATCGGGCGTACCGGCCTCGAAGCGCTTTTCAGACAAGTCGCCGATCAAAGCTACGTCCTGCTGCTGTCGGATGCGCGCGGCGTTACAGTCGAGTTCATGGGCGACCCCACTTTCGACAATCAGCTGCGCAAGGCGGGGCTTTATCTCGGATCGGAATGGTCGGAAGACAGGGCGGGAACCTGCGCCGTCGGGGCCTGCATGGTTTCAGGCAAGCCCGTCATCATCCATCAGGACGATCATTTCGACGCCTGCCATATCGGCCTGACCTGCACGGCGGCGCCCATTTTCGATACGTTCGGCGATCTGTCGGCGGTGCTCGATATTTCGCAACTGCGCTCGCCGACCGCGAAGGCCAGCCAGCAGCTGGCGCTGCATCTGGTTGCTTCCACTGCGCGGCGGATCGAGCTTGCGAATCTCATGACCCGGGCGCGCGAGGATTGGGTTTTGCGTCTGGCGCGACTGCCAGATTTTCTGGACGTCGATCCCGATGCCGCGATGACGATTGATGGCAACGGCGTAATCACCGGCATGACACATGGCGGTTTCGGCTCTGTTGCGCGCGGCATGAATCTGAGCACGGTCTCGACGAAGGACTTCATCGGGAAACCCATCTCCAGCGTCTTCGATATCGATATCGATCAGCTTCCGGCCCTGATGCGCGGACGCCCCAATGGCGAGCGTTTGCTCCGGGCGCGCAACGGTCTGGCGCTTTTTGCAAGCGCCATTGCGCCGGTCAGCAGTTTCCGTGCGCCTGCGACCAGCAGCATATCGGTGCGGCTGCCTGGGGCGCTGCGCCAGTTGAGTTTCGGCGACCCGGCCATGGAGGCGCTGCAGGCCCGCGCCGCCAAACTGGCGGATCGCCGTCTGCCGATCCTCATCAAAGGCGAAACCGGCAGCGGCAAGGAATATCTGGCGCGCGCCATCCATGATAGCACCGCCAAGCCCGGTCCGTTTATCGCGGTCAATTGCGCGGCAATACCCGAACAGCTGATCGAATCCGAATTGTTCGGCTATGTCCCCGGCGCTTTCACCGGCGCAATGCAGAAGGGGAAGACCGGGCTTATCGAAGCGGCCAATGGTGGCACGCTGTTTCTGGACGAGATTGGCGACATGCCACTCGCTCTTCAAAGCCGGTTGCTGCGGGTTCTTTCGGAAAACGAAATTCAGCCAGTCGGCGCGCTGAAACCGAAGCCGGTCAGGTTCCGGCTTTTGTCGGCATCGCATCGCGATCTGGCGGCGCTTGCTGCCGAGGGCCGTTTTCGCGAAGATTTGCTCTATCGGCTCAATGCCGCGACGCTGACCCTGCCGCCGCTGCGACAGAGACAGGATTTCGACAGCCTCGTTGATCACCTTCTGCGCCGTATCGGCGAAGAAGAGGGCGAGACAATCACGCTTGACCGCGCTGCGCGAAAGGCGCTTGCAGCCTATGGCTGGCCGGGCAATCTGCGCGAGCTGGACAATACGTTGCGTGTTGCAGCGGCGGTTGCAACAGACGCCACAATCACCACCGATTGCCTGCCCGAACATTTCCAGACTGTGACCGCGGCGGACAATGACCGTTCCGATCAGCAGGTTTTGCGCCGTCAACTTGACGAGTGCGGCAACAATATTTCCGCGCTGGCCCGAAAACTGGGTGTCAATCGTTCCACGATCCACCGCCGCCTGAAGCCCACACATTAATGCTGCAACAGGTGCAACACCTGTTGCACGATAGCTGTTGCATCATTTGCGGCTGCAATGCTTCTTCTGAATAAAATAATGCAAAAACAATAGCTTGGCGATTGCAAGCCATCTGGCACGCCGTTTGCTCATCCTTCTCCGACGGGCCTTGGGAGAAGTCCGCTATCCACATCCACGGGAGGAAATTGCAATGCTTGAGAAAACACCGACAGTCCGCGTACAGGCCTTTCTCGACAAGTTCGGCGCAGCACTGGAAGGCGGGCGGATCGATGAAGCGGTTTCGATGTTTGCCGATGATTGCTACTGGCGCGATCTGGTTGCCTTCACTTGGAACATCAAGACCGTGGAAGGGCATGATCAGGTGCGCGACATGCTGCAATCCCAATTGCAGCTGGTGAAGCCAACCAAATGGCTCGTCGCCTCTGGTGAAACAGCGACGGAAGCCGATGGCGTCACCGAAAGCTGGATATCCTTCGAGACGGAAGTTGCGCGCGGCTACGGTCTCATTCGCCTGAAGGGTGGCAAGATATGGACCCTTCTCACCGTCATGTCGGAATTGAAGGGGCATGAGGAAAAATCAGGCTTCACCCGTCCGCTGGGCGCGAAGCATGGTCACGACCTTGGCGCCAAGACATGGAAGGAAGAACGTGAGGAGGAAGCCCGCACGCTCGGCTATGAAAAACAGCCCTATGTGCTGGTGATCGGCGGCGGACAGGGCGGTATTGCGCTCGGCGCGCGCCTGCGGCAGCTCGGCGTGCCGACGATCATCGTCGAACGCAACGAACGACCGGGCGATTCATGGCGCAAGCGCTACAAGTCGCTCTGCCTGCATGACCCCGTCTGGTACGACCATCTGCCCTATATCGACTTTCCGAAAAACTGGCCGGTTTTTGCGCCCAAGGACAAGATTGGCGACTGGCTGGAATTCTATACCAAGGTGATGGAGCTGAATTACTGGACGCGCTCCACCGTCAAGTCGGCGAAATGGAACGAAGACGAGAAGGAATGGTCGGTCGTCGTAGACCGCGACGGCGAGGAAGTCATCCTGCGTCCAAAGCAACTGGTCTTCGCAACCGGCATGTCGGGCAAGGCGAATATTCCAAACGTCAAGGGACAGGATTGCTTCAAGGGCGAACAGCAGCATTCATCCCGCCATCCCGGGCCGGATGGTTACAAGGGCAAAAAGGTCGTCGTCATCGGGTCGAACAATTCGGCGCATGATATTTGCGCAGCCCTTTGCGAGGCGGGTGTCGATGTCACCATGGTGCAGCGGTCATCGACGCATATTGTGCGCTCGGAGCCGCTGATGAAACACGGGCTCGGCGCGCTTTATTCGGAAGAGGCGGTGCAAAATGGCGTCACGACGGCCAAGGCCGATCTGATCTTCGCCTCGCTGCCTTATCGTATCATGCATGAGTTTCAAAAGCCCATCTATGACAAGATCCGCGAGATCGATGCTGATTTCTATGCCGCGCTTGAAAAGGCTGGTTTCCAGCTGGATTTCGGCTCGGACGGTTCGGGCCTGTTCCTCAAATATCTGCGGCGCGGCTCCGGCTATTATATCGATATCGGCGCTTCGCAGCTCATCATCGACGGCAAGATCAAGCTCGCTTCAGGGCAGATAGAGGAGATTACCGAAAACTCCGTGCGGCTTGCCAATGGAACCGAACTGCCTGCCGATCTGATCGTCTATGCGACGGGCTACGGTTCGATGAACGGCTGGGTCGCGGATATCATCGATCAGGAAACGGCGGACAAGGTCGGCAAGGTCTGGGGTCTCGGGTCGGAAACGCCGAAGGACCCCGGCCCGTGGGAAGGCGAACAGCGCAATATGTGGAAGCCGACGCAGCAGGAGGCGCTGTGGTTCCACGGCGGCAACCTGCATCAGTCGCGGCATTATTCGCAATATTTGTCGCTGCAGCTGAAAGCCCGCATGGAGGGCATCGATACGCCGGTCTATGAACTGCAGACCGTGCATCATTTGCGATAAAGCGATTGCGGTTTTCACGGATTAAAAAATTGGCCGGGGTTTGTGCCCCGGCCAATCCGTTTGTGTGATGCCTGCCTAAAAATTAAGCGGCAAGCGCTTCGTCTTCCGAAGTCGGAACTTCAGAAATGGTCTTCAGCACCTGGGAGGCAATCTGGTATGGGCAGCCCTGCGAGTTCGGGCGGCGATCTTCGAGGTAGCCTTTATAGCCGTTCTTGACGAAGGCATGCGGCACGCGGATCGAAGCGCCACGGTCGGCAACGCCGTAGGAGAACTTGTCCAGCGGAGCCGTTTCATGCTTGCCCGTCAGTCGCAGATGGTTGTCGGGTCCGTAGACGTCGATATGTTCCTGCAGGTTCTTGTCGAACTGGGCCATCAGGGCTTCGAAATAATCCTTGCCGCCAACTTCGCGCATGAACTTGGTCGAGAAGTTGCAATGCATGCCCGAGCCGTTCCAGTCGGTGTCGCCCAGCGGCTTGCAATGGAATTCGATGTCGATTTCATACTGTTCGCAAAGGCGAAGCAGGAGATAGCGCGCCATCCAGATCTGGTCTGCTGCGGTCTTGGAACCCTTGCCGAAAATCTGGAATTCCCACTGGCCCTTGGCCACTTCGGCATTGATGCCTTCGTGGTTGATGCCGGCGGCCAGGCAGAGGTCAAGATGTTCCTCGACGATCTTGCGGGCGATCGGACCGACATTGCTGGAGCCGACGCCGCAGTAATATGGGCCCTGCGGTGCGGGGAAACCATGCTCAGGGAAGCCGAGCGGACGACCGTTCTGATAGAAGAAATATTCCTGTTCGAAGCCAAACCATGCGTCGTCGTCGTCAAGAACGGTTGCGCGGTTGTTCGATGGGTGCGGCGTGACGCCATCCGGCATCATGACTTCGCACATGACGAGAGCGCCGTTCGTGCGGGCTGGATCGGGATAGACCGCGACCGGCTTCAAAACGCAATCGGAGCTGCGGCCTTCGGCCTGCATCGTCGACGAACCGTCGAAACCCCAGAGCGGCAGTTGCTCGAGCGTCGGGAACGCATCGAATTCCTTCACCTGTGTCTTGCCACGCAGGTTGGGTGTCGGAGTGTAACCGTCAAGCCAAATGTACTCGAGCTTATACTTTGTCATCGCCTAGTCTCTTTTATGACGGGTATTGAACCAACGCAGTAGGGCAGCCAACCGTCAATATGCTCTTCCCTGCTTATGTAAAATAAGAAAGCAAGTGTCATGCCAGTTTCGTAAAATGTATGTTTTCTGGCCGCGCCTTTGGCCTAAGGCCTTGAAAAGATAAAATTTATTAAATGGTCAAAATTTGAGGCAGGATTCCGCGAAGCGAAGCAAGGTCGTCAGGCGGGCAGCACTTAACCGGCGCTGAAAACGATTTTGATTATAAAATAGGCATTCGTCTAAATAATCGCCATTTGGCGTTGCACGCACAGCGCATAAAAAAGGCGAAGCCGAAACTTCGCCCTTTGTTTCACGCATCATACGGAGACGGTCGCGACCGATCACAGCGTGTTCTTCTGCATGCGGCCATCCTTCATGATGACCGCCAGACTTTCGGCAGGCTTTTCCAGCGCGTGGATATCTTCAAGCGGGTTGGTGTTCACAACAAGCAGATCCGCTAGCGCGTCCTTTTCAATCACGCCCAGCTTGCCCGGATAAGGATTACGCAGGTTGGAAAGGGTCAGAAGTTCCGCATTGCCGGACGTTGCCATGCGCAGCGCCTCGGCGTTCGAATACCACTGGCTGAGATGGGTGAGCATGAAGCTCTGCCGCGGAGCCAGTTGGGGTGAAAACAGAATATCTGAACCCCATGCGGTCTTGACCCCGTGCTTGCGGATCAGTTCATACATACGGGGCGTTGCGGCGAACAATTGCTGGGCTCTTTCAGCAGAAGGGCCGGTCAGTGTGCCGGTATCGTCCATGCTGAGAAAGGGCTGCGTGCTGAGCCAGACATTCTTGTCGACAAACATTCGCGCGGTTTCATCGTCCATCAGATGCGCATGTTCAATACAGCCTACACCGACATTCAGCGAGCGCTGCACGGTGTGCGGTGCATAGGCATGCACCGTCATATAGGTGTTCCAGTCGCGCGCCACGTCATTGGCGGCGCGTATTTCGTTTTCGTCGAAAGTGGACATATCGAGTGGGCTGCGCGGGGTTGAAACACCGCCGCCACCGACCAGCTTCACCTGCGACGCGCCTTGCATCAACTGCTCACGGACCCGCATCTTGAGGCTGCCCGCATCGTCCACGATGGCCGCGCCGCCGATCTTTTCACCGAGGCTAAGCTCGTTGCCGCCACGCGGAACCTCGAAAGGCATTCTAAGGTCGCCGTGTCCGCCCGTCGTGGTGATCATCGCGCCGGATGGGTAAATACGAGGCCCCGGAATAATGCCGTTATCAATCGCCTGTTTGAAAGTGAACACCGGCCCGCCCATGTCGCGAACCGTCGTAAAGCCACGCTCCAGCGTGCGCTCAGCCTCCGCCGTCGATGAGGCGAATATGCCCGCAGGATCGCCGGTCAACAGCACATTCAAAGGCACGGCAGCATATAAAGTGTGCCAGTGCGCGTCGATCAGACCGGGCATCAGAACGCGACCGCCGCAATTAACCACCGTGGCGCCTTCGGGCGGCGCGCTGTTTGTCGTGTCCACGGCGACGATCTTGTTGCCTTCGACGAGAATCTGGACATCGGCGCGCAGGCTGTCCGACTTGCCGTCAAACAGGCTGACCTGCCGGAACAAGGTCTTGGCTGATGGACCGGCCGTCTGGGCGTGGAGTTTCTTCGGGGCGGCCGCCGCGATGGCGGTTGCTCCCAGCCCGGCAAGGAAGGAGCGGCGTGAAAAACTGTCCAACCGGCGGGAAACCTGTTGCAAGGACGGGCTGAAACAGGAGCAGCCGGAGCCATGGACGAAGGATTGATATTTTTGTCCCAGCCGAAACATAACGGTTCCTCCTCTGTTACCGGAATGGTAATTTACAATAGAATTGAACGCTATGCGGATGCTAGAAATTCTATGAAAATAAGTATTGCAGAGTCAATGCTTATGAATATTTCTACATTTTATTCTTGTAATCACGTCAATGCAAATTTGCGTCTGTTTCCACCAGAAGCGGCTCGTCATTCGACATCAGCGCGGCGATCCACGCAGCGGAAGGGGCTGCCGCGCAATAGACGATGACGGCGATCAGGATCGGAACGCCAATGAATGCGCCAGCAATGCCCCACATGAAACTCCAAAAGAACACCGCGAATATGACCGCGAAGGGCGAGATCGACAGCGATGCACCGGCCAGCCGGGGTTCAAGATAACTGCCGATCACGAACTGGATGACATTGAGGCTGAGAAACACCACCAGGGCAAATTGCCAGGAGTCGAACTGGACGATGGCGAACAGTGTTGGCAAGGTCGTCGCAAAGAGCGGCCCCAGCACCGGAATATAGTTGAAGGAAAAGGCGATTGCGCCCCAGGCGGTCGCCAGTTCCAGACCTGCACCCAGCGCAAACAACCAGACAATCAGGCCAGTGAGAACGCTGGCAAATGTGCGCACCAGCATATAGCGCCGCAGCTTGGCGCCGATGATGCGGTTGCAGAGCAGGATGGTCTTGCCATAGGGCTGGGCGCGGGGGGAGGTGAGGCGCTTGTTGAAGTCGTCCACTTCCAAAAGGCCCAGCATGAGGAAGATGAAGACGAGAAGCAGGAAGCCGGCAAAGCTGTTCAGCCGTCCCGCCATGCCCTGCATGAAACGAACCGCCCACAGAACATCGAAACGGTCAGCCAATGGCCCGACGAGCGCAATGCCATGCTCCTCAAGCCAGCCGGTCCAGCTGAGATAAATCGCCTGCAAGCGATCAGCATTGATGAAGAACCATTGTCCGAGTTTGCTGACGCCCCAGACCAGCGATGATCCGACGACGATCATCACGGCCATGGAGACCACCAGCGTTATCAGCAGGGCAAGGCCGCGCGGCATATAGCGCTGCAGAACAGACTGGCACGGCCAGACCATGGCGATGATGAACAGCGAAAAGACGAGCGGCGCGAAAACCGACTGCGCCACATACATCAGGGCAAGGACCAGTATGGCTGGTACGATGGCACCGAACGTCCGCGTGCCTCCCGTCATTCGCACGAAACCTCGCCTAGTAGTCCACAGCGTCGCGAATGATGGGGCAGGTCATGCAATGGCCGCCGCCACGACCGCGCCCAAGTTCCGCGCCAGTGATGGTGATGACTTCAATGCCCTGTTTGCGCAGCAGCGTGTTGGCATAGGTGTTGCGGTCATAGGCAAAGACGACGCCGGGCGAGGCGCAGACAAGGTTTGCGCCGCTATCCCATTGGGTGCGTTCACGCATGTAATCATTGCCGCCGGTTTCGACGACGCGCATCTTCTTCAGGCCCAGCGCATCGCGCACCGTATCGACGAAGCTGCCCTTGTCCTTGTGCAGTTCGACGCCACCCTTGCCATCAGGCCGATAGGAAAAGGCATCGATCCCATCGACGATATCCGGATAAATCAGCACGCAATCGCGGTCGGCGAAGGTGAAAACCGTATCGAGATGCATGGCAGCGCGCAGTTTTGGCATAGCGGCGACGATGACACGTTCGGCTCCACCCTTGGCGAACAGGGCTTGCGCGACCTGACTGATCGCCTGCCTGGAGGTGCGCTCGCTCATGCCGATCAGCACATTGCCCTTGCCGATGGGCATCACATCGCCCCCTTCCAGGGTGGCGAGGCCCCAATCCTTTGTCGGGTCGCCCCACCAGACATTGACCTTGCCCGCAAAGTCGGGATGGAACTTGTAGATCGAAGACGTCAGGATCGTTTCTTCATGGCGCGCTGGCCAATAGAGCGAGTTCAGCGTCACGCCGCCATAAATCCAGCAGGTGGTGTCGCGGGTATAGAGAGTATTGGGCAGCGGCGGCAGCAGATATTCATTGGCCCCGGCGGCATCGCGGATCAGCGCCAGTTGTTCGCCGCCGATATCCTCCGGAAATTCCGTCGTGGACAGGCCGCCGATCAGCGTTTCAGCAAGCTCGCGGTTTGACAGGCCTTCGAGATAGGAACGCACTTCATCGATCAGCCCAAGCCCGATCTGGTTGGGCACGATCTGATGATCGAGAATCCAAGCCTTGGCTTCCGGCACAGCCAGCGTCTCGGCGAGGAGATTATGCATTTCCAGAACTTCGATGCCGCGGTCGCGCATCTTGGTCATGAAGTCGAAATGGTCGCGCTTGGCGTTATCGACCCACATGACATCATCGAACAACAGGTCGTCGCAATTGCTGGGCGTCAGGCGCTGGTGCGCGCGTCCCGGTGCGCAGACAAGCACCTTGCGCAATTGACCGACTTCAGAATGTACACCAAGCGGAGTGTCGTTTGTCATGGTGCTTGAACCTCCCTACGCGTGATTATTCGCCGAACATTCAATGGGTGATGAGGCCGGTCAGCAGACCGTAGAAACCGATCAAACCGGCAATCACGGTGATGGCAAAGATGACCAGTTCCACCGTGGTGAAGAGCTGCACCTTCTGTTCCCGCCTTGCCCAGAAATAAAGGATCGTGCCGGGCACGAAGAGCACGGCCACCAGCAGCACATATTTCAGCCCGGCGGCGATGAACATGAAGATGGTGTAGATGGCGGCAATCCAGGCAAAAACCTGATCGCGCCCGCGTCCGCGCGCATCGGCCTCATAACCTTCGCCGCGACGGGTCACCAAAATGCCGTAGCCCGCCACAAGCAGATAAGGCAAAAGCGACGTCACGCTCGTCATGTCCAGCATGAAGTTGAAGGCGTCCCGTGACCAGTAGGTCGAGATGACGAACAGCGAGACGACGATATTGGTCAGCCACAATGCATTGGCTGGAACCCGGTTGTTGTTTTGCGCCGCGAACAGTTTCGGCATGTCGTCCGATTTTGCGGCGGCAAACAAAACTTCGGCGCAGATAAGCGACCATGCAAGATAGGCGCCGAGAACGGAAACCAGCACGCCGATGGAAATGAACACCGCGCCCCAATGGCCAGCCACCACTTCGAGGACGCTGGCGAGCGAGGGTTGCTGAACGGCAGCGATTGCCGATTGCGGCATCACGGCATAGGGCAGCAGCGTGACTGCAACCATCAGGCCCAGCACGCCGACAAAGCCGAGAATGGTTGCCGTGCCCACATCGGAGCGCTTCTTGGCGAAGCGGGAATAAACGCTGGCGCCTTCGATGCCGATAAACACGAAGACCGTGATCAGCATCGTGTCTCGCACCTGCGCGATCAGCGGCTTGGCAGGCATGTCCGGGCCGCCGAAGAAGTTTTCGGCAAACTGATCGTAATTGAATGCGAAGATCAAAATGAGAATGAAGACGATGATCGGCACGATCTTGGCCACGGTGACGATCGTGTTAATGAAAGTCGCCTGTTCCACACCACGCAGGATCATCATGTGAAACGACCAGATTCCGATCAGCGAGACGACGATGGCGGGCACGCTGCTGCCATCGCCGAAGATATCGGGGAAGAAGCGTCCGAGCGTGGAGCCGATCAGCACCCAGTAAAACACGTTGCCGAGGCAACTGCCGAGCCAATAGCCGAAAGCCGAAAGGAACCCCATATAGTTTCCGAAACCGGCTTTGGCATAAGCAAAGACGCCGGAGTCGATATCGGGTTTCTTCTCGGCTAGCACCTGAAAGACGCGCGCCAGCATATACATGCCGGTGCCAGCGATCAGCCAGGCGATGATTGCCCCAAAGGGACCTGTGGCCGCACCAAAACGACCGGGCAGGTTGAAGATACCTGCGCCGACCATCGATCCCACAACCATGGCGGTGAGCGCGAGAAGCGGAAGTTTCTGATTGTCGCCTGACGCCATAGTCCCCTCTCATTACAAAACGAATAAGAATAGATACGAAAGCAGTTCTGGGCAGAATATCGGGTCGTCTGATCTAGATCGGTTTCACTGAGGTTTGAAACCTTGCAAACACTCTAGTTTTTGGTGTTCAACTACATCTTATCCGACAGCCGCCAGTCACTTTTCACGATGCGCTCTGTACGACAGTTGGCTAAGATGCTCCCTCTCTATTGGTGGCTCCGAAGCTAATGCATGTCAAATGATAAGTAAACGGGCAAGATGACTGTAGCAGTTGCCAATAAGGCATATGTTTCAATTCGATACAGTCAGATTTATATATGCATAGGCGCGAAAAAGGGTTCGTCAAGACCAGTATCCAGAAATAAATTTTCCAGAACGGATCTCCGAATCTGCGGGATGGGAACCGGTTAGCGGCGCTCAACCATTTGCGATTTGGCGATGACCTTCACGACCCAGTCGGCAAAAACGCGCAGCCGGTTGCTGAGATGCCGGTTGGGCGGGTAAACCAGATAGATCGGCATCGGGTCGATCTCCCAGTCTTCGAGAACGGGCCTCAAGGTGCCTTTTTCCAGATCGTCCCGGACCATGAACAAAGGCGCCTGCGCGACCCCCAGACCGGCGCGTACCGCCGCCAGATAGGTGGTCGCTTCATTGGCGGCCACGACATAGCGCCCGTTGACTTCGATTTCCTCGGTGCCACGCCTGAACTGAAATGGCATTTGCTGCCCTGTGGACGGACGGAAATAGCCGACCGCATAGGTGCCGTTGGCAAGATCCGACGGGTGCCGCGGCGTGGAACAGCGATCCAGATATTCGGCGGAAGCGCAGGCGATGGAATGCATGTCGCCGATCCGTCGGGCGATCAGCGACTGGTCGGTCAATTCGCCAATCCGAATGGCGCAATCCACATTTTCCGCCACGTAATCGACCGGGCGATCCGATACGCCGAGATCGATCTGGATATCGGGATAGCGCTGGTGAAACTCGATCAGGGCTGGAATGACGATCAAATTGGCGACGGCGCTTGCCATTTCCACACGCAGGCGGCCTTTGGGCAAGGTCTGTGCGCTGGACAGGCTGCCGTCGAGTTCCTGCAGATCGGCCAGCAATCGCGCCGCGCGCTCATAGTAAAGTGCGCCGTCCGGTGTTACGAGAACACGACGGGTGGTGCGATTGAGGAGTTTTGCGCCCAGATGGGCTTCCAATCCCTGAATGAGATTGCTGATGGTTGCCTTGGGCATGCCGAGTGACGCGGAGGCGCGCGTAAAGTTTCCGGTTTCGACAACCCGGAGAAAGGCGCGCATGGCCGAAAGTTGGTCCATTGATCAATAACCGTCATTGTTCGAGATTTTGGATAGTGTAACCAATCTAGGGGGACTATTCCAGATAATAGACAATGCTAATATCTGACCATGGCGGTTTGCCGCTAGACATGAAAGCTAAGAAAGATGTGCGAGAAGTTTACGGTTGAAACAATGCAGGCTGGCAATTGCACCTGCACGGCACGCATTTATCGCGGCGCCAAATTGCTTTCACCGCCGCCTGTGGTGCTGCATCTCCATGGTGGGGCTTTCTCGACAGATTGTCCAGATACCTGCGAGGGTGTTGCCGAAGCTCTTGCCGATGCGGGAGCAGTGGTGGTCTCGCCGGAATATTCGTCGGCCTGTCTCAACCCGTTCCCGGCGGCGCTTGAGGTGGCCTATGCCATTCTGACTTCGATGCGTGCGCGTTGCCCGGAATTTGCACACAAGAAGTCGATGCTGTTCGTCGCCGGTGAAGAGGCGGGCGGTAATATCGCAGCCGGTTTGGCGCTTATGGCGCGAGATCAGAATCTGACGGATCTCAAAGGTCAGATATTGCTTTCGCCCATGCTCGACCCGTGCCTTGCGACGGCGTCTTTCCGCAAATACTGCCCGGAAAGTGCGGTGCAGGCCATGTCGGATGGCTGGCAGCATTATCTGGGTCAGTGCGGAGGGTTCACTCACCCCTACGCTGCGCCTGCGCTGTGTACGCGTCTTGCCGGTCTGGTGCCGACACTGCTCGTTACCAGTGCCGAATGTCCGATGCGCGACGAGACCCAGTCCTATGCCGAGCGGCTGCGTCAGGCAGGCGTCAAGGTTCAGTCCCATGTCCTGCCGGGTCAGGCTGGCTGGATACCGGAAAGTAACGTGGCGGACCGTGAGTGGTCGCCACAGAAAGAAGCTCTTGTCGGCCTGTTTTCGGATTTCTTCCAGCGGGCCGGTGCGAAAGCAATAGCAGCATAACGTCAGTTCGAAAGTCCTCCCAAGCTTTCATTTGACGATCAGAATGTAGCCGGCCCTGACCGGCAAGGAGATACAACATGACGTCGATCATTGGACGCCGGGCCCTGTGGGGCGCCGGCCTGAGTATCCTATTGTCTGCAGCTGGCGGTGGTGCCATTCTTTTTGGCGTTCCGCATCTGAAGGCGGATGCGGCGACGGATATTTCCGCGCCGCCTCCCGCGGTGCCGGTTTCGGTTGCCAAGGCGGAATCGCGCCGCATCTCGACCTGGGAAGAGTTTTCGGGTCGCCTTGAGGCAATCGAGCGCGTCGAAATTCGCCCGCGTGTCGGCGGAGCCATCCTGAAAGCGCATTTCCGTGAGGGCGCGCTGGTCAAACAGGGCGACTTGCTGGTCACCATTGATCCGGAGCCCTATGCGGCAGCGGTTGAAAAAGCCAGGGCGCAGGTTTCCGCCGAGGAAGCGCGTGTCGCGCTGGCCAAGACGGAACTGGATCGCGGTCGCCAGCTTGTAACCTCACGTACGCTCGCCCAGAGCGGTCTGGACCAGCGGTCAAGCGCCTTTGACGAAGCGCAGGCAAGCTTGCGGTCGGCCAAGGCGGCGTTGCGTTCGGCTGAACTCGATCTTCAATATACGGAAGTGCGCGCACCGATCTCCGGTCGCGTCGGGCGGCTGGAGGTGACAGCCGGTAATCTGGTTGCCGCAAGCTCCGCTTCGCCGGTGCTGACCACGCTCGTTTCGGTCGATCCGATCTATGCAAGCTTCAGCGCCAATGAAGAGGTTGTCACCAAGGCGCTTGCCAAGCTTGCCGCATCGCCGGGCGGCAGCGCCATCGAACGTATTCCCGTCCAGATCGGGACAGCTGCCGATGATGGCACGCCGATTTCCGGCCATATCCAGCTGATCAACAATGAAGTGGATGCCACCACGGGCACGATCCGCGTGCGCGCATCCATCGACAATCCGGATGGCAAGCTCATTCCCGGCCAGTTTGTGCGCATTCGCTTTGGCGAACCGGAACCGGGTGAAAAGCTGGTGGTGAGCGACCGCGCCATTGCCTCCGATCAGGACAAGAAATTCGTCTTCGTCGTGGGTGCGGACAACAAGGTTGAATACCGGCAGGTGGTGCTCGGTCGCAATTATGACGGCTTGCGCATTGTCGAAAGCGGCCTGAAGGCTGGCGAGAACATCGTCGTCAACGGCCTGCAGCGTATTCGTCCGGGCGTGGTCGTCGCACCGCAACCCGTAACCGAAACACTTGCCAAGAATTAACTGAAACGGCGCGTCTGACGACGCGCGCTAAACGCAAAAGCTCAGCCTATTCAATCCGCGAGAACGCATGTTTTCGCGGAACGGGAGAGTTTTCGCTCATCCGCCTAAAGGGGGATAAACAGATGAACTTCTCACGCTTCTTCGTAGACCGACCAGTCTTCGCTGGCGTTCTGTCGGTTCTGATCTTCGTGGCCGGACTGATCGGCATGACAGGTCTGCCGATTTCGGAATATCCGGAAGTGGTGCCGCCGCAAATCGTGGTCCGCGCGCAATATCCGGGCGCCAATCCCGCCGTGATTTCCGAAACTGTCGCGACACCGCTGGAAGAACAGATCAACGGTGTTGAAGGCATGCTCTATATGCAGAGTCAGGCGACAGCCGACGGTGTCATGACATTGACCGTCACCTTCGCGCTTGGCACCGATCCCGATCAGGCGCAGCAGCTTGTGCAGAACCGCATCTCGCAGGCTGAGCCGCGCCTGCCGGAAGAGGTGCGGACCCTTGGCGTCACCACCGCAAAAAGCTCGCCCGACCTGACGCTGGTGGTTCACCTCATCTCGCCCGATGGCCGGTATGACGTGAATTATCTGCGCAACTATGCCGTTTTGAACGTCAAGGATCGTATCGCCCGTATTCCGGGTGTCGGTCAGGTGCAGATATTCGGCGGCGGCGACTATTCCATGCGCGTGTGGATCGATCCGCAAAAGGCGGCCGAGCGCGGACTGTCGGCCAGCGATATCGCAAACGCAATCCGGCAGCAAAACGTGCAGGCCGCCGCTGGCGTGATCGGTGCTTCGCCGTCTGTTTCCGGCCTTGATCTCCAGCTTTCCGTCAACGCGCAAGGCCGCCTTCAGACACCCGAAGATTTCGCCAATATCGTCGTGAAATCGGGCAATGAAGGCGAAATCACCCGCCTCGGCGACGTTGCGCGTGTCGAGATGGGCGCCGCCGATTATTCGTTGCGCTCGCTGCTCGATAACAAGCAGGCGGTTGGTATGGGCGTGTTTCAGGCGCCGGGTTCCAACGCGCTGCAAATTTCGGAAAATGTTCACGCGGCCATGGCCGATCTGAAGAAGACCATGCCGGAAGGCGTGGATTTCGACATCGTCTATGATACGACCCAGTTCGTGAAGGCCTCGATTGAATCCGTCATTCACACCCTGCTGGAAGCCATCGTTCTGGTGGTGATCGTGGTCATCCTGTTTTTGCAGACATGGCGCGCGTCGATCATTCCACTGGTTGCGGTCCCCGTTTCCATCGTGGGTACGTTTGCGGTCATGTATGTGTTCGGCTTCTCCATCAACGCTCTCAGCCTGTTCGGTCTGGTGCTGGCCATCGGTATCGTCGTCGATGACGCCATCGTGGTGGTTGAAAATGTCGAACGCAACATTGAACAGGGACTGTCGCCCGTCGAAGCGACCTATCGCGCCATGCAGGAAGTGTCCGGCCCGATCATCGCGATTGCGCTGGTGCTGGTTGCGGTGTTTGTGCCACTGGCTTTCATTACCGGCCTTACCGGCCAGTTCTATCGCCAGTTTGCGCTGACCATCGCCATCTCGACGGTGATCTCGGCCTTCAACTCGCTGACCTTGTCGCCTGCTTTGGCGGCGCTGCTGCTGCGTGGCCATGATGCGCCGAAGGATCGTCTGACCCGCATCATGGACAAGGCGTTCGGCTGGTTCTTCCGTGGTTTCAACCGCTTCTTCGGTGCAAGCTCGAATGCCTATGGTCGCGGCGTGGGCGCAATTCTCTCGCGCAAGTCGCTGGTGATGGGCCTTTATGTCGTGCTGCTCGGCGTCACCTTCGTTCTGTTCCGCGCGGTGCCCGGCGGCTTCGTTCCGGCACAGGACAAGCAATATCTGATCGGCTTCGCGCAATTGCCGGATGCGGCAACACTCGACCGTTCGGAAGATGTCATCCGCCGAATGACGGATATCGCGCTTAACCAGCCGGGCGTTGCCAATGCCATTGCCTTCCCGGGCCTTTCGATCAATGGTTTCACCAACTCGTCGAATTCCGGCATTGTCTTCGTCACGCTGAAGCCGTTCGAGGAACGCAAGACGCCCGACCTGTCGGCGGGCGCTATCACCATGCAGCTGAACCAGAAGTTCGGCTCCATTCAAGATGCGTTCATTGCCATGTTCCCGCCGCCGCCCGTGCAGGGTCTGGGAACCACCGGGGGCTTCAAGCTGCAGCTTGAAGATCGCAACGGTCTTGGCTTCCGCGCGCTGGACGATGCCACCAAGGCGTTTCTCGCCAAGGCCTATCAGACACCTGAACTGGCCGGTCTCTATTCGAGCTACCAGATCAACGTGCCGCAGCTTTATGCCGATCTGGATCGTGTGAAGGCGCGCCAGCTGGGTGTGGCGGTGACTGATGTGTTTGAAACCCTGCAGATCTATCTGGGTTCGCTCTATGTCAACGACTTCAACGCGTTCGGACGCACCTACAGCGTGCGCATTCAGGCCGATGCGAATTATCGCAGCCATGCCGAAGATATCGGCAAGCTGAAGGTTCGTTCGCAGTCGGGCGAAATGATCCCGCTGTCGGCGCTGATGAAAGTGGAGCAGACCGTGGGTGCGGAACGCGCCATCCGGTATAACGGCTTCCTGTCTGCCGATATCAACGGCAATCCGGCCCCCGGCTTCTCGTCCGGTCAGGCGCAGGCGGCCATCGAGCGGATTGCGCAGGAAACCTTACCTGCGGGCATCGCCTTCGAGTGGACCGATCTGACCTACCAGCAGATTCTGGCTGGCAATTCAGGCTTCCTCGTCTTCCCGCTGGCGCTGCTGCTGGTCTATCTAGTGCTGGCCGCGCAATATGAAAGCCTTGCTCTGCCCCTGTCGATCATCATGATTGTTCCAATGGGTATCATGGCGGCGCTCACCGGCGTCTGGCTGACGGGAGGCGACAACAATGTCTTCACCCAGATTGGCTTGATAGTCCTTGTGGGGCTATCGGCGAAGAACGCGATCCTGATCGTGGAATTTGCCCGCGAGCTGGAGCTTTCCGGTCGAAGTGTGGTGCAGGCCGCCGTCGAGGCCAGCCGGTTGCGTCTGCGCCCGATCCTGATGACCTCCATGGCCTTCATCATGGGTGTGGTGCCGCTGGTCACATCCACGGGTGCCGGTGCGGAAATGCGCTCCGCAATGGGTATCGCGGTCTTCGCGGGCATGATCGGCGTGACGGCCTTCGGCATCTTCATGACGCCGGTATTTTATGTGCTGATCCGAAAGCTGAGCGGCGAACGCCCGCTCAAGCATTCGGGGGCAAAGATCGAAGCACCGCATCTGGTGCCGGGCGAGTGATCGGAGCCGACAGAAAGATAAAAGGGCCGGAGCAATCCGGCCCTTTTCATATGGGTTATTGATTATCGCTGAAGGCGTGGATGATCGCGTCTTTCGAGCTGCCATTGGCAATAAGCGCCGCCAGCAGAATGCGCGCCTGACCGGGACGAAGTGTGCGGGCAGGGATCGCCCCTGCCGCCGCAAGATCGTATCCGCCGCCACCACCGCCATAGCTTGGCGTCAACAAACCTTCCGGGACGCGGCTCGATACCACGACTGGGATGCCTCTTTCGGTGCAAAGCTTGACGGCTTCGACAATTGCCGGCGTCGCATTGCCGGAGCCAAGTGCCGCCAGAACGATGCCACGCGCGCCTGCTGCAACACTGGCCGCGACATGGGTGGCATCGCAGCCGGGATAAATGGCAACCGTATCGACGCGGCTATCATCAAGCGGTGACGGCAGCTTCACATCCGGCAGCGCAGCTAGCATGCGTGTTGGATGAAACGCATCAGCACTGTCGCTGCTGGCCTTATAAACACCCCATGCAGGCAAAACCCGCCCGCCAAAAGCGATCAGCACGCCGCGCGCGGCATTGGCCGGATCCGTGGCAAGCCTGACCGCATCAGCCAGATTGGCAGGGCCATCGGCATGGGGACTATCCGCTGTAAACTGCGCACCGGTAAAGATAACCGGCTTTGCAAGCCGGTGCTGAAGCTGCACCAAAAGCGCGGTTTCCTCCATGGAGTCGGTGCCATGCAGGACGACAACGCCGTTGATGTCGGGTTTCTCCATCGCTTCGCCGACTGCATTGCTGATATGCTGCATGTCGGCCAACGTGAGCAGCGAGGAATCCTTCTCCATCAGGTTGATGGGGCGCAGATCGGCCTTGAGATCCGGCAATAGCGCAAGTAGGTCTCCGCCGGATAAGGTCGGCGTGCTCGCGCCATTTTCACCGCGTTTGCTTGCAATGGTGCCCCCGGTGGCGATGACCGCCACCACAGGCTTGATCGGCGATGTGTTCACGTTTCCCCTCGCTTGCTTAGTGTGCTTGCATCTATAGCACGTTATGTAGCAAGTCGATGGATACGGTCGCGCATCAGATACCATCCGATGATGAGGAGGGGGATGATGATCAGCAGCGAGGCGATGGTCATGGTTCCAACCGGATAATCGAACGCCATCAGCACCAGCACGCCAAGCAGGAAAGCAAGCGTCAGGATACCCGTATAGGGCGCGCCGAACATCTTGAAATCAGGCCGTTCGATTTCGCCGCGCCGCGCCAGATACCAGAGCTTCAGCTGGCAGAGAACGATGACGCCCCATGCGGTGATGATGCCGAGCGCGGAGAGATTGAGGGCAATTTCGAAGGCGTCCGAAGGCACGATGGCATTGAGAACGACGCCTATCACTGTCACGACGGCGGTGACCGCGATGCCGATAAAGGGAACGCCGTTCTTGTTCATCTTGGCGAGTGCGGCAGGCGCGGAGCCTGAAACAGCCATGGAGTGCAGAATGCGGCCTGTCGAATAGAGACCAGCATTAAGCGATGAGAGAACCGCCGTCAGTACCACGAGGTTCATGATGATATCCGCACCTTCGAAGCCAATCTTGCTGAAGAAGGTGACGAACGGGCTTTCACCGGCGGAATAGGCCGTATAGGGCAGCAGCAGCGAAAGCAGCAGAACCGAACCGACATAGAAGACGAGCAGGCGGAAGACCACGGTGCGGATTGCGCCGGGCATCACCTTGCGCGGGTCTTCGGTTTCGCCAGCCGTTGTGCCGATCAGTTCGATGGAGGCATAAGCGAAGACGACGCCCTGTATGATCACGAAGGCCGGTAATATGCCGTTCGGAAAGAAGCCGCCGCTATCGGAAATGATGCTGAAACCAGCGGCATGGCCGTCAATCGGCGTGCCAGAAACCACGAAATAAATGCCGACCGCCAGGAATATGACCAGCGACAGCACCTTGACGACACTGAACCAGAATTCCATCTCGCCGAAGACTTTCACCGACATCATGTTCATCGCAAGCACGATGAACAGGGCAGCCAGCGCAAACATCCACTGGTCGACCCCTTGCAGCCAGGGAACATAGTGCTTGAAGAAATTCATATAGAGCGCAACGGCAGTGACATCGGCCACCGAGGTCATCGCCCAGTTCATCCAGTACATCCAGCCAGCCGCAAAGGCCAGTTTCTCGCCGTAGAACTCGCGAGCATAGGAGACGAACGACCCCGAACTTGGCCGATGCATGATCAATTCGCCCAATGCGCGTAAAACTAGAAAGGCAAAGAAGCCGCAAAGCGCATAGACGAAAACGAGGGCAGGCCCCGCCTGCGCGAGGCGTCCGCCTGCGCCGAGGAAAAGTCCGGTGCCAATCGCCCCGCCGATGGCGATCATCTGGATTTGCCGCGGCTTCAGTGCCTTGTGGTAGCCGTTGTCTTCTTCGATAAATATTTCTCGTTCTATCGGCTTGGCCCCCAGACCGACCTTCACTGTATCAATCGACATTGCTCCTCCCGGGTAAGCGCTTTGCAAGCGCGTTTTCGATAGGGCCATTTCACAGCTTGAATCGCTAATTACAGCGCGCCGTTGGCCGTTCAATAGGGGTGTTACGTCACCCAATTATGAGGGTAATCTGTTAAGCTGTATGACAGATTAGGAGGTCTGTTAACGCATATTGAAATTAACGCGTCAAGTCACCGACAAGACCGGACCGGGCCACTTGAGGCTCTTCGCTTTCTCTTGGAAGCATTTATTGTTTTGAAAATAAGACGTTAGCTTTCAGCTTCCGTTCGCAGCAATTTTACCCGGCTCCCAAGATTGTCCCGGTGACAATTGTCCACAGGCACCGGCGAACTCGAAAGTGAGAGCGAATTCTGGCTTCTCCGCAGGAAACGTTTAAGCGGCGCTGTTTCCCGTGATGGCATTCACCGCAGTTTTGACCTTGCTCAGATGCGCTTCCATGGCAGCGCGGGCGTCGGCTTCCGAACCGGCTGCGATGGCGTCGACGATCCGGCGGTGTTCGATATTGGAGGCTTCGCGGCGACCTGCCATGAGATTGATGAGCTCGGATTGCTGGATGAGCGCATTGCGCGCATCGGCGACGATCTTGGCGAAAAGCGTATTGCCGGAGGCAACGGCTATGGCGCTGTGAAACTCGGAATCGAGCAGCTCCCACTTATGTGGATCGGTCTGCCGGTCCAGCCTGTCGCAAAGACCCAGCAGATGGGCGAGCTGCTCTTCGCTACGACGAAGAGCAGCCCAGCCTGCCGCCGGAATTTCGATAAACGGGCGCGCTTCAATCAGGTCGCGCGCGGAATAGCCATCATAGCTCAGTTCCGCTGCGGGCGTTGCGTTCAATACATAGGTGCCGCTGCCAGTGCGGGTTTGTGTGAGGCCGAGCGTTTGCAGCGAGCGGAGAGCCTCGCGCACGATGGGACGGCTGACACCGAACCGGTCCGCCAGTCGCGCTTCCGAGGGGAGGCGCGTGCCGACCTGAAGGCGACCGGATATGATCGCCGACCGTATGTCGTCGAACACGACTTCGGCGGCGTTCTTCCGGTTGACCGGATGTGTTTCCGATAGCCAGTCGGCCAATTCGCTCATGCCCCAGCCTCCATTCATTGTCATGCAACTGTCAAGTCGCTGTCAGTTGCATGGCAATTCACCTGCTAGGCAATTTGCGAGGCATTTTCAATCCCGACGGGCGAAACGCGCGGCTGCGAGCGATGCGGCAAAGGCGATGGCCAGCATGGCGAAGGTGAATTCTGTCACCGCGCTCCAGCCACCGGCGATCCAGAAGATACCGCCTGCGGAACCTGCAATGCTGGAGCCGAGATAATAGGCCAAGAGGTAAAGCGATGATGCGTGACCCTTGGTATGAAGCGCCAGCCTTCCGACCAGAGCGCTGGCGACCGAGTGGCTGACGAAGAAGCCGACGGTCAGGAACACGATGCCGGTGATGATGGCAGGCAAAGGTGCAAACAGGGTCAGCAACACGCCAGTCGCTTCAAGACCGAGGCCGATGGGGAGAACGATGAAGTGCCCAAGCCTGTCGCCCATGCGACCCGCGATCCAGGATGCGGCAATGCCGAAAAGATAGACCGAGAAAATGGCGCCGAGTGCCGTCTGGCTCAGACTGTAAGGTGCGGCGACTAGACGGAAACCGATATAGTTATAGATCGTCACGAATGATCCCATGACGAGGAAGCCGATGGCGAACAGCAGCGGCAGGGCCGGATTGCGAATATGGCCAACCCAGGCGCTAAGGTGAAACCGCGCATTCAGTCCCGGACGCGGGGTGAAATTCTGCGAAGCGGGCAGAAGCATCAGAAAGCCGATGGCTGCGGTAAGGCCGAGCAGCCCCATGCCCGCAAGGCCAACGCGCCAGGAGAAGAATTCAGCCAGCGTTCCCGTGATGACACGGCCCGCCATGCCGCCAAAGGCGTTGCCGGCGATATAGAGGCCCATGGATGCACCAAGGCCGCGCGGGTCGATTTCTTCGGCAAGATAGGTCATGGCGACCGCCGGGACGCCGCCCAGCAGCAGGCCCTGCAAGGCGCGCAGTGCCAAAAGCATGTGCCAGTCCGGAACCAGTGCAGCGGCGATGGTGCAAAGCGCGGAGCCGAGCAGGGAGGCGAACATCAGCGAGCGGCGGCCAAAACGTTCGGAAACGATGGCCGCAAAGAAAATCGCAAAGGCGAGAAAACCGGTTGAAACGGAAAGCGACAGCGAGCTTGCCGCAGGCGTGATGTTGAAATCATGCGCGAAGAGCGGCATCAAAGGCTGCACGCAATAGAGAAGCGAGAAGGTTGCAAAGCCTGACAGGAAGAGCGCGACACTGGCATTGCGAAACGCGGGCGTACCCTTGACCAGATAATGCTTTTCTTCCGGTGCCGCTCCGGATGGTGTCGGCGCGGTGACCAGCTTGAGTGTGCTGTCTGCTGTTCTGACGCTATCGAGACTGCGTTCTTGGACGCGGGACATGACTTTGCCTTTTCAAAACCTCCCGAGCCTTGATCTAGTCAAAAGCGCATCATTTGTCTAATATATGGAACAGACGATTGTGATATGTTTTGGATATACCGATGGAACTGCGTCACCTCAGATATTTTCTGGCCGTCGCCGACGAGGGCAATTTTACACGGGCAGCGGCCAATCTCGGTATCGGTCAGCCGCCTTTGAGCCAGCAGATCCGCGATCTGGAAAACGAAATCGGTGTGGCGCTTTTTCACCGCGTTCCCCACGGGGCTGAGCTGACGGCGGCGGGCACGGCCTTTCTTGAGGAAGCGAAGGCTGCTGTCGCTGCCGCCGAAAAAGCCAAGCTTGCCGCGCAAAGTGCGGCGCGCGGCGAGACCGGGCGTCTGGCTTTGGGCTTCACCGCGTCGTCCGCCTTTAATCCGGTGGTCAGCGGCACGATCCGGCAGTTTCGCGCCCGCTGGCCGGAGGTGCGGCTGACGCTCACCGAGATGAATACCAGCCTCCTGATGGAAAGGCTTGTGCGCGGCGAGGTCGATGCGGCATTCATTCGGCCCGGTCTGGAAAACCCGAAGGATGTGCGGATGAAGCGCCTGGCCGATGAGCCGATGCTGATCGCCTTGCCGAGCCATCATCCGCTGGCGACCCATGAGATATTGCCGGTTTCGGCGCTGGCGAACGAAGCTTTTGTGATGTTTCCGCGCATTGTCGGCCTTAGTCTTTATGACGATGTGGTTGCGGCCTGCCGCGACGCTGGTTTTGAAATGATCGTCGCGCAGGAGGCACCGCAAATGCCATCGGTCGTCAATCTGGTGGCCGCCGATCTGGGCGTTTCCATCGTGCCGACCGCTATAGCGCAGATCAGGCTTGCGGGCGTGACCTACCGACCGATTGAAGGCGAACCACTTTCCGCGCGTCTGGCGCTCGCCTCGATGAAGAGCAATCACTCGCCATTGATCGACAATCTGATGAGCCTTTTGCCCAATCTGTGACGACCTTGGGCTATTAAGTTGACAAGAACGATCACAAATCGGTTGATCGCGCCGGATAAAGAGAAAATAAACGCCGCACTATTCAAAAACTTGCTAACAGGCGTTAGGGAGGGCGCGTGTCCAAGCCTCTTTGAACGCAGCCCCAAAAGTGTAAGCCGAGAATTTCGATGAACAGTTTGCTGAAGCGCTTTGCTGCTTATTATGAACCGCACAAGGGTTTGTTTGCGCTTGATTTCTCAAGCGCCGTTCTTGCAGGACTGCTTGAGCTGGCCTTTCCGGTTGCGGTGACGCTGTTCATCGATCGCCTGCTACCGACCAATCAGCTGGGGCTAATCGCGCTCGCCGTTGCCGGGCTGTTGCTGATCTATATTCTCAATGCCGGTTTGCAGGTCGTCGTGACCTATTGGGGTCATATGCTCGGCATCAAGATCGAAACCGAGATGCGGCGCAAGGCCTTCGATCATCTGCAAAAGCTGTCGTTTCGTTTCTTCGACAATCAGAAGACCGGGCATCTGGTTGCCAAGCTGACCAAGGATCTGGAAGAGATCGGCGAAGTGGCCCATCACGGCCCCGAAGACCTGTTCATCGCCATCATGACGCTGATCGGCGCCTTTGTTCTGATGCTCTGGATTCATGTGCCGCTGGCGCTGATTACGGCGCTGGTTGTGCCGCTAACGGCGTTTGTGAATATCCGCTATGGCAGCCGGATGACCTCGAACTGGCACGCGCTTTATGGCCGCGTTGGCGAGTTCAATGCGCGGATTGAGGAAAATGTCGGCGGCATTCGCGTCGTGCAGGCCTTCACCAATGAGGACCACGAACGTAAGCTGTTTGCCGAGAGCAACCGCAACTATCTGACGACCAAATTGCGGGCCTACAAGATCATGGCGGCCTCGATGTCGCTGTCCTATCTTTCGATGCGCTTTGTGCAGATCATCGTCATGCTCGCGGGCGCATGGTTTGTCGTGCGCGGCCAGTTGACGGAAGGCGGTTTCGTCGGCTTCCTGCTGCTCATCGGTGTGTTCTTCCGACCCATTGAAAAGATCAATTCGATCATCGAAAGCTATCCGAAGGGCATTGCCGGGTTCCAGCGCTATTCGGCTTTTCTCGATACGGAGCCGGATATTGCCGACAGGCCGGACGCCATGTCCGTGCAGCGTTTGCATGGCGACATTGAGTATAAAGACGTCAGCTTCGGTTACCGGTCGGAAAAGCCGCTGCTGGCACATCTGACCCTGTCGATCCGGGCGGGCGAAACGGTGGCCTTCGTCGGTTCATCCGGCGCAGGCAAGACGACGATCTGCTCGCTTCTGCCGCGCTTTTATGAAGTGACCGACGGCGCGATCAGCATCGATGGCACCGATATTCGCGACATGACGCTGAAATCGCTGCGGTCCAATATCGGCATTGTCAGCCAGGATGTGTTCCTGTTTGCCGGAACGATCCGCGACAATATCGCTTATGGCAGGCTGGAGGCTTCGGAGGAAGAAATCCTCGAAGCGGCGCGGCGCGCCCGTCTCGACGGCGTGATTGCCGCCTTGCCCGCCGGGCTGGACACGGTTGTGGGCGAACGCGGCGTCAAGCTTTCGGGCGGCCAGAAACAGCGTCTGGCGATTGCGCGCATCTTCCTGAAAAACCCGCCGATCCTGATCCTCGATGAAGCGACTTCGGCACTGGATACCGAAACCGAACGGGCGATCCAGCAGTCGCTTGCCGATCTTTCGGAAGGTCGCACCACGCTGGTCATCGCGCACCGGCTTGCAACCATCGTCAATGCGGATCGCATTGTCGTGGTGGAGGAAGGCCGCATCATCGAGCAGGGCGTTCATGATGAGCTGGTGACCCGCTCGGGCGGGCGCTATCAGCAGCTTCATGCGGCGCAGGTCAACTGATCATTAGGTGGCGAATTAATTCGCTGCCTGTTTAACGCAACTGCGATTTTATCAAATATCCTGTTCCAGCAGGCTCGTTTCAGCGGCATAATCGTCCATCGTATCGGCAGGGAGACCGACATGGATGTAACGATTATAACGGGCGCGTCTGACGGTATCGGCGCTGAAACCGCGCGCCAGATAGCGCAACGTGATCGCGCCGGGGCCGCCCTCGTGCTGGCGGCGCGCAATGTCGACAAGCTCGAAAAACTTGCAGCCGAATTGCGGCAGCAGGGCAGCACCGTGCTTGTGGTGCCGACCGATGTTACCGACCGCGATGCCTGCATTGCGCTGATCGAAAAGACGGCATCGGCTTTTGGCCGGATCGACACGCTGATCGTCAATGCCGGTATGTCGGCCCATGCCAATTTCGCGGAGATCAAGCCGGAAGATCTGCAATGGATGCATGATCTGATGGAGTTGAACTATTTTGGCAGCGTCTGGCCGATCCATGCGGCGCTGCCTCATCTGGCAAAGACCAGAGGGCGCATTGCGGTGGTCTCTTCCGTCGCGGGATTGATCGGTGTGCCGGGACGCTCGGCCTATAGCGGCACGAAATTCGCGCTGTCCGGCTTTTGCGAGGCGCTCCGCTCGGAACTGGAGCCGAGTGGCATTTCCGTGACGATTGTTTATCCAGGCGTTGTGAAAACCGATATTCGCAAGGTCGGCTATGGCGCCAGCGGCGAGCCGCTCGGAACTAGTGGCGTGCGCGAAGACGACATGATGTCGGTGGAAGAAGCGGTGCGTCTGATGCTGTATGGTTTGCGGAGGCGCAAACGCGAGGTGTTGATGACCCGCAAGATGCGTCTGGGGCGCTGGCTGAAGCTGATCGCGCCGCGCGTGGTGGACCGCATGGCGCTCAAAGCGCTGAAGCCCGAATTTCGGCCGAAGCCGATCAAACCCGCGCAATAAAAGCTGGCTATTCCGGTTGCGGATTGACCATTTCATCTGTCTGTACTGAATATACCGGTTTCGAATCTGGCCGGAAGGAAGCAACTTGCGATGTTTTCCTGCGGCAGCAGATGCATGCTGACAGGTGAACTATGCCAACCGACGACCGTAAGAAAAGCCGGGTTACGCTTCTTGACGTGGCGCGCCATGCGAATGTTTCGCGGGCCACGGCATCGCTTGTCATCCGCAAGAGCCCGCTTGTCGGCGCGGCAACGCGGGAGAAGGTCGAGAAGGCGCTGCAAGAACTCGGCTACGTCTATAATATGGGCGCGGCGAGCTTGCGCGCCGACCGGTCCAACACAGTCGGCGTGATCGTTCCGACACTGGGCAATCCGTTTTATGGCGAGCTTCTGGCGGGCATCGACCGCGTGGTGGGCGAGGCCGGTATGGTCGTTCTTTTGGCCAACAGTCATGAAAATTTCGCCAATCAGAACACGCTGATGCAGCGCATGCGCGAGCATGGCGTCGATGGCGTGATCGTGTCGCTGACGGCTGGAACCGAACCCGGCTTCATCGAGCAGATTGTCGATTGGGGCCTGCCAGCCGTTCAGGTGCTGCGCCACGTAACCGACCGGATTGACTATGCCGGGGTCGATTATGCAGGCGGCATGCGGCAGGCGGTCAATCACCTGTCCGGGTTGGGGCACAAGACCATCGCCTTTGCGGTGCACGGGCCGGTGCATTCCGCCTATCGCGAACGCGTCGAGGGTTTTCGCGAGGCCATGCTGGAAAAGGGGCTGGACCCGGAACTGATCGTGCATCTGCCCAGCACGATGCCGGAAATTGCCCGGGCCGCGCCGCTGCTGTTTCAGCAGGAACCGGAACCAACGGCGGCGATCTGCTTTAACGATGTGATAGCGCTCGGTCTCTCCGCCGGGCTTTATGATTGCGGGCGGAAAATCGGCGAGGATTTTTCGTTGATCGGCTTTGACGATGTCAGCAATGCCGAGGCGACACGCCCGCGCCTGAGTTCAGTCGCGACGCGTCCGGTTACGGTTGGCGAAAACGCGGCCAGAATGCTGCTTTCACGGCTTGCCGAACCGGAAAAACCGGCAGAGCGGATCGTCAGCGAGACCTATTTGCAGGTTCGCCAGTCCTGTGGACGCCCCGTGGGCTGACGGTAAATTTGATCGTCTCATCCGAATTAATGATTGACGAGACGGGTTAAACGAATTTAGATCGATCTAAATTTGGTTGGTCTGGAGGAAGACCAGTCAATTCGCCGACCGGGAGGTTCCAGCATTGTACAATTTCAATTTCGCGCCCGTGTTCGCGTCGATGGACAAGCTGCTTCTCGGCGCCTGGCAAACGATTGAGCTTTCCGTCGCCGCGATGGTGCTCGGGCTGGTCGTTTCCATTGTGTGCGCCTGGGGCAAGACATCCGGCTCGAAGCCGGTGCGCTTCGTCATCGACGCCTATATCGAGATCATTCGCAACACGCCGTTTCTGGTGCAGATTTTCTTCATCTTCTTCGGTCTGCCTTCGGCGGGCTTGCGCCTGTCGCCCAACAGTGCGGCGCTTTTGGCGCTGGTGGTGAATTTCGGCGCCTATGGCACGGAAATCATCCGCGCAGGCATCGAGTCCATCCATAAGGGGCAGGTGGAGGCGGGCACCGCGCTCGGCCTCTCGCGCCTGCAAGTCTTCCGTTACATCATCATGAAACCGGCGCTGCGTACGGTCTATCCATCGCTGACCAGCCAGTTCATCTATCTGATGCTGACGTCGAGCGTCGTGTCGGTGATTTCGGCCAATGAACTCGCCGCCGCCGGTAACGATCTCCAGTCTGCGACCTTCGCCAGCTTCGAGGTCTATATCGTCATCACGCTCATGTATCTCGTCATGTCCATCGGTTTTTCGGCGGTGTTTTCGCTGATCGAGAAACTGGCGTTCAAATATCCCCTGAGCCGATAGGAGCAAGGCCATGATCAGACCTTTCGGCTGGAACGAATTTCTCATTATCGTCTATGCGGCACAGTGGACCATCGCGCTCTCGGCCATCGCCTTTGTGGGCGGCGGCATTGGCGGCATGATCGTGGCGCTGATGCGTGTTTCGGATAATCGTGTGCTGCGCTATATCGCGCTTGGCTTCATCCGGCTGTTTCAGGGCACGCCGCTTCTGATGCAGCTTTTTCTGGTGTTCTTCGGCCTCAATATTTTCGGCCTTGGCATCAATCCATGGATTGCAGCGGCCATCGCCTTGACCCTGCATGCCAGCGCTTTCCTCGGCGAAATCTGGCGCGGTTGTATCGACGCGGTGCCGCCCGGCCAGCGGGAAGCGGCAACGGCGCTCGGCCTGCGCTACTACAACCGCATGCGCTATATCATTCTGCCGCAAGCTGCACGCATTTCGGTTGCGCCAACGGTGGGCTTCCTTGTGCAGCTGATCAAGGGCACCTCGCTTGCCGCCATTATCGGCTTTACCGAACTGACGCGTCAGGGCCAGATCATCAACAATGCAACCTTCAGCCCTTTCATGGTCTTTGGCACGGTGGCGGTTGTCTATTTCATTCTGTGCTGGCCGCTTTCGATACTAGCCCGCAACATGGAAACCAAATTTTCTCGCGCAACCGCTCGGTAATCGGGGGCTTTTGTCGAGATAAGAGCACATCCCGAAAAGTGTGAAACGGTTTTCGGATAAGATGTGCGTCAAAAAGGGATTAGAGCGCGCTCTAATCTGCCGGCGAGGAGTCCGGTCTAACAATAGGGAAGGGAAAAACATGAATATCACCAGACGTATAGCGATGACACTGATCGGCGCGGGCGCGCTTGCCACTGCCTTTGCGCCAGCCGCATTCGCGCAGACCGTCGAAGGCATCAAGTCGGCGGGCACGATCAAGATCGGCATGCTGGTCGATTTTCCGCCATTCGGCATCATGAACACCAGCAACGAGCCGGACGGCTACGATGCCGATGTGGCCAAGTTGCTCGCTGCCGAGCTGGGTGTAAAGGCGCAGATCGTGCCGGTCACCGGCCCGAACCGCATTCCATATTTGCAGAGCGGACAGGTTGACGTGCTGGTGGCTTCGCTGGGCATCACCGAAGAACGCGCCAAGAGCGTCGATTTCTCCCAGCCTTATGCCGGTATTTCCATCGGCGTTTTCGGGCCGAAGGATGCCGCAGTCGCCAAGCCGGAGGACCTGTCAGGCAAGACCATCGGCGTGGCGCGTGCCTCGACGCAGGATACCGCAGTAACCAAGGTTGCGCCGAAAGATGCCAATATCCGCCGCTTCGATGACGATGCCAGCGCCGTGCAGGCTCTCCTGTCGGGTCAGGTCGATTTGATCGGTCTTTCCAATGTCGTTGCCGCCGAAATCGAAAAGGCAGCACCGGGCCGTTACGAGCAGAAAATCCAGCTCAGCCAGCAGGTGCAGGGCATCGCGGTGCGCAAGGGTTCGACTGAAATGCTCGAATTCGTCAACAAGTTCATCGAGAAGGTGAAGGGCGACGGCGAGTTGAACAAGATCCATGAAAAATGGCTCGGTTCTCCGTTGCCGGATTTCGTTTCCAAGGCGAAGTAATTTTTGACCGGCGCCATGCCCTGCATTGGCCGGGCATGGCCGCAAACGCCGCATCAGGCGATCACGTTCAGCAAAGCGAGTTCTCGACATGACTAAGACGGCTCAGAACACGGCTCACGGGGCATCGCAGGACTCCGGTACTGCGGTGCTGATGGAAGGCGTCAACAAATGGTATGGCACCTATCACGCGCTGCGAAATATCAATCTGACTGTGGCGCGCGGCGAACGCATCGTCATTTGCGGCCCGTCCGGCTCGGGCAAGTCGACGCTGATCCGCTGCATCAACCAGCTTGAAACCATTCAGGAAGGGCGCATTGTTGTCGACGGCTTCGACCTCACGGCGGGCGGCAAGAATGTCGATATCATCCGGCAGGAAACCGGCATGGTGTTCCAGCAGTTCAATCTTTTCCCGCATATGACCGTTCTGGAAAACTGCACGCTGGCACCGATGAAGGTGCGCGGCGTCGCCAAAGCGGAAGCCGAAAAGACGGCGCGCAAGTTTCTGGAGCGCGTGCGCATTCCCGAACAGGCGGACAAATATCCTGCCCAACTTTCCGGCGGTCAGCAGCAGCGCGTGGCGATTGCACGCGCATTGTGCATGAATCCGAAGATCATGCTTTTCGATGAGCCGACTTCGGCGCTCGATCCGGAAATGGTCAAGGAAGTTCTGGACACCATGATCGATCTCGCCAGAGAGGGCATGACCATGCTCTGCGTCACCCACGAAATGGGCTTTGCGCGACAGGTTGCCGACCGGGTGATCTTCATGGATCAGGGTCAGATTCTCGAAATGGCGGAGCCGGAGGAATTCTTCGGCAATCCGAAGCATGAGCGGACAAGAGCTTTTATCGGCCAGATTTCCTGACCGCCCGAAATGATATGTTCTGACGCATGGCGCGAAAGCTATTTCCCACCTTTCGCGCTGTGTTCCCCCCAATCTGGAACTGGAGTTTGACGTGACGAACGAAATTCTGCTCGTGGAGCCGATGATGCCTGCAATCGAGGAACGCCTCGATGCGGCTTACAAGGTTCACCGGCTTTACCAGGCGGACGAAAAAGCGGCGCTCGCTGAGGCTTTGGGTTCGATCCGCGCGGTAGTGACCGGCGGTGGCTCGGGCCTGTCGAATGAATGGATCGAGCGTCTGCCGTCGCTTGGCCTGATTGCCATCAACGGTGTCGGGACGGATAAGGTCGATCTGCCCTTTGCGCGTGGCCGCAATGTGCATGTGAGCACGACCCCGGGCGTATTGACCGACGACGTTGCCGATACCGGTATTGCTCTGATGCTGGCGGTCCTGCGCCATGTAGCGCTTGGCGATAGATTTGTTCGCGAAGGCAAATGGGCTGAACGTCAGGCCTTCCCGCTGGGCACCAGCCCCAAGGGCAAGCGCATCGGCGTTCTCGGCCTTGGCCAGATCGGCAAGTCGCTGGCAAAGCGCGCCGAGGCTTTCGGCATGGAGGTGCATTACTGGAACCGCTCGCCGGTGACGGGTGCGAACTGGATTGCCCATGCATCGCCGGTGGAACTGGCTGAACACAGCGATGTTCTGGCGGTTTGCGTGGCGGCCAATGCCTCCACGGCCAATATCGTCAATAAGGATGTGCTGGCGGCGCTTGGCAACAAGGGCTACCTGATCAATGTCGCGCGCGGCACGGTCATCGATGAGGACGCGCTTCTGGCCGCACTCAAGGATGGCGTCATTGCCGGTGCCGGTCTTGATGTCTTCGTCAACGAGCCGACAATCCGCGAAGAGTTCTTCACTGCTCCCAACACCGTTTTGATGCCGCATCAGGGCAGTGCAACTGTCGAAACGCGCATCGGCATGGGTGAGCTGGTGCTTGCCAATTTGCAGGCCTATTTCGCAGGCGATGTTCCGCCCACCAAGGTAAATTGAGTTTTCCGATGATTGTCAGACAGGCTTTCTTCGAAGGCGCTATTCATGCCGGGCGCGAGGATGCGTTCAAGGCTTATGTCGCGAAAACCCTGATGCCGATGTGGCTTCAGTTTCCTGGCATCCGCGATGTGCGCGTGCTTTACGCCGTGGAACGGGACGAAGGCGCGCCATCCTACCCGATGGTGCTATGGACGGTGTATGACAGCCGGGAAGCATTGGCGGAAGCGCTTGCTTCACCCATCCGCTATGAAAGCCGGGAGGCCACCAAGGGCCTTTTGGCCATGTTCGACGGCCATATCCACCACCATGTTTTCGACCTCGCTCTGGTGGGCGAGGTGACGGGTTAAACGCACTTCGGCCAGCGCTGGATGCGCTGGCCGAGTGAGTCTCTCTTAGCTTTTTGTTATTTGTCCAAGCGGTAAAATTTGCAGTTTCGCCCCGATATTCGAGTATATGAGGATGTGATCACATAGATGTGATCACATAGACGATAGCGGGCTGGATTTGGCCATTTTCCGGCATTTGGCGGGCAGTTTCTTTACCGGAGGCGCGGCTTTGCGGCCCTGAATTCCCTCATGTTTTGCACAGCTAGGGTACAAGTTATTTGAACTGTTCTAGTCTGGTGTGTATCGAACGCTATGTTTTTCTTAATCGCGCCATGCGGTTTCATTTCAGAAAAGCATCCCTCCGTCTTACCCACCTAACTGGCAGGAAACGACAATGACTGACCTCCCCGGATATCCGAGTCGTCGCAGTTTTCTGAAAGCCTCCGCAGCAAGCGTCATGCTTTCAGGACTGGCTGTCTCAGCCCAGGCTGAACCGAAGACGCCCCCGGTTCCGCTCGAAGACCATGAACGCCAATATTTTAACGATCTCGAATGGGCATTTATCCTTGCCGCGACGGCGAGGCTGATCCCGTCGGATGGCGATGGCCCCGGTGCCCTTGAAACCCGCGTCCCTGTCTTCATCGATCTCCAGCTTGCCGGAGATTATGGCCGTGCCGATGACTGGTACATGGTTGGTCCGCACGATCCGTCGGCTGATCCGACCCGCGGCTGGCAGACCCCGCTCAACCCGGCGCAGATTTACCGTCAGGGCATCCCGGCCTTCAATGGCTGGTGCGAGCAGAAATATAGCGCCGCTTTTACCGCTTTGACCCCTGAACAGCAGGATGAAGCGCTGACCGCTCTTCAAAAGGGCGAGGTTGGTTTGCAGCCGGAACTGCGCGAGTTCTTCGCGCTGCTGCTCCAGAACACCAAGGAAGGCTATTTCGCCGACCCGATGTATGGCGGCAATCACGGCATGCAGGCCTGGACCTATATCGGCTTCCCCGGTGCGCGCGGCAGCTACAAGGAATGGGTTGAGCGCTACAATGTGGCCTACCCGCTGGGTCCGGTTTCGATCAAGGGCGAAAGGGCTTAACCATGGCACGTCAGGAAAAGAAGAAAGACGTGGTCATTGTCGGCCTCGGCTGGACCGGCTCCATTCTGGCAATGGAACTGGCGCAGGAAGGCCTTGACATCGTCGCGCTGGAACGTGGCCACGATCAGAATACCGTGCCAGATTTCAAATATCCGAACATGATCGACGAACTGAAATACGGCGTGCGTCTGAAGATGATGCAGCGCGCCAGCCAGCAGACCGTCACCGTGCGCCGCCATGCGGATGAAAACGCGCTGCCTTACCGCAGCTTCGGTTCGTTTCTGCCGGGCAACGGCGTGGGTGGTGCGGGCACGCACTGGAACGGCCTTAACTGGCGTCCGCAGGCCGAAGAACTTAGACTGCGTTCTCACGTGCGCGAGCATTGGGGCGAGCAGATCATCCCGGAAGACATGCTTCTGGGCGATTATCCTGTCACTTATGACGAGATGGAACCCTTCTTCGACCGCTTCGAGCGCGTCGCCGGTATTTCCGGCAAGGCCGGTAACATCAAGGGCAAGATCGTTGAGGGCGGCAACCCGTTTGAGGGCTGGCGTTCGAACGAATACCCAATGCCCCCGATGAAGACGACCTGGGACGGTCGCAAATTTGCCGATGCGGCAAAAGCCGCCGGTTACCACCCGTTCCCATCGCCGGGGGGCATTGCTTCGACGGCCTATGTCAATGAATATGGCATGCAGATGGGACCGTGCAATCATTGCGGTTTCTGCGAGCGCTATGGCTGCTATCAATATTCGAAGTCGTCGCCGCAAACGACGATCCTCGATGCGCTGAAGCGGATGCCAAACTTCTCCTATCGCACGGAATCGGAAGTGTTGCGCGTTGAAATGGCCCCGGATGGCAAGACCGCAACCGGCGTAACCTATTTCGACGACAAGACGCAGGAAGAAGTCTTCCAGCCTGCCGATCTCGTCATTTTGTCGTCGTTCCAGCTGAACAATGTGCATCTGGCGCTGCTGTCGGGCATCGGACAGCCTTACGATCCGGCAACGGGCGAAGGCGTGACGGGCCGTAACTACGCCTATCAGCTGACCGGCGGCGTGACGCTGTTCTTCAAGGATGAGGAATTCAATCCGTTCATCGGTACTGGCGCTAACGGCATGTGTATCGATGATTTCGGCATCAACCAGATCGATTTCGGTCGTGAGGGCTTCATCGGCGGTGCCTATTGGCGCACGGGCCAGACCAACGGCCAGCCGATCCGCAGCATGACGCTGCCCTCCGGCACGCCTGGCTGGGGCGCTGGCTGGAAGAAGGCGATTGCCGAATGGTATGGCCATTCGATGAACATCGGAACGCATGGTTCCGTCATGTCCTACAAGACCAACCATCTCGATCTTGACCCGACCTACAAGGACCCGCACGGTCGTCCGCTGATGCGCATGACCTTCAACTGGAATCCGAATGATATCCGGATGACCCAGTTCATGAAGACCAAGGCGGAAGCGCTGGCCAAGACCATGAATCCGGACCTGATACAGTCCTCCTTCAAGAAGGAAGGTGCGCAGTTCGATGTTCGTCCCTATCAGACGACGCATACGACCGGTGGGCACATCATGTCGGAAAATGCACGTGAGGGCGTCGTCAATCGCTTCTCGCAGGCATGGGACAAGCACAATGTGTTCATGCTTGGCGCGGGTAACTTCGTGCAGAACACCCAGTACAACCCGACCGGCTTGCTCGGCGGCCTTGCTTACTGGACCGCACATGCGATCCGCACGCAGTATCTTTCCAATCCGCGTCCGCTGGTTTGAGGAGAACGGTGATGAAAACTTTTCTTCGCATAATCGGTGTTCTCGTCGTTCTCGGCATCGTCGCGCTCCTGGCATTCCTGTTCGTTCCCGTGCAGCTTACCAAGCCGACGAAGGAACTGGCCGCTGACTGGAAACCGGCCAAGGGTCAGGGCGAATATGTCATGTATGCGTCCGACTGCATGGCCTGCCATACGGCCGATGGCGGCAAGCCGTTTGCCGGTGGTCGCGCCATTGCAAGCCCGATGGGCACTATCTGGACAACCAATATTACGCCGGACAAGGAAAGCGGTATCGGAAACTGGACGCTCGATCAGTTCCGCGCCGCGCTCTATGACGGTATTCGTGCCGATGGCGCGCATCTTTACCCGGCCATGCCTTACGAAAACTATCGCAAGCTGACCGAAGAAGATGTTCGTGCGCTCTACGATTACTTCATGCACGATGTGCAGCCGGTGAAGAACGACGTCCAGCAGACCGAACTGGGCTTCCCGTTCAATATGCGCTTCGGCATCCGCGCCTGGAACTGGCTCGCGCTGACGCACAAGGCTGGCTTCACGCCCGCAGGCAAGAACGAGGTGCAGGAGCGCGGCCAGTATCTGGTCGAAGGTTCGGCGCATTGTGCGGCCTGCCACAGCCCACGCAACAGCTTCATGGCGCAGGATGGTGTCAGTGCGGGCGACAAGAATTTCCTGTCGGGCGGTGTCATCGACGGTTGGAACGCGCCTGCGCTGCGCGGCCCGCAATCGGCTCCACAGAAATGGTCGGTCGAGGAAATGGCCACCTATCTCGCAACGGGTCGCAATTCCTATTCGACCGCAAACGGCGAAATGGGTCTGGTGGTCGAGCATTCACTCCAGCACCTGACGGATGCCGACAATCTCGCGATTGCTGCTTTCCTCAAGGGTGTCGATGGGGCGACTGTCGAGGTTCCGCAGAGCTTCGCGGCCAAGGTTTCCACGGCGCTTCCGGCAGCACCTGCCGATGCCGCTGGCGAAGCAACCGCGAAGATGCTGACGGAAGCCTCTCCGGACATGCCGGTGGGTGCGCGTCTTTATCTCGACAATTGCGCTGCCTGCCACTTCGTGACCGGCAAGGGTGCGCCGGGAATTTTCCCGGAACTGGCTGACAATGATCTGGTGACAGGTTCGGAAGTGAAGCCGCTGATCTCGGTCATCCTGCACGGTGCCGAAGTGCCTTCGACGGCAAAGCGTCCGATGCGTCTTGTGATGCAGGGCTATGCCGATCGCCTGACGGATCAGGAAGTGGCGGACCTCGCCTCCTTCGTTCGCTCCGCATGGGGCAACAAGGCGGGCGCGGTTTCGGCTGGTGATGTGGCTGCGGTTCGCAAGAGCGAAGCAGCAGCGCACTGATCTGTCGCAGAATTTGCAGAAGAATAGGCGGCGGCGCGAAAGCTCCGCCGCCCTATTTCTTTCGGGCTGGCTTTGCGCTGTTGAGCGTGATGGCGGCGCGAACGAGCGCGGTGAGCGCATCGGCGTCGATTTCTTCGCCTTCACGAATATCGATGGCCCGGCGCACATTGCCCTCGAGACTGGAATTGAACAGACCGCTTGGATCGTCCAGCGATGCACCTTTGGCGAAAGTCAGTTTGACGACCTGCTTATAAGTCTCGCCCGTGCAGATAATGCCATCGCGCTCCCATACGGGTACGCCGCGCCATTTCCATGTTTCAATGATTGCCGGATCGGCTTTGGTGATGATGGCGCGAACTTTGGCCAGCGTTTCGCCTCTCCAGTCGGCAAGCTCCGCGACGCGCTTATCGATCAGGCGCGAAGCGGAGATGTTTTCATCAGCTGTCGGCGTTTTGTTCATTTTCGGTCCTCCTCCATTCCACCCGCGAGGATGTTAGAACACGGGAAGCCGAAAAATGAAACGGCTTTGCATTAGGCGCCCCTTATGCTTCAGCGCCAGAATTTCTTGGCGTCGAGAACATTGTCGAGCGCCGTCTGCGCCTTTTCGATCAGCTGTTTTTTATCGGCATGGAAGATCAGCTTCTGAGCCTCCGGCGTTTCTTCAATGCCATATTGTTTCAGCACATCGTGGCCGATGGCCAGATCGTTGAGCGCACCCAGCCGGTCTTGCAGCGCTTCCATTGCCTTGTTGAAATTCTTGTACCGGCGCAGCCCCCGCTTGTCGGCAAAGAGTGGTGCGAAGAATTCTGCCGCATAACGCAATTTCTTCGCGTCTTTTCGAGCCTCATGCCGGTGTTCATCGTCGATTTCAGCAAGGTCGCGACCGTGCTTCTTGAGCTTCTTGCGCATCCGGTCGAGCGCTTTTGCGGCAAAATCTTCGACGGGCTTTCCACCGTCGGGATGTTTGGCATAGTCACCGCAGAGCAACCATTCGTTGAAGTCGAGCATCAGCGCTCGGCTGCGATCCGACGCAAGTGCTTCGACGATTTTGGCATAGCTGCCCTTGCGGGCGGTCTCCAGTTTTTCCCACAGTTCTCCATCGGCGGCCTTCAGCAGAAGCACATCCAGATTGCGGGCATCGCCGAGTGTGTTGGCCAGCCAGCGGAATTCGTCCGAAAATCGCTTTGCATTTTCATCCAGCAGGGGTTTGAAAAGTGACAGCGCCGAGCGCAGCCGCCGGATGGCAACGCGCGCCTGATGCAGGCTGCCCGCATGTCCCTTTTGCAGCAGCAAGGTCTCGTTCAGGCGAAACTGCCGAAAGCAGGAAAGCGCAATCATGCGGAAACCTTCATCCGCAGTCAGGCGCGGCTCCAGACCGATTGCTTCGGCCTTGGCGGCATTGCGCATGGCCGACAATAAACGGTAGCCGCGTTCCGATTTGGATTGAACGCCAATCTTCACCGGAACGATTGCGTTGACCTTGCGGGCGAGGGCGAAAAGCTGGCGTGGATCGCCGCCTTTCAATTCCAGTTCGATCTCGTGAAAGGGCGCCTGCCTGTCACCCGCCATGACGATTCCGGCATCGGCAGCCACTTCGATCCTGGAGGTGCCTTCAGTCAGGTTCCAGATGCGGCGGTTGGTGACAACTTCAAACTGCACGACAAGATCGCGTTCGATCGGGCCGAAGCGGTTGAGAAGTGGGCTGTTATAGTCGAACACGGGCGTGTTTGTTCGCGCCGGGGTTTCCCATTCGGAACGGGCGAAAAGCGAGGCGTTGGAGCCGGTCGCCTTTACGGTCTGGATGGTTTTCTCGCCGGAGCGGCGGATGCGCAAGGTGAAACCATTATCGAAAAGCCGGCGATCGCCAGTGTCGAAATAAACCGAGTGCAATTCCCGCGTGGCGGCAGGCTGCCCCAAAAAGCTGGAGAGAGCGATCTTTTCGAGATCGGCAGGGGAAATTTCGAGCTTCAGTTCGATTTCGGTCAATGGCGAACTCCTTATAGCCAGCCCCGACGACGCCTGTTCCGACTAACTAATAGAAACTTCTGTCAGTCTCATGACGAAGATTATGCCAGATTCACTTGAACCTCGCCTATGATGTTCTGTGTATTGGCTCTATCAGCTGTTTTCAGGAACCCGCGTGGCGGAATCTCTTAAGATCAGTTCAACCGGCCAGAGTTCGTGGATATCGGTCGCGGCGCGACCGTCGAGAATGTCCATCAGAAGGTCGGCGCAGCGTTTGCCCGCCGCCCGCATGGATGAGCGCGTGGCCGCCAGCGACGGCACCATATTTTCGGCACTGAGGAAGGAGATGACATCGTCATGGGCGATGACTGAGATATCCTTGCCGATGGTCAGCCCGAACGAGCGCGCCGCGCGATAGATGCCAAGCGCCGTCATCATCGATCCGGCAACAAAGGCGGTCGGGCGCGGGTTGCGCTCCAAGAGCTTGAGTGCAAGGCGATAGCCGATTTCGTCGGTAAAATCGCCATGCTCCACCAGATCGGGATCGAAGGGAACGCCTCTGCTTTCCAGCGCCTTGCGATAGCCTTCGTCGCGGTGGAGCGAAAATGTGAAGCCATAGCGCCCGTTGATCATCGCGACACGGCGATGCCCAAGATCCAGCAGATGCGCCGTCGAGCGACAGACCGCGCCTTCATTGTCGATATCCAGCCAGGCATGCGGAATGTCGGTTTCCGAACGTCCATGCACCAGAAACGGCATGCCGAGTTCATGCAGCAGCCGAATCCGCTCATCATTCGGCTTCGGTGAGGTCACGATGATTGCATCGACCCGGCGACTTGTCGCGAGGCGGCGGCAAATCTGAACTTCATCATCCGTACCATTGTGGGAAATTGGGCTGACGAGAATATCCACCTCATCCTGACTGAGCCGCTCGGCCATGCCGCGCATGAATTCTGCAAAATGAAATTCGCTGTTGCGCCCCATCACGACGCCGATGGCTCCGGCACGCCCGGTTGCAAGCCTGACCGCATTTTCATTGGGGCGATAACCGAGACGAACGGCTTCATCCATCACCCGCTTGCGCGTGCTCTCGGCGACTTCAGGATAGCCGCTTAATGCACGACTGACGGTCGTGGCTGAAAGCCCCAGTTGTTTGGCAAATTCACGAAGTTTCATTTGGCATGTCGAGTTGAGAGGCGGGCAAGGCGGCGGGATTATAGCCGCTTCCTTGCGATTAACAATCGGCGTGCCCGTCGCAGAGCGACGTGGCTGATTATCATTGTGCTATAAATCCAAACCGCTTTCAAGTTCGTTTCAAAAAGAAGCATCAAACCGCGTTCGCGTCAGGCGCAAGGCCATCGTCCGACGAACGTGTCTTTCTCAAGATATTGAAAGATATAGAGATATATGAAGAGGTCCAAACCCTGTTCATTTTGCGAGAATCTGTTGCTTGACAGAAATGCGGTCCTCTGCAACTTTTTGCTATCCAAACCGTTTTCGATTTTGAACAACCGCTTACAGAATGGATGGGAGGAGGGAACAATGAAATCAATAAAGGGAATGCTCGCGGCCTGCGTGGCTTTGGGCCTTGCGACAGTCAGCGCACAGGCGGTGGAAATTTCGCTCGCTGCCAATTCGACGGGCAACAACATCAAGTTCTTGCAGGACCAGATCGTCAAATTCGAGAAGGATACCGGCAACAAGGTCAATATCGTTTCGATGCCGCCGTCATCGAGCGAGCAGTTCAGCCAGTATCGCCTGTGGCTGGCGGCAGGCAATGCAGATATCGACGTCTATCAGACCGATGTGGTCTGGGCACCGCAATTGTCCGACCAGTTTGTTGACCTCACCGAGGCAACGAAGGATGTTACTGCTGCGCATTTCCCATCGATCATTGCATCGCAGACCGTCAATGGGAAGCTGGTCGCGCTGCCGTTTTATACGGATGCGCCCGCCTTGTTCTACCGCAAGGATCTTCTCGAAAAATACGGCAAGACGGTTCCCAAAACCTGGGATGAAATGACGGCGACCGCCAAGGAAATCATGGATAAGGAGCGGGCCGACGGCAAGTCCGATCTCTGGGGGTTTGTCTTTCAGGGCAATGCCTATGAAGGGCTGACCTGCAACGCGCTTGAATGGATCAAGTCGTCGGGCGGTGGCCAGATCGTCGAGGCCGACGGCACGATTTCGATTAATAATGAGAAGGCCGCCGCAGCCATCGACCGCGCCAAGGGCTGGATCGGATCGATCTCGCCGCAAGGCGCGCTGGCCTATCAGGAAGAGGAATCGCGCGGTGTCTGGCAGACCGGCAATGCGGTCTTCATGCGCAACTGGCCCTATGCCTATGCGCTGGGCAACAGCGCCGATAGCGGCGTGAAGGGCAAGTTCGACGTTGCTCCACTGCCTGCTGGCGCCGATGGAGATGCTCCATTCTCCACACTTGGCGGCTGGAATCTTGCAGTGTCCAAATATTCGACCAAGCAGGAAGCAGCCATCGCTCTGGTGAAATATCTGGCCTCGCCGGAAGTGCAGAAGGTGCAGGCGGTCGAGATTTCGCGCCTGCCGACCATCGAAGCGCTTTACGACGACAAGGATGTCATTGCGGCGCAGCCTTTCATGGCCAATTGGAAGCCGATTTTCCAGAATGCCGTGCCGCGTCCGTCGGCTGCGACGAAGGTGAAGTATAATGAAGTGTCGTCAAAATTCTGGACGGCGGTTCACAAGACACTCTCCGGCAACGGAACGGCTGCGGAGAATCTCGAAATGCTTGAGGTCGAGCTGACCGAGCTGGAAGGTTCCGGCTGGTAAGGACCGATCAAGCCGCGTTCGGGTTGTCCTCCCAAGCCCCGCCCATCCCCTAGGTGGGCGACCCGAACGCTCATATTCCTCTGGGCAGGACCAAGAGCTGGATCATGACAGAGACTTCTTTCGATCGTGCGGAGGCCGCGCCGTCAAAGCTGCGCGTGCATTCCGATCTGCGCAGCCAGCGCATCCGGTCTGCATGGGTGTTTCTCGCCCCGACATTGTTCGTGCTGGCGCTGGTGGCCGGTTGGCCACTGCTTAGAACCATTTATTTCAGCTTCACCAATGCCTCGCTGACCAGCCTTGGCACAGCAGAGTTTGTCGGCTTCAATAATTATCTGTCCTGGGTGACGCTCAAGAGCGGCCGTACCATCTATCGTGGACTTTTGGCCGACCCGGCATGGTGGGGCGCGGTCTGGAACACGGTAAAATTCACGCTGCTTTCGGTCAGTCTGGAAACGGTGTTCGGACTGATCGTGGCGCTGGTGCTCAACGCCAATTTTCCGGGGCGCGGTCTGGTGCGCGCGGCGATCCTGATCCCGTGGGCGATCCCCACAATCGTCTCGGCCAAGATCTGGCACTGGATGCTCAACGACCAGTTCGGCATTCTCAATCACATCCTGCTCAATCTCGGGCTTATCAGCCAGAAAATCGCCTGGACCGCCAATCCGGACACAGCAATGATCGCGGTTTTGATTGTCGATGTCTGGAAAACGACGCCCTTCATGGCGCTGCTTATTCTGGCCGGTTTGCAGATGGTGCCGACGGATATTTATGAAGCGGCCAGGATCGATGGCGTGCATCCGCTGAAAGTGTTCGGGCGCGTGACGCTGCCGCTGATCCGCCCGGCGCTGATGGTGGCGATCATCTTCCGCATGCTGGATGCGCTGCGCATATTCGATCTTATCTATGTGCTGACGCCCAACAATGCGCAGACAAAAACCATGTCGGTCTTTGCGCGTGAAAATCTGTTCGATTTCGACAAGTTTGCCTATGGCGCGGCGGCATCGACAATGCTGTTCCTCATCATCGCTGCCATCACCTTGCTCTACATGTTCTTCGGGCGTGTGAACATCACCAGCAGGGGAGACTAGAAGATGCGGTGCATAAAGTTAGCTGGCTTCTATCTTCTTGTGGCGATCATTATTCTGGTTGCAGTGTTCCCGTTCTATTATGCAATTATCACCAGTGTGAAATCGGGAACGGCGCTATTTCAGGTCGATTACTGGCCGACCAATTTCTCGATTGAAAACTATACCAGCGTGCTGACGCAGGGCAGCTTTCTGCGCAGTCTCGGCAATTCGCTGCTGGTGGCAACAGTTGTGGTGGCGATCTCGCTTCTGTTGGCGATAACGGCGGCCTATGCGCTGGCGCGGGTTCGCTTCAGGGGCAGGGGGCTGCTGCTGCTCACCATTCTTTCGGTGTCGATGTTCCCCCAGATCGCCGTGCTGGCCGGTCTGTTCGAGCTGATCCGTTTCTTGGGCATTTTCAACACGCCGCTGGCGCTGATCTTCTCCTACATGATCTTCACTTTGCCTTTCACGGTGTGGGTGCTCACCACCTTCATGCGCGATCTGCCGGTGGAGATCGAGGAAGCCGCCATCGTCGACGGCGCGTCGCCTTGGGTCATCATAACGCGGGTGTTCATGCCGTTGATGTGGCCCGCCTTGGTGACGACAGGTCTGCTTGCCTTCATCTCTGCATGGAACGAGTTCCTGTTCGCGCTCACCTTCACCTCGTCCGGCGGTCAGCGCACCGTGCCAGTGGCTATCGCACTGTTGTCCGGCAGCAGCCAGTTCGAAATCCCCTGGGGCAATATCATGGCGGCTTCGGTCATCGTCACGGTTCCCCTCGTCATCCTCGTGCTCATCTTCCAGCGGCGGATTGTCTCCGGTCTGACGGCGGGTGGCGTAAAGGGCTAGGAGTATAGTCATGGCAGAACTTCAATTGCGCGATGTGCGCAAGTCTTTCGGCAACTTCGATGTCATCAAGGGCGTGGATATGGATATCCGCCCCGGTGAGTTCATGGTCTTTGTCGGTCCATCGGGTTGCGGAAAATCCACCTTGCTGCGTTTGATTGCCGGGCTGGAGGAGATCACGTCCGGCAGTCTTGCCATTGACGGAACCGTGGTCAACAGTTTCACCCCGTCGAAGCGCGGTATTGCCATGGTGTTCCAGTCCTATGCGCTTTATCCGCATATGACGGTCTATGAAAACATGGCCTTCGGCATGCAGCTTGCAGGCAAAAGCAAGGACGAATGCAAGAGCCGCATTCATAAAGCTGCGGAGATGCTGCAACTGACGCCCTATCTGGAGCGTCTGCCGCGCCAGCTTTCCGGCGGCCAGCGCCAGCGCGTGGCCATCGGCCGGGCCATCGTGCGCGATCCCAAGGTTTTCCTGTTCGACGAACCCTTGTCCAACCTCGATGCGGCGCTACGTGTGGCTACAAGGCTTGAGATCGCCAAGCTCCACCAGAGCATGGAAGACACCACCATGATCTATGTGACGCATGATCAGGTGGAGGCGATGACACTGGCCGACCGCATCTGCGTGCTGCGCGATGGACGTGTGGAGCAGGTGGGTACGCCGCTTGAGCTTTACGAAAAGCCGAACTCGCTTTTCGTCGCCGGGTTCATCGGATCGCCGAAGATGAATTTCCTGACCGGCCAACATGCCGAGCCTTTCGGTGCTCATACGGTGGGTTTGCGTTCGGAGCATCTCGCCGTTGTGTCCGAGGGCGGCCACTGGACCGGTCAGGTGATCCACACCGAAATCCTCGGTTCCGACACCTATGTCTATATCGATCTTGGCCTGGAGGAACCGCTGGTGGTCCGTGAAAGCGGTGTCGCGGTGCGCAAATCCGGCGAGACGCTCTCGGTTTCCCCCGCAGGAGACAATATTCATCGCTTCGATGAAAAGGGCCGCGCCGTTTGACGCCGACCTCCCAAGCTCAATGAGATGAAACAACCGGGCCGTGATGCCCGCAGCAAGGAGAATATCCGTGCCTATTCGCACAATCGTCTGGGGTGAAAACATTCACGAGCAGATCAACGAAACGGTGCGTTCGGTCTATCCGAACGGCATGCACAACACGATTGCCGATGCGTTGAATACCGACAGCGCCATTCAAGCGACGACCGCCACCTTGCAGGAGCCGGATCATGGCTTGCCGGAAGCGCGTCTGGTCGAGACCGATGTACTGGTCTGGTGGGGGCACAAGGATCACGGTGCCGTCAGCGATGAGGTGGTGGAGCGCGTGGCCAGGCGCGTCTTCGAAGGTATGGGGCTGATCGTGCTCCATTCCGGCCATTTCTCCAAAATCTTCAAGCGGGTCATGGGCACGCCCTGCGCGCTGAAATGGCGTGAGGCGGGCGAGCGCGAGCGCGTCTGGGTTGTCAATCGCGGCCATCCAATCGCGCAGGGACTGGATGAGAATTTCGTGCTCGAGAACGAAGAAATGTATGGCGAACAGTTCTCCGTGCCGGAGCCGCTGGAAACGGTGTTCATTTCGTGGTTCGCGGGCGGCGAAGTGTTTCGCTCCGGCATGACATGGCGGCGCGGCGCGGGCAATGTGTTCTATTTCCGCCCCGGACATGAAACCTACCCGACCTATCACGATGCCAATGTGCAAACCGTTCTGCGCAATTCGGTCAAATGGGCGTACAATCCGCAACCGGCATGGACGGGCATCCACGCCGCGCCGAATGTTCCGGTCGAAAAAGCGCTGGAGCCGATTGTCGAGCGTGGACCCAAGCTGCACAAGGCCGGTGAAGCCGGCTATCGCTGAGGTGCAAGATGCGTCTTCTTATTCTGGGTACTGGCGGCATGGCGAAAAACCATGCCGAAGCCTTCGGGGCGATCCATGGCGTAGAGGTTGTCGCGGCCTGTGATGTGTCGGCGGAGCGCGTCGATGCGTTTTCGGAAAACCACGACATTCACAACCGCTTCACGCGGCTTGAGGATGCGCTGGAATGGGGCCGTTTTGATGCAATCGCCAATGTGACGCCCGACGCCATTCATCACCCGACCACGCTGGCGCTGGTCGGCGCGGGCAAGCACGTCTTTTGCGAAAAGCCGCTGGCGGAAAGCTATGAAAAGGCCGCCGAAATGGCCGATGCCGCCGAGCAGGCCAATGTCGTCAATATGGTCAATCTGACCTATCGCAATGTTGCGCCCTTGCAGAAGGCGCGCGAAATGGTGCTGGCCGGAGAAATCGGACAGGTGCGCCACTTCGAGGCGTCCTATCTGCAAAGCTGGCTGGTGTCGAAGACGTGGGGCGACTGGAAGACCGAGAGCAAATGGCTCTGGCGGCTTTCCACGCGCCATGGGTCGAATGGTGTTCTGGGCGATGTCGGCATTCATATCCTCGACTTCGCATCCTATGCCATCGGCAGCGATGTGCAGCGGGCGTCCGCTCGGCTCAAAACTTTCGACAAGGCGGAAAACGACCATATTGGCGAATATGTGCTGGATGCCAATGACAGCTTCGTCATGATGGCGGAATATGCCAATGGTGCGCTGGGTGTCATTCATGCCAGCCGCTGGGCGACCGGCCATCTGAACGAGCTGCGCTTGCGCATCCATGGCGACAAGGGCGCGCTGGAAGTGCTCCATACACCCACCGGATCAAGCCTGCGCGGTTCTATCGGCGAGGATATCGAAACGCCGGTCTGGCGGGATATCGATGCCGGTATCGTTGAGACGAACTATCAGCGCTTTGCCCGTGCCGTGGCTGACGGTGTCGGGCTGGAGCCGAGTTTCCGCCATGCCGCCAACCTGCAACGCGTGCTCGATCATGCCATGGTCGTGGACAAGCCCTTGCCGGAAGTGGTCGAAAACTGACCATCGTAACGCCGGTCTGTCGCAAACAGGCCGGCGTTTTGCGCCTGGCAATCTCTCTACCGCAGAGTGCGGGATATTTCCGCCTGTGCCGCTTTCAGCGCGGGAAGGTAACGTGTGATGACGTCGGCCATCGGTTCATCGGTCAAAGCCAGGCCGACATTCAGCGCCGCAACCACCTTGCCATGAAAATTGGTCAGCGGCACCGCCATGGAGCGCAGGCCGATTTCCACTTCCTGATCAATGCCTGCATAGCCCTGCTCGCGGACGCGGGCCAGTTCTTCCATGATGCGTGCCAGATCGGTTTCCGTCCGGGGTGTGCGGGCGATGCGCTGGCTCGCATTCAGCGTTTCAAGCGCCTCTTCATGAGGCAAGGCCGCCAGCAGCACCCGCCCCATCGAGGTGCAATAGGCTGGCAATCGCGATCCCGGCATCAGCATCACCGACATGACGCGCTGCTGCGCCGCACGGGCGACATAAACGATTTCCGTCTCATCAAGAATGGAAACGGACGTGCTTTGGCGGATTTCGTCCGACAGGCGGTCGAGAAATGGCTGCACGATACGCGGAAGCGGCATCGAGGCGAGGCATCCTGTGCCAAGCCGCAGGATGCGCGGTGTCACCGTAAAATATTTGCCGTCATAGGCACAATAACCAAGCTCGGCCAATGTCAGCAGGCAGCGCCGCGTTGTGGCGCGATCATAACCGGAAATCTCCGCTGCATCGGAAATGCTGAGCCTCGGATGATCGAAGGTGAAAGCCTCGATAACCTTCAGGCCTTTGGCCAGCCCGCCCATCATGTCGCGATCCTTGATCTGCACGCAGGCAATCTCCGTATTTGTGCGATTATCGAACAAAGTAAGCATAACGCACAAACCTATTGTGGTCGAGGGGGCATCGTTTTATTCAATCTCGAGCGCATTTTTGAAAGACGGTTCCCCAATTTTCGGCATGCGTACTGCCCGGCCCGAGTTTGGCGCTGCGGTCGTCTGAGGAGAAAAATATGGACAAGACAATAGGAAGCCTTGCGGAAGCGGTTGCTGGGATCGGCGATGGCGCGACCGTGATGATCGGCGGGTTTGGTGGATCGGGCGCGCCGATTGAACTCATTCACGCGCTCATCGACAAGGGGCCGAAGAACCTGACGGTCATCAACAACAATGCTGGTAACGGTCGCATCGGCATTGCCGCCATGATCGACGCGGGACTGGTCAGGAAGATGATCTGTTCGTTTCCGCGTTCGTCCGATCCGCGCGCCTTCACGGACAAATATCTGGCTGGTGAAATCGAGCTTGAGCTGGTTCCGCAGGGAACGCTCGCCGAACGCATCCGCGCTGGTGGCGCTGGCATCCCGGCCTTCTATACGCCAACTGCCTATGGCACTGAGCTTGCCGAGGGCAAGGTGATCGCTGAATTCGATGGCCGCTCTTATGTGCAGGAACGCTGGCTGAAGGCCGATTTCGCGCTGATCAAGGCGCACGTGGCTGATATTCACGGCAATCTCAATTACCGCATGGCGGCGCGCAACTTCAATCCGCTGATGTGCATGGCTGCCGGCAAGACCATCGTGCAGGCGTCGCAGATCGTGCCGCTCGGCGGCATCGAGCCGGAGAACATCATCACGCCGGGCATCTTCGTCGACAGCATTGTCGAGGTTACAAACCCGCAGCAGGAAGAAGAACTCATTCGGGCAGGAGTGGCCTACGTATGACCGTCGATACTCGTGAGGACATCAAGCTTTCCAACGCCCAGATCGCCTGGCGCGCGGCGCAAGATATTGCCGATGGCGCTTATGTGAATCTTGGGATTGGTTTTCCTGAAATGGTTGCCCGCTATCAGCCGGAAGGCCGCGAGGCGATCTTCCACACCGAAAACGGCATTCTCGATTTCGGCGAAGCGCCGCCGGAAGGCGAGGAAGACTGGGATCTCATCAACGCAGGCAAAAAGGCGGTTACGCTGAAGCCAGGTGCTGCCTTCTTCCACCATGCCGACAGCTTTGCCATGGTGCGCGGCGGCCATCTCGATGTGGCGATCCTCGGCGCCTATCAGGTTGCGCAAAACGGCGATCTCGCGAATTGGCGCGTCGGCGCCAAGGGTGTGCCTGCCGTCGGCGGCGCGATGGACCTCGTCCATGGTGCCAAGCAGGTGGTGGTCATCACCGAGCACGTCACCAAAAAGGGCGAGCCGAAGCTGGTGGAAAAATGCGCTTTTCCGCTGACGGGCGTCGGCTGCATCACGCGCATCTACACCAGCCATGCGGTGATTGACGTTGATAAGGGCCGTTTTGTGCTGCGCGAAAAGCTTGCCGCGATGACACTGGAAGAGCTACAGGCTATGACCGGCGCTAAGCTGCATATCGATGGCCCTGTCGCCGATCTCGTTGTTCCAGAATTGTGAGGCCTGTCATGACCGAAGCCTATATTTGCGATTATATCCGTACTCCCATTGGTCGTTATGGCGGCGCGCTTTCTGCAGTCCGTGCCGACGATCTCGGTGCCGTTCCGTTGAAAGCACTCATGGCGCGCAACACGTCGGTCGATTGGGAAGCCGTCGATGATGTCATCTTCGGTTCGGCCAATCAGGCAGGCGAAGACAACCGCAATGTCGCGCGTATGTCGCTGCTGCTGGCCGGTTTGCCGGTTGGCGTTTCTGGCACCACGATCAACCGTCTGTGCGGTTCGGGCATGGATGCGGTCGTCGCCGCTGCCCGCGCGATCAAGGCAGGCGAAGCGGAACTGATGATTGCCGGTGGCGTGGAAAGCATGAGCCGCGCGCCTTTCGTCATGCCAAAGGCTGATAGCGCCTTTTCGCGCAAGGCGGAAATCTTCGATACCACCATCGGCTGGCGCTTCGTCAATCCGTTGATGAAGAAGCAATATGGCGTCGATTCCATGCCGGAAACCGGCGAGAACGTTGCCGAAGACTATAAGGTCTCGCGCGCCGATCAGGATGCTTTCGCCGTTCGCAGCCAGAACAAGGCCGCTGAGGCGCAGGCCAATGGCCGTCTGGCCAAGGAAATCGTGGCGGTCACCATTCCGCAGCGCAAGGGTGATCCTGTCGTCGTGGACAAGGACGAGCATCCGCGTGCCACCAGCATCGAAGCGCTGGCCAAGCTGCCGACGCCTTTCCGCGAAGGCGGCACGGTCACGGCGGGCAATGCGTCGGGCGTCAATGATGGTGCGGCCGCATTGATCGTTGCTTCCGAAGCGGCGGTAAAGAAATATGGCCTCACGCCTATCGCCCGCGTTGTGGGTGGCGCGACGGCTGGTGTGCCGCCGCGTGTGATGGGCATCGGCCCGGCTCCGGCAACCAGGAAGCTCAGCGCCCGTATCGGCATTGCGCCCGATGCTTTCGACGTGATCGAGCTGAACGAGGCGTTCGCTTCGCAGGGCCTCGCCGTGCTGCGCGAACTGGGCATTGCCGACGACGACAGCCGCGTCAATCCGAATGGCGGCGCGATTGCGCTTGGTCACCCGCTCGGCATGTCGGGTGCGCGCATTGCGGGCACCGCGGCGCTGGAACTGTCGCTGAACGGCGGCAAATATGCGCTGGCTACCATGTGCATCGGCGTCGGTCAGGGCATTGCCATCGCGCTCGAACGCGTTTGATCGAACTTCTTCATCTCCAGCGAAGTTGTGAAGCAGCTTTGCTGGAGATGTGCGGGAATGATGGCGGAAGGAAATGGGGGTCGAACCCACCAGAGACCGTCTATCAGCCCCTCCCGGATTTGAAGTCCGGACATGCCACCGGGCATGCATCCCTTCCAGATATTGAATTCGTCCCATACTTTCGCACGGGCTAACTGTAGTAACGGGTTATCACCGCGTCAATCTGCGCCGCAGCGTTGGGTGCTATTTGTGCTAGTGCCTTCGCGATAGATAGCAGCATGGAATATTCAGAAGATGGAATGGATTCCTGTATTCTTGATAGCGTTCAAGGTTCTCGTGTTGGGCGTGGCTATGTTCTTCGCCATCAAGTTTCACTACGACGAAGATAAAAAGAAGAAGAATAGCGAGAAACGCGGGACGTAACGCCCACTTCAGCTGGGCCTGCCCGGTTTACCTCAATCACTGAATGATGCACGTCCCCGGCCAATCGCGGCACGAGCGATTGGCGCAACCGGTGAGGGCTGCCGCCACGATCAGTATGCAAATAGCTGTCGCCAGTGTCTTCATGTTTCGTCACTCATGATCGCTAGGGGGGATTGTTGCCAAACCTCATTGCCAGACTTCGCTGACACTGGGCGTAACGCTACACCAAGCAAGCGTTCCCACCAAGTCTTGATGGCATCCGCGCAGCATGGAATTGTCTGGCTTAAGGGTCCCGCGCGTTACTCACTCAATCATTCGAACGGTCGGGATAAGGTTCTTTGGGAACCTGGATATGCGGGTTGCCCGGCGCATTTTATTGTTCATGAGTGGGCTTTTCCTGATGGTCACTGGGTTCAACAGGAGATGGATCGATAGCTTCTTTCTCTCGTACCAGATCCGGGTCGGACCACGGATTTCGCTTTTGTGCCATTTTCTTCCCTCCTGGGTCATTGGTCTTGCCGGTTGACGTCGACTTCTTGTTGTCGGGACAGATATCTGGCGCTTGCAATGCCCGCTGCCAGATCAGCGATATATGTCTGATTACGCAATCCGCTCTGGTAGAGACTGATGATACTGGATGCCAGGTCCGAAGCTGAATAGGCGTTGCCGCCTGCCTCGAGCTTCTCGCTGGCTTCGGTAAAACATCTGCGCATCAAATCGACTTCTCCCGGCGCGTATATACGGCTCGCTTCATTGAAGAGCGGCATAGAACCCTCCTTTCAGCCACCAATCAAAAGCCTGCAAGATGCAGTAAAACGGCCATTGAATGCACCAGAGCAAAAATGGTTCCGTTAAAAATGCCCTGTCTTGCGTGGGCAAGACAGGGCGGGCGCCAACTTCCCGAGCTTGGTCTGAGCGGCAATTGACACCAACGACACCGAACTTCGGACGCACGCGAAAGTTCCCCGCCTTTTGGTCCCAGCTATTCGTCGGCCCGGATTTGGGCGTGCGAAATCAGCCCGAAGATGAATGTGCCCCCGACGATGTTACCAAAAAGCGTGGGCAGACCGAATTTGAAGATGCTGTCGAAAGCGGAAACTTCGCCGATGAACAGCAAGAAGAGCACTTCAATCGACCCGACCACGATATGGGTGAGATCACCGATTGCAATGAGATAGGTGATCAGGAAAATAAGAAAAATATGGCCTTGCTTGGTGCTGTGCAGCATCCAGACCAAAGTCGCAATCAGCCATCCAGACATGATGCCTTTGCTGAATAGCTCATTACTTGTGTTCTCCATAAGATGCTTGCCCATATCTGTAAATGTGCGCGTAACCTCAACGGAGAAGATGGGCATCAAGACTATGACGAGGGCGGCAATCGCTCCTCCGATCAGATTGCCCAAAAGAACGATGCTCCACAGCCTTATCATCTTGAAAAAGTGAGACGCAGTCGGCTCTGTCATAAAAGGCAGAACCGGGGTGATCGTGTTTTCGGTGAACAATTGCTGGTTGGCGATGATCACAATTATAAAGCCAACGGTATAGCCGGCTGAACTGAGCAGAAAGAACAGGTTCCCGTCGGGAAGGTAGGCCTCCAGAATGCCTCGGGCGATCATCGAGGTACTCATCGAAATACCACCGGCGATTGCCGACCAGAACAGCGCCATCGCCTCTCTGTTCATTTCCTTTTCGCCTTCGCGGCGAATGAGTTCATGAATAGCAGCGGCTTTGGAGGGAAGACTTTCCTTCAGGACCTCCGCTGATTGGCCGTCTTCTTTCGGTTCAGGCATGAAGGCGTCTCCTCGTTGCGCCCTGTTGTTGCGTCGTTTTGGAACGCATCAGTGGGTAAAAATTAACTAGGGCGCGGATTTTCTGCGTCCAGAGCGCTCAGCCCTCCCGAAATACGACAGATGCCGTATAGCGCCCGGGCAAAATCTACCGTTTCCTGATGGGGGATTGTGTAACAACGCCTGCATGATCTCATCAAATTTCGGCGTCCATACTGGCGAGACCAGTAGAGGAGGAATGATGAAGACCATAGCCGTGTTAGCGATTGGGGCATTCATGGTGTCGGGAACAGCATTTGCGTCAGCGCCCGCTGTGTCGACCACCAAGCAGACTATCAAGCAAGATCAGACATCCGGTCCGGTGGTGGCAGGTGGCCCAGGCAAATTGGGTCGCGTTTCCACATCGACCGGTGGCAAGCGCTTTATCTTTTAAGGCGGATGGTTTGCCCCGTTCAGGCGGGGCATTCATCCGTGAGTCGGGTCTCAGCGAAATCGCCGAACAAGTCCAGCTTGCGACGGTTTAGCCGCCGCAAATCTCCGCGCCGGATTGTGACGCTGTTGCGATCAAAGAACTCAAGGATCTGGATCGCCACCTTGCGGCCACTGTCCACACGATCGCGAAAACGCGCGGCGATAAACCAGCCGCTGTCGAATTCTTCATCCATCACCGAGAGTATGCCGATCATCTCGGCAATCGTATCACGCTTGAAAAAATGATCGTGCGCCACTTCATGCACACGACCCATCCGACCGCCAAGCTTGAGAATGCGGCGGATGTCTTCCTCCTTTTCGCCCACCAAACCGGCAATGTCGCGCACGCGCGGCGGGCGAAAGCGCGCTTCGCCGCCAAGCATCGGCGCGATCCGCTCCCACAGTACCGCGTCGGCGTCACTCATCGTCACCTCATGCTCGCTGAGCCGAAGCCAAGCGCCGTCGAGCTTCACCAGTTGCAAATCCGTCAACGCGGCTATCGCAGCCCGGAAGGCGCTTGCAGGCAGGCGCGGTTTTAAAAGCAGACGCAGTCTTTCCACGCCCATGCCGATCAGGTCCGGGTTCTCGTCATGGAAAATGCCGAGCCGCTCAAGAATGGCATTCCGCAATGCATCCCAGCGCTCCGGCAACAGCAGCAACCGCGCCTGTCCTTGCGGCAGAACCGTCGCATCGAGCGCTTGCGCCAGATATTGCGGTCCATGGCTCAAAGCACGGTCGCGCAGAAAAGCGGTTGCATCCAGATAAAACGGATCGACGGACAGCAGCGCCCGGGCCGCTTGTACTGGGTCATCAATGGCATGGGCGTCGAGTTGCGCCATGCGTTCAGGGCTACGGCGCTTGCGCTGCGGCGGGCGCAGATCAAGAAAGCGACCACCGCCGATTGTCCGCTGCGCGGAGACATCGCGAACGACAAAACGATCACCCGATGCGGCTGCAATCGGGCGATCCAGCACCAGTTGCACACGTCCATGCGCGCCCGGCGCGAGCGCCTCGTCCTGCAAAAGCACGATGCGCGCACCCACTTCCGCCGACGCATGGTGCAGCCGTACTGGAAACCACTGGTCTATCGGCTTGCGTTCCGATGGCAGGATTGAAAGCGAGGCGTCGATACGATCTGTCGGCAGGTGCAAGTCGGGCGACAACACCATGTCGCCACGACTGACAGCGTCCTTGGAGATGCCCTCGCCTGCCAGATTGAGCGCGCAACGGTCGCCCGCCTGTGCAGTTTCGCGTGGCCGGTTTTGCGCATGGATTGTGCGCACGCGCACCGGTTTTCGCGAAGGGCTGATAGTCAGTTGATCGCCGATCCTGGCCGTGCCGGAAAGGACGGTGCCTGTCACGACAGTCCCCGCGCCCTGGATGGTGAAGGACCGATCCACAGCAAGGCGAAAGCGTCCATCGGCAGGGCGATGCGGAAAGCTTCGCGCCTCGGTTTCGAGCGTCGCTTTAAGCTGGTCCAGTCCTTCGCCAGTCACCGTGGACACCGGCAATATGACAGCATCGGCAAGCGGTGTTGCGGCCAGAATGTTGCGGATGTCGGCTTCCAGCTCACTCACGCGCGCGGCTTTGACAAGATCGCACTTGGTGATCACAACGATGCCGCGTTTGATCCCAAGCAGATTGACGATGGCCAGATGTTCGCGTGTTTGCGGCATGATGCCGTCATCGGCCGCCACCACCAGCAGAACGAAGTCGATGCTGGCCGCGCCCGCCAGCATGGTATGCACGAATTTTTCATGCCCCGGCACATCGACGAAACCGAGGATTTCCTGTTCGTCGCCTGTCAGGGGCAGATAGGCAAAGCCAAGATCGATGGAAATGCCGCGTGCCTTTTCTTCCTTGAGCCGGTCAGTGTCGATTTGCGTGAGCGCACGGACGAGGGACGTCTTGCCGTGGTCGATATGTCCAGCCGTGCCGATAATCATGGGCGGCGGCCTCCGGCAGCGCGCGTTTCGGCTGTTCTGCGCTCATCGTCATCCAGCTGTTCGCGAGCCGCTTGCAGAAAGGGCTCGGCAAGGGCGCTGCCTTGGGAACGAGCGCGTAACAGGTGTTCATAAGCCGACAAAGCATTTCGCTCCACACCCATGCCGAGATGAAGCGCGGCACCCAGCATGGCTTCGCCATCGGCATCGCCAGCGTCCGCCGCCTTGCGCCACCAGAACACGGCTTGCGCTGGATCGCGCGGCACACCGAGTGCGTTATGATAGATCATACCAAGCCGCGTCATGGCGGCGGCAACACCGCTTTCGGCGGCTTTCAGCGCCCATTCGCGTGCTTCCACCGGGTCGGCGACAATGGCGTCGCCTTCCAGCAGCATCCAGCTCAGCATGTCCTGCGCTTGCGCGTCGCCCTGTTCGGCAGCCAGCCGATAGAGTCTTGCCGCTTCGGGATAGTTGGGGTCGATGTCCTCGCCCTTGAACAGAAGCGAGGCGAGATTGCGCTGGCCGGAGGCGTCACCCGCCTTTGCAGACAAGGCCAGCCATTGATGCGCGAGATCGATATTTCTTTCGACCCCCATGCCGCCCGCAAAACAGGCACCGATATTGTTCTGGGCGCGGGCATTGCCCTTGCGCGCCAGCGGTTCCCATATCGACAGGGCGGTGGCGTAGTCCCCTGATTTCGCCGCGACAAGCGCCTGTTCCAGCGACTGCGCGTCACTGTCTGGCTTTGGCTTGCGGGAGAAAAGATCAGCGAGCCGCATAGGAAGCCAGGTTCCTGACGAAGCGGGTCTCATCATCAAGGCAGCGCAGATCGAGAATGAAAACGCCTTTTTCGATGCGCCCGATCACCGGCAGCGGCAATTGTCGGAGCGCGGTGGCCAAAGAGGTGAGCGCGGAGCCACTGCCGTTTTTCGGGGCGATGGACAATCCGGCGCTTGGGACGGTTGATAATGGCAGAGCGCCGGAGCCGATCTGGCTGGCGCAATTCGTCACTGTCACATCAAAAGCTGAACCGAGCACCTTTTGCAGTTCCGGCTGCAATCGGGTCGCTTGAATGGCAATGTCGCTTTTCGACCGCGCCAGATAGCGCAGCGTCGGCAGCTTTTCGGCCAGACGTTCGGGATTGCGATAGAGCTTCAGCGTTGCTTCCAGCGCGGCGAGCCTGATCTTGTCCACGCGAAGGGCGCGCTTCATCGGGTTTTTGTTGATGCGGGCGATCAGATCGCGCCGGCCGACGATGAACCCGGCCTGCGGTCCGCCGAGCAGCTTGTCGCCGGAGAAGGTAATGATATCGGCCCCTTCGGCCACCGCTTCGCGCACGGTCGGCTCATGCGCCAGACCGAAAACCGTCAGATCGGCGAGTGTGCCGGACCCAAGGTCGTTGACCAGCGGCACACCGCGCGCCTTGGCGATTGCGGCAAGCTCCGCCGCCGTTACTTCCCGCGTAAAGCCTTCAATGCGGTAATTGGAGGTGTGGACCTTCAAGATCAGCCCCGTATCCGGCCCAATGCCGCCTTCATAATCACGAGGATGGGTGCGGTTGGTGGTGCCAATCTCAACCAGTCTGGTGCCTGCGCGGGTCATGATATCCGGCATGCGGAACGCGCCGCCGATTTCGATCAGTTCGCCGCGTGAAACGACAGACTCCTTGCCCGCCGCAAGGCTGTTTAGCACGATCAGCACGGCGGCGGCATTGTTGTTGACGATGGTCGCATCTTCCGCGCCGGTTAGTTCGCAGACCAAAGCGCGCAAATGGTCGTCGCGTTCGCCGCGTGCACCGGTGGAAAGATCAAACTCCAGCGAAACGGCTTCGCGCATGGCTGCCGTCGCAGCCTCGACGGCCGCTTCGGCCAATATGGCGCGTCCGAGATTGGTATGCAGAACCGTTCCCGTCAAATTGAACAGCGGGCGCAGGCTCGATTGCTCCGAGGCTTCAAGCAAATCAATAACGCGTTGGGTAATCTCTGCGCTGTAGGACGGTGCAGCACCGGATTTCACGGCTTCGCGCACTTCGGTCAGAACAGTGCGGATGGCTTCGGTCAGCGCCGGGCGACCAAAGCGTTCGAGCCCGGGACCAAGTTCCGGCATTTGCAGGAGTGCATCGACGGAGGGCAACTGCCGCAGGTGAGACCGGGTCTGATCCATCGTGCCTCACAATCCTGCAAGCAAGGCCGCAAAACCGCCGCGTCGATAGGGCGTTTCGCGCATCAGCATATCAAGGCCGAGGCTTGCCACATCGTCGGTCATCGGGTCTGCATCGGTGGATTGCTGCTGGTAGATGATCTTGGTCCAGCTTTGGCATTCGTCGCAGGTTTCCGCCTTGATGACGCCGCCGCCGTCTTCAACTTCCTTATAGCCGACGCCCTTGGTGGAGCCGCAGCAGACGCACTTGATGCGGACATAGTGCCAGAGCGTGTTGCAAACCGAGCAGGAACAAAAGCGCGCACCATGTGCGCCTTTCCAGCCCACCACGATTGACCCGGATGGCATGCTGCCGCAAGTGGGGCAGACGCCATCGGCAACGGGCAGCACGGCTTTCGGATCAAGCGCGGATGCAAGCCGCGTGAAATGCAACTGAAGCCCTGCCCAGATATAGATATGTTCGGCAATCGCATCCGGCGGCAGCATACCGGTAAAAACCGCATCAATCATGCTGCGGCGCTCTGCCGGGCTGGCTGCGGCCACACGTGCCAAGGCATCGGCGGCATCTTGCGGTTTGACGATATGGTGCACGCGATCAAACAAGTTGTCGAAGGTTGAATTCAGGGTGCCATCCGATGCTGCCACATCGCGGTCAATGCAGGGCATTTCAGGTTTCCGGCTGGTGTCGCTTGGCGAAACCGGGCCGAGCTCTTTTTGAACCGCAGCCTGCGCACCGCTCAGATCGGCCAAAAATTCGAGATAGGGTTTGAGTGGGCTGACCGAACCCAGCAGCCGCAGGCGCGCGGCTCTTCGGGAAAACAGGTCGTCGGGATCAGGCAATCGTACAAAGGGTGGAGACGATATTTCGCCAATCGCCGTCGGGTCCGGCGCTAGATCTGTCTTACCTGCCATTCTACTCCCTCACGAACCCGCCGGGCCACGTGGACCAGTGCAACCATATTCATTCTCGGTCGATCGCCAGATTTTTCAACCCGGCGATGCGTAAAATCATGCTGCCGGTTTGCCGCTTGCCTGCTTCGCCTTGCGTTTGGCGTTCAACTCGCGCAGCCATTTGCGATGGTGCCGCCATGCCCAGCCGCCGGTCACCGTGCCGCGCGTCATGGCGCTGAACGTGCCTCTGATCCAGATTGCGGCATAGACATGCACGATCCAGACGCAGATGGCGATGACGGCGGCCATGGAGTGGATAAGCAATGCCCAGCGTTGCTGGTCGATGCTGACGATAAAGCCGAAATATTCGTTCCAGATGGCGAGGCCTGAGACGATCAGGATGATGATCAGCAATGACATTGACCAGAAAACGAGCTTCTGCCCGGCATTATATTTGCCGATTTCGGGCAGTTTCTCCTCATTGCCAGCGATCACATCATCGACCTGACCGAGCCAGCGCGTGTCCTCGCGCTTCCAGAGATTGGCGCTCCAGAAACGCACGAAAAGACCAAAGAAGCTGAAGAACAGCACGACGCCGATCCATGGATGAATCGTGCGCGTCCACTGACCGCCGCCGAAAAGACCGGACAGGAAAAACAGCCAAGGGTGGAACATGGCAAGCCCGGAAAGCGCCAGCAGCACGAGGCTGATGGCGGTGATCCAGTGATTGATGCGCGCGCCGCCGGAATAGCGATGCACGCGGACCGGCTTGCCCGGTTCTATGTCATCGCTGGCGGAAACATCGTCAAAGTCGGTCTTGCTCATGAGCTTTTTTCTCCCGTGAGCTTTTCGGCCTCTTCCTCATCATGTTCGGTCACGACATTCGGACCCTTGAAAATATAATGCAGGAAGCCGGTGGCGACGGCCAGCCCCATTACCGCCATGCCTGCATATTTGGAGACGCCTTTCCAGACTTCGACAACCGGGCTGATGCGCGGATTGTTCGGCAGGTTGGCGTAAATTTCCGGTTTGTCGGCGTGGTGCAGCACATACATGACGTGTGTGCCGCCGACTCCCGGCGGATCGTAAAGCCCGGCATTTTCAAAGCCACGGGATTTCAGATCCTTGATGCGTCTATCGGCCCATTCCTTCATTTCGTCCTTGGTTCCATAGACGATGGCCTGAGTAGGGCATGCTTTTGCACAGGCCGGGCCTTGTCCAACCGCAATGCGGTCGGAGCACAGCGTGCATTTATAGGCCTTGTGGGTCACTTCCGAGATGCGCGGGATGTTGAACGGACAGCCCTTGATGCAATAGCCGCAGCCAATGCAATTATCGTGGATGAAATCGACGATACCGTTGGAATATTGCACGATGGCGCCAGGCGCCGGACAGGCCTTGAGGCAGCCGGGGTCCTCACAATGCATGCAACCATCCTTGCGAATGAGCCATTCCAGATTGCCGGTGTCGGGATTATCCCATTCCGTATAGCGCATCAGCGTGAAGGTGTTGGGCGTCAGATCATGCGGGTTGTCATAGACCCCCACATTGATGCCCACCTCCTCATGCGTATCGTTCCATTCGGCACAGGCCGACTGGCACGCCTTGCAGCCGATGCATTTCGACACGTCGATCAGCTTGGCCACTTCTGTCTGGCGTTCAGCAGGTGGCGTCACGGATGACGCCGACCGCCGCATCAGGTCACTGTCACCGAAGCGCGGAGCTTGCGGCTGGACACTGGGATTGGGAACGGGTGGAAACATTCTTCAATCCCTTCTAAGCAACAGGCGCGCTGCTGCGCTCGATATTGACCAAAAACGCCTTGAATTCTGGCGTCTCGATGTTTGCGTCACCGACGAACGGGGTCAGTGAATTGGGGCCGAAGCCCTTGCGGGCAGCGCCCATGAAGCCCCAGTGCAGCGGAATGCCGACCACATGCACCGTCTTGCCGTCGCAGATGAGCGGCTTGATGCGTTTGGTCACCACCGCCTTGGCCTTGACCGAGCCGCGCTTAGACCAGACGCGCACCCAGTCGCCCTTGGCGATGCCCTTTTCCTTGGCCAGTTCTTCCGAAATTTCCACGAAGAATTCCGGCTGCAACACGGCATTCACATGCACATGCTTGGTCCAGTAGTGGAAGTGTTCGGTCAGGCGATAGGAGGTCGCCGCATAGGGGAACTCCTCGGATGCGGTATCGGCGAACTGCTTGAAGTCGTTGTTGAAGACGCGGGCCACCGGATTGCCCCGGACATTTGGCGCAACCACATTGGCGATCGGCGATTCAAACGGCTCGTAATGGGCCGGGAACGGACCATCCCGCATCATGCCACGGCAGAACAGGCGCGACGAGCCTTCCGCATTCATGATGAAAGGACCGACTTCTTGTGGCTTGGCGGTCGGCGCGATGTCCGGCACGTCATAGCCTGTCCATTTGGTTCCGTCCCACTCGATGAGCTTACGGCTCGGGTCCCATGCCTTGCCGTTGAGATCGGCGGAGGCACGGTTGTAGAGGATGCGCCGGTTGGCAGGCCACGCCCACGACCAGTTGAGATAGGCACCGGTCTCGTCAGGATCGTGATTGTCGCGGCGCGCCATGTTGTTGCCAGCCTCGGTGAAGCAACCCGAATAGATCCAGCAGCCCGACGCGGTGGAACCGTCATCGCGCAGCACGGCAAAACCGGGTAGCAGTTTTCCTGCCTCCAGCACCACCTTGCTCGGGTCCGTCGGGTCCATCAGCGTGGTCAGGGCGCTGCCGTTGAGCTCCTTTGCCAGTTCTTCGGCGGTCGGTTCTTCCGGGTCCTTGTACTCCCAGACCAGATTGAGAATTGGATCGGGGAGTGCGCCGCCTTCCTTGCTATAAAGCGCTTTCAGCCGCATGAAGATCTGCGCCATGATCCAGTTGTCGGTCTTCGCCTCACCGGGCGGTGTCGCCCCCGGCCAGTGCCATTGCAGCCAGCGTCCGGAATTGGTCAGCGAACCTTCGTCCTCTGCAAAGCAGGTGGATGGCAGCTGGAACACTTCCGTCTGGATTGATGCGGTATCGACGTCGTTATACTCGCCGTGATTTTCCCAGAAGCGCGATGTTTCCGTTTCAAGCGGGTCCATCGTGACGAGGAATTTCAGCTTCGATAGGGCCGCGGTCAGCTTGTTGCGGTTTGGCACAGCCATCAGCGGATTGAAGCCCTGACAGACATAACCGTTGACCTTGCCATTGTTCATCATGTCGAAGATGCGCAACACGTCATAATTCGGCACGTCCAGCTTCGGCAGCCAGTCATAGGCAAAGTCGTTTTCTGCTACAGCGGCGCTCCCCCACATGGACTTCTGGAAGCTCACGAAGAACTTCTTGTAGTTTTGCCAGTAGCTTGTCTGGTTCGGGCGCAGCGGCTTGAAGCTGCGCGTCGACATATAGGTGTCGAGGTCGATCTCCTTCTCGACCGGGATATTCATATAGCCCGGCAGAAGATTGGACATCAGGCCGATATCGGTCAGACCCTGAATATTGGAGTGACCGCGCAGCGCATTCATGCCGCCGCCCCGCACGCCGATATTGCCAAGGATCAGTTGCAGCATCGCCATGCCGCGAATGTTCTGCGCGCCCTTGGAATGTTGCGTCCAGCCCAGCGCATACATGGATGTCATAGTCTTGGTCGGCGAGGAGCATTCGCCGATCATCTCGGCCACTTTCAGGAATTTCTCCTTCGGCGTGCCGCAAATGCGCTCGACCATTTCCGGCGTGTAGATGGACACATGCTGCTTCAGCAGGTTCCACACGCAACGCGGATGCTGCAACGTATCGTCCACAACGGCATAGCCGTCATCGCCGATCACATAATCCCAACTTGAGCGATCATAGTCGCGTTTTTCCTCGTCATAGCCGCTGAAAAGTCCGTCCTTATATTCGAAGCCATCCTTGACGATGTAGCTGGCATTGGTGAAATGCTTCACATATTCCCACTGCACCTTGTCATTCTGGATGCAGTAGTTGATGACGCCGAGCAGGAAGGCGATATCCGACCCCTGACGGATCGGCGAATAATAATCCGCCACCGATGCCGTGCGCGTGAAACGCGGATCGACGACGATCAGCCGGGCGCCACGGTTGGCCTTGGCCTCCGTCACCCATTTGAAGCCGCACGGATGCGCTTCCGCCGCATTGCCGCCCATGACGACGATGAGATCAGTGTTCTTGATGTCTGTCCAGGCGTTGGTCATTGCGCCACGGCCAAATGATGGGGCGAGACTCGCCACCGTCGGGCCGTGTCAGACGCGTGCCTGATTATCGAATGCGACTATGCCTGTGCTGCGCACCACCTTGTAGGTGAGAAACGCTGTTTCGTTGGTGGTTGCGGATGCGGCGAGAAAGCCCGTCGACGTCCAGCGGTTGACGGTGACGCCCGCCTCGTTCTTCGCGATGAAATTCGCGTCACGGTCATCTTTGAGGTGGCGCGCGATCCGGTCCAGCGCGTCCTCCCATGATATCCGCTTGAATGCACTGGTGCCCGGTTCGCGCACCATCGGATATTTCAGGCGTGTCTCCGCCTTGACAAAATCCTTGAGCGCCGCGCCCTTGGGGCACAGCGTGCCGCGATTGGTCGGGTGGTCCGTATCGCCCTCGATATGGATCAGGTCGGATTTCTCGCCCTTGCGCAGATCACCCTTGGAATAAAGGATGATGCCGCAGGCTACGGAGCAGTAAGGGCAGGTATTCCGGGTTTCGGTCGTATTGGCCAGCTTGAAGGGGCGGATGGATTCGGCATAGGCGGTTTCCACCGCACCGAAGCCGAAAGAACCGAGCGCCGAAGCCGCTACCACCGCTCCCGTTCCGCCCAGAAACTGGCGGCGTGAGAGCTCCACATTCATCGTGCGATACCTCCCTGATGATTAGAACCGACGTGCAGGGGAAATTTTCCCGGTCACGTTGTCGGGCAGGCTTGACTTTCACTTTGGCAGTTCACCGCAATAAGACGAAGTTGTCAACCGAACCGAAGGGCGAAAAATATAATAACAAAGCCCATTTATATATAACATGACAGGCGTACTCAAGTATTAATACATGAATGTAATCTTCACGATGACTTTCTCTTGTTCGATGGTTGATTGACGGAGTTAAACAAACACGGCAGACTGCGCGTGTGACTTCTTCCGCTGCTCCCGAGTTTCGGGGCCTTGATCACAGATCATTCCTGGCATGCGCTGGTCTTTCGAGGTCGGGCGCAACAGCAGCGCTTTCTCCGCATATTCGTAAGAAACAGAGCTCATGGCTCCTAAAGAGGGGCCACGAAAGGGGATCGTCATGAATCGTCGGGAACTCCTCAAATCCGGCGCGGCCTGCGCCGCCCTCAGCCTTCTGCCGAGCTTCGCCACGGCCCCTGCCTTTGCCGATGACGGCACGTTTACGCCCAAGCCATCGAACTGGCGCAGTTTCGAGATCAGGACAACTGTGAGCCCGACCGCATCCAAGGATGTCATTCGGGCATGGGTGCCTTTGGCCGGTTTTCAGGCGGATGACTGGAACCGCCCGGAAGGCAATCGGTGGACGACAAATGCCAGGGTTGCGCAGATCAATCGCGATCCACGCAGCGGGGTAGGCCTCCTCTATCTCGAATGGGCGCCGGGTGAAGAAACGCCGACTGCGGAAATCATTAGTCTCATCTCGACCCGTGACCGCGCCAGCAGCCTTGAGGCATCGGCGACCGCCGTGCCGCTGACACAGGCCGAGCGCGCAAAATATCTGGCTGGAACACGGCTGGCACCAGTGGATGGCATTGTTCGGGAGACCGCAAACAAGATTGTCGGCGACGCCGCAAGTGATCAGGATAAGGCCCGCCGCATCTATGACTGGGTTGTCGCCAACACCTATCGGCGCGCGTCCACGCGCGGCTGCGGCGACGGCGATATCGTCGCCATGTTGAGGAGCGGTGATCTTGGCGGCAAATGCGCCGATCTCAACCCGCTGTTCGTGGCGCTGGTGCGCTCTGTTGGCATTCCCGCGCGTGACCTTTACGGGGTGCGGGTGGCGCCGTCCGCTTTCGGTTACAAGAGCCTTGGCGCAAAGAACGAGGTCATCACCAAGTCGCAACATTGTCGTGCTGAAATCTATCTCGATGGCGTCGGCTGGGTGGCGACCGATCCGGCCGATGTGCGAAAGGTCATGCTTGAAGAAGAGAAGGACGGTTTGACAGCGGACGATCCGCGTGTGGTTGCCGTTCGTCAAAAGCTCTTCGGCGCATGGGAAGGCAACTGGATTGCCTTCAATGATGGCAGCGATATCGATTTGCCATCTGCGCAGAGCGGGGAGCTTGGCTTCCTGATGTATCCGCAAGCCGAGGTCGCCAGCATGCGGCTCGATTGTCTCGACGCGGACGCTTTCCGTTATAGCATGACGGCGCGCGAGATCACGATCTGATACGAAATAGCATCACGGGAACCGCTTTCGGTTCAGGAGGACCTATGGATATCGCATCGCCCATCCGTCTCAGCACTCTGGCGCATGGCGGCGGCTGTGGCTGCAAGCTGGCGCCTGCCGTGTTGCAAAATCTGCTTGCTGATCAGCCCGCCATCCAACCTTTCAAGCAGCTGCTGGTCGGCACCGAGACCGGCGACGACGCAGCGGTCTGGCAGCTTGACGATGAGAACTGTGTGATCGCCACCACCGACTTCTTCATGCCGATGGTGGACGATCCGGTCGATTTCGGGCGTATTGCGGCAACCAATGCCATATCCGACGTCTACGCGATGGGCGGAACGCCCATCATGGCGCTGGCGATCCTCGGCATGCCGGTGAATCAAATGCCTGCCGAAATGATCCGCCATATTCTGAAAGGCGGTTCCAGCATCTGCGCAGAAGCCGGAATTCCGGTGGCGGGCGGCCATTCGATCGATGCGCCGGAGCCGATCTACGGGCTGGCGGTGGTTGGCACTTGCAAGCTTGCCAATCTGCGCAAGAATAGCGGCGCGAGGCCGGGCGATGCGCTCATTTTGACCAAGGGGCTCGGTGTCGGCATCTATTCCGCAGCGTTCAAGAAACAGGTTCTTGATGGTGCCGGTTACGATGAGATGATGGCCTCCGTCACTTTGTTGAACCGGGTCGGCGCGGAACTTGGCAAGGATGAAGCTGTGCACGCGGTCACCGATGTGACGGGCTTCGGCATTCTCGGTCATGCGCTTGAAATGGCGCGGGGGTCCAATGTCGGCATCACGCTTCGATACAGTGATCTTCCGTTTTTGGCTCAAGCCGCACGTCTTGCGGAACAAGGTTTCATCACCGGCGCTTCGACCCGCAACTGGGCGAGTTATGGTGATGACGTGCGACTGGCGGACGATACTCCGCTCTGGAAGCAGCAATTGTTGACCGATCCGCAAACGTCGGGCGGGCTGCTTGTTTCCTGTGCACCGGATGCGGCTGAGCGCATTCTCGCAATGATCCACTCTGCGGGTTATCCGGCGGCAACTATCATCGGCACGATTGGCGGAGCGCCAAAAGTCGTGACGGTGGTTGACTGACGCCTGATTGAATTGCCAGTAAAATTCGAGCGTTCCTTGAGCGGCGACCCAGCCTCATGCATAGTGTTCCTGTAAAAATAAGAGTCGCAACCCGCGATAGGGACAAGCATGTATTGGGCTGATGTTATCGGTATCGTAGCGGTTCTTCTTCTGGTGGCTGCTAACGGTTTCTTCGTTGCCGCTGAATTTTCATTGGTCGCGGTCCGTAAAAGCAGGGTGGCTGAACTGGTCGCGGCAAAGCGCACCAACGCTTCTGCCCTTATGCGCGCGGTTGATCATCTCGACGCCAATCTGGCGGCCACCCAGCTTGGTATCACCATTTCATCGCTCGCGCTTGGCTGGATCGGCGAACCGGCGCTTGCGCATCTCATAGAACCCGCTTTGGGCGCATTGCCAACCAACTGGGTAAGCTTCGGTTCCCATGCCATCGCGGTTGCGATTTCCTTCATCATCATTACGGCGCTGCATATCGTGCTAGGCGAACTTGCGCCCAAAAGCCTCGCCTTGCAGCGCAGCGAGGGCACGGCGCTTTTTGTCGTCCGCCCGCTCGGCGCGTTCACCTTCATCTTCTGGCCCGCCATTTCGACGCTTAACGCTCTGGGCAATCTGGTGCTGCGCCTGTGTGGCTTGCAGCCCGGCAACGGAGAGGGTTCGACTCATTCTCCCGAAGAAATCAAGCTGCTCGTTGCAGCCAGCCAGCAGGCCGGGCTGATCGAAATGACACAGCGCGAGGTGGTGGCGCGCGCGCTGACCATCGGTGATCGTCGCGTTGGCGATATCATGACGCCACGGCGCGAAATCGACTGGATCGATGCCGATGACAGTCAGGAACAAATGCTCAAGACCATCCGCGACTGTCGCCACGAACAATTGCTGATCGCCCATCAGAGCATTGATGAACCCATCGGCATGGTTCTCAAGAAAGACCTGCTGGATCAGGTACTCGACGGTCATGCGGTCGATCCACTGAAGGCGATCCGCGAACTCGTCGTGGTGCACGAAGCAACGCCGATTTTCCGCGTGCTGGAAATCTTCAAGAAAAGTCCGGTACGGCTGGTCGTGGTGGTTGACGAATATGGTATCCTCGAAGGCATTGTCACGCAGTCTGACCTGCTTGAAGTCATCGCGGGCGATATACCCGATATTGATGATGAAGAGCCGGATATCGTGACCCGCACGGACGGTTCGCTTCTGATCGACGGTTTGATGTCAGCCCATGAAGCCTTTCATCGGCTGGGCTTTACGGAAATCCCGGAAGATCGCGGCTATCACACGATTGCCGGTTTTGCGCTGTTGCAGCTGGGCGATTTGCCGTCCGTCGGCGACAGCTTCGAATATGACGACTGGCGCTTCGAAATTGTCGACATGGATGGTCGGCGCATTGATAAGATTCTGGCGCAGAAGATATAGATCAGGCCACGGTCAGCGGTGCGTAACACTTTCGCTTATGGCTGATAATAGCTTATTGCCCGCAACAAATGATCGGGCTAGCATGGTTCCCATTACAACTACGGCAGGATGAACCTGTCGAAACAAATGGGGAAATAAAATTATGAAAATGGCACGCCTTGCCTATGCCGGTGCACTTCTTGCAACTGTGGCCGGTTTTCATGCCGCGCCTGCTGCCGCGCGCGATCTGACCGTCGTCTCCTGGGGCGGCAACTATCAGGATGCGCAGCGCGAAATCTATTTCAAGCCGTTTTCGGAAAAGACCGGAAAGCCGCTGCTCGATGAATCATGGGACGGCGGTTACGGTGTCGTTCAGGCCAAGGTGAAGGCTGGCAAGCCCAATTGGGATGTGGTGCAGGTGGAAGCCGAGGAACTGGCGCTCGGCTGCGCCGATGGTCTTTATGAAAAGATCGACTGGGACAAGCTTGGCGGCAAGGACAAGTTCCTCGACAGCGCGGTCAATGATTGCGGTGTTGGCGCCATCGTCTGGTCCACGGCCATTGCCTATAATGGCGACAAGCTGAAGGACGGCCCCAAGTCCTGGGCGGATTTCTGGGATGTAAAGAAGTTCCCCGGCAAGCGCTCGTTGCGCAAGGGCGCAAAGTACACGCTGGAATTCGCTCTACTCGCCGATGGCGTCAAGAAGGATGAAGTCTATGATGTGCTGGGCACGCCAGAAGGCGTTGACCGCGCCTTCAAGAAGCTCGAAGAGCTGAAGCCGAATATCGTGTGGTGGGAAGCAGGGGCGCAGCCGCTGCAATTGCTGGCTTCCGACGAAGTTGTAATGGCTTCGGCCTATAACGGTCGCATCACCGGCATCAACCGCGCCGAAGGCAAGAATTTCAAGGTTGTATGGCCGGGCAGCATCTATGCCGTCGATAGCTGGGTCGTCCTGAAGGACGCCGAAAACAAGGACGCAGGCATGGATTTCATCGCGTTTACCAGCGAACCGGAAAATCAGGTCAAGCTGCCGAAATATGTAGCCTATGGTCTGCCGAACAAGGACGCCGCGAGCAAGGTTCCGGCGGAATTCGCAGCCGATCTGCCAACGGCGGAAGCCAATATGACGGATGCGATTCCGCTCAATGTCGATTTCTGGATCGACAATTCGGAAGAGCTGACGAAGCGCTTCAACGCCTGGCTGGCGCAGTAAACGGGTTAGCCTGAGAACACCCATCGCCATCCCGTCTGCCGAGATAACAAAGAGATAGAGCGGTTCCGTTAAAACTGGACCCGCTCCATCGGTGGACGGGATATTCCGATGCCGGCAACTGGAGTGATTCATTGACGGACTATCGAATTCGATTTGAGAATATCAGTAAATCCTACGCCGATTTCAAAGTCATAGACGGGCTCAACCTCGATATAGCACGCGGCGAGTTCGTCAGTTTGCTTGGGCCATCCGGTTCGGGCAAGACCACGCTTTTGATGATGCTCGCTGGCTTTGAAAGCCCGAGCGGCGGCAAGCTTGTCGTCGATGGCAAGTCGATCAACGATGTTCCGTCCTACAAGCGCAATATGGGCGTCGTGTTCCAGAACTATGCGCTGTTTCCCCATATGAGCGTCGGCGAGAACATCGCATTCCCATTGCAGATGCGCGGGCTTGGCAAGGCGGAGATATCCGACAAGGTCGCAAAAGTGCTGGATATGGTGCAGCTTTCAACCATGCGCGAGCGCAAGCCGTCGCAGCTTTCCGGCGGGCAGCAGCAGCGTGTGGCTTTGGCCCGTGCGCTGGTTTTCGAACCGGGCGTGGTGCTGATGGACGAGCCGCTTGGCGCGCTCGACAAGCAATTGCGCGAACAGATGCAGCTCGATATCCGCGCGCTCCACAACCGCCTCGGTTTGACCATCGTTTTCGTGACACATGACCAGAGCGAGGCGCTGACCATGTCGGACCGTATCGCCGTGTTCAACAAGGGACAGATCGAACAGATCGGCTCGCCGCGCGAAATCTACGACGAGCCGAAGACCCGTTTCGTGGCAGAATTCATTGGTGAAACCAATCTGGCCGAAGGCAAGGTGGAGCGTGTCGATGGAACGAAAACGTTGATCCGCCTCAAGAACGGCGCCGAGTTGAACGCCTCATCATCCGGCGCGCTGACGCCGGGGCAAGATGTGCTGCTTTCCATCCGCCCGGAGCGGATCGAACTGGGCGGCGAGGCCAAGGCCGACAATAATCTCAGCACACGCGTGACCGATAGTGTTTATCAGGGCGATCATCTGCGCATCCAGCTGGATGACAAGGCGCATCATTTCATTGTGCGCCTCGACCGTAAGGCGCGCGAATGGCAACCGGGCGTCGATGTGGTGGCGCATTTCAATGCAGCCGATTGCTGGACAATTGTCGCATGACGGTTCTCTCCGCCAAAAGCACACGCTCGGTTCTGCTCATCGCGCCGCTTTTGATCTTCATTGCGCTGTTTTTCCTGTGGCCGCTTGGCGTGATGATGAAACAGGCAATCTCCGACACGGCGGTGCTGCGGGTTCTCCCGCAAACGGCGGAGGCCGTCGCCGGTTGGGACGGTCAATCGGGTCCGACACCGGAGATGAAACAGGCGCTGGTTGCCGATCTCAGGGCATCCACCGATCAGCAGGCGGTCGGCGATATGGTGCGGCGCCTGAACAGCGCCCAGTCGGGCTTTCGCACATTGATGAGCAAGACGCTTACAGCCATCGAGAAAGACGATCCGGCGCTAGATCTGGAAGCAGTCGATAAACGCTGGAGCCAGCCACAATATTGGCGGGCCATTGCCAATGCGCTGTCCCCCACCACAGACCGCAATCTGCTGGCGGCGGTGGATATGGAACGCGACAGTTCAGGCGAGATTGTTTCCATGGCCGCGGGCACGTCGGCCAATCGCGCCATCATGCTGCGCACATTCTGGATCGCCGCACTGGTCACGCTGGCCTGCGCCGCCATCGGTTATCCCTATGCGGTGTTGCTGGCTTCCGCCACGGGCTGGGTGAAAAGCGCCCTTTTTGCAGCCGTGCTTCTGCCGCTCTGGACATCGCTTCTGGTGCGCACGGCAGCATGGTTCATTCTGTTGCAGGACAAGGGGTTGATCAACGACACGCTGATCTGGCTCGGTCTCACCAACGGGCCACTGCCGCTGATCTTCAACCGGATGGGCGTGATCATCGCCATGACGCATGTGCTTTTGCCGTTCATGGTTCTGCCGATCTACAGCGTGCTGGTGTCCATCCCGAACAATCTGATGCCTGCCGCCGCTTCGCTGGGTGCGCCGCCATGGCGGGCGTTCCTGCGTGTTCTGCTGCCGCTCAGCATGCGGGGCATCCTGTCCGGTATGTTGCTCGTCTTCATGAGCGCCATTGGTTATTACATCACACCGGCACTGATCGGCGGTCCGAGCGACCAGATGATCAGCTCGATCATCGCCTATTATGCCACCGGCTCGGCCAATTGGGGCATGGCTGGCGCGCTGGGTATGGTGCTGCTGGTTGTCTGCCTGCTGCTCTATGCGGTCTATGGTCGCCTGACCAACGAAAAGCGGGGGAGGGCATAACCATGGGACGCTCCGTCAAGATCGTGTTCGGCGTGGCCGCTGTCCTTTTTCTGGTCGCGCCCTTATTCGCCATCCTGCCGCTGGCCTTCACGTCGAGCGTGTTCCTCACCTATCCGGTGCCAAGCTGGTCGATGCGCTGGTTCGAGGAACTGGCAACAGCCGATGCCTGGCGACGCGCCATCGTCAACAGCCTGATCATCGGCTTTGGCACCATGACGCTGGCGACGGTTCTTGGTACTATGGCAGCCCTTGGCCTGCGCAATCGGGCGCTGTTCCTGTCCGGTCCAATCCGCACGCTGTTTCTGCTCCCGATGGTGGTGCCTGCGGTGGTGATGGGCGTCGGCATGCAATTGCTGTTCGTGCGGCTCGGCATCGCCAATTCCTATTTCGGGGTCATCGTCGCGCATACGGTGGTGTCGATCCCCTTTGTGATGGTGAGCGTCACCGGCGCACTTGCGGGCATTGACCGGCGAGTGGAGCTTGCGGCGGAAAGTCTCGGAGCATCGCCGCTGACTGTGTTTCGCCGGGTGACGTTGCCGCTCGCCATGCCGGGCGTGGTTTCGGGCGCGGTGCTGGCCTTTGCCACGTCGCTGGATGAGGTTGTGCTGACGCTGTTCGTCGCCGGTCCCAACCAGCGCACGCTGGCGCGACAGATGTTTTCCACCATCCGCGAAAACATCAGCCCGGCGATTGCCGCCGCAGCCTTCCTGTTCATCGCGGGCACGCTGATCCTCGGTCTGGCTGCCGTGCTGTTCAAACGGAAAACGCCGCGCATGGCGTGATCGGAAAACCGCATAAGCTAGCGGATAAGATTGTGGAATTGTGGAACTTTTGACGGGGTATTCGGTTTGGAACCTATGCACCTCTCCACGATCCATTCAGAGAGAATTTCGCTTGCGGCATTATCGCCGGAGCATTCCGGTTATGCGCTTTTCTTCGATATCGACGGAACTCTGCTGGATATCGCACCAACGCCGGACGGCGTCGTTGTCGATCCCGCGTTGGTGACCGCCTTGGAAAAATTGCGCGAGCGTTTGTCCGGCGCAGTGGCGCTGATGACGGGCCGTCCGCTGGATTTCGTGGCAAAGCGTTTCCCTTCCTATTCAGGCGCTATCGCGGCATTGCACGGCACCGAGTTCCGGCTGCCGTCGGGGCAGGTCGAAAAGCTGGAGCCGGGCGAAGAATTCGCGCGCGCCAAGGATTTTATTCGTGAGACGCAATCCGGTATTGCCGGGCTTCTGCTGGAAGATAAAGGCAATGCGATCGCAGTTCACTTCAGGCTTGCGCCCGAGAAGGAAGACATTGCGCGTGAATTGATCGATGCGGCGGAAAAACTGGCCGGTCCCGACTGGCGGGTTCAGGCTGGGAAATTCGTTTTCGAACTGCGTTCGCGTCATGGCGACAAGGGCGTCGCTCTGCGCCGCCTGATGCAGAGCAAGGCCTTTGCCGGGCGTCTTCCGGTCGCGTTCGGGGACGATCTGACGGATATACCGATGCTGCAAGCGGCGATGGATTTGGGCGGAATGGGCATTGCCGTGGGCGAAGCGATCAGCGACCTGTCCACGGACGCGGTTGCCTCGCCGAAAGCCTTGCGGGCTTGGGTGATCAAAATGGCGGGCACGCAATAGAGCACATCCCGAAAAGTGTGAAACGGTTTTCGGATAAGATGTGCGTAAAAACAAAAATGTTAGAGCGCCGATCTGCTTCAATCAGATCGAAACGCGCTCTAACACGATGAAAGGAGAATGGAGTGGGACGCCTTGTCGTGGTTTCCAACCGCGTTCCCCTGCCGGATAAGCAGGGAAAAGCCCCGGCAGGAGGATTGGCCGTCGCCTTGCAGGCGGCCTTGAATGTCAGAGGGGGTGTCTGGTTCGGCTGGTCCGGTGAAACACTGTCCGGCAGAGAGACACATCAACTGGAAACGAAACAGGTCGGGCCGATCAGCTATGCGCTGCTAAGCCTGCAAAAGAAAGATATCGACGAATACTACGCCGGCTTCGCTAATCGCATGCTATGGCCGCTCTGCCATTACCGGCTGGACCTCATAGACTATACCCGCAAGGATATGGCGGGCTATTTTCGGGTCAACCGGCTGTTCGCGCAGCAATTGCTGCCGCTAATCGAGCCCGACGACACAATCTGGGTGCATGATTATCACCTGATCCCGCTGGCCGAAGAATTGCGGCGCTGCGGGGTGGAAAATCGCATCGGCTTTTTCATGCATATTCCATGGCCTCCAGCCGATCTGCTTTTGACGCTTCCGGTGCATGAGGCGATCATTCGCGGTTTGACCTATTACGATCTCGTCGGTTTCCAGACGGAAAACGATGTGGAGAATTTCATCGGGGGTCTGCGGCGGGAAAAGATCGGCAAACAGATTGAACCCCGGCGGTTCGAGGCTTTCGGGCGAAGCTTCAGCGTGGACAGTTTTGGTATCGGCATCGAAACCGAAGCCTTTGCCGAGATTGCGATGAAGACGCAAAACAGCAGTTCCGTAAAGCGCATGCGCGACAGCATGAGCGGGCGCGATCTGATCATCGGCGTCGACCGGCTGGATTATTCCAAGGGGATCACCAACCGGCTTGAAGCTTTCGAGAATTTTCTGAAAATCGATCCGGTCAATCGCGGCCATGTCACCTTTTTGCAGGTGACGCCGAAGTCTCGCACCGAAGTGCCGGAATATAAGGATATGCAGCGGGAAGTGGCGGAAATGGCCGGGCGCATCAACGGGGCGAACGCCACCTTCGACTGGACGCCGATCCGCTATATCAACCGGTCTCTCAATCGCGATGTGCTGGCCGGGCTTTATCGTCTGGCGAAAGTGGGGCTGGTCACGCCGCTGCGCGATGGCATGAACCTCGTGGCAAAGGAATATGTCGCGGCGCAGGACCCGGATGATCCCGGCGTGCTTGTGCTTTCACGCTTTGCCGGTGCCGCGCAGGAACTGGATGGTGCGGTTCTGGTCAATCCCTATGATACGGAAGCCGTTGCCTATGCGATTGCGCGGGCGCTGTCCATGCCGCTGGAAGAACGGCAGGAACGCTATAACGACATGATGGATTTTCTCAAAACCCATGACGTCACACGCTGGTGCGACGATTTTCTGGCGCGGCTTGCGCCGGGAAAATAGACCAACAGCTTGCGCCGCAAGGCGCAAGCTGTTCCGAGAATTAGGCGACAGCCTTGCCGTAAGTGCGTACGACATTGCGGACGGCTTCGACCATCAGCGCATGCGGCGTGGCTTCGACCGCACCCGAGGCGACAGCCGGATAAAGCGTGCCGAGATATTGGCTGATCAGCGTTTCGGGTATCTTGCGACCTTCCAGGCGCTTCAAAAGCGAATCGACGGCGGCGGTTGCCACCGGGTGCGGCCAGTAATAGCGAATGCGGTCGCTATAGGAGAAATGGCGTTGCAGCCGCAGCTCTTCCGCGTCGCCGTGGTAATATTTTTCCCAGTTCTTCGGCTCGGCCAGAAGTAGCGCTTCCATCTTGCCGCGCAGGGTTTCTTCATACGGCAGCTTGTCGAGGAATGCCGCAATCTGGTCGAGACCATAAAGAGCCTCGCGCAGTGCAAAAGTCAGGCCGGGGCCGACTTTCAGAATAGCGAAACCGTCGTGCACGAGATCGGAAAGCGCTTCCACCGGCTGGTAATCGGTCGAATGGGCTTCGAACACGAATTGCGGCATTTCGCTCAGAACAGCGCTTAAAGCCGTCGCTTTTTCGCTGTTGTAGAAGACGACATTCTCATTGCCGAATTCGACACCCGGCTGCACCACAACGCCGATGGCGCGGGCAAAGGCGTCTTCCAGTCCGAGTGCTGCAAAAGCTTTGCGGTGAATGGCGACGGTTTCGACGGCAGCGCCCGGCTTGGTCAGCTCCAGCTCTTCGATTTCTTCCATCGCACCACCGGGAATCGGGACTTCCGTGCCGATGATATAGACCGGCAGGTCGTATCCGGCTTCGCGGGCCGCCGTTTCGGAAACCTTGGCGAGACGCGCAGCGCGCTCGGCGGTGACGGTATCAGGCAGCGCGACTGGCTCGCCAGCGCAGCCCATCGACGTATCGAGATGGATTTTGGTGAAGCCTGCGCGCACGAAGGCGTCGATCATGACATCCGACTTCGCAAGGGCTTCTTCGGCTGGCAGATGTTTCCACGGGTTGGGGCCGAGATGGTCGCCGCCCAGAATAAGCCGCTTGGTGTCGAAGCCGACGCGCGCGGCGATGTCTTCCACGAAGCGGCGGAAGTCGGCAGGCGTCATGCCCGTATAGCCGCCATCCTGATTGACCTGATTGCAGGTGGCCTCGATCAGCACGTCGGTCTCGGTCGCGATGCCTTCGAGGAGGGCTGCTTCGATCACCAGCGGATGCGCAGAACAGATCGACGTGATGCCACCGCGAACGCCGCTTGCATAACGGGCGGGAAGTGCGCTCAGAACGTTCGTGCCGCTCATGCTGGAACTCCGTTTTTCTGCAGAAAGGCAACAATTTCAGCCATGGTCGAGGTGCCTTCCATCGGTCCCTTGACGCCGACGGCGCGTGCGCCGGTGGCGTTGGCGATGACAAGAGCTTCCTTCGGGGCCATGTCGCGCAGCCAGCAGGTTACGAATGCCGCGCCAAAACTGTCGCCCGCGCCGGTTGGGTCGATTTCATCGACCTTGAAAGCAGGCGCGAAAACTTCGCCGGACTGGTCGAAATAGCTGGCGCCTTCCGCGCCGCGCTTGACCACAACGGCCTTGACACCCCGCGCCAGCAACTCTTCCACAGCTGCCTTTTCCTCGGTCGCCTTGGTGAAGAGGAAAATTTCCGGGCCGCTCGGCATGAACAGGTCGGTGTTTTCCAGAGCATGGGCCAGCGCCTGACGCATGCCCGGCAATTCCAGCATTTCCTTGCGGATATTCGGGTCGAAGGACACTGTGCCGCCCTTCGCCTTGATGCGGATTGTCGCCTCGTGGATCGCCGAGACGATGCCATCGGAGAACAGGGCCGAACCCATGATATGCAGATGATCGGCGGTCTCGATCAGCGTTTCAGCTTCTGGTGTCAGGCCAATCGCGCTGCATGCGCTGTGCTTGATGTTGAAGATGAAGTCGCGATTGCCATCAGGGCGATAGCGCACGAAGGCGCTGCCGGTAGCGGCTGTCGGATGCACGCCGATGGCCGATACATCCACGCCGTCGTTTTGCAGGCGCTCGACATTGAGCGCGCCGAAATCGTCATTGCCGACCGCGCTGACCATGCCGCAAGGCTGGCCCATCTTGGCCGCCTGATCGATGAAGATCGCGGGCGCGCCGGAGGCGAACGGGCCGATCAACGGGATGGCGGATTTGAAACCGTTGCCGGTTTCCACGGCCATGATCTCGACGACGATTTCGCCGATAGTGATGATCTTTTTCATATGCTGCACCGATTACGTCCGTACGGATTTCGAGCGCACATCGAGCCAGACCGCGACCAGAATGACCACGCCCTTGACGATGAGCTGATAGAAATAAGGCACAGACAGCATGTTCATGCCGTTATTGATAACGCCGATGATGAGCGCGCCGAGAATGGTGCCGACCATGGTGCCGACGCCGCCCGCAAGCGAGGTGCCGCCCAGCACGACCGCCGCAATGGCGTCGAGTTCGTAGCCCATGCCCGCATTAGTCTGCGCCGAGGACAGGCGCGACGAGAGCAGAATGCCGCTGATCGCAGCCATGACGCCGGAGAGCATGAAGACGATGATCTTGATGCGGTCGACGCGGATGCCCGAATAAATCGCCGCTTCCTTGTTGCCGCCCGACAGATAGATGCGGCGACCGAACACAGTCTTCGACAGCAGGATATAGTTGAAAATGAACAGGACGCCGACAATCCAAATGATGATCGGCAGGCCGAGCCAGTTTTCCGACCCGATGGCGAGCCAGGTATCGTTTTCGATGATTTCCGGCGCGCCATTGGTCGGCAGGCTGACCATGCCGCGATAGATGCCCATTGTCGCGACCGTCACGATGAAGGAGGGCAGCATCAGCTTTGCCGAAAGCACTCCGTTCAGGCCGCCCATGATGGCGCCCGCCGCAAGGGTGAAAACCACGGTTGGCACAAAGCCGAACCCCATGGAGAAGGCTTGCGCCGCCACCATTCCGGAAACGGCGATGATGGAGCCAATCGAAAGGTCGATCTCACCGAGCAGGATCACATAGGTCATGCCATAGGCGGCAACGGCAATCACCGCCACCTGCTGCATGATGTTCATGAAGTTGTTGAAAGCCAGAAAGCGCGGGTTCAACACAGCGAAGACCACGCAAAGCACGGCCAGCGAAACAATGATGCCGCCATATTGGCGAACCAGCGGGGAGGAGAAAAGCGAACGGCGGACTTCTGCGTCCACGGCTTTCTTCTGGATATTTTGGGCGTTGCTCATAGGTGCATTCCTGCTGCGTAGCTCATGACGGTTTCGGGCGTAAGGCCATCGGCATCGACAATGGCGGCGACATGCTTGTTATGCATGATGACCACCCGGTCGCTGAGGCCCAGCACTTCCGGCAGTTCGGAGGAAACCATCAGAATCGCCGCGCCATTGGCGGCAAGTTCACGGATGATGCGATAGATTTCGAATTTCGCGCCGACATCGACACCGCGTGTCGGTTCGTCGAGAATGAGGATGCGCGGCTTTGTCTGCAGCCACTTCGCCAGCACGATCTTCTGCTGGTTGCCGCCGCTGAGCGATCCGGCAACCGTGTCGATGGAAGCGGTCTTGATGGCAAGGCGCAGCACTTCCGCCTTGGCGGCGGAGCGTTCCGCGCTGGAACGCATCAGGCCGAAAGGCCCCGCCAGCTGGCCGAGCCCCACCATATTGATGTTGCGCTCGACGCTATGCGGAAGAACAAGGCCTTCTTCCTTGCGGTTCTCGGTCACGAAGGCAATGCCGTGGCGAATGGCATCGGGCGGCGAGGCAAGCGTGATGGCTTCGCCTTCGAGCCTGATTTCGCCCGTTGGCCGCAGCATCCCGAACAGCGCCTTCATTACATCCGAACGGCCAGAACCGACCAGTCCGAAAAGCCCAAGGACTTCGCCGGGCTTCACATCGATGGAGACCTCGTGGAACTTGCCCGGTACGGACAGGTTCTTTGTCGCGAGAATCGGCGGAACGGCGTCCGAAGGGCGCGGCGCTTCACGCGGCGGGTAAATGTCGTTCATCTCGCGACCGACCATGAGCGCGATCAGGCGCTCGATGCTGGTCTCGCTCTTTTCGGTGGTCGTGACATATTCGCCATCGCGAACAACCGTAATGTCGTCGGAAAGCCGCATGATTTCTTCCATGCGGTGCGAGATATAGATAACGGCAGTGCCCTTGGCCTTCAGGCGCTCGATGATTGAAAACAGGATTTCCGCCTCGCTGTCGGACAGCGATGAAGTCGGCTCGTCCAGAATGACGACATCGGCAGGCTGGCTCAAGCCCTTGGCGATTTCGACGAGCTGACGCTGGGCAATCGAAAGATCGCCGACCTTGGCGCGCGGATCGACCGGAAGTCCGAGATCGGCAACGAGTCTGGTCGCTTCCGCGTTCAGCTCGCGCTCGCGGATGAAGCCGAAGCGGCTCGGCTCGTGGTTCGCGAAAATATTCTCGGCAACGGTCAGGTTGCGGGAGAGGCTCAATTCCTGAAAGACGATGGCGATCCCGCTGGCGCGTGCATCGCGCGGGTTCTTCGGCGCATAGGCCGCGTCTTTGAGCAAAATCGTGCCCGAGGTCGGCTTGAACACGCCAGCCAGAATCTTCATCAGCGTGGATTTGCCAGCACCGTTTTCACCGAGCAGCGTATGCACGCGCCCGCGCCGCACGGTCAGGTTCATGCGCTTCAGCGCGATGACCGGGCCGAAAGACTTCGCAACATCGCGAATTTCCAGAACCGTATCCGCTGCCGTCTTCTGTTCGGATTGGGTTGCTGTCACAGGATCTGTCACTTTTGAGGCCTCCACGCTCCGTTTGCTGCAGTCTGCCACGAACCGGATATGGCCGGGTCCGCACAGCCGTGCTGTCTAAAGGGATGCGGTGGGGGGGGGGGGGGGGGGGGGGGGGGGGGGGGGGGGGGGGCCCCCCCCCCCCCCCCCCCCCCCCCCCCCGGGCCGCGGGACCCCGGCGCGGCGTGTGATGTTGCGTGTTCTATGCTCGCG
>NZ_BAABRX010000005.1:0-338806 GCF_040372265.1 Brucella sp. NBRC 113783 | reverse complement strand
CAACGACACGCTCACGCAACTCAATCGGATGCGGCTTGCCCATGGTGCATCTCCTTCCATGAGACAAGTGAATCACAGATCAAGCCAAACGGGAATCCCGAATCCGGTTAACAGCGACATGCTTTAGGCTGCCCCGTTGAATCCTGCTTGGCGGGTGTTCGTTACTTTGCCTGTGTGAAGAGATTGCGGAACTGGCGCGGCTGTGAACGCAGAAACTGGGGAGCCGCCTCAATCGTTTCGCCGAAATGCGCCGCCGCATGCCACGGCCAGCGCGGATCATAGAGAACCGTGCGTGCGAGTCCGATCATATCAGCATCACCAGTGGCCAGAATGGCTTCAGCCTGCTCGAAATCGGTAATCAGACCGACAGCAACGACGGGAATATTGACAGCCGCTTTTACAGCGCGCGCCAGCGGTACCTGATAGCTCGGGCCGACTGGAATTTTCTGTGCCGCATCAAGGCCGCCGCTCGAAACGTGAATTGCTGCGCAACCTCTTGCGGCCAAAGCTTGCGAGAACGCTACGGTCTGTTCGATATCCCAACCGCCTTCGACCCAATCCGTTCCGGAAACGCGCATCGTGACCGGACGATCCGCTGGGAAAGCGGCGCGAACAGCGTCGAACACTTCGAGCGGAAAACGCAGACGGTTTTCCAGCGAGCCGCCATATTCATCGTCGCGCTTGTTCGAGAGCGGCGACAGGAATTCGTGCAAAAGGTAACCATGGGCTCCGTGCACCTGGATTGCATCGAGACCGAGCCGCGCCGAGCGTTTGGCAGCGCTTACAAATGCATCGCGGATGCGCTTCAACTCGTCTTTATCCATCGCTGTCGGAGCATTGTCGGCGGGGTTAAACGCCACTGCAGATGGCGCAATGGTCTGCCAGCCGTTCTCGTGCTGCGGCGCAATCTGGCGTCCACCTTGCCACGGCAAATCAGTAGATGCTTTGCGGCCTGCATGCGCAAGCTGTATGGCGATGGGCATGGATGACCAGCGACGAATACCGTCGAGCGTCCGTTCCAGCGCGGCTTCGGTTTCATCGGAATAAAGCCCGACATCCGCATAACTGATCCGGCCTTCAGGGCTGACTGCCGTTGCCTCAATCGTCAACAGCCCTGCTCCGGATTGAGCGAGACTACCCAGATGCATCAGATGCCAATCGGTAGTTTTGCCGTCTTCAGCCGAATATTGGCACATCGGGGCAATGACAATGCGGTTTTTCAGATGCAAACCGCCCACGTCCAAAGGAGAAAATAGCTTCGTCTGGCTCATTAGCTCGCGCGCCTCTTATTGAAATCGATCTGACAATGCCCTCTGACAGAGGGTTCGTCATCACACTTATCACAAGCTTATTTTCATTTTCATTGGCTAAAACGCCCCATAAGTTCAATAAAATTGAAGCATGGAATGCGCCGTTGGGAACAGTATTTCTGGTTTCGCCGCGCCAAATTTTATTCGCGAATTAATACTTTTCCGACGATTTACAACTAAGAACAGGCCATTGTGGATCGGGGGGATACCATGGCCTGGAAATTTATGCTGGCGACAGCCGTTATGGCGGTTGCGCGTACTATGCCAAATGTCTTTAAGCCTAATATTTTTAACACACCGGCGAAGCCTGCGCTCATTGCCGATAATGCATTCGACATGGAGCTGAAATCCGCGCCGATTAATCCTGAATGGATACTGGCTGGATCGCCAAAGGCACGTTCATGCGAGCAATCCGCCAGCGGCGACCGCGCGGCTTTCACTGCGATCTGGGATTGCACCGCGGGCGAATTTCGCTGGTATTTCGGCTGGGATGAAACGGTTTATATTCTCGAAGGCGAGGTGCATGTCACCGATGCCGACGGAAAACATCGAACGCTGAAAGCCGGTGATGTGGGCTATTTCCGCGGTGGAACATGGGCCACCTGGAAGATCGACCGCTACCTGAAGAAAGTTGCATTCATGCGACGTACCCTTCCCGCACCGACCTCCACTATTTATCGCATCAGCGATGCGTTGCGGAATCGGGTTGCGCGATTGTGAAGCTCCAGCCGCGTTGACGGGGCGTGCGGCTATTCTATATAAATAATGCGCATGATGGGAATGGGGGTCTCCCGAAACCGCCGCTTCTGGCTGATGACTCCTGCTCGAATTGACAACAGGAACGCAATGCGTCGATAGCGGGAAGCTGTCGGGGCTGTGGGTTATCCCCTGCCCGACTTTCTCCAGCAGGCATTTCGTTCCGCAATTTTGACAGGTGAATTATGCAAGCAACCATCATGGTGGCTCTCGGCGGCGCAATCGGAAGTGTAGCGCGTTACTGGCTCGCGCTTTTGATGTTGCCGGTCAGTCGCGACCTTCCCTGGGGCACAATCGTCATCAACATAGCCGGATCGTTTGCTATTTCCTTTTTCGGTGCGCTGACACTCGAACAGGGGCGCTTTGCGGTGCCGGAAATCTGGCGTATCGCCTTCATGGTCGGCGTGTGCGGCGGCTTCACCACATTTTCTTCATTCAGCCTGCAGACACTGGATCTCCTGCGAGCAGGCCAGGCCGGCAAAGCTCTGCTCAATATCGGCATTTCGGTTATCCTTTGCCTCATTGCGGTCTGGCTTGGCTTCCTTGCCGCGCAACAGATCAACAGCGGTTCCCAACAGATCGCACAAACTGCCGTCGAGGAAGAAGGGTCGTAGGCGACCAGATTCGAGGTGCCGAGGATTTAGTTTCTTAACATTGATGAATGCGGGCCTATATCTCCCCATGTAACAATGGAAAATGGAGAGAACCAATGCGTTTGATGCTTACCGTTCTGGCATTTGCAACGACCTGTGGTCTGGCGTCAGCCGCCGACCCTGAAGGTCAAAAACTTTCTGAAATCATTTCGAAGATCGAGCAAACCTCGGACGTGTCATATGTCGATGAAGTCGATTGGAATGATCGTGGCTATTATGAGATCGAGTATTTCATGAAGAACGGCGCGAAAGTCGAAATCAAAATCGATCCAAAGACCGGAGAATCGATCAAATAAGGTCTTGGAAAAGTGGTGAGCGCGCAGGGATTCGAACCCTGGACCTACTGATTAAAAGTGGCTTCCGCTCATACAAGCTGAAACATTATCAACGCTATAAAACACCCGATATCCCTGCAAAACATGGGGATTTCTGTTCTATAGTGTCCAGTGGCGTATCAGCGAGTTTTGACATTTCCGTACCCATACGGTACCCAAATGGAAATCAGAAGATTTTCATCAGTAGGTTCAATATGGCTAAGGTGCGTCTGACTACTCGCTTCATCGACACAGTAAAAGTCGATGTACGGACGGATTATCACGATACGCTTGTTCAAGGCCTTACCTTGCGAGTGGCCCCGACTGGTACCAAGACGTGGAACCTCCTCTATACCCGAGACAGCGATAGCGCGAAGCAGCGGGTGAAGCTTGGTCGTTACCCAGCGCTTGACCTTGAGAACGCCCGTGCGAAGGCGTTGAAAGCCATGAGTGGTGTTTCCGAAGGTGAAGACCCTGCCGAACACAAACGCGCTAGGCGGGGCGCTATGACGGTCGAGGAGCTAGGCGCGCTTTATATCGAGAAGTACGCCCAGCGGAATAAGAAGACGTGGAAGCAGGACGAGCAACTTCTCAAGGCTGATGTCTATCCTGAAATTGGGCGCATGAAAGCCGAGGCGGTCAAGAAGCGCGATATTCTGGATATCGTAGAGGCCAAGGCCGAGGCGGGCAAAGGGGCGCAATCGAATAACTTACTGGCGGTCATCCGCAAGATGTTCAATTGGGCAGTCGATGGCGACTATATCGAAGCCTCGCCTGCATCGGGCATCAAGCCGCGAGCGAAGCCCGTCAGACGCGACCGAGTGCTTTCCGGTGAAGAAATCAAGGCAATCCTAAAGGCGCTTCCTGACGCCGCTCTCAGCCCGCATACGGTTAGCATCATCCAACTGCTATTCTTGACCGGGCAACGCTCCGGCGAGGTATGCGGCATCAAACGCAGCGAAGTTGATCTTGATGGGAAGAAATGGACGATCTCAGGCAGCCGTACGAAGAATGGAAACACGCACGTGGTCCCGCTGTCTGAGCAGGCGCTGGCGATCCTTTCCAAAGCCATAGCGGACACTGATAAGGACGAGGAAGACCCTGCCCTATTCAGCCGCGTGGATAATCCGATTGAGAGCAATGCCATCGCGCAAGCGGTTAGGCTGAAGCTTCAAGTCACCGGCGAACGATGGACGCCTCATGATATTCGCCGCACGGTTGCTACCGGCATGTCAAATCTCGGGGTAATGCCGCACATTGTGGAAGCCTGTCTGAACCATATCAGCGGTTTCAGGTCCGGTGTCGCAGGTGTCTATAACCGAGCAACCTACGAGCCGGAGAAGCGGGACGCTTTGGAAAGGTGGGCTAGTAGCCTATCGGGAACGTTAAGTGAACCCAAAGTGAACAAAATAACACAGTTTCCTGCGGAAAACCCCAAATAAGACAACCCCAAGATTAGGGATACCCCCCTCTTTGCGTTATACTGGAAGGCAGTTAATCCGATTGCCCGAACGGTGAAGTCATGAGCAAATCTGTAAATAGCATCAAGACATTAATCAGCATTCGTGAAGTGTGCTCTATCACCTCCTTTTCACGTTCCACCCTGTGGAAGAAAGTGAAAGAAGGTGCATTCCCTAAGCCGGTTTCTTTAAGTGATGACGGCATTCGAAAAGCGTTTGTGTCCGATGAGGTTCAAGCGTGGATCGACAACCGTATCTCCCTCCGCGATCATAAGGACGCAGCATGAGTTTGCGGTTGCGGAAAATAGAGAACAGAGACGGTTCCGAAAAAGTACTAATTGGCAAGGTGATCTGGAAAGAAAAGCCGTCGCGCAAACGCGCACGGCGGTCGGACTGGACTTTCTCCATCGAATTGTTGCGGTTGCGCGAAATCGAAAAGCTAATTCGCCACAGGCACGGCGCGATGATCCCTGATCCTGAAGACACAGATGATCGGGAGACGTGCCTGAATTATGTGCGAGCAGCGGCACTTTCGAAGGCATCCGAGGATATTACCGCATGGAGCCGAAAGTGGGCACCATGGGCAACGGCTGCGGAAATACACTCTTTCATCTTGGAAGCTTTCAATCGCCGCAAGATGATGAAATCCGATGGTGTGGCAGGCCTTCTCAATGTCACGTTGGCAGAACGAACAACCATTGGATTGAACACGATTGGCGCTTGTGACGTTTCAAAGTCGGACCGCAAAAAAATGGCGAAGGAACGCAAGCGCGAGCAAGACAGGGATCGGCAGGCCAAGAACAGAGAAGCTCGTGGGTGCAAAAATAGAAAGTCCCACGAGGCGTTGACCATCACGCATCAAAAGCCGTGGGTGGAAGCCGGAGTATCGAGAGCCACGTGGTACAGGCAACGGCGTGAGACACAAAAGTCGAAAGTAGTATTAAACGGGATTGGCGACACTTCTGTCTCAAAAGCCGAAATATGTATCCGTCAAGACCGCGCAGCGGGATTGATGACGGGTCTGGGGGATTATCCCCCAGCGGAGCTCCAAGAGGCAGCGCCTCATGGGAAAGAAGATGCAAAATCTCGGAGGGCGGCATGATGCAAGAACCTAATGTGAACATTGTCTCGATCATTCCTTTCCCTCTGGATCGAGAACTTCGCCTTATCCGCGAGACTGCAAGACAGCTTGAGCGTCGTGATGGTGAACGTGCCAACAAATATTTCAGAACTGAATGCAACCGGATTTATGCCCGCCTTCAGGTGCTTGGCTTTGACCATGGGACGATTGATGAACAAGTAGATCGGTTCGCCAGCGCCGTTCAGTTGGAGCTTCAAAAAATGGCGATGTGTGCAACAGGAGGTGCCGCATGACCGAGCAATATAACTCCAGCATCATTGAAGCTGCCCGTTGGTTGGCGACCACGCCGGAACGCGACAGGCCGCACCCGATCATTCCGGCGCTTCGTCGGCGGTTTGGCTTGACCGTGCTTGAAGCGACCCTTGCCGCCGCAGAGAGCGTTCTTATCCAAGCGAGGGCAAATTGATCAGGAGAACCAGCAGCGAACGCCCCAGGACGGCAGCAGAGCGTCAACGTGATTGTCGCGCCCGTCAACGCCGTGGGGATGTGATATTCCCTCTCGCGCTTCCGGCTGAAGCCGTCAGAGATTTCCTCATCGAAACCGGACACCTGAAAGAATGGGACGATGACGATCCGGAGCGGGTCAAGGAGGCTCTTGAAGTCGCCTTCCGGGATTATGTCACGCGTGACGGGTCGTGACGATGCGGGGTGATAGATTTGTCAGCAATGGCAAACAAGGCACCCAACATGACCCGGAACACAAAAGACCAGAGGGGCGCGGCATACTTCACCCGCGCTCTTCGCCTCCCAGAGAAGCCCCGCCAGCTTGTTGAAGCGGGACAGGCATATGAGGCAACCCGGAACGCCAGAGCGTTAGCATCGCGTGAGCTTTCCGATATGCGGTTGAGCCGCAGTAATGCCGAAGCCGGTGTTACGGTTCGGTCAATTCCCAGTCAGGTACAGATTGATGATGCGGCGGATAATCTGGCCGAACTTGTCAATCAGGATACCGAGACAAGCGGCACCTTCCAAAGCCTCCATCGCGAATACGTCCAGACGGCCAATCAGCAACTCCATCCGGTTTATCAGGAATATGCCGCTGCCGTTCTCGAAGCGGTGGAGACACTGGATACCCTTCTGAAAGCTGGCGAAGATTTCCATCGTGAAGCTCTGCGGGCCGGTCTCTCTCCCGACCATCCAGCCATCAACGGCAGCAAGGGCCAGCGCGGCCTTATCGACAACTCCCTGAAACTTGCCCGGAGTTGGTGCCGATGATCATCAGCATGTTCTCAGATGATGGCATTAGCCTGGAGCCGACCGAGGCCGTGAAGCAGCGCAATCTGAAGCTTGCCGAGCGTCACCGCGCCAAGGGCGATTACGTCCGTCATATCGAGATCGCCATCAAGGGACCGATTGACGAACTGATGTTCTGCGACACGGTTGAGAAGCTTGCATATGCCCCGGCTGCACATTCGATCGATCTGATTGTCGACTGCCCCGGTGGCGAGTGCTTTCCAGCGATGTTGCTACACAAACAGCTTCGCGACCATCCCGCAGAACGCAAGACGGCTCATATTGTCGGTAGCTGCGAAAGCGGTGGCCTGTTGATCGCACTGGCAGCAGATCGGCGTATAGCCAGCCGGAAAGCCTCATTCCTCATCCATCAGTCGCGAAGTGGGGAATACTCGGTCACATCGTGGAAGGCCGGTGATTTTCAGCGTCAGGCAGATCAATTCCGGGCAATCGACGCGGACATGTTCGCTCTAATCGCGCAGCGCACCGGCATAGACGTTTCCATTATCGAAGCAATCGCATCCGACGAAATCCCATCACCAATCGAATGGTGCCTTCAAAACGGCATCATCCATGAAATCGCGGAGGATCAATCATGAGCCTGCGAGACTTAATCAAGAACGCCTCACCGGAGCTTTTGAAGTCACCCGTCCAAACTGGCGTTTTCTATGAAGCTCTAGCCGAAGTCATGGATGCATTCAGCGCAGTCAAAAAGCGACTGGATGCCCTGGAAGAAGGCGGCATCAAATACCGAGGCGCTTACCAGCGAGCACAGGACTATTCCAAGGGCGACGTGGTGACGTTCAACGGGTGCGCATGGATCGCCGTACGGACGCTCAAGGAAACAGAGGCACCGGCTTCATGTGATGGCTGGATGTTGATGGTGAAGAAAGGACGTGATGCGTGATGACCAAGAACACCAGCGACAAGAAGCTTTGCGCCGATCTTGAAAGGCATCTCAACAAGAAGATGGCGAAGTACCTCGCAGAAATTTGCGATGAGGTGATGATCGAACATCCTCGTGCCGATCCCGTTGCCGTCGCCCGCACCCTCGCAGTGGCGTTGTCATCGGTCGATGTGATCGCCCTCACCAAAACCATCACAAGCAAATCTGTAATGACCGAAAGGGCATCAGCATGACCACGAACGCACAAGAATTCGTTACGGCCATCATGGCCCAGATCAAGCCTGTTCTCGATGAGAGCTTGGCCGTAATAGGCGAGAAGATCACGGCTCTCGAAAAGGCCGTGTCTCGACATGAGGCTGCGGCGAAACAGCAGGCCCACGCCAACGACAAGCCAGATGCGTTCACCACGCCGATTGTTGAGCTGTTCGGTGACGATGCTGTGAATACGCTCCAGCGAGTTCAGGATGAGTTCGGCACCCGCGCCCGATACGAGACCGAGCTTTTTCTGCGATGCTACGCACACGCAACCGAGATATTCGGACGCGTACCCACCAAGGATGAGCAGCGCACAATCTTCAAGGTCGTCAAGCGCAATACAGATGGGATGACCTTCTGATGGCTAGACCTAAGCTCAAGCTGATCAAGCCTTTGGTCTCGACCATGAAGCCCCGCCTTGGACCTACACCTGGTAGCCAGAAGAGCCGAGACGCGCACCGCGTGAAGGTAGAGCCATGGCGTCGGTGGTATCGCATTGCCCGATGGCAGAAGCTTCGCATGAAGATATTCACTCGCGACCTCTTCACCTGTCAGATGTGCGGGCTTCTGGAAAGCGACACGTCCAAGCTGGTTTGCGATCACCGCGAACCACATGGCGGCAGCGAGACCAAGTTCTGGGATGAGACGAACCTGCAATGTCTCTGCAAGAACTGCCATGACGGCCTGAAACAGCGCCTCGACCATCAGATGAGGGCCTATCGATGACCGGGGGGGCCATTTTGTCACAGGAATGGACCGTCAGCGCGTACCCGCCCGGAACACATTCGCATATTTTTTATCTCACCAGTGAATTTCACGGTTCTATCGAAAATAACCGAAAAACTCACTGCGGCTTTCGCCCTTACAACCTCGGCTTTTGCGCGCTTGTCGATGACGCGATCACCCCATTTTTATTTGGAGAATTAACATGACCGACAAACCATTCTCGCAGATCAATCTCGTCTTTGGCGATGGCGAATACACCTTCGCGCTGACATGGGCCGGTGCTCAGGAGTGGGAGGAGAAAACGGGCCGCAGCCTGTATCATACGTTCAATGATATGGTTTCATCTCGAATGGGTTTTGTGTCGGACATCAGGGAGATTGTCCGCATCGCGCTCATAGGCGGCGGCACGGCCCCGTCGGAAGCCTTCAGATTGGTCAAGCGCTATGTCGAAGGTCGCCCGTTAGCGGAAACTATGCCGGTTGCACTGGAAGCCATCGAAGCCTTCCTGTTCGGCACCGATGAGGAGAACAAGCCGGAGGCTGCCAATGGCTAAAGGCTGGTATGTCAGCAACGACTTCAAGCGGCGGCTTTCCAAGCTGCCGCAGAGCGTTCAGAAGGCCACGAACAGAGCCATCGAGCAGAACGCCGATGAATGGGTTCGCACTTCTCGCAGCATGGCACCCGTGGACCCGAAAGACGGTGTGCATCTGAGGCCGAGCATTCGTCACTACGAGACCGAAACCGGCGGTCAGGTTGTGCGGGCTGGCGGTGAAGCCACCACGCGCCCCGTCAAGGACGGCCAGAGCGCCACATTCGATTACGCTCTGGCGCAAGAGTTCGGCACCCAGGAGATGGCAGCCAATCCCTTCTTCTGGCCCGCTTATCGCCTGTTCAAGAAGAAGTTCGCGAGCCGCCGCAGCCGCGCCATGAACAAATCAGTCAAGGATTTCAACAATGGCCAATGAACCCGCATTGTATGCGCGCATGGAAATGCGTGTCGCCCAGGCCGAAAAGCAGATGGCGAAGTTTGCCAAGCAGCTTGACGGCGAAATGGGGAACATGGAGCGCCGCACCAACAAGGCGGCGAAGAACATGGAAAGCTCGCTGAGCCGTGGCTTCTCCAAGATGAAAGGCATCGTGGCCGAGTTTGGCAAGGGCCTGTTTGCGGGCATCGCTGCCGGTGGCGTAGTTGGTCTCGCCGCGAGTGTACAGGCTGTCACGAAGTCATTTGCTGACCTTGGCCGCGAGGCGCAGACTGCCGGTATCAAGGTCGAGGATTTCCAGAAGTGGCGCTATGTTGCGGATCAGAACCGCATCGGCATTGACGCCATGATCGATGCTTTTAAAGAGCTCAATATTCGTGGTGATGAGTACGCAAAGACCGGCAAAGGCGGCGGCGCGGATGCCTTTGCTCAGATCGGCATGTCACCCGCAGAAGTCAAACAGCGCCTGAAAGACCCTTCAGCGCTATTGCTGGAAATCATCGACCGTACACGAAGACTGAAGGACACAGCGGCAGGCGTCAGGATATTTGACGAGTTGCTTGGAGGACAAGGGGGCGAGCAGTTCACCCGCCTCATTGAGCAAGGTCGCGAAGGCATCACTGCCACGCTCAACGAAGCCGAAAAGATGGGTGCTGTCTTCGATGCTGAATTCATCAAGAAGGCTGATGAGATCGACAAGGCTTTCAACCGTCTGGCGACCACGATGGGGACGGCTGTCAAAGGCGCTATCGTGGAAGCAGCAACCGCGCTGCAAGGCTTCCTGTCGTCGTGGCAGGGCATGGAAAACAAAACGCTGTCTGGCATCAATGCTGAACTGGACACACTCACCAAGCGCAGAGAGCAGCTTCTTGCTCAAAAAGGTGGATGGGAAGATAGCGTTCTCGGCGTCGTCGGCAAGGATGCTGCCACAGAGCTAAAAGCCGTCGATGAGCAGATGGCACGTTTGCAGGCTCGCAAGGACGAACTAACCGCGGTCAAACTCGAAACCATCACAATCGAGCCGCCAGTAAAGCCATACATCCCGCCTGACACCACAAAGAAGGGCAAGTCAGATGAGGAAAAGGCGCGTGACCGGGCAGCCAAGGCCGCTGAGCGCGAGCGTAAGGCTGTAACCGATCTGATCAAAGACCTGCAATTCGAAGCGTCCCTGGTTGGCAAGACGGCACTGGAGAAGGAAAAGCTAACCGCTCTTCGCCATGCAGGCGCGGCAGCGACGGCAGCAGAGAAAGCTCAGATCGAGCAACTGGTAGAAAGCACATACAAGGCCAATGAGGCGTTCGACAAACAGCGGGCCGCAATAGAGGAAATTAACGATGCGGGGCGTGAGTTTGCCGGTACGCTGGTTGATGGGCTTCTTTCCGGCGCAAAGGCTACAGACGTGCTCTCAGACGCGCTGAAGGGCCTTGCCAGCCGCTTTCTCAATTCTGGACTGGATGCGCTGTTTAATGGCCTCACGGGTGGCGGGAAAACGTCGTTTCTGTCTGGCATCATTCCGGGCTTTGCTTCTGGCGGCTACACAGGCGGCGGCGGCAAGAATGTTCCGGCTGGCGTTGTCCACAAGGGCGAATATGTCTTCGATCAGGAAGCCGTTCGGAAGGCTGGCGGTCCCGCTGCACTCGAAGCCATGCGTCGTGGCTTGAAAGGCTACGCGAACGGCGGCGCGGTAGGAATGCCCACCATCAGCGCACCACGTATGCCGTCGCTGGCGGGAATGTCGCAGACCAACAACAACACCCAGAACAATACGCCGACGATCAACGTCAACGTGTCCGGCGCGAACGGCAATGCCGAGATAACGGCCATGGTGCAGGAGGGTGTGTCACGGGGCATCGACGCATGGAAGAAGAGCTCAGATTTCAAAGCAAGGGCATGGGCGCAAGCGGATACACGCGTGAAAAACCCACGCTTGCGAAACTGGTGACGGAGGAAGCCATGACATCACCGTCTCTTGAGCTTCAAAAGGCCCTGTATGACCGTCTCAAGGCCGATCCGGTGTTGTCGGCGGTTATTGGCAGCCGGGTCTATGACACCGTGCCGGAGGGGGCCGAGTTTCCGTACGTATCATTCGGACCCTTCGATGAACTGAGCGATGACGCGGAGTGCATCACCGGCTTCGAGATCACCATGCAGCTAGACGTATGGTCGCGAAAACCTGGCTTCCCGGAATGTCGTCGGGTTGGCGATCTGGTCAGGCGGGCGGTACTTGGTGCCGAAATCGAACTGCCAGACAATCGGCTGGTTTCTATATCTCACCGGCAGACTATGACTATGCGTGACCCCGATGGGCTGACCAGCCACGGCATTATCAACTTTGTCGCTTTCGTAGAGCAAGGAGGCTGAGCATGTCTGTTCGTGTTTTCCTGTCAGGCAATCCGCCCCGGCTCATCACCACAAAGCCAGGGTATGATGCTGATAACCTGTCTCTGGCGGACATCTATAAGACGTTCGATAGCGATTGGTTCCAAGGCGCAGGCATTCGCTGGATATTCCGCGTGACCATCCCGGCAGGCAACCCGGCGTCTAAAACCGTCACGTTCCCATACGCTCTGAACCATGTGCCAAGATACTCATGGATGTGGGGCGGATACAGAACGAGCGGCGCTGCGTACCCGCCAAACCAAGGCGTGACATGGCCGTTCCCGCTGGACCCGAACACGCCTTACTTCAGCACTGCTTGGCAGGCAACTCCGGGAGGCGGCAACTCGCAAACCCCGAACAATAGTATTCGGATGTACAGCAACCGGTTCGAAATTGTTGACACGCTTGGCTTATCAGGCGGACAGTTCGGCACATTGATCGTGTACCAATCATGAGCATAAGAATTCACATCGGCCCACTGGGCAATGACTTCCTGTTTCGGATTTCAACGCCCGGATACGACGCATCAGACCCGGCAAGCCCCTCGGTGTTCTCATCGGATGGCGATTATTTGAAGGTTCACGCGGTCATTGATGAGACGCTGAACCGAACAAATAATTACCACTGGGGCGCTTATACGTTCCCGACACTTGGATACTGCCCCCTCGCGTTTCCAAGCATAAGTCTGCTGGATCGTGTGTTCTACCCGAACGACAGAAACCCGGCGACCGGCGAGATGAACAACTTCTGGCAGTGGGGCGTTCAGGATGGAAAGGTTTGGGCAGGAACCGACACACCGAGCAGCTACGGCGGCAATTATCGTTTTCGCTGTCTTATCTTCAAAAACCGAGCAGACAGGTACACAGTAGCATGAGCAGGCGAGCCGTATTCTCAATCGATGGTGTTCGTGTATCCCGCGCTGGGTACGACGCTATGACCGCTTCTGTGGACAATCTTGGCATGTACCCGGGCATGTCCACGATGACGATGGCCGTACAGGGTACAGTCACCTTGGCCGGTGGAACACGTCAGCGCTACACGTTCAGCAATCCAACGGGCCGTATGCCTTACGTCATTCTCAGTAGCACAGCAGGCGACCCACCTGATCGGGATACGTTCTGCGCGATGTCGGAACCGCCTTTCAATTGGGTGGATATCCGCAATGACGTGCAGACCGGCGCACCAGCTAGGACAATCCGCTTCGCCGTACTCATTGATAACAGCTTCATTTGAAAGGTTACAGCCATGTCACTGACTGACATCATTAACAGCGGGAAGAAGGTCGAGCTTCAGGCGACGAATGAAGAGGACGCCACAGCAGAAGCGCATCGCCATTTCGGTGAAGAGGATTTCGCCCTATTCGAGATCGAGCCGGGAAAGTTCGTAGCCTGTCAGCCCGATTTCACGCTGTCGGATGCGGCCTAAATTGCAGAAGCTCAACGAAATCCATATCGAAGGTGTCGGATCGGTCCGGCACCCTCGAATTCTGGCTTTTTGCGTTTCGTACTGATCTATAACACTTGTAGAATGGGCGGCCAGAAGGTCGCTTATTCAATCTGTTTCCGTTAGATATTCCCGACTTACCAGTTCCGCGATATTCTCCCGCCAATTGGGGTTTGATGCTTGCATTTTGAACACCAATTCGGCTTCCAGCCTTATCGAAATGCTGACCTTTTCAATTGGGTTCTTGGGGCGACCACGGCGCTCTCGCTTACGGTTTTCACTCACTGATAATTATCCCCGCTTAATATTCACAGTTTACATGCTGCTAAATGAAACTTACGTGAAGGTTAAGCGGCTGCTGAAGCGATCCGACCTTTTATTAAATAAAAAGTCTGACGTTAGTGCTCATTCTGGTTTTATCTTTTCGGTGAAAATCGCTCCCATAAACCATCAGATCCTGAAAGGTCCCCTTCGCCATTAACTCGGATAGCGATATCCGAAATGGAATGATTGGACTGAAGGACTAGGGCCGCTATTTTACTAAATGTAATTTTTAGATGACAAAAAGAACCCCGCAACGAAAACCGTGCGGGGTTAAGCGACTGGTCCCCTCCCAAAAGGGACGGTTAAATTCTACCCATCTGGTCAGAAAAGTAAACCTGGAGTTGCCATGCTGCAACTCACGTTTGCTCGTTATCTATGACGAGGGTCATTTGATCCCTGACAAGTCTTCTGGCGATTATTCCGACAGCTACCGCTGCCTCCATCTCGCTCCAGCCAGCCTTTTTGGCACTTTCAATCAATTCGATCACATCATCAACAACTGCATCCTGGCAGTCAGCACCGCGATCTTGATAATCTCCGACCTCGCGAGGACGAATAATCCGCTCAGGCATGTGGCATCCTAACGTTTAATCTGACTTAGCTCTCTTTGCGAATTTGTGCCATCGTTGACAAAAAAGTAAACCCCGGCAAGGAGGGCTCCATGCCGGGGTCACGCAGGTTGGGTTTTCATCGGTCTGAAATGCCTGCGCGATGGATATTTTTTGCGAACTATATCGGTGGTCAAGCACAGGTGATCAGTCGAAAAGCCTAGCAAGTTCGGCGGCGCGCAATGCTGTCAATTCATGATCGTGGTTGCTTTCTTCGAAAATCCTCATCACGAGACGTGCCAAACGATCCTTATCCTCATGAGTGGAGGGGCAACGTTCGAGAAGCTCGCAGCATCGACTGTAGGCCTGCTGTAAAAGTTTCAGTTCGGTCGGATTAAATGTACCCTGATATTCAGCAGACCTGAATGGCATTGTGCGCTCCTCAAACACAACCCTAGGGCTTAGTTATATATATAAAGTGGGAGACGCATTACGGCGGTGCGTCTCCCAGTCTGCGCCCAGTTCAACACAATGCGCAGCTTGGCGGATGCTTGGGCCGCCGAGAACGAGTTTAGTTAATAGAGCGCTTTCCTCAATTGACGTTTTGTTACGCTCTGTTGCGCATCTGGGCGGGGGTATCTTTAAACCGTTCCTCTTTCAGTTGCGTACCCGTCGGCCCAGTTCATGCATCCATCTGCAATTGAGAAAAAGGGGGGGCGGGGCATTCTCGGAATAATCGGCGTCCGGTTCCAGACCCGCCCGACAAGACAGCAATCATAAAGCGTAAGAAAAACAAAAATTGTCGCGGTTTATGAAAGATCGTCTGGGCGTCGGGTACGCGGACACGTGCCGGTCAGGTTGGCAGATACGCCCCCCTTTTATTGAATTGCGGATACGTGTGTTGTCCTGGCGCACGGGTCTCAGACACCGATCGGTGACAGTTTAGACCTACCCCCGCCTCCTATTCCGTCAGGCTGCAAGCCATCATCGCGGGATTGATCGTTCTCTCATGCGGTGCCACAATCCTATTCATCCGCACAGCTTCAGCGTGGCCGTCGATGATGTTTCCCAGCCGATAGAAGCCTTTGCGCCTCTCTGGCTTGATATAGCCTTCTGAGACCAGTTCCTTGAAAGCGATATCGCTTATGTGCAGCACCCGCGCACCATTGTATCGGTTGATAAGCATGGAGCGGATAGGCTTGTTGAGCTTCGACATATGCAATCCACAACTGTTCAATATCTGTGATCTATTATAGCTCATTGTTCACCAAATGTGATATATTCTGCACAGTCTCCAATCCAGCAAACAGGCCGTTTCACCATGACGACAGCACATGAACTTTGCGCGGAATTCGATATCGAGATTATCCCAGGTACCAGCTACCCGCTACCGGGCCAGACACGCGCCGTTGCCACGATCAATCGACTGATCGAGAAGTACGGTGAAGGCCATGCCCGTATCGTCCTGTCCACCCTGGCAGAAGCAGCGGGAAAGCAGGGACTGATCGACAAGTACAGTCTCTGGGCCGTGAGCGATCTTGTCCGCGCCTGTTCTGACTGGATCGAGACCGATCTATCGAGCTGGTATGAGGCATGGGATCAGATGCCCATGGGCTTCGCGATGTGGGAATGCAACCAGCTATCGGGGATCGTGCTTCAGCGCGCCGGGCTTGCCGGTATGCTCTACCTGATGCTTTCCATGCACAAAAGCGCAAAGCGGGCCAACAAAGCGCCCAACTACAAAGCGCTCATGAAAGCCTATGATGAGGAGAAAGCCCTTCACCGGGCAACCTCGAAGGAAATAGAGGACATGTCGGCTTGAGGGCAATCCTGAAGCCGAGCAATTGACCCCATCCAGATCACGCCGGGGCGGATGACGTTCCCGTCTTTGGAGCTACACAATGCCCTACGTTATCCAAAGAACCATCAAGGGTTCTTATTTTATCAACCGATTTGGCAAGATTTCCGACTGGAGAAAACGAACTATGGAACGCAACTAGTTCGACAGTCCATCCGCATTCATGCGCAACTTTTACCAGGGGTAAAAAATCACTGTCGCCCGACCCGAGAACAAGGACACCTTTCTCTGGGCCGCGGGCAATTGCCAAAGTAGCTTGTGCTACGACCTCGGTATCAATCGCTTTTTCTTTATTCTGAGAGTTCCTGTCGTGAGTGATAACTTCGAAGCCACCATTCTCGGCCATGGTCCAAACGGTATCTTGGGGTGGAGGCTTGGATCCGACCAAAAATGCCTTATGAATATCTCGTCCATCTGCCATGAATGCCAAAAGCCCTGCGAAATCCAATCGCCACGTATAATCTTGTGTGGAAAGCCCTTTTCTTACTCCAGAAGCTTTTTGCCCTTCGATGAAGAGATTTGAATTATCTACGGCAATTACACAGCTCATGATTGTTTCCCCACCAATATCATCTCGTTAAAATAACGTCGACGTTTTTGCCGCCGGACACTTGGATAGCTTTTGTCAATTCTCCGCCTTGGTTGGCGTCCGCTGCCATCCACTGGACCTTGGTTACAAGGTAATAGGCACCGTCCGGCACATTCGAAAACGTAAATCGACCTTCGCCGTTGGCTTGCGTTGTACGGACGTATTTCTTCAGTCGCGGATCGGAGTTCGTGAAATTGATGCCAAACGGGGCTGCTTGCGCCTTGTTAAATGCTTCCTCAGTGTATGGCACTTTCGGAACAAGAGCGACAGGGCTACCGGCAGCATAGACCACCATGCCGTCACGTCGGCGCATGAACCCTTGACCGCTAACGGTCGCCGCTCCTTGTCGATTTATGTACGCCACTGAGCTTTCGTTGAAAGGCGTCTCGATACTCGCTGTCTGAACGCATCCAGTCAGCGCCAGAATGACAGCCATCGCGACAGTAATATTCAATCTCATGGAAATCCCCCTTGCCCGTTCCGATTTCTGGCAAAGGAGAGAGCCGTCGTCAATATGCTGTTTTGCTTTAAGAGCGCGGCGTGGTGAAAAGGGTTTCGACCAGTTGCCTGCCGCCGTTACTGTTTAATCTCTGCAAAAGATGGATAGTCCGAAGCGCAGCCTCTTCGAACCTCCAATCGCAGTTGTCAAGAAACGAGCCGTCGAATAGCGGCAATTCGCCTCCACGATAAATCAGAACGCATTGCCGGAACTCGCAGTCGATGAATTTCTGTCCATCAATAACAATCGTTTCGCCGGTATAGGCCTGGGCAACAGATTTCATTCGTGTCTTTTCCCGCGGTTAGCGCATCGTATGAAAAAGGCTGGCAGAGGCGCGGCGGGCGGTCAAGGGCAAAGAAAAACTCCGACCAGCGGGGGCTAGCCGGAGTTCCACACCGATCCTGAGTTGTTGTTACCGAGGCTTGGTGTGAGGGGATAAATATCGCGGGACATTCGTTCGGCAAGGGTATGCACAGTTTTCTGCAGCTCTTACGCGCCGGGGTGCCCCCAGATTTGGGGAGACATAATGCGCCCAGATTTGGACGTATCTGATGCCGTGCTGTGCGGCGAGTGAAGTTTGCGCCCTGGTGTCGCGAAGTTAGGAGTGGACAAGTTGTCCACTCGTTCCCCAAACCCGACACCGTGACGCTTTTCAAATTATCAGCGTGATAAATTTCAAATTTGCAACGGTTGCCGATTTGCCCACTCTGAGCATTTCCAGATGCGGAACGTTTCCGCTTTTCAAATCCGCAACTGTTGCAAGTTTCAACCATTCGATTTGAGCGAAAGGTTGATTAGGCCTTCAGCCGAACGCCCGGCCCGCCATCGCGATTATCCCCATTGGCGAGAAACACAATCCCCCTGCCCTCTAGCGCAGCCTGAATAGCCGATAGCGTCGAAGCCTTCGGATCAGCGCTGCCGCGTTCAATATTGTTAAGGCCAGTCGTAGATAGACCGGCCAGTTTCGCAAGCTCGGCTTGGGTCATGCCCAGCATAGCTCGCGCTCCACGTATTTGCTCTGGTGTGATCATGGCTATTCTCTACACCGCGATTGTTTTTTTATCAAGTGGGGTTGACGGCGATTACAATTACGATTAATTCAATCCTACTTGATAAATTAACAAGTGGAGAGACAATGATGCCGACACAGCAAGGTCAGGCAACCGCCGAAGGTTTGCCAAAAAGCGAGCGCCCCATCGACCGAGTAACGCGCCTATCTTATGAGCTTTGCGATGCTCTGGACGAATATGCAGACGGTACGATGATGGCCGCAATCACGCCGCGCAGTCGGTCGGTAAGCTGCCCGGTACTGTTCGGGCCGATCAGCACTCACCGCGCCATGGTGGGCTTGCAGGCCACGAATACGCAGCCGTCATATGATCCACTGCTTGAAGCGATTGATGCTTATCTGGCTGCTCTCGATGATTTCAACAAGAACGCCCCGGAGGACCATGACGAGGCGCAGGCCTATGCCGAGGTGTCTTATGGTCCGCCGCTCGAAGTTCTCTGTAACTGGACACAACCAGCATGGACCCGCCAGGGCGCTTTGAAAGCCTTGCAGATCGCTATGGCTGACAGCAACGGCGTTTACGGATCGGAAGCCGCCGAACGCATGATACGGGCCGCTATGGGCTATCTGGCAGGCATTCAGAATTATGGAGCGGTCACATGCGAGTAACAGGCCCTGCAGTGAAACGCCTCCGCCGCTTGATGCTGGAACAGTGGATTGAGGAAATGATCTGGTATCTCGACCGGATGGATGGCGACCCTGATTTAGAGGATGACGAAATCGAGGACGAGAACGAGCACGGCGGCGAAGTGACAGATGAGCCGCATGATCATAGCGACAGCGGCGACGATGAACTGACGCTTGGCTGGCCTGAACAGGTCACACAGCGCGGCATAGAAATGCCGGAACCATTCTCGGCAAACTATGATACCGACGACAGCCACGCCGATTATGGCGGGCCTCGCTCCCTCAGCTTTGACGGTAGTGGCTACCGGCAGGCGAGAAATGATCTTGCTAGGCTTGTCCGCCGCCGGAGGGCGACCCAATGGCGTTCGTAAGAATTATGACGGCGCGATGGCTTCTCAGGGCGGCAAGGTGGTTCGCGGAACTGATTGCACCTGAAATCAGACCGCCAGTACCCAGCATTGCAAATGAGTACCCATACGGTACCCATGACACAAATGCCCGAACAAATCAGTAGAGGATTTAAGGTAAGTGACTGATTTTATTGGAGATTTTGGTGAGCGCGCGGGGGTTCGAACCCCGGACCTACTGATTAAAAGTCAGTTGCTCTACCGGCTGAGCTACGCGCTCCCTGAGGAACAAATCGTCCCTGGAAGTGCGGCGGAACATAAGGGCGAGTTTTAGAATGGTCAACACCATAAAATCACGTTTCTCCAACATAAATTCAAAAAATCCTGTCAACTGCACGTAATCCCGCGCCATCGCGAAACGAGACTGGCTTCAATCAGCGCAAGCTGATGGTTTTTAGCTGCTTTTTGCAAAAGAAAAGCCGCCCCGAAGGGCGACTTCCTATTCATTGAGGCCGAATCTATCAGCGATACGGCGAATAGCACTGCTGGCGCGGACCATTGTAAGGCTGGAACGTATTGTCCGAGCTGCGGTAGGACCGGTAACGGTCATAGCACCATTCGACATGTGAACTTCTGTTATAGGCTGGAGCGCGGTAGACCGGCGGAGGCGGGGGGGCCGCGATGGCTCCGCCAATGATTGCGCCCGCACCGAAGGCCGCAAGCGGATACCACCAGCCGTCGCTGTGGCGGCGATAGCCATGTCGGTAGTAGTTATAGCCGCGATGGCCGTTCCAATAGCCCGGCCCCGGGCGATAACCGCCGCCATGCCAGCCCGGACGTGGTCCATGGCGGTAACCGTTCCAATGTCCGCCGCGGCCTCTCCAGTGGTCGCGAACCTGCTGGATGTTTTCGTTGGCGACAGCTGGAGCCGAAGGCATGACCGGCGCCGCAGCTGCGGGTGCGATGGCGCCGATCAGAAGTGTCGCGCCAATCGTTCCGGCCAGCAATGCCTTGCCAGACCAAAAACTTGTAAGGTTGCTCTTCATTATGCTTCTCCTTTTCAGGTGCATGCATCATGAAGTCTCCCACATGAATGCACCCTGAATATGATTAGCAATCATATCAAATTTCAAGCCGAACGCAATTTACCTCCTATATTTCAGTAATTTACTATGAAGTATGAAACGGCGAAATTAACCGGCTGAAGGCATAAAAACGGCGCCACAGCGACTTCGAGGGCTTTTTCGACCCCGAATTTCCCCGAGCAACGCCGTTCGCAGGCAAATTCGCGCATCAACGACATAAGGCATTGAGTTCCGCCGAGCACACCTTATAGAACCTGAAGAAAGCTGCAGAATCCTGTTCCCCATTTCAATCGGTCTTGGCCGGTAACGATGGTTGCTGGAACTGGCAGCGCTTGGCGGGATTTTGGATATGGGTGGTGCGGCCTTGTTGAACGATGCAACGCGGTGGGGATCTCAAACAGGCCTTGGGGCGACCGAAGAGGAATGGGTAGAGCTGGTCTCGCACCTGTCTGAAGACCAGTCGCGGCTTTTGTCGGATCTGGTCGAGCAGCACAAACAGAGCTTCGTGGACATCTTTTATAGTCGCCTGATGCAAAATCGCGAGGCGGCGGTCTTCCTGTCGCAAACTGTCGTGCATGATCGTCTGCAACATTCGCTCAGCGACTGGCTGGTTCATCTCCTGGTGAGCCGTCCCACGGATGTCGCCGCTTTCGTGCAGGAACAGCGCAAGATTGGCGAGGTTCATGCGCGTATTCAGGTGCCGATCCATATCGTCATGCAGGGCGCACGGCTGCTGAAAAACGAAATCATCCGCCAGTTGAAGAAGACTGTGCCGGAGCCCGATGCGCTGGCTCGGCTGATCGTGCATGTCAGCAATGCGGTCGATATTGCCATTGAAATCATGAGTCAGGCCTTCGTCAAAGACGCGCGCAAAAGCGCCCAAACGGACGAAGCCTATCGCGCCTTCACGCTAAGCCACGACATTCCACTCGAACGGGAATCGCAGCGCGCCGCCCTGATGGAATGGAGCCAGTCCCTGTTGTTCAACCTTTATGGCAACGGCGACAGCCCACTGCTCTTGCTCGGCAGCTCGGATTTCGGCCTGTGGCTGCAGCACAAGGCTGATATGCTGTTTTCCGGTTCGGCAACGCTTGAACGTCTGCGTCAGACCGTCAGTCTCATCGACTATGAGTTGTTGCCAACTTTGAATACGGCCCGCAAAAGTGACCCGGCAGCGCTTCCAGCTGCGATGGCCGAGTTTCAGACGAGGATTGGCGAAGCGAAGTTTCTGCTGGCGGAATTGTTTCAGGCCGCAGCAACGATGGAGACAGGCCGTGATCCGCTGACACGCGCCCTGAACCGCCGTTTTCTGCCGCCTATTCTGACCCGCGAAATCCGCATGGCCTCGCAGAAAGGACTCGATCTCAGCATTTTGATGGTCGATATCGATCATTTCAAGAAGATCAACGACACCCATGGGCATGGCGGTGGCGACGCCGTATTGCAGCAGGTCGCAGAAACGATTCTGGCCCATTGCCGTCCGGGAGATTTTGTCTTCCGCTATGGCGGGGAAGAGTTTCTGGTCGCGCTCGTCGAAACCGACGAACACAGGGCCTTTGGTATTGGCGAAGAGCTGCGTAAGCTGGTCGAGCAACAGACATTCAATCTGACCAATGGCACGGTGGACACCGTGACGCTTTCCATCGGCATCGCCACATTCAATGGCCATCCGGACTATACGCATCTGGTCGACGCCGCCGATCAGGCGCTCTATCGGGCCAAGCAGGCTGGCCGCAATCGCTGCGAAACGGAAGTGCCGCTCGCGGTTCAGTGAAGAGCAGAGGCATTTTGACATCTGGAAACGGGCGCTGAAAACCGCCATATGCTGCCATCATGACCAATTCTGCATCACTTATGGATAGTTCCTCCAAGCCGCAACGCGACGCGCTCAACGTGCAGTTCTTGCCTGTGGACGCCGATGCGCCGCCGGTGGAATGGCTCGTCGCGGATGGGCTTACCGATTACGAGGAAGCGCTCGCCTTCATGGAAGCGCGGGTGCAGGCCATCCGCGAAGGCACGGCGAGTGAACTCGTCTGGCTGGTGGAACACCCTCCCCTTTATACGGCGGGCACGAGCGCGCGGGCAGAAGACCTGCTGACGCCGGACAGTTTACCGGTGTTCAACACCGGGCGCGGCGGCGAATATACCTATCACGGTCCGGGCCAGCGTGTGGCCTATGTGATGCTGGATTTGAAGCGCCGGCGGGAAGACGTGCGCGCTTTCGTGGCCGCACTGGAACAATGGATCATTGAAAGCCTCGCCGAATTCAACGTGAAGGGCGAGCGCCGCGAAGATCGCGTCGGTGTTTGGGTGATGCGCCCTGAAAAGCCTCGGCTTGCCAATGGTGATATGTGCGAGGACAAGATTGCCGCTATCGGCATTCGTCTGCGCCGCTGGGTCAGCTTTCATGGCATCGCCATCAATGTGGAGCCGAATCTCGGCCATTACGGCGGCATCGTGCCGTGCGGCATTTCAGAACACGGCGTCACGAGCCTCGTCGATCTCGGCCTGCCCGTGACCTTGGGCGATATGGATGTGGCGCTCGGCAAGGCGTTCGAAAACGTATTCGGTCGTCGCGCGGTGAAGTAAGCGTCAGGCTTCGACCTTTAGTTTGCGCTCGCGCATGAAGACATAGAAGCCCGAGCCGATGATGATCACGATGCCAAACCATTTGGATGGCGTTGGAAAATCGCCGAAGACGATCAGCCCGACCAGAACCGCATTCACGATTTCCAGATATTGAAACGGTGCCAGCATGGAAGCTGGCGCCAGTTTGAAGGCGTGCACGACCATCAAATGGCTGACCGTGCCGATAGTGCCCAGAAGCAGCAACAGCAGCCAGGGCTGGATGCCGTTGGGCACGCCGAAGCTCAAATCTTCGAGGCCCATGGTTGGCCCGACGAGCATGGCGAGCCCCGCAAACACCCAGCCGCCAACGCCTGCGTAAAACTGCATGACGAGCGGGCTCTCCTTCGCGCCGAATTTGCGGTTCAGGATCAGATAGATCGCGAATGTAACCGCCGTCGCCAGCGGCAGCAACGACACCGCGCCGAAAATCTCGAAGCTTGGCTGGATGACGATCATCGTACCGATAAGGCCGATGCCGACCGCGCTAAAGCGCCGCCAGCCAACTTTCTCCTTGAGGAAGATCGCCGAAAGCAGCGTCAAAATAAGCGGCTCTGCGAAGAATACGGCCATGGCGTCGGCAAGTGGCATATATTTGACAGCTGTGAAAAAGCAGAGGCCGCCAAAGCCCATCAGAACCCCGCGTATGAGGTTGCCCGCCAGATGCTGCGTGCGAAGTGCCGCCACCCCACCACCTGCCACAAGCAGAATGAAGAACATCAACCAGCATTGCACGAAAAAGCGCATGAACGTGACGGTTGCCGGAGGCATATTATCCATCATGGCCAGCCATTTGCCGATGGCGTCCATCAGCGGCAGCATCAGCACCGAGACGACCATAATGGCCATGCCTTTTACATGCGCTTCTACGCCGCCTGCCGCGCTGCCCTGCATTTCCCGCTCACGATTTCTTCTAAATGCTCGTTTGTTCGCTGTAGGCCAACAACGGCCCCGTTTCCATCATATTCATCGAATGAACAGCCGCTTGTTTGACTTTCGCCTTGTTTCTGGTGCAAACCGACACGACATCACGCGAAATCCTTTGATAAAGCCGTGCGAAAGTGGAACGTAAGGCGAACTTCATTCGCCTTTCACGGCTGCGCATGGCATCATTCGGATGATTCGCAGACAGTATATTTTCGGTCCATGCCGGGGCAGCAAGCCGCATGGTCCTTCCTGAAATTCTGACAGAGAGCTTATCGGGTAAAGATGGACGACAGCAACGATCTCTTTTCGAGAGTGGTGAATAATGCCCGGGAGCGGCAGGTGGAACGACGCACGGAACAGAGCGCCGCGCCTCAACCCGTCGCACCACCTGCGGCAACGCCATTGCCGTCTGCACCTGTTCAACAGGCTGCAAAGCCGGTTGCGACCAAGGCCCCGCCGGTTTCATCAGGTGGCGATGATTACAACGCCTCGTCCATCCGCGTTCTCGAAGGGCTGGAGCCGGTGCGTTTGCGCCCCGGCATGTATATCGGTGGCACCGACGAAAAGGCATTGCACCACCTATTTGCGGAAGTCATCGATAACTCGATGGATGAAGCGGTGGCAGGCCATGCAAATTTCATCGAAGTCAGCCTCGATGCAGAAGGTTTCATCACCGTTTCCGATAATGGCCGCGGCATTCCGGTTGACGAACACCCGCAGGTGCCGGGCAAGTCCACGCTTGAAGTCATCATGACCAAGCTGCATGCGGGCGGCAAGTTCGACGGCAAGGCCTATGAAACATCGGGCGGCCTGCACGGCGTCGGCGTTTCGGTGGTCAATGCGCTGTCCGACGTGCTGGAAGTGGAAGTCGCGCGCAACCGTCGTCTTTATCGCCAGCGCTTTTCGCGCGGTATTCCGCAGGGCGGGTTGGAAGATGCAGGCGAAGTGCATAATCGTCGCGGCACACGTGTTCGCTTTCACCCGGATCCGGATATTTTCGGCAAGACGGCGCATTTCGACCCGCACCGGCTTTATCGCATGGCGCGGTCGAAGGCTTACCTGTTCGGCGGCGTCGAAATCCGCTGGAACTGCGATCCTTCGCTGCTCGACCCGAAAAAGGAAACACCTGAAAAGGCCGTGTTCCACTTCCCCGGTGGTCTGAAGGACTATCTTCAGGCCTCCCTTGGCAAGGAACATCAGGTTACCCGCGAGCTTTTTGCCGGCAAGACCGAGAAGCAGGGCGGGCACGGCGCCGTCGAATGGGCGGTCACGTGGTATGGCGGCGACGGCTTCGTCCATTCCTATTGTAATACGATTCCGACTGCCGATGGCGGCACGCATGAGGCTGGCCTGCGCATTGCGCTGACGCGTGGTCTCAAGGCCTATGCGGAACTGACCAATAACAAGCGCGCTTCGATCATCACGACGGATGACGTCATGGTTTCGGCTGCGGGCATGTTGTCGGTCTTCATCCGCGAACCGGAATTCGTCGGTCAGACCAAGGATAAGCTGGCGACGGTGGAAGCGCAGCGCATTGTGGAAAATGCAATCCGCGATCCGTTCGACCACTGGCTCGCGGCCTCACCGCAGGAAGCCTCGCGCCTGCTCGACTGGGTGGTGGACCGAGCGGAAGAACGTCTGCGCCGTCGTCAGGAAAAGGAAACGGTGCGCAAGAGCGCAACGCGCAAGCTGCGCCTGCCCGGCAAACTGGCCGACTGCACACAGAATGCGGCAGCGGGTGCGGAATTGTTCATCGTCGAAGGTGACTCGGCAGGCGGTTCGGCGAAGCAGGCGCGCAATCGCGCCACGCAGGCGATCCTGCCGCTGCGCGGCAAGATTCTGAACGTCGCCAGCGCTGGCCGCGAAAAGCTGACAGCAAACCAGCAGATTGCCGATCTCATTCAGGCGCTGGGTAGTGGCACGCGGAAGAATTATCGCGAAGACGACCTGCGTTATGACCGCGTGATCATCATGACCGATGCCGACGTGGACGGCGCGCATATCGCATCGCTGCTGATCACTTTCTTCTATCAGGAAATGCCGGAACTGATCCGTAACGGCCACCTTTATCTGGCCGTACCGCCGCTTTACCGTCTGAGCCAAGGCGGCAAGACAGCCTATGCCCGCGATGACGCCCATAAGGACGAATTGCTGCGTACCATGTTTACCGGACGCGGCAAGGTGGAAATCGGTCGCTTCAAAGGTCTCGGCGAAATGCGCGCCGAGCAGTTGAAGGAAACCACCATGGACCCGAAGAAGCGCACGCTGCTGCGGGTGCAGGTGGACGAAGACTATATCGATGAAACCCGCAACACCGTCGATGAACTGATGGGAACCAAGCCGGAAGCCCGTTTCCGCTTCATCACGGATCGCGCTGCTTTCGTGGAAGAACTCGACATTTAAATTAAGCTTATCATGAACAGAGAGCGGCGCGTTGGTTTTGGCCAACCGCCGCTTTATTTATATCTGAGCCAGATATTTCAACTGACTGAAAAGAAAGATTTTTACGCTTTCACGTTGATACCGAGGCGCGACTCGATATCTTCCAGCGATTCCTTAACGAAGAAAGTCTGGTCCGCACTCATCGTCAGAATGCGTGTGCCAGTACCGTAGGCATTATAGGATAGAACGTGGTTGAAATTGATCGCGAGCTTTTCGCCACTCACATCCGTCAGCATGATCCACATGATAGCCCTCCTCCTAAGAAAAACTGGAACTCTCAAGAGAAGGATAGGCGCGCCGGACTGTTCGGCAACAGAAGGGGTGCACTCCAAGGGGTTTCAAAGCGTTGCACGCATACGCACTTTTTCAACAACACGGCCCATGCTGACAGAAGCTTCTTCGCCGCGCCACTCGATGCGAAAGCCCATTTTCTCGTAAAGGCCGATGGCCGGGAGATTATCGGCATGTGTGCCAATCGTTACTGAATCGAAGCCATCCAGCAGAATTTGCGCCATCAGCGCGTCGAGAATGCGTCTGCCGATGCCCTGTCCGTGATAGGGCGGATCGATCCAGAGATCGGCGATATAATTGCTGCCGGGAACGCGCGCACCCCAGCCGAGGATTTTTCCGTCGAGCTCCGCAACCAAAACGCCATCGGCATTTTCATGCAGATAACCAAGGAAATTCGCTTCCAGCTCTGCACGACGTTGATCGCTTAAGGGACCTGTCTTGGCAGGGATTTCCCACGCCCTGACCGCAAGAGCGGCCATGAAAACAAATTCGCCGGCCATCGAGCGCCGTGTGTCCGAAAGGACGCACAAAGGACGCTCGATATCTTCTGAGTGTTGCATCGTGCTTTCCGAAAATCGACTTCGATTTTCGGGCCGATGCAATCCCCGGCGAATTGCAGTTTCGACTTTTACCACCATTTGGCCGGAGTGAAGCGTCCGGCAGCCTGCTCGATAGCGTGGGCTGTCTGGAACAGTGTTTCTTCCTCGAACGGGCGGCCAATCAGCTGAAGACCGAGCGGCAGCCCCTGCCCGTTGATGCCAGCAGGCACTGCAATGCCCGGAAGACCGGCCATGTTCACAGTCACGGTGAAGATGTCGTTGAGGTACATCTTGACCGGATCGTTGGCGAGGTCTTCATCGGCAAGGCCGAATGCAGCCGACGGCGTCGCAGGCGTGAGGATTGCGTGCACGCCCTTGGCGAAAACGTCCTCGAAGTCTTTCTTGATCAGCGTGCGAACTTTCTGGGCGCGCAGATAATAGGCGTCGTAATAACCAGCTGACAACACATAGGTGCCGATCACGATACGGCGCTTCACTTCCTTGCCGAAACCGGCCGCGCGGGTCTGCTCGTACATGTCGGCAATATCCTTGCCGGGCACACGCAGGCCATAGCGCACGCCGTCATAGCGCGCGAGGTTGGACGAAGCTTCCGCCGGTGCGACGATGTAATAAGCAGGCAGCGCATATTTCGTGTGCGGCAGCGAAATATCGACGATCTCGGCACCGGCATCCTTCAGATACTGGATGCCCTTCTGCCACAGTTCTTCGATCTCGCCCGGCATGCCATCGACGCGATATTCCCGCGGAATGCCGATCTTGATGCCCTTCAGCGACTTGCCGATGGCGGCTTCATAATCCGGCACCGGCAGATCGACCGAGGTGGTGTCCTTCAGGTCGAGCGATGCCATGGACTTGAGCAGAATAGCGGCATCGCGTACGTCGCGGGCAATCGGACCAGCCTGATCGAGCGACGAAGCGAAGGCAACCGTGCCCCAGCGCGACACGCGTCCATAGGTCGGCTTGATGCCGACCGTGCCGGTGAAGGCTGCAGGCTGGCGGATCGAGCCGCCCGTATCGGTCGCGGTGGCGCCGGCGCAAAGCTGTGCGGCGACGGCAGCAGCCGAACCGCCGGACGAACCGCCCGGCACCAGATCGGCATTGGAACCCTTGGCGCGCCACGGGTTCTTGACCGAGCCATAATAGGAGGTTTCGTTGGACGAGCCCATGGCGAATTCGTCCATGTTGAGCTTGCCCAGCATGACCGCGCCGTCAGCCCAGAGATTGGCGGTGACGGTCGATTCATATTCCGGCTTGAAGCCGTCGAGAATATGCGAGCAAGCCTGCGTATGCACACCCTTGGTTGCGAACAGGTCTTTCACGCCGAGCGGGATGCCTTCCAGCGTGCCCGCTTCGCCCTTGGCGATGCGCTCATCCGAGGCCTTGGCCATGGAACGCGCCTGATCGTGCGTAACGGTCACATAGGCATTGATGGCTTCATTGGCGGTGTCGATAGCGGCCAGATAGGCATCGGTCAGCTCGGTCGCGGTGATGGCCTTGGCCTTCAGCTTGTCGCGCGCTTCGGCAATGGTCAGTGCGGTCAGTTCGCTCATCGTCAAATCCTGTCAGTGCGCCTCAGAGAGACGCTTTTCAAAAAAGGCGCTGTATTCGGAGTCCGGATAGTCCAGAACCACACCGCAGCGCGTAAAACCCGAATTCTCATAAAGCCGCCAGGCATCGGCAAAGCCGGGGCCCGTCCCGGTTTCGAGCACAAGGCGGGAAACGTTTTTGGCGTTTGCCGCATCGACAATCGCATCCACGAGAGCAGACCCCACACGTTTGCCGCGCACTTCCGGGCGGGTGAACATTCGTTTCAACTCGCCGATGCCGTCTTCATGCAGCTTCAAAGCGCCGCAACCGACAGCCCTGCCCGTCTCGTCGCGGGCCACGAAAACCGTGGTATCCGGCTCCGCCATCTGCTCAACTGTCATCTTGAACTGGAATTCCAGTGGCGACAGCGGCAGCATATGCGCGTTCAGGTGCTCGACCAGCTCGCGCACATCGTCCTGCAATGGGGTCTCGACGGAAACCCGAACGGCCATGGCCTACTCCACGACTTTCGGAACGACGAAGAAATTGTCTTCCGTGACTGGCGCATTGGCAACCACGGCATCGGCGATGCCGCCATCGGTCACCTTGTCGTCGCGCAGGCGCATATTCATCGGCGTCACCGAGGTCATCGGCTCGACGCCGTCAACATTGACTTCGTTCAATTGCTCGACAAAGCCCAGAATTGCATTGAGTTCACCGGTCATGCGCTCGGCATCGTCTTCGCTGACGGCGATGCGCGCGAGATGCGCAACGCGTTTGACGGTGGAAATATCGACGGACATTCTGTTCTCCGCAAATGCTGTATCAGGGCGGCGACCCGCCACCCTGAAGGTTCTTTGCTACGGCTATAACGGCGCGATTGTTGAAGCGCAACATTTCTTGGCGCTTCAACGGGGATTAGAAGCTGTGAACGGTGCCGGCAGGATCTGCCAGAACCTTCGTGCCGGGATGATCGGCCATACCGGCCACAAACTTTTCCGCGGTCTGGTCGATGATCGGGAACGAACCGTAATGGCACGGCAACACGGTCTTGAAGTTGAAGTAACGCTGGCAGGCCAAAGCCGCCACCGCACCGCCCATGGTGAAGCGGTCGCCAACCGGCACAATGCCGATTTCCGGTTGGTGCAACTCGTTGATAAGCGCCATGTCGGAGAAAATATCCGTATCGCCCATGTGATAAAGCGTTGGGTCTTCTTCAAAGTGGAACACCAGACCGTTCGGGTTGCCGAGCGCCTGTGAGACGCCGTTTTCCGTCAGAAAAGCCGAGGAATGCAGCGCATTGACAAAGGTGACGGTGAAGCCGTCATGCGACTGCGTGCCGCCGGTGTTGCCCATCTCGAGCTTTTCAACGCCCTGTGTGCCGAGCCAGCTTGCCAGATCGGCATTGGCGATAACCGTCGCGCCATGCTCCTTGGCAATGGCAACCGTGTCGCCGATGTGATCGCCGTGGCCGTGGGTCAGTGCAATATGGGTGACGCCTTTGGTCGCTTCCTTGAAGTCGATGCCTTTCGCCCCGGGATTACCGTTCAGGAACGGATCGATGAGGATGACCGCCTTTGCGGTTTCAATGCGGAAGGCGGCATGGCCAAGCCAGGTCAGTTTCATGAAGATTCTCCTTCGATCTCGATTTCCGGGTTGAGAACAGATATGACGCCCATAAAGTTGAAAGCAATATGAAGACCACTTCAAATTCCGATGAGGACTTATGGCTATCGTTGAAATCGAGGAAATCCCGGCGCTGCTGAAGCCCGGTCAGACGATTGCCGGATTGGACCTTGGCACCAAAACCATAGGCGTCGCCGTTTCGGACCTCGGTTTCTCCTTTGCCAATCCGCGTCCAGTCATCAAACGCGTGAAATTCACGCTCGATGCGCAAACGCTTTTGAAGGCGCTGGAGGCGGATAGGGTCGGCGTGATCGTGATCGGCTTGCCTATGAATATGGACGGCACTTCCGGTCCCCGTGTTCAGGCAACCCGCGCTTTCGTGCGCACCATGCAGCCGCTGACCGATCTGCCCTTCGTGTTCTGGGATGAACGGCTGTCCACCGTTGCCGCTGAACGCGCGCTGATCGGCATGGATGTATCACGCGGCAAGCGCGCCGAACGCATCGATTCGGCTGCTGCTGCCTTCATCCTGCAAGGCGCGCTCGACCGCCTGCATCTGATCAGGCGGTCGGAAGCCGATGACGATTACGACGCCGGATAAAGCTGGTCGAGAATGCGCATCGCATCATGGCGCGCATCGAGCATGCCATAGGTGCTGCGCCACTGGCCGCCGAGCCGGGTTTCGATGAAGGCATCGGCAATGTCGTCAGCGCCGAGCTGGCGCAATTCCGCCGCCGCAGCCGCATAGGCAAGCTGTTCCGTCAGAAGACGGGCAACCCCCTGATCGCTTTCCGTCAGTTGCAAAGCAGCGCGCAGAACGTCGATGGTGCCCTGCCCGCGCTGGCCAAGTTGTCCGCCGATCCATTCCAGCACTTCGTCAAACAGACCGGGCGCACGCGAAAGCACCCGCGCCACGTCCAGCGCCATGACATTGCCAGAACCTTCCCATATGGCGTTGACCGGCGCTTCGCGATAGGCGCGGGCTAGATTGCCGTCTTCGATATAGCCGTTGCCGCCAAGACACTCCATGGCTTCGTAAAGCAAGGCAGGCGCAATCTTGCACACCCAATATTTCACCACCGGCGTCATGCAGCGGGCGAAGGCAGCTTCGGCGCGATCACCAGCCGCCATGTCAAAGGCGCGGGCAAGGCGCATGGAAAGCGCTGTCGCACCAGCAACATCCAGCGCCATATCGGCCAGAACACGGCTCATCAAAGGCTGCTCGATCAGAGACTTACCGAAGACCTCGCGGTGACGGCAGTGGTGCACGGCCTCGGCCAGACCGGAGCGCATCAGGCCTGCCGATGCGACGGCACAATCAAGCCGTGTCAGCGTTACCATGTCCATGATGGTTTTCACGCCCTCGCCCGGATTGCCGATCAGCTGGCCGATCGCGCCGTCGAACTCGACTTCCGAAGAGGCGTTGGACTTGTTGCCGAGCTTGTCCTTGAGACGCTGGAAGGCAAAGCCGTTGCCTTTACCTTCCGAAGTGAGGCGCGGAACCAGAAAGCAGGAAAGCTGCTCATCGACCTGCGCCAGAACCAAAAACGCATCCGACATCGGCGCAGACATGAACCATTTATGCCCGGTGATCGTATAGGTGCCGTCCTCATTGACTGTCGCGCGGGTCGTGTTGGTGCGCACATCCGTGCCGCCCTGCTTTTCCGTCATGCCCATGCCGAGCGTGACGCCGTTTTTGCCGAGCGCGGGCTTTTGAGAAAAGTCGTATTTGCGCGACAGGACCGCCGGAGACCACTCTTTGTAGATGTCCGGCGCGCCCATCAATGCCGCAAGCGAGGCGCTTGTCATGGTGAGTGGGCAAAGGTGCCCGGCCTCAAGCTGTGCGGTCAGATAAAAGCGTGCGGCGCGCGCCTGATGACGGCGACCGGTTTCAGCCGGATTGTCTTCCCAGATCGAGCAATGCAGGCCCTGGGCGATGGAGCGGCGCATGAGTGCGTGATAGGCCGGGTGATATTCGACCAGATCGATACGGTTGCCCTGCCGGTCATGGGTGCGCAGCTTTGGCAGTTCCGTATTAGCCAGTCGCGCCAGATCCTGCGCTTCCGCCGACAGCACGAAACGCCCTGTCTGTTCCAGCTCATTGTGGAGCTCTTTTGGAAAACGAGCCGCAATCTGCATCAGAAGCGGATCGCCCAGATATGCATTGGTGCCTGTCATGGGCGGCGTCTGGTTGGTGACTTCGTGCGTTTTCAAAGGCTCATTCCGTGCTGTTCGTTTTGTTCAACTTAACCGTCTTGCACCGCATTTGCTAAAAATTTGCCATCCATTCCCGAATTTGTCGCTCAAACGACACAGGTTTTTCTTGGGGAATCGGCAGATGCCGTTATAAGGACGGTTGCGGGCTTAGTGCTATGGTCCTATACGGGTGACTTGCCATGATAAAAGAACCGGTCTCTCCGCTTTTCCCTCACCGCCACCTGCTTGGTATCAAGGGGCTATCGCCCCTGGACATTCTCTGCCTCCTTGATCTTGCCGATCAGGAAATCGCCGTATCCCGGCAGCCAGAGAAGAAAAAGTCCGTGCTGCGCGGTCGCACGCAAATCAATCTTTTCTTCGAAGCATCGACGCGAACGCAATCGTCGTTCGAACTGGCCGGTAAACGGCTCGGTGCCGACGTGATGAACATGTCGGTCGGCAATTCGTCGGTCAAGAAGGGCGAAACGCTCATCGATACGGCGATGACACTGAACGCGATGCAACCGGATATTCTGGTCATACGCCATGCGTCCGCCGGAGCTGCCGCCCTGCTCGCGCAAAAGGTCGGCTGCTCGGTCGTCAATGCGGGCGACGGCGCGCATGAACATCCCACACAGGCCCTGCTCGATGCGCTGACGATCCGTCGCGCCAAAGGCCAGATCGAAAACCTGATTGTCGCCATTTGCGGCGATGTGCTCCACTCACGTGTGGCGCGCTCCAACATTCTGCTTCTCAACGCCCTCGGTGCGCGCGTGCGTGTCGTCGCGCCATCCACGCTTCTGCCTTCCGGCATGGCGGATATGAGTGTCGAAGTCTTCAACTCGATGGAGGAAGGTCTGAAAGACGCCGATGTGGTCATGATGTTGCGCTTGCAACGCGAGCGCATGGCAGGTGCCTTCGTGCCGTCGGTGCGTGAATATTTCCGCTTCTACGGCCTCGATAAGGAAAAACTGAAACACGCCAAGCCTGACGCGCTCGTCATGCATCCCGGTCCGATGAACCGTGGCGTCGAAATCGCCTCGGATGTCGCCGATGGCCCGCAGAGCGTCATCCAGCAGCAGGTGGAAATGGGCGTTGCGGTGCGCATGGCCGTGATGGAAGCCCTACTCGATCCGCGCCGAAATCCAAGCAACGGAGAAGCAGCATGAGCGCCGTTCTGTTTGAAAATGCGCGCATCGTCGATCCGTCACGCGGTCTCGATGAAACCGGCAGTGTGCTGATCCGCGACGGCAAGATCGTTGCCGCCGGAGCGGATGCCCGTAATCAGGGCGCACCGGAAGGTGCGGAAATCATCGATCTGGACGGTAAGGCAGTTCTGCCCGGTCTGGTCGATTCGCGGGTGTTTATCGGCGAGCCAGGCGCAGAACACCGCGAAACCATCGCTTCAGCCAGCCGCGCTGCTGCCGCGGGTGGTGTGACTTCTATCATCATGATGCCGGATACCGATCCGGTCATTGATGATGTGGCGCTGGTCGAATTCGTCAAGCGCACCGCGCGGGATACGGCCATCGTCAATGTGCACCCGGCGGCTGCTATCACCAAAGGGCTGCATGGCGAAGAAATGACTGAGATTGGTCTGTTGCGCGATGCCGGTGCGGTCGCCTTCACCGAAGGCCGTCAGACAATAGCCAATACGCAGCTGATGCGCCGCGCACTGACCTATGCCCGCGATTTCAACGCGGTCATCGCCTGCGAAACCCGTGACCCCTATCTCGGTGCCAACGGCGTGATGAATGAAGGCCTGTTCGCAAGCTGGCTCGGCTTGTCCGGGAGCCCGCGTGAAGCCGAGGTCATCCCGCTGGAGCGCGATCTGCGCCTCGCCGCGCTGACCAACAGCAATTATCACGCGGCACAGCTTTCCTGCGCCATGTCGGCAGAAGCCATGTGCCGTGCCAAGGACCTTGGCGCCAAGGTGACGGCAGGTGTGTCGATCAACCACTTGTCGCTCAATGAGAACGACATTGGCGAGTTCCGCACCTTCTTCCGCCTGTCGCCGCCGCTGCGCAGTGAACAGGACCGGCTTGCCATGGTCGAGGCGGTCAAGAACGGCACGATCGATATTGTGGTCTCCGCGCATGATCCGCAGGACGTCGACACCAAGCGCCTGCCCTTTGCGGATGCAGAAGCCGGAGCCATCGGCCTGGAAACGCTTCTGGGCGCAGCCCTTCGTCTTTATCACAATGACAGCATCCCGCTGTTGCGTCTGGTTGAAGTGCTGTCTACCGCCCCGGCGAAGATTTTCGGCCTCGATGCCGGTACGCTGAAGCCCGGCGCGTCGGCAGACCTTGCCATTGTCGATCTCGACGAGCCGTGGATTGTGCGGGAGGAAGAGCTGCATTCGCTTTCGAAGAACAGCTGTTTTGAAAGCGCCCGCTTTCAGGGTCGCGTTGTCCGCACTATAGTCGCCGGCAAGACCGTTTATTCGGCATAAGAATCCATAGTCCCGACAGGAGAACTCTTTTCGGGACCTTGGATAACAATAAAAGCCAGAGGGAATCTATATGGCCGAAACCGGTTTCTTTAATCTCGTGCACATCGCGACACTTATTTTCGGCTATCTCCTCGGTTCCATCCCCTTCGGGCTGATCCTGACCCGACTGGCGGGCTTGGGCGATGTGCGGTCCATCGGCTCGGGCAATATCGGCGCAACCAATGTGCTGCGCACCGGCAACAAGAAGCTCGCCGCTGCGACGCTCATTCTCGATGCGCTGAAGGGCACCTTTGCGGTGCTGGTCGCATGGCGCTATGGCGAAGGTGCCGCGATTGCTGCGGGCTTTGGTGCCTTTATCGGCCATCTCTTTCCGGTATGGATCGGCTTCAAGGGCGGCAAAGGCGTTGCCACCTATCTCGGCATTCTGATCGGCCTGGCATGGCCCGGCGCCTTGATCTTCGCCGCTGTCTGGATCGTAACCGCAATTGTCACGCGTTATTCGTCGCTATCCGCGCTTCTGGCCAGTGTCATCGTGCCGATTGGCCTTTATTTCAAAGGCGACCACGCGATTGCGGGCCTGTTTGCAGTGCTGACAGTGATCATCTTCTTCAAGCACCACGCCAATATTAAGCGGCTTCTGAACGGCACAGAAAGCCGGATCGGAGCCAAGGGGTGATGGAGGGCGCGAATTCAAAAGCCGGAATTCGCCTCTCAGATCGCCAGAGATTGAACTGGCTGCGCCTTATTCGCACCGACAATATCGGTGCGGTTACCTTTCGCGACCTTATCCTTTTTTGCGGTTCCGCCGCCAATGCGTTGGAGCGGCTACCCGATCTCAATATCCGGGGCGGCAGCACCAGACCACTTCGCATTACGCCGATGGAAGATGCCGAGCGTGAGCTGGAGGCAATTGAGCGCCATGGCGCTCGCCTCGTCGGCATGGGCGAACCGGATTATCCCGCGCAACTGAAGAACTGCGAAGCGCCGCCGCCTTTGGTGATCATCAAGGGCGGTGAGAACGTGTTCCGCAAGCCACCCGTTGCCATCGTCGGCTCGCGCAATGCTTCTGTTGTGGGTGCGCGCTTCACGGAGAAACTGGCGCGTGATCTCGGCGATGCGGGCTTTGCCGTGATTTCCGGGCTCGCGCGTGGCATTGATGCCGCCGCACACAAGGCCAGCTTGGCAAGCGGCACGGTCGCCGTGCTGGCCGGAGGGCTGGATCGCCCCTACCCGCCTGAAAACCTGCCGCTATACCGCGCAATCCCCGAACATGACGGCGCTTTGATCACCGAAATGCCGATGGGCGCAGAACCGCGATCCCGCGATTTTCCGCGCCGTAACCGCATCATTGCCGGGCTTTCGCTCGGCCTGATCGTTGTGGAAGCGGCGGAACGCTCCGGTTCGCTGATCAGCGCGCGGATGGCGGGCGAAATGGGCCGCACGGTTTTTGCCGTGCCCGGCTCACCGCTGGACCCACGCGCCCGTGGCACCAACGCGCTCCTGAAACAAGGCGCAACACTGGTCACCGGCGTGGAAGATGTGATCGAGGCACTCAATCCGATCTTGCGACCGCAAGACCTTTTTAGCGCTGAAGTTCCACAGGCTGACGGTAACCATCAACTGGAAGAACCGCTGGATGAACTGCCCGCGCTCATGACGGATGAGGAACGTTACCGCATTATGGATGTCCTTGGTCCGAGCCCGGTCGATATCGATAGTCTTGTCCGCCATACCGGCATTGGTGCCAGTCAGGTCCAGCTTATTCTGCTGGAATTCGATCTGGCCGGTCGCCTTGTGCGCTATCCCGGTAATCAGATCGCCCTCCTCCCCGAGGGGTAATCTGTGCCCCGCCCGTTCCTTTAATGATTTCGCTTCCCCTCAATCAGATCCTTCGCCTCTTCCGAAGCCATTTGAATCATGTAAGCCAATAAGGGATTGTCTGTCTTCTTTGCCAGTTTCCCAAGTTCGCCCAGCATCTGTTCTATATATACGAGGGTCTCAGGATTATCTTCACGACGTTGCTTCATGCTGCCCCCAACAAATAAGCAAGTAGCTTTATTAGAAAATCACTATGCAATTATGAACGCTCCGACCATATTTGGCTCCAAATCTACCAAAAGTTACATATCTAGCAATCACTATTTATAGTTGTATTTCGCGATTTTTTGTCTCGCACTCTTGACCAAACGCCGCCCTCTGTTCATGTGGAAGGCAACAAATATGACGCGGTTGGGAGGCAAAACGCCTCTGCGGGGCGCGAATCTGGGCTGTTTTAAATGAACGTCGTTGTTGTCGAATCGCCTGCCAAGGCGAAAACTATCAATAAGTATCTGGGCTCGAACTATAAGGTTCTGGCATCGTTTGGTCACGTGCGAGACTTGCCAGCCAAGGATGGTTCGGTGCGTCCGGACGAAGATTTTGCCATGTCGTGGGAAGTGGACGGCAATTCCTCCAAGCGACTGTCAGATATCGTCAAGGCGCTGAAAGACAGCGATGGCCTCATTCTCGCAACCGATCCGGATCGCGAAGGTGAAGCCATTTCCTGGCACGTGCTGGAAGTGCTCAATCAGAAAAAGGCGCTGAAGGGCAAGACGGTCAAGCGCGTCGCGTTCAACGCCATTACCAAGAAGGCCGTTCTCGACGCCATCGCCAATCCGCGCGATATCGACGAGCCGCTGGTCGATGCCTATCTTGCGCGCCGTGCGCTCGACTATCTCTTCGGTTTCACGCTGTCGCCGGTTCTGTGGCGTAAACTGCCGGGCGCACGTTCGGCTGGCCGCGTGCAGTCCGTCGCCCTGCGCCTCGTCGCCGACCGCGAGTCGGAAATCGAGCGTTTCATTCGCGAAGAATACTGGAACATTGCCGCTCTTTTGAAGACGCCGCGCAGTGACAGCTTCACAGCGCGGCTGACCGCCGTGGACGGCAAAAAGCTCGGCAAGCTCGACATCAAGAATGGTGAACAGGCAACCGGCATCCGCACCATGCTGGAAGGCGCAAGCTTTAAGGCTATTTCGGTCGAAGCCAAGCCGACCAAGCGCAATCCCGGACCACCTTTCACCACTTCGACCTTGCAGCAGGCCGCTTCCGGCCAGCTCGGTTTCTCGGCGTCGCGTACCATGCAGGTGGCGCAGCGCCTTTATGAAGGCGTGGATATCGGTGGCGAGACCGCCGGTCTCATCACCTATATGCGTACCGACGGCGTGCAGATGGCGCCGGAAGCGATCACTGCCGCACGTCAGGCCATTGGCGAGACGTTCGGCGCGAAATATGTGCCCGAAAAGCCGCGCTATTATTCCAGCAAGGCCAAGAACGCGCAGGAAGCGCACGAAGCCATTCGTCCGACCGATTTTTCGCGTCATCCGAAGGAAGTGCGCCGTTATCTCGATGAAGATCAGGCGCGGCTTTATGAGCTGATCTGGAAGCGCGCTATCGCCAGCCAGATGCAGGCCGCCGATATCGAGCGCACCACGGCCGACATTGAAGCCGTCAATGGTTCGCGCTCGGCCATGCTGCGCGCCAATGGCTCGGTGACAAAGTTTGACGGCTTCCTTGCAGCCTATATGGATCATCGCGAGGAAGAGGACGACGACGAGGACAGCGCAAAGCTGCCGGAGATTCGTAGTGGCGAAGCGCTGGCGCGCGAAAAGATCGATGCCACCCAGCATTCGACCGAACCGCCGCCGCGCTATTCGGAAGCCTCGCTGATCAAGAAGATGGAAGAGCTGGGCATCGGTCGTCCTTCGACCTATGCCGCCACGCTCGCCACGCTGCGCGACCGCGAATATATCAGCATGGACAAGCGCAAGCTGATCCCGGAACCGAAGGGCCGTCTGGTCACGGCTTTCCTTGAAAGCTTCTTCGACCGCTATGTCGAATATGATTTCACGGCGAGCCTTGAAGAGAAGCTCGATCTCATTTCCGATGGCAAGCTTTCCTGGAAAGACGTGCTGCGTGATTTCTGGCGCGATTTCTCCGGCTCGGTCGATGACATCAAGGAACTGCGCGTTACCAATGTTCTTGATGCGCTGAACGAGGAACTGGCGCCGCTGGCTTTCCCCGCTCGCGAAGACGGCAGCGATCCGCGTTCGTGCCCGACCTGCGGCACCGGCGTGCTGTCACTGAAACTTGGCAAGTATGGCGCGTTTGTCGGCTGCTCCAACTATCCCGAGTGCAAATTTACCCGTCAGCTCGGCGGCGAAGCCAATGGCGAGGCAGCAGCAGCTGATGAGCCGAAGTCACTCGGCAAGGATCCGTTTACGGGTGAGGAAATCACTGCGCGGACTGGCCGTTTCGGTCCCTATATCCAGCGCGGCGAAGGCAAGGAAGCCAAGCGCGCCAGCCTGCCGAAAGGCTGGACGCTGGATACGGTCGACCATGAAAAGGCTGTGGCCCTGCTGTCGCTACCGCGCGATGTGGGCCAGCATCCGGAAACCGGCAAGATGATTTCAGCGGGCATCGGGCGTTATGGGCCTTATGTCAGCCATGACGGCACATTCGCCAATCTGGAAAATGCCGAAGAAGTGTTCTCGGTCGGTCTCAACCGCGCCGTTTCGGTGCTGGCAGACAAGCAGTCGAAGGGCGGTCGCGGGCGTTCGACACCTGCGGCGCTGGCAACGCTTGGCGACCACCCGGATGGCGGGTCGATCACGGTGCGCGACGGACGCTATGGTCCTTATGTGAACTGGGGCAAGGTCAATGCGACTTTGCCAAAGGGCAAGGACCCGGCAAGTGTCACGCTGGAAGAAGCGCTGGCGCTGATCACCGAAAAGGCTGGCTCGACCAAGGGCAAGAAAGCCCCTGCCCGCAAATCTGCCGCCAGTACGGAAAAGAAAGCCGCAGCCAAAAAGCCGACAGCAAGGAAAGCGCCCGCAAAGGCAAAAGCCGCTCCGAAGGCTAAGAAGGCCGCAGCGGCAGAGGAGTAACAATTGGCACGTCGTTTTCCCAAACCCGATTCCGGTCGATCCGCACGGACCGAACGGCGTGCAGCACAGGCGAAATCAGAGGCGCATGCGGGTGATCCGCATGCCTTTCTGCCGACGCGTGAGGAAGTCCTCAAATATATTGAGGAAAATCCTGATCGCGCTGGAAAGCGTGAACTTGCCAAGGCGTTCAATATCAAGGGCGATGCACGGGTCTATCTGAAAGACCTGTTGCGCGAACTGGCCGATGACGGTCTTGTCGAAAAGCGTGCACGCAAGCTTTCACGTCCCGGCTCATTGCCAAGCGTCACCGTACTGGATGTCACGGGACGCGACGAGGATGGCGGGTTGCTGGCCCGTCCAGCCGAATGGGACGAGGCCGCCTATGGCAAGCCGCCCGTGGTGCTGGTGCGCCGCACGCGGCTTAACAAGGCGTCCGAAGGCGGTCCGGCGGTCGGTGTCGGTGACCGCGTTCTCGCGAAGATTTTCCGCAATGAGGACCGCGACGGACCGGACTATACCGCGCGCGTGATGAAGCGGCTCGAACACCGCACCGATGCGGTGCTGGGCGTTGTACGCAAGCTTGGCAATGGCGAGTGGCGGCTGGAGCCTGTGGATCGCAAGCAGGCGGAAGTGCAGCTTGACCCTGCCCAACTGGAAAATGCCGAAAGCGGCGATTTGGTGGAAGTCGAACTGATCTCGTCGCGCCGTCAGGGGCTGCCGCGTGGCAAGGTCCGACAGGTGGTTGGTTCTATCGATAGCGAAAAGGCGCTGTCGATGATCGCCATCCACGAACATGAAATTCCGCATGTGTTCCCGGATGAAGTGATCCGCGAATCCGAAGATGCCAAGCCCGCGACGCTCGATGGCCGCGAAGACTGGCGCGCGGTTCCGCTTCTCACCATCGACCCGGCCGACGCCAAGGACCATGACGACGCCGTCTATGCGGAGCCGGATACCGACCCGGAAAACCCCGGTGGCCAGATCGTTATCGTGGCGATTGCCGATGTGGCGGCCTATATACGCCCCGGTTCGGCGCTGGACCGGGAAGCTTTGAAGCGCGGCAATTCCGTCTATTTCCCGGACCGGGTTGTGCCGATGCTGCCAGAGCGCATATCGAACAATCTCTGTTCGCTGCGCGAGCTGGAAGACCGCCCGGCCTTGGCTGTGCGGATGGTCTTTGCCGCTGACGGCAGAAAGAAATCGCACAAGTTTCACCGCATCATGATGCGCTCTGCCGCCAAGCTTGCCTATGGTCAGGCTCAAGCCGCCATTGACGGCGCGACAGATGACAAGACGGCACCGATCCTCGATAGTGTGCTGAAGCCGCTTTGGGCAGCTTATGCGGTGTTGAAGCGCGGGCGGGACGCCCGCGAGCCGCTGGAACTCGATCTCCCTGAAAAGAAAATCCTGCTGACGCCGGATGGCAAGGTGGACAAGGTGATCGTGCCGGAACGTCTCGATGCGCACAAACTCATCGAAGAGTTCATGATTCAGGCCAATGTCGCGGCAGCTGAAACACTGGAAGATCATCGTCAGCCATTGATCTTCCGCATCCACGACGAGCCGGCGCTTGCCAAGCAGGAAAGCCTGCGCGAATTTCTGCGCACGCTCGACCTCAATCTCGCCAAGGGCGGGCCGCTGCAACCATCGCAGTTCAACCGTATTCTGGTGGCTGTCGAGGACACCGATCATCAGGAACTGGTCAATCAGGTCGTGCTGCGCACGCAGAGCCAAGCCATATACAGCCCTGACAATATCGGGCATTTCGGGCTGCATCTGCGCCGCTATGCGCATTTCACCTCACCAATCCGCCGTTATGCCGATCTGATCGTGCATCGCGCGCTGATCAAGGCGCTGAGGCTTGGCAAGGACGGAATAACGACCGATGAGGAAGCGCGCCTTGAGGAAATCTCCGCGCTGATTTCCTCAACCGAGCGCCGCGCCATGCTGGCAGAGCGTGAAACCGTGGATCGTTTGATCGCGCATTTCCTCGCTTCACATCTCGGTGACGAGTATGAAGGTCGCGTGACGGGTGTTACCCGGGCCGGTCTTTTCGTGAACCTTGCGACATATGGCGCGGATGGACTGGTGCCCATTTCAACTTTGGGTCATGAATACTATTTATATGACGAAGCCAACCATGCGATTGCCGGAGAAAGAAGCGGAAAAGGCTTCCGCCTCGGTGATACTGTCACGGTCAGGCTGGTTGAGGCGCTCCCCGTTGCGGGCGCGCTTCGTTTTGAGATGGTATCGGAACCGCATCCCCTGCCGATGTCGACGCGCTCGCATCACAAGGCAACCCGGACGATGCGCGGACGAAAGGGCAAGCCTTCGGGCATCCCGCGTCACAAGAAGAGAGGTCGGTAATGAGCACGCTTGAGGCCAATTCCGCGCAGAACATTCAGGTTTTCGGTGGCGAAACCAGCAGAAAAGCCCATCCCAAGCGCCCGCTTGGCGAGGCCATGTGGCGCGGTTTCCGCTGCCGCTGTCCGCATTGCGGCGAAGGCAAGCTTTTCCGCGCTTTCGTCAAGCCGGTCGCCAAATGTTCCGTCTGTAACGAGGATTATACCGAACAGCGTGCTGATGACCTTCCGGCCTATTTGACGATTCTGGTTGTCGGTCACATCGTGGTCGGCGCTTTCATGGGCGTGGAAGCCACGACCAACCTGTCGCTGTGGGCACATATGGCGATCTGGGGGCCGCTGACGGTCATTTTGTCGCTCATGCTGCTCCAGCCGCTCAAAGGGGCAACCATCGGCCTGCAATGGGCGCTTTACATGCATGGTTTCGGGGGCAAGGGCGAAGGCGACTACGGCGACGTGACCTGATCCGGCTATCATGACCGTGACAGTTTCCACGCCCTTGGCTGAACAGAAGAAGAAGGTGCTGCGCCCGCGCGACGCAGCCTCGCTGCTTCTGATCGACCGTTCATCCGGCAAGCCTTGCGTGCTGATGGGCAAGCGCCATCACAGCCTTGCCTTCATGCCGGGAAAATTCGTGTTTCCTGGCGGCCGTGCCGATTCAATTGACGGCGCGATTTCAGCTTCGAGCGAACTCAGCCACGACGACACATTGAAACTTCTGAATGGCATGGGTTCCCGCCCCTCGATGCGTCGCGCCCGCGCGCTTGGCCTCTGCGCCATCCGCGAAACATTCGAGGAAACCGGTCTCCGTGTGGCGCATCCGGTCAACAGCGATTCTTCGGCTGAACCGCCGTTTGGCCCCGCGGCCAATCATCAGGACTGGCGGGCCTTTCTCGGCCAGGGCGCCCTGCCCGCTTTGTCCAGCCTGCGCTATTTTGCGCGTGCCGTGACCCCGCCGGAACATGTCCGTCGATTCGATACACGCTTCTTCATCGCATTTTGCGACAGCCTGCCGGAATTCGGCAAGCAAAAGCTCGCACCAAGCGGTGAACTGGAAAATCTCGACTGGGTATCGATCGATGATGTGGGCAAACTCGATCTCGCTCGCATTACCCAGATCATCCTGGAGGAAGCACAAAATCTACTGGCTGAAACACGCCTTGATTTGCCTGCGGCCCTTCCGGTGGTGCAATACCGTGTGCGGCACGGCCGCTTTGTCCGTGAAGTGATCTGACCTGATGAATACAGAAATTCCAGCAACCGACCGTGCTTCTGCCAAAACAAGCACGGAAGGCGTGAACGGCGCTCTTCCGCAGGAAGGCCAGATGCACTGGCGTTCGCTTGCTGCGGCCATTGCGACCATCAGCGCAGTGGGTGCAGCTATCGGGCTGGGCATTCCGCTTTTGAGCGTGCTGCTGGAAGCCCGCGGTCATTCGGCAAGCCTTATCGGCGCCAATACCGCTGTTGCCGGGCTTGCCTCGATTGCCGCCGCCCCCCTCGCCGCTCCGATTGCGGCGAAGCTCGGCGTGGTCAGAGCCATCTTTCTGATGCTCGTCATCGGCGGTATTGCCTTCCTCGGCTTTCATTTTTTCCAGCCGCTCTGGGCATGGTTCGCGTTGCGCATCGTGCTGCATTTCGCGCTGACGGTGCTGTTCGTCCTGTCAGAATATTGGATCAATGCATCAGCACCACCTGAAAAACGCGGACTGGTGCTTGGGATCTATTCCACGTCGCTCTCGCTCGGTTTCGCGCTCGGACCATGGCTTTTCTCAAAGATCGGCAGCGCCGGTGGCCTACCATTCTTCGTTGGATTCGCAATCATCATGATTGCGCTCATCCCGGTGACAATTGCCTGGCGCGACAGCCCGGATTTCGAGGAAGGTGAACATGTTCCCTTCCTGCCGTTTATCTTCGCCGTGCCAACCGCGACCATGGCGGTCTTCGTCTTTGGTGCCGTGGAAACAGGCGGCTTCGCGCTTTTCCCGGTCTTTGGCGCGCGCATTGGCTATCCGGAAGCGGATGCTGCGTTGTTGCTGACGATGATCGGTCTCGGCAATGTGCTGCTGCAAATTCCGCTTGGCATCATCAGCGACAAGATTCCCGACCGCCGCAAGCTTCTGCTGTTCTGCGCAGTCACAGGCCTCATCGGCATGATCGCGCTGCCCTATCTGATGCAACACTGGTATCTGATGGCGGGCGTGCTGTTCCTGTGGGGTGGCGTGGTGGCTGGTCTCTACACGGTCGGTCTTGCGCATCTTGGTTCCGAACTCACAGGCCGCGAACTGGCGTCGGCCAATGCCGCCTTCGTGTTCTGCTATGCAATTGGCATGCTGGCAGGCCCGCAGGCCGTGGGTGTCGGCATGGATGCTTTCGGCCCGGCAGGTTTTTCGTGGACGCTTGGGGTATTTTTTGCCGCATATGCGATCTTTGCAGCAGGAAGACTGCTTTTCAGAAAGAAGCGGACTTGACTTTTCGGCCCCAATCCGTAGTTATGCGGCGAATTTCCGCTGCCGGGTGAATTGCCGGAATCGCTGGCGGTTACCATCCATAGAGTATGACCCCGGAGAATGGGAGCCCGATAAGCGGGTCCGGTTTCCGAAAAGGTGATGCTCCGGCAAAGTTAAAGAGCAGGTATTTCGATATGGCCAAGGCTACGACGATCAAGATCAAGCTTTTGTCGACCGCTGACACCGGCTTCTTCTACGTTACGAAGAAGAACAGCCGCACGATGACGGAAAAGATGACAAAGACCAAGTACGACCCGATTGCGCGCAAGCACGTCGAGTTCAAGGAAACGAAGATCAAGTAATTCGTTTCCCGCGTTGCCCATGCGGTGACCGGAATCAAAAAAGCCGTCTCTCACGAGACGGCTTTTTGTTTTTGATCTGCTGTTTATCAAAACATTCAGGCAGCCGAAGCGACAACGCGATTCCGACCATTCTTCTTGGCAAGATAAAGCGCAGCATCAGTTCTGTCGAACAGCGCTTCCACGCTGTCGCCGATCAGGCGCAAGCCAGCCAGACCGACACTGATCGTCATATTGACCTTGTGGCGCCCGCTAGCGACCGAGAAAGGCACTGCCTCCACAGAGGTGCGGATACGCTCTGCAACGGCTGCACCAGCCTGCAAATCCGTATCCGGCAGCACGACGATGAACTCCTCGCCACCATAGCGACACATCAGGTCCATACCGCGGATATTCTTGCGCAGGCGCGATGCGAATTCGCGCAGGACATCGTCGCCAGCATCATGCCCGTACTGGTCGTTGACGCGCTTGAAATAGTCGAAGTCGATCATGATGACCGTCAGCGGGCGCTCCCGGCCCGTGGCGCGGCTATAGAGCACCGGCATATGCGTATCGAGATAGCGGCGGTTGTGCAGCCCCGTGAGATCGTCCGTTACCGCCATGGTGATCGAGCGGTTCAGGCTCTGCCGCAGCAGATCATTGTAGCACTTGCGCTTGATCTGCGTGCGCAGCCGCGCAAAAAGTTCCAGCTTTTCCAGCGGGCGCATCAGATAATCGTTAACGCCAAGCTCCAGCGCGCGAACAACAAGCGCGCCTTCGTCTTCCCGCACAATCAGGATGATCGGCACCAGTCGGGTACGCTCGATGGTGCGCAATTGGGAGCAGAGGCGCAGCGGGTCGTAATAGGTGAAAGCCGCCGAAACGACGATGCTGTCATAATCCGCCTCGATGGCCTTGATGAGAGCAGCATTGGCGTCTGTGGCGATATCGACCCGATAGGTTTCGCCCAAAATAACGCGCAGCCGTGCTGCCGCCGTTTCATCCTCGTCCACAACGAGGATGCGGGCGGCATCCTGCAAGTTCGGACCGGAACCAGAAACCTTGGCTGAAAGCAGCGCCTCCACCTCGGCATCGGCCACGCTGTTGCTGCGCTGGAACAGTTCGTCCGAGACCAGCTTCAGGCGGGCGAGGCTTTTCACGCGCGACATCAGATGGAGATCATTGACCGGCTTGGAGAGAAAATCATCTGCACCCGCCTCCAACCCACGAATCTTGTCTTCCGGGCGGTCAAGCGACGTCACCATGACCACAGGAATATTGGAGGTGCGCGGGTCGTCCTTCAGCTTGCGGCAAACTTCGAAGCCATCCATGCCCGGCATGAGAACATCCAGCAGGACAACGTCAATCTGCCCGCCTAAGCAGATTTCGAAAGCATCTGATCCGTTATAAGCGCTGACAACTTCGTAATACTCAGCAAGCAGCCTTGCCTCCAGAAGCTTCACATTGGAAGCCACATCATCGACGACGAGAATTCTGGCAGTCATGATCCCCCTCGCCTGGTCGAGCCTAAGCGTCGCCCAGATAAGACTTTATCGTTTCTATAAATCTTGGAACAGAAATTGGCTTGGATATATAGGCCTCGCATCCGCCCTGCCGGATGCGTTCCTCGTCGCCTTTCATGGCGAAAGCCGTGACCGCGATCACCGGAATATGGCGCAGTTCTTCATCGTCTTTCAGCCACTTGGTCACTTCCAGACCTGAGACTTCCGGAAGCTGAATATCCATGAGAATGAGATCTGGCCGGTGTTCGCGTGCGAGATCAAGCGCCTCTAGACCGTTTCGTGTCCGGATCGTTTCGTATCCGCTGGCTTCGATAAGATCGCGAAACAACTTCATATTCAATTCGTTGTCTTCGACGATCATTACGCTTTTCGTCATCGAAACTTCCCTGGGGCAACTGCCCGGCCCGATTATTCATTCATCTACTGGCATTGGCTGACACCAAACAGTGTGTGCACCGACATTCCCCTCGGTCCACTCTATGATTTAACCTCATTTCATTGACGAAAGGCAAATAATTCCGTTGTCGCTACAAGGACCTGCATCTTATATGAAAACAATTGCAGGCCCGCGTGGCGGCTGCATGGATCGGCTGAAATGGAGGTGACGATGAAAACGCTTATGAACGAAACAGAAGCGCAGGGTCTCGCCATTGAAGCTTTGGCCTGGCTTGCGCAGGACAAGGATTTACTCCCGCGCTTTCTGGCGCTGACGGGCATCGAAGCCTCGTCCATCCGTCAGGCAGCGCGTGAGCCGGGCTTTCTGGCCGGTGTGCTGCAGTTTTTCTTAAGCCACGAGCCAACGCTGATGCGCTTTTGCGAAGAAACCGGGCGTGACCCGGCTATCATCCAGAAAGCGGCGTCTTTCTTGCCCGGCGGTGCGGGCCAGCATTTGCAAAGCGGCGCCGACTGATTCGACCGACACCGCCCTGTTTTTGCGCTGAAATCAGGCTGCGCTCGGCCCGGTGACGACCTCTTCCGCCGCGGACACATTGAGAACGTTCAGCTCATGCGCCCGCCCGTCGCGTGCAGTCCATGAAATCGACTGGCCGGGTGCAAGCCCGATCAATGCCGTGCCAATCGGGGTCAGAATCGAAACCTTGCCCTGTGCAATGTCCGCCTCGCCCGGATAAACCAGCGTCACGCGGCGCTCATGTCCGTCATTGGAACGGAATTCGACCACCGAACCCATATGCACCACATTTTGCGGCAGCCGCTTGGCAGGCACGACCTTGGCGCGGTCAAGTTCGGCCATCAGCTCGTCGGCGATTTCCTCGTGCTGCTCGGCGACGCTGTTGGCCAGCCCCATCAGGCGCTCGTAATCGACGTCGCTGACGACAATATTGGGCTTCTTGCGATTCTTGACGCTCATGGCGATAGCTCACTGTTATAAAAGATAAATATCTCCGAGCATGATGGCTCGAAGCGGATTATTGGGATGTTTTCATGAAAGCGCTTGTCGAATTCGCTTGAGGCAAGCGACGAACCATCCCCCGGAGTCCTTCTGCGCTAGGCAGGACTCGAGGGCCTTTATCCCGCGATCGGTTGAACCCGATGGAGTATGGCGGCGAAACGGTTGTTCATAACACTAAACTTGGTGATATCGCTGCCAATGTCAAGAGCATGACGGTTGCGCGCGCCTCTGCCAGTGGCGTGGCGCGGGATTGGTGATATACAAAGCATGTTCCTTTTATGTTCGTTTGAGCAGGCTTCATCGAGTCGAAGCTGGGCCAGACGACGAAGCTGCGCATGTGGACGATGGTTGAGAATTTCGCCGGAAACAGTTCGGAGCAAGGCTTATGTCGCGACTGCCTGTCGCTACAGAAGAGTGCTTCGGTGCGCCGGTGTTATTCCTGCGGCAGCCCGCGCCTGGTGCGACATCCGGAATTGTACAAGCTGACGCTGGCGCATATCGATTGCGACGCCTTCTACGCTTCTGTTGAAAAGCGCGATAATCCTGAATTGCGCGACAAGCCGCTCATCATCGGCGGCGGCAAGCGCGGCGTCGTTTCGACAGCGTGTTACCTCGCCCGTATTCATGGTGTGCGTTCGGCGATGCCGATGTTCAAGGCGCTGGAAGCCTGTCCCGAGGCGGTCGTTATCAAGCCTAATATGGAGAAATATGCCCGCGTGGGGCGCGAAGTGCGCCAGCTGATGCGTGATCTCACCCCATTGGTTGAGCCGCTTTCCATTGACGAAGCGTTTCTCGATCTCAGCGGTACAGAACGGCTGCACAAGGCGCCGCCCGCCGTGGTTCTCGCACGCTTTTCCAAGCGCGTGGAAAGCGAGATTGGAATCAGCGCATCCATCGGCCTGTCCTATTGCAAATATCTCGCCAAGGTGGCCTCCGATCTGGAAAAGCCGCGCGGGTTTTCCGTTATTGGAGAAGCCGAGGCGCTCGATTTTCTGCGCGATAAGCCGGTGAGCATGATCTGGGGCGTCGGCAAAGCATTTGCGGCCAAGCTGCAAAGCGACGGCATCCGCAGCATAGGCCAGCTCCAGACGATGGATGAAGGCGGGCTGATGAAGGCCTATGGCACCATGGGCCAGCGTCTCTATCGCCTGTCGCGGGGGCAGGACAGCCGACGGGTAGAGCCGGAACATGATATGAAAAGCGTTTCGGCGGAAACGACCTTCAGCACCGATCTTTCCACTGCGGCCGATCTGGTTCCTGTTTTGCGTGCGCTTGCAGAAAAAGTATCGCGACGGCTCAAAGCAGGCGAAATTGCCGGGCGCACTGTCGTCCTCAAGCTCAAGACGCAGGACTTCAAGCTACGCACCCGCAATCGCCAGCTTTCGGACCCGACCCAGCTGGCTGACCGCATTTTCCGGCATGGATTGCAGCTTCTGGAAAAGGAGCTGGATGGCACCAAATTCCGGCTGCTTGGAATCGGTGTCGGCGAGCTATCCTCAAGCGACCGGGCTGACCCGCCAGATCTGGTCGATACGCAGGCCACAAAGCGTGCTGTCGCCGAAACCGCGATTGATCGCCTGCGCAACAAGTTCGGGCTGAATGCAGTTGAGACCGGCTATACTTTCTCAAAAGGTAATCTCGCCCGCACGCAGACACCATCCGACCGCGATCATGACGACCACGACTGAGTGATTGGCGGCCTGACGGGAATTCACCGCGTTATCCGACTTGTTTCCGCTTTAGACTCACGGTTCAATTCCCGCAGCTAAAACATGGAGGTTAAAAATGCTGACAGGCCCATTGTGTCGAGCAGGCCGCGCGCTCGTTGAGATTTCACGCGATAACCTCGCCAAACTATCCAAGGTGGATGCATCGGTTATCGAAGATTTTGAGCGGAAGATCGACAAGCCGTCCGCTGAAACGATCAATCAGCTACAAAGCGCGTTGGAAGATCTCGGCGCAGTTTTTATCCCGGAAGATGAACGCGGAGTTGGCGTTCGCTTGAAATTCACCGCCTCCGAAGCCAAACGCATAGCGATCCTCGAAGGCGAAGGCGGCATCATAGCCCAGGATGACGTCACCTGACACATTGGTGCCGTGGCCGTTCAAAGAGCCGTTTGTACTGCGAACGCCGGATTTCGTTTTGATACACTATCTGCAGGCATAAGCATTAAGGCAGAACTCTCTTGCGGGAGAGCACATGTGAGCGTCTGCCCCGCCTAAACGGGGCAAATCATTCAACCGCCGAAAATGGTCCGTCCACCGCTGAAACCCGATCCCGAACTGGTCGTAAATCCGCTCCTGTTCTTGCCGCCCGCGACAATGACCCCGGTAGATTTATCGGACTTTACCGTCTGGGTATCCAGGTTTCCGTTCGTTGGCGCGGTCGCAAATGCAGTTCCTGCCATCATGAATGCACCAACGGCTAACAAAGCTATGGTCTTCATCGTTCCTCCTTTGCTGGCCCCGCCAGCTGACGCCGATATACGATGAGATCATGCGGGCGTTGACGCACAATCCGGCGTTTAGAAAACGCCAGATTTGGCCTCGATGATATACGGCACATGCCGTATTTCGGCATCTAGACGCCCTCCACAGTATTGAAATTTCAGTCAGTTACTAAGCCGGGGCGAACATATTGCGGAGGCTGAGAGCCAAAAGACGGCATGGTTTGCCACACCCGATCAAAGTGCGGCAGAACACCGTGTGAATAGATTGCCACACCCAAGAAAATAAAACCTTGGATATCAACCGCTTACAGTGATTTTGAGAAAGAGATGGAGGCCTCGCCCGGAATCGAACCGGGGTGCAAGGATTTGCAGTCCTCTGCGTAACCACTCCGCCACGAGGCCTTCCTGAGAGCGTTTCCAAATCAATTGGTTCGGCTCTGCGCAGTTCCAATATTGATCCCTGCCCACTTCGTCAAGCGATTCGAGCCCTTTGTGTAAAAAATCCTTGGTGTTTTCTCTTGGCCTACGAATGAACGCCTGCGGCCAGTGTGATTGGGGAATTTTAGAACATTACGATCTGTTAACGCATTGGAAAGGACAGGCTGTGCAACAATAAGGCCATGAGACAAGCGCCGACATGGAGACGAGTGAAGCACGCGGCTTGCTTCGTTTTGCGCGTGGCCATGCTGGCCGCCCCCATTCTGCTGGCATTAGCGGCTTTGACCATGGTGACCAATCCGGACGGTAACAAACCGCCGGTTCCCGACAAGGGTGTTTCCGGCGCGACAGCGCCGACCGGAAATTGATCCCTCGTCGGCAATCTGACGTTACAAATTGCAACAGCTGGAAACCTCGCTGCCGAATCCTGGATTGAAATGGCTCGTAGAGTGCCGCAATCGTTCAATTGCGGAGATGATTTATGGCCAAGCTGCAGTTCTTTTTTGCAAAGGCCTTGCCCTATATGGGAACAGGCTTCATGCTCGTCAATTTTCTGGCTTTGCTTTACGCCGTCACCATACGCGGATGATTTCATGACGATTAGAAGCGAAAAGGGCGCCGTAGCGCCCTCTTTCATTTGACGACGTGCCAGACGCCGCCCTTGCCGTCGCCTTTAACGTCACCCATCTTCATGTCGTCGTGGTAACGATAAAGCGGCATTCCCTTGTAAGCCCACATATCCTTGCCGTCCGTGGCTTTGACGACAGAAAAGTCGCCGTCCGATTTTGCGCCTTTGTCGGCATGAAATGCAGGCCACATCTTCAGGCATTTGGCATCGCAGGACGATTTACCGCCTTCGTCCTTGTCAAACGTATAGAGCGTCATGCCCTTCGGCGTGGTCAGTATTTTGCCGGACTGGCTATCCATCATCTTGGCAGGTTCGGCTGCAAACGCGCCAGCCGTCGATAGCGCGACCAATCCGATCGCTAGAAGCATCGTTTTCACGGCATATCCTCCTTGGTTCGGAAGACAGGCATATGATCGTTTATAGTTCCGCCTGTTCTTCCGATCGGGAGTTTGCGCCCCGTTGCAGCCCGAAATATGGCGCTGCGATTCGGAAGCAAAGAATCAATTAGCCGGAACCGGACAACTGAGATCACCCTCTTCGCAGCTTAGATAAGTCCGCAGTTGCTTATTGCGCTGCTCGGTCAGGTCGGTTTTGCAGCTGGCAACAAGCATCGGATAGATGCTGCCACCGGAAGAATTGCCCGCATTGAAACCGCATTCGGCATCTCTGAATGCAATCCATGCGCGCTGGGCTTTGACAAACCGCGCCTTTCCATCTGCGTCATCGGCAAGACGCTTCTGGATTTCCCTGAAGTTGCCGGCGAGCTTCTTTTCGGCAGCAGAAAAATCATCGCCAGCGCATTGGGTCATCGTGGCCTGATCTTGCGCATTGGCGCATTTTTTAGAGGCCGCCGTCGCAGGCAGACAAAGAAAAAGCGAAGCAAGACCAACAGCTGCAATCCGTAGCATCAATATTCTCCCAAGCGTGACAGTTCCTTTTCAAAAAAAGTATAGCTATGTCAGTTTTAAATGCACATGAAACCGCTAAATTAGGTTAACCGAAAAGAAGCACGCGGAACATCTTTCGGAAGTGGCTTATCGCGCGCCCTCATCTGCGGCTTTTCTTTCAATCCAGTCCCGTGCTGCCTGCCAGCTGCCGAAGGCCATTCGCTGATTGTGCAGCGCGTAGGCGATCCAGCGTTCCTCGGGGTTTTCGCTGTCTTCAGGCATGATGGTGCCGATGCGATTACCATGACTGTCATGCACAGGATAAATCATCAAAACTCCCTCCCCGGAGGTTCCGCGTCGGCGTTGTTTACGGGCCGACCTTTCTGTTTATTGTTTGCGCTCTCGATTGCCAGAGCCGGACGAGCAGTTATTATTGCCCCCCACTATTCAGGGGTTAGGTGGAGACATAAACAATGCTCGCGACGTTTCTAGAATTTCCCACCTATGCCGTCTTTTTGTTTTTCATAGCTTTTGCTCTTATACTATTCGCTATAGGCTATTGCGCGCTACGATATCTCAATGTGCACGCCAAACACGATATTTTTTCCATACCTGCACCAGCCTTTCTCGGAACGATTGCAACCGCATGGGCGCTTTCCATTGGCTTTGTCGCTGCCGACGCATGGTCGCTCAATTCTCGCGCCGATTTTTCGGTGAGCAAGGAGCGCTCTGCCATCCACCGATTGCTGGATACAGCTAACCCCTTGGTTCTCAACGATGAGGAACTAAAGACTGCGGTGCTCAACTATCGCACCATCGTGGTCGACGATGAATGGGGACGACGGAACAACACGGCTTCGACATTGGAAGTGGATCACGCGATTCTGGAGATTCGCGCCATGGTCCAAAAGATTGCGCTTTCGGGCCTGCCCGGTCCGATTGTCTCGCAACTCGTCAATGATTTTGACGAACTTCAGGATGCCCGTAATGAGCGATTGGCGGTGGCGAGCGCGTCGATCGACGAATCCAAGTGGTATCTCGTCCTTTTCCTGACCCTGCTGACAGCCATCACGATTGCTTCGGTCCATGCCGACCGACCGCTTGCCGGGCGGCGTGCCCTGATCCTCTACGTGCTCACAGCCACGATCAGTCTTTGGATATTGGCAAACCACGCAAATCCCTATGTCGGGATGGGGGATCTCAAACCGGACCTGCTCTTCTCCGCACAACGGCACCCTGCGGCTCCAGCGCAGCCCGCTGGCTCGTGATTCATCTCTGGACTGGGGATTGCGGAAAAATCGACTGAACGCTCTCCTGCGCCTGCCTGAAGCCATCAGCATTCAATGACGGTTCTGCGGCCCAATGTGCCACTGCGGCGAAGTGATTCGCGCTCTGCACGTGACGATTTAAAGATGGAGAAATTTGCCTGAACTGAAACGGGTAAAACGCCGTTCAGTCACAGTCCATTGCTAATGCAATGCTTGACTAGTTTTGTGCAAGTGATTGAGATATTAAGCAACTTCAGCAATTGAAGTGGCTCCCCGGGCCGGATTCGAACCAGCGACCAACCGGTTAACAGCCGGTTGCTCTACCACTGAGCTACCGGGGAACAGGTGCTCGTTGCGTCAGCGATGTGGCGTATAGCAAAAGGATTTCGGGTTTGCAAAGGGCAAAATCGTATTTTTTCCAACTTTTTGCATCTGCCTCACGAAACCCTATATTCTCTGGGACATTCAGACGTAAAAAATATGCAGCAGCTGTGGAGAGACCTGGTCCAGTGAACGAAGAAACGAACCCCAAAGCGCCCCGCAAGGTCATTTTGATTCTTGGTCGGCGAATCCCGATTCCCCAATCGGTGATGATGCGCCGCATGTTGGGCGGCACTCTGGTGGCCGGTGGTGCACTGGGTTTTCTTCCTGTGCTGGGTTTTTGGATGCTTCCGCTTGGCCTGATCGTGCTTTCTCACGATTCTCACCGGGTTCGTCGTATCCGCCGGCGCAGCGAAATCTACATCTGGCGCAAATGGGTGCGCCGCAACGCGTCCTCAAATGCCAATGGTGGCACGGGAAACTGATATCTCGCGCCGTTGCAGGCCTGAGCGCTCAACAGAACCAACGCGATAGAAACGACATGGCCCGGCATGAAGCCGGGCCAATCCGAGTCCGCGTATCAGTTGATGGTTCAGGACAGATTCTTCCGCCGCTGCGCGTAACTGCGCCGCCGGACTTCTCCCGGCGTCAGATGGCGATATTTCCGAAGCGCAGTCGTCATGTGGCTCTGGCTGGAGAAACCCAACGTGGCGGCAAGCTCACTCAAGGATATATCGGTCTCGCGCAGGCATCGCTCGGCTTCGTCCAGCCGCAGTCGCATCAGATATTGATGTGGTGTGAGACCGAAGCTTGCGCGAAAACAGGTTGCAAAATGGCCCGCTGAAATCCCGATCAGGGATGCCATGTCCGGCACAGATACCTGCTGGCGATAATTTTCCCTGAGATAATTCTCAATCTGCCGGCAGGCATAATTGCTGAGCCCAAACTGTTGTTTGTTGCTACCGCGGGCGATAGACGCATTGCGCACCAGCACGCCTGTCAGCACCGTGCGGAACGCATCCATATAGGTGCTGCTTACATGAGGTGATACTTGTAGCTCGCCCCAAAGGATCTGCGCCAGTTGCAGGCACTGTCTGTTGGAAAAATGAATTGGCGTCCAGCTATGGGTAGCTTCTTCGCATTCTTCCGCCGAGAAGAACGACGTGTCGAGCGTCACCGTCAGATGCGCGGTATTTTTGGGCCACACAATTGCGCAGCTCATGTGAGCGGGAATGATGAACGTCATACCTGCCGGGCAATTGATGGTCTCCTCAGGCCCCTCAAAGGGCTTCCATCTCAACCCGCGCACCATTTCGAGCACGATGATGGCTATGGTTTCGAGCGAGTGATACGTCCTCTCGCCAATGTCTGAAAAACCGTAATCAATATCGGGTTTGCCACCGCCATCCAGCGATGCCAGCTGCATTGCGTTGATTACTGGCGATGGATCATAAGTAGAAAAATTCATTGAGTTATTCTTCATGAAGATGCTCATATTATCCTCAATCATCAAACCGAAAAAAAGAATAAATATTGGGAGCGCCACGGGTTTAATGGAACGGACTCGAAACCTGTATTCCCCCTGGATTTTAGAAAATCAAAACGGCCTTCCCTCAAAAACCGTGTGAATGCCGCAAATCAATCTTTAGTTGCAATTGAAAGATTATGCAACCGAATTATTGAAGCCGGACAAAACGTGTTGCGGCACGGAATAAGGCTCCGTTGTTGTATCCTTTCCTTTGCTCTCATTAGCAGCTTCTCATGTAAATCAGGCGGATATTGGGGCTGTTGCACGCCATTGCATTTTTGCATCCATTGAAAACCGAAATGCAGCGCGGTTTGGGCTTCCTTGACGGCTTCTTCATCGACCTTGAATAATGCACAGGGCCTGTCCGAATTGAATGCAAAGCTGTCCACCTCGGTCGCGCTGCGTCACACCGCTGTAATAAAGGCCCGCTAAACAGGGGGCCACGATGTGGGGGTGCATTCGCGCTGTTTCTGCATTGGAACTGTTTTTGCCGCTTGTCGAGGTCTCATAAAGATGTTTCAATCTGAATTGCACGGCTGTGCAGAAAAAACAGAAGCAGCCGGCGATCCTGGGGAGGAGACGCCTATGCCAGCTTTTCTGGAGGTGGCGAGCGCGCGCGTTCGTTATGGCAATAATGAGGTTCTCAAAGGGGTAGATCTGTCGGTCCGCAAAGGCGAATTCGTTGCCCTGCTCGGATCGTCAGGTTGTGGAAAAACAACCCTGCTGCGTGCAATCGCTGGTTTCAACACGCCCAGCAGCGGCGCGATCAGGGTCAATGGTGCTGATGTGACTCGCCTGCCCCCGGACAAGCGCGGCATGGCGCTGGTATTCCAGTCCTATGCGTTGTGGCCGCACATGACGGTTGCGCAGAACATCGGCTATGGTCTGCGCATTCGCGGTATTGCCAAAGACACGATCAAGCAGAAGGTGCAGGAAGTTGCCCGCCTGCTTGGCCTCGACGCACTGCTGGAAAGGAAGCCCGCAGCTTTGTCCGGAGGTCAGCGCCAGCGCGTCGCGCTGGGTCGTGCACTGGCCATCCAGCCCGACATTCTGCTTCTTGACGAGCCCCTCTCCAATCTTGACGCGCGTATTCGTCTGTCGGTGCGTCATGAAATCAACGCCTTGCAGCGCCGTCTGGGTATTACGGCGGTTCACGTGACCCATGATCGCGAAGAGGCGATGGTCATGGCGGATCGGATCGTGATTCTCAACAATGGCGAGATCGCCCAGGCTGGCGCACCCGAGGAAGTCTACAACCATCCGGCGTCCGATTTTGTGGCCGCCTTCATGGGCGCGGAAAATCTGATTGAACTGCCTGTTGCGATCAAAGCTGACAGGATCGAAATCGCGGCAGGCGCGCATAACAAGGCAAGCACTATTCCAGCCGGAAGGCGCACTCTTTCCGACGGAATCGCTTCCGCGCGCTTCCGCAGCGAAGCTGCGCATCTCGTAAAGCCGGGCACACAGCGCGACAATGCACCTGCCCTCGTCCTCACAGGCAGGGTGGAGCAGACCAGCTATCCCGGCGGCCTTTGGCGACACATGGTCAGCATCGGCGACCGCCATATCATGGTCGATGCGCAGGAAAGCCACCAACCCGGTACGGATGTCGAAATCCAGATACCCGAACAGGCGCTGTTTCTGTTCGACAAGTAGTCCCGCACCAGTTTTGCCGGGCGGCGTTTCGGCTCGGCCAATGTCAGTAACTGCGGGCATCAACCAGTCCGCAGCAGCTTAAAAATTCCCGATGAAGCAACAGGATGCCTTGCATCCCAATCGCAATCCACAAACCGGATGATCCGGATTTAACAGGAGTTTTTCATGAGAACGGTCCTGAAAGCAGCAATGGTACTCGGTCTTACCGTGGCCCCTGCATCCGCCGACGAACTGACGGTGCTTACCGCCGGTGACCAGAACATGGTCGATTACGTCAACCAGTATCTCGGACCATTGTTCGAGAAGGAAAATCCGGGCACGACCGTGCGCGTTGTCGGCACCGGCCCGGGCGATGCCGGTTCGCAGAAGATTCTCGAGCGTTTCGAAGCCCAGTCCAAGGCGGATGTCGAAAAATGGGATACGGACGTTGCCGTCATCTATGAAAAATTCGCCGGGCCGATGGTCACCGGCAAATTCCTTGAGAATTATCGCGGCAAGATCGAAACCGGCAAGCTGGTAACCCGCGGCAATGCCAAGATGGCGCTCGGCACCAATGTCGACGGCTATGTCATGCCGATGTTCAACAGCCAGACCGCGCTTGCCTATAATCCCGCACTCGTCGCCACACCGCCCAAGAGCTATGATGAGCTTGTCGCCTGGGCCAAGGAAAATCCGAAGCAGTTCGGCTATAACGGCATCAAGGGCGGTGCTTCGGGCGTCAGCTTCGTCATGGGCTGGATTTATGCCTATGGCGGCGATGCGAACAAGCTTCAGCAGGGACCGTTTGAAGAAGGCGAAGCCAAGAATTGGGACAAGGCTTTTGCATCGCTGAAGGAGTTCACCAAGAACGCGACCCTGACGCCGGGCAATGCCGGAACGCTCGACATGCTAAGCCGTGGCGAAATCGCCATGGGTCCGGTCTGGGTGGATATGTTCTATTCATGGAAGGCCAATGGCCAGTTGCCGCCGGAAATGAAGCTTGTTCTGCCTGAGCCGGGCATGCCGGGCCAGCCGATGCATTATGTGATCCCGGAAAAGAGTGCGAATAAAGAACTGGCCGAAAAGTTCGTCGCGCTGGCAACCAGCCCGAAGGTTCAGGCCGAAGGCATTGTGAAGCGCTTCAACTGGTATCCGGGCATTGACGCCGATAACGTCAAATCGGAACTCGATGCCGACACCTGGAACAAGCTTTTCACCGATATCTCGTCAGATGATCTGGGCAAGTTCGGCAAGTCCTTCCCGATTGCGCCGTACAACACCGCCATTCTCGAAGCCTACGAACGTCAAGTTGGCAACTGATAACCGCGTTGCCGGATGCGCCGCCGCAGGCGCATCCGGCATTCCATCGTTTTCATGAGGTCTCGAATGTCGCCAAGACTGACGGGTTTACTGCTGGTCGCGCCTGCATTGGCAATCGTCGTGGTATTGTTCATCGTGCCGCTGTTCGGCGCCCTCACCGGAGCATTTTATGTGTCCGGGCAATGGGGTTTCGGCAATTTTACCAAGACATTCGAGCTTTATTCAAGCGACATTCTGTTCACATTGCTGATCGTCGTGCTGTCGTCGGCGCTGATAGCGCTGCTTTCCATCGTGATCAGCGGTTACCTGACGCTCGGCTCCAATCCGCGCGCTGTCGCGGTCCTGCGGTGGCTCTATCGCTGGCCCTTGTTCATTCCCTTTATCGTCGTCGGACAGATTTTGCGGACCTTTCTCGCCAAGAACGGTCTGATGAACAGCCTGCTGATCGAAACCGGCATATTGACGCCGTTGCAGGCGATGAGCTTTCTTGACTGGCGCGGCATTACCATCGCTTTCGTCTGGAAACAGACCCCGTTCGTCACCCTGCTGCTGGCAGGCGCTATGGCTTCGCTCGACAGAAGCACCATTGAATCCGCCCGCAATCTGGGCGCAGGACGCCTGCGTATCCTGATCGAGATTGTTCTGCCACAGGTGCGCCAGACGCTTCTTGTGGGGCTTATCTTAAGCTTCGTGACCATGATGTCGGTCCTGTCCGTACCGCTGATGATCAACGCGCAATCACCCACCATGATTACCGCCAATATGGCCTTCCGCATCAATGCCTATGGCGATTACGGTGTCGCCAATGCGCTTGGCACGATTTCGCTGCTGATGACCAGTCTGGTGGCGTGGATCTATCTGCGCCAGACCATGAAGGAGCACGGCAAATGAGCACCACCTTCGACTGGCGCTGGATACCGCGCGGCATCATACTCGGCCTTCTGGCCTTCGCGATTTTCGGCCCGCTGGCCAACCTCCTCCTGTGGGCTGTGGCGGAACGTTGGTATTTTCCACACACACTGCCGCTGCAATACGGTTTCTCCTTCTGGGCGAATGTGTTTTCGCCGCGCGGCAATGCCTTGTCGTCGCTTGGAACCAGTGTTCTCATCGCGATCCTGACCGTGATCGTCTCGCTTGGTCTGGCCATTCCAGCGGGCTATGCGCTGGCAAGGCTGAAACTGCCGTTTCGTGGCCTGATCCTGCTGACGCTCCTGATCCCGCAAGCCTTTCCCAACCTCCCGGTCTATGTGAACATCGCGCAAATGTTCTATTCGTTCGGCCTCAACGGCACGATCATCGGCGTGGTGTTGGTGCATGTCACGCATGGTCTGGTCTATGCGGTCTGGATTGCAACCGCTGCCTTCTCGGCCATCGACAGCGAGCTTGAAGAAGCCGCGCGTTCCATGGGCGCTTCCGCGATGAAAACCTTCTTCGACATCACATTGCCAATCGCCGCACCGGGGCTGCTGGCAAGCGCAATCTTCGTTTTCCTCGAATCGCTGGATGAATTTACCGGGACCTATTTCGTGGGCGCACCGGACATTTCCACCCTGCCGCTCTTGCTCTATACGGCAAGCTCTGGCGGCAACTATCAGATTGCATCAATCAGCGCTTTGATACTGCTTGTGCCGTCGATTGCATTCATGTTCGTTGTGGAGCGCTTTCTTCGCGCCGATGTTCTTTCGAAAGTGGGGCGCTAGAAATGGCTCAGCAGGATCAGGACGCCAGTGGTGGCCCGCGCTTCATCAGCGCGCATGAAGTGGCGCAGGAAGCAGGCGTTTCGCGCTCCGCCGTCTCGCGCACCTTCACGCCCGGCGCGAGCGTCTCGGCTGCAACCCGCGAGAAAGTGCTGAAAGCCGCCGACAAGCTTGGCTATCAGGTCAATGATCTTGCTCGCGGTCTTCTCGCCCACCGCAGCCGTATCGTCGGCATGATCGCCGCCGATCCCGACAGCCCTTTTCGTGCCCGCCAGATCGCCACCCTTTCCCGACGTCTTGCGGCGCGCGGCAATGTGCCGGTTTTGATCCCCACCGGTCAGCATGGCGAGAACCTTTCTGCCGCCCACGAGGCGCTGTTGCGCTATCGTGCGGAAGCGACGGTGGTTTTGTCGGGCATGCCTTCCTCGTCCTTCGTCGAACTGGCGCAGCGAAATGGCCAACCGCTCATTCTCGTGGGCCGGACCGAGGCCGGGGCAGACCGCGTCCACGCCAACAACAAACTCGCAGCAGAAACGGCGGTCGATGTTTTTACTGCGCGGGGTTTAAAAAAGCTTGGCCTGATTACATCAAGCGTCGGCAGTCCGAGCCTTGTGGAACGAGAGCAAGCATTTGTAGCCAAGGCGGCCAGTATGGGCCTGCCGGTGGTCGTGCAGCGCGGTGAACTGACGGACTATGACAGCGGGTTCGCCGCCGGTTCGCTGCTTCTTGGCGATAAGGATCGGGTTGAAGCCGTGCTTTGCGTCAATGATCTGATGGCGTTTGGCCTGATGGACTGCGCGCGCGATGTCTATAATCTCAGCATTCCGGAGGACCTTTCGATCATCGGTTTCGATAATGTGGCCGAGGCGCGCTGGGGCGCATATCGTCTGACGACATTCGATCAGAATGCGGAGCGCCTTTCGGCGGAAATCGTTCGCCTGCTCGATGAACGACAAAGCGCACCCAATGAGCCGCCGCAGACGATTATCCTGGACATGCCGCTCATTCTGCGCGGTAGTGTGCGGCCACTGAAAACCGACCATGCGACCAAGGGCGCAAAGGGTGCCTGACCCATGACATTTCATTCCGTCTGGCTGCGCCCGTCGCGTGGCGACCTCCAGTTTCTCGAAACGATAGTTCGCGATCTGGCGCTTCGCTTTGATACACCAGTTTTCGAACCGCATGCGACATTGATCCCCGATATGGAACGTTCGGCTGAAGAGCTTCAACCGCTGGTTCTCAGCCTTGCGATAGGGCGCAAGCCGCTCGATATCAAGATCGACGGTATAACTACAACGGAAGCGTATTTCCGTTCGTTCTATGCCGAATTGGAGAAAACGCCGCCGCTGATGAATTTGAAGCGAGATACAATCGGCATTTCGGGCATGGACGATCTCGCAAGTTTCGTCCCGCATGTGTCTCTTGCCTATGGCGTTCATGAGACGCCGGAGAAACGCGTCGAAATGAAACGTCTTTCAGATGCACTGTCCGGTCGTAGTCTTCGTTTTGATCGCATGGTCATTGTCAGTTCGTCCAGCATGACCCCAATCGACCAGTGGATCGTCAAGAATGAGATTTATCTGGCCGGATAACAGAAAGCCCGGTCAAAACCGGGCTTTTCATAGTCAGCATTAGAGCGCATCCCGAAAAGTGTGAAACGGTTTTCGGAAAAGATGCGCGTTAAAACAAAGAATTAGAGCGCCGATCTGATCCAATCACATCGAACCGCGCTCTATTGAGCGCGATCAGAGCGGGCGCGGATTGTTGCGGTAAACTTCCGCAATATCAGCCAGCACTTCGTCCGACAGTTTCAGCTCATGGGCCGCGATATCCGTCTTTAGCTGCTCAACAGTCGTGGCCCCGATGATGACCGAGGTCATGAACGGGCGGGTCAACGAGAAGGCAATGCCCATCTGGGCGATATCGAGGCCATGCTTCCTGGCAACATCGATATAAGCACGCACCACCGGTTCCGAATGGGAATTGTCACGCCACAGGCCGCCATCGGTGACCGCCGCGCGTGAACCGGCTGGCACATTGCCGCCAAGATATTTGCCCGTCAGCACGCCTGCGGCGAGTGTCGAATAGGCCAGCAGTCCGATATCTTCCGCCAAAGACACTTCAGCCATGTCGTAATCATAGTGGCGCTGCAACAGACCATATTCGTTCTGGATCGACGCCATGCGCGGCAGACCGTGTTCCTCAGCCAGACGCAGCCAGCGCATCGTTCCCCATGCGGTTTCGTTGGAAAGACCGACATGACGGATCTTGCCTTCGCGAACCATATCGTCGAGGCCGAGCAAAGTGTCATGCATATGCTGCAATTCCGACTTCGCATCGTTCTTGGTGAAATCAAAATTCCACCCCTGTCCGAAATGATAATGCGAGCGCATCGGCCAATGGATCTGGTAAAGATCGATGTGATCGGTCTGAAGGCGCTTCAGGCTGTTCTCAACCGCCTCGCGCACACTGGCGCGGCTTGGGCGGGCGCCGCCGCGAATCCACTCCTGACGACCGCCGCCCGCAATTTTGCTGGCGAGAATGACCTTGTCGCGCTTGCCCGATTTCTTGAACCAGTTGCCGATATAGGTCTCGGTCTTGCCGTAGCTTTCAGCGCTCATCGGAATGGCATAGCCTTCCGCCGTGTCGATGAAGTTGATGCCTGCATCGACAGCAATATCCAGCTGTTCGTGGGCGTCGGCTTCGGTGTTCTGCACACCCCAGGTCATGGTTCCGAGGCAAATTTCAGTGACAGAGAGGCCGGTGCGGCCCAGGGAATTCTTTTTCACGAGGATTTTCCGGATCAATTGGTCCGCAGAACTGCGGAATAATGTGAGGGGTGAATTGATAGCCCCGCTTCGTCGCCTCTGACAAGCCTGTCACAAAATATTCAACGATTACAGGAAGCGTTCTGCCGAATAAGGCGTCGGATCGATATAGGTTTTCTCGCCTGTCATCATTTCAGCGATGAGGCGTCCGCTTGCAGGGCCCAGCGTCAGGCCATGATGGGCGTGGCCGAAATCGAACCACAATCCCTTGTGGCGCGGTGCCGGACCAATCACCGGTCGCATGTCTGGTAGGCATGGGCGCAGACCAAGCCATGGCGTGCTGTCCACCGGCTCTCCAAGCTGCGGCACCAGACGCCGCGCAATCTTCTCCGTCTTTCCAAGCTGGATACGATTGGCCGCAGCCGAGGGCGAAGCGAATTCGATGCCGGTGGTCAGCCGTACACCCTGCACCATCGGCGCCAAAACGTAACCGGCTTCCTCATCCACCACTGTATGGCCCAGTCGCGTATTGTTGCGCATTGCGAAATGCAGGTGATGGCCGCGTTTGATGCCCAGCGGAATGGGATAGCCGAAGCGGCGGAAAATGAGCCCCGACTGAGGCCCAAGCGCCACGACAACCTCACGCGCCTTAACCGGCCCTTCCCGCGTCGTCACCTGCCAGTTGTCGCCATTCTGCGCCAGCGTTGACGCGTCGCCATGTACAAATCTGCCGCCGCGATTGATGAATAGATCGGCGTAGGCCCGCACAAGTCCAGCCGGATTGACCACCGATTTGGGATCGAGCCAGTGAATGGCACCCGCAACCTCGCCCAGAGCGGTTTCGCGTGCGCGCAAGGCTCCGGCATCCAGAATGTCATAGGCCAGATTAAAACGCTGTAAATTGGGTAGACGACGCACCGCGGCATCAAAAGCGGATTGGTTGCGGTAAACCTGCATCCAGCCCTGTTTGCGAATGAGCTTTTCGCAGCCCGCCTCTGCAATCAGAGCATCATGCTCATGCACGCTTGCTTCGATCAGCGGCAGCATGGCCTGCGCGGCAATCTCCAGACGTTCCGGCGACGATTCCCGCCAGTAACGGTAAAGCCAGCGCGCCATCCGCGGAACATAAAGCGGAGAATAGCGCACATCGGTACGGCGATTGGTGGCGTAGCGCAGAAGCTTCCCAAAACCCTGCGGAAAGGAATAGGGAATGACGCTGGAGCGTTCGATCAGGCCGGCATTGCCGAAACTCGTTCCCTGCCCCGGCTCTGCCTTGTCGATCAGACAGACGGAACGTCCGCGCGCCTGCAAATGAAGCGCAGCCGAAACGCCGACAATGCCAGCGCCTAGAACGATAATATCCTGATTTTGCATCGGTATTTCCGGCATTCTCATTACAATACGCGCCAGCGTTTAGCTGGCGCGTTTCTGCTTGCAGCAAAGTCTGCTGCTGGTCGGGATCAATAAATGTCGAAGTCGAAATATTTCTTCACGATGGTGGCATAGGTGCCGTCATCGCGGATTTTCTTGATCGCGGCATTCAGCTGTTCGCGCAGATCGTTGTCTTCCTGCCGGACGGCAATACCGGCTGCGGTCTGCGTTCCCGGCACGTCTCCGAGCAGCTTGCAGCAATCAGCGCCATCAGCCTTAAGCCAATCCACGAGCGGGAACTTGTCCGACACGACGGCATCCAGACGACCGCTCTTGAGATCGGCATTGGCTTCGTCGGCGGTCGGGTAAAGTTTGGCTTCGGCACCACCCTTTGCATAAACGTCTTCGGCATAGGTTGCCTGCGTCGTGGAAGCCTGCGCGCCGATGGTCTTGCCCTTCAACGCTTCAACGTCAACCGAAGTGATCGCGCTGTCCTTCGGAACGGCGACTGCGAGCGGCGTGGAATAATATTTGTCCGTGAATGCGACCTGCTTCTTGCGCTCTTCGGTGATGCTCATGGAAGCGAGAACAGCGTCGAACTTATTCGACTTCAGGCCGGGGATCATGCCGTCCCCGTCATTGGCGACAATCGTGCACTTGGCTTGCATGGCAGCGCAGAGCGCTTTTCCAATTTCAACGTCCATCCCCTGAAGGGAGCCGTCAGCAGCAACGAAGTTGAAGGGCGGATAAGCGCCTTCCGTCGCGATGCGAATTTCCTTCCATTCCTTTGCCTGCGCCGGAATAACGGCGGCCACAGTGGAAAGGCCAGCAAAAAGGCCCGCGGCAAGGATAGATTTCAGCATGATGGTTTCCCCTTAAATGCTTATTTTGTTGACTGCTTTTTAGTTCGTCCGACAGAAATTCGCTGTTTAGTGCAGCGCGCGAACCTCATCGGCTTCAGTTTGACTGAAGCACCGGATGCCGCCAACATCAAGTAGCCTTTTGGCGGCATCCGATGATATTTTAAGATCAATAGATGTCGAAATCGAAGTACTTCTTGCGGATCGTGTCGTAGGTGCCGTTTTCGCGGATCTTCTTGATCGCGGCATTGAACTGCTCGCGCAGATCGTCATCGCCCTTGCGCAGCGCCACGGCGATTTTGGTTTCGGAACCCGGAATGTCGCCGAGGAACTTGCAGCAATCCGCGCCCTGCTTCTTCAGCCAGTCGGCAGCGAGGAACTTGTCGGCTGCAATCGCATCGACGCGACCGCTTTCCAGATCGGCATTGGCTTCGTCGGCGGTCGGATAGAGCTTCACGTCAGCGCCAGCCTTGCCATAAACGTCATCGGCATAATTGCCCTGCGTGGTGCCAGCCTGTGCGCCGATGGTCTTGCCATCAAATGCCGACGGTTCAAGCGAAGTGAGGTCCGTATCCTTGGGCACGACGACCGCAAGCGGCGTCGTGTAATAGCGCTCGGTAAAGGCAACCTGCTGTTCGCGTTCCGGCGTGATGGCCATCGATGCGATCACTGCGTCGAACTTGTTGGCCTGCAGGCCGGGGATCATGCCATCCCAATCATTGGCGACGACCGTGCACTTGGCTTCCATGGCTTCGCACAGAGCATTGGCGATATCGAGATCGAAGCCAACGAGCTTGCCTTCTGGCGACATGTAATTGAACGGAGGATATGCGCCCTCGCTGGCGATACGGATTTCCTTCCATTCCTTGGCCTGAACGGGCAAGGCGAGGACGACAGTGGCCAGACCGGCCAGCAAAACTGATTTCAACATGATTTCCCTGTTTCATAGTCCTGTGCAATTCCGGCTGTTGACCGGAGTGCCGTTGCATGAGGCGAGAGTTCGCCCGTTTCTCAAAGCCCCGGTGGCAAGCCCCCTTGGCCAAAAGCACGAAAGGGCTCACTGCGCTGACACGCAGTGAGCCCAAGTTCATCAGCCCAGAAAAATCAGGCAACCAGACGCGTGGAATGGTCGTCCTGTGCATAGGCCTTGCCGAAGCGGTTCGCGAGGAATGCTTCCAGCGTGATGTCTTCCTGACGAATGAAGCCTTTCTGCGGCAGGTCGCCCTTGGCCAGCATGTCGAGCACCGCGCAAATGGCCGAAGCCGTGGTGATCTGGATGCCGGAACGGACGATCTTGCCAACCTGCGCAGCATAAACCTTGTTTGCGTAGGTTTCTTGAACCAGACGGCCATTCTTGGTGCCGGAAACGGTCACGAAGATCACGACAACGTCCTGAAGCGTAGTCGGTAGCGCGTTTTCGAAGATGTCCTTCAGAACTTCGCGGCGATGACGCAGGCCGAGATCGTTCAGAAGCGCCTTCATAAGCGCAACGTGGCCCGGATAGCGAATGGTGCGATAGTTGAGGGTGCGCACCTTGCCTTCCAGTGTTTCGCACAGCGTGCCGAGTCCGCCCGAGGTGTTGAACGCTTCATAGGTCACGCCGTCGAGCGAGAATTCTTCACGTTCTTCCAGCGCTGGAACTTCCGACAGTTCGCCGTCCACGATGGCTTCGCAAGGCTCGATATATTCGTTGATGACGCCGTCGGTGCTCCAGGTCAGGTTGTAGTTGAGCGCATTGGACGGATATTGCGGCAGAGCGCCGACGCGCATGCGAACGCTATCGAGCTTGTCGAAACGCTTGGCCAGATCATAAGCGACGATGGAGATGAAGCCCGGGGCAAGGCCACACTGCGGGATGAAAGCCGTCTTGGCGTCCTGGGCCAGTTCCTTCACGCGGCGCGTGCTGGCAACGTCTTCGGTCAGATCGAGATAGTGAACGCCTGCCTTGGCAGCGGCTTCGGCGATGCGGGTGGTCAGGTGGAACGGAGCGGCGCTCAGCACGGCAAACTTGCCGGTAAGGGCAGCTTCAAGCGCCTTGGCGTCTTCAATGTCGAGCGCCTGCGTCTTGACTGCGGCACCGGATTCCAGCGCGTCGAGCTGTGCCTGCGAACGATCGACGACGGTGACGTCATACTCACCTGTGGAAGCCAGAAGATCGGCAATGGTTGCACCGATTTTACCTGCGCCGACGACAACGATCTGTTTCATTTTGTTTTCCCCTTGGCCTTTCTGGTCCCACTGGAATGCAATTCGATATGCAAGAATCGCATAGTCTTATGCAAAAAGAAGCGTATGAACCGACGATCTGACGTTGTTTCTTTGCACATTATGCCGTAATAATTATGCATTATGCCGACAAATGCAGACCTGAACCTCATCGCCCTCCTTCGTGAAAACGCGCGCGCTTCCACAGCCGAGCTCGCCCGACGCCTGGGCGTCTCGCGAACAACTGTGCAAAGCCGCATCGAAAAGCTGGAAAAGCAGGGCGTCATCGAGGGCTATACCGTTCGAATCGCACCGGAATTCGAGCGCGATCTGGTGCGCGCCCATGTGCTAGTGACAGCACTGCCCAAACTAGCGCCAAAGGTTGAAACCGCGCTGCGCGGCATGATGACGGTCAGAACGCTCCATTCCGTCAGCGGTCATTTCGATATGATTGTCGTGGTTGAAGCGCCCTCTATTCAGGAACTGGACGCAGTTCTCGACAGGATCGGCGCGCTTGAAGGCGTGGAACGCACCATGTCGTCCATTGTGCTTTCCACGCGCATCGACCGATAAGCGCATAGCCTTCGAGCGTCAGTCCTTCGAACTGCCTTCCCAGCCCGCATAGAAAACGCCGTTCTGCTTTTCCATGAAAGCAGTGACTGCCTCGATTTCATCCGGCTCGATGGATGTGCTGACCAGGGTTGCCAGTATCTCCACGGTTTTCGGGTTGCGATCAGTGATCTCCACGTCGCTGACCGGATACTTCGCGTCTTCCAGCCGTTCGACCAGCAATTCGCGCAGTTCCTCCATCCCGTCATGAGAAGCGATGACGCGCACTTCGTAAGTTTGCTCCAAAGCGCGTTCATGGATCGGGATGCGGCTGATGAGATTGACGAGGTGACGCAGAAGCGTGTTGCCGAACAGGATAAAAACCGTGAGCAACGCAGCTTCGGCAACCATGTCGGTTCCCGCAAATGCGCCCACTGCTGCCGAGCACCAGAGCGTCGCGGCAGTGTTGAGGCCGCGCACATTCATGCCCTCTTTCATGATGACGCCTGCGCCCAGAAAGCCGATACCCGAAATGACATAGGCAATTACACGCGTGGATTCCGGCGCCCCGGCAATACGTACCGCAAGGTCGACGAAAGCGGCAGCGCCGAGCGCCACCAGAGCATTGGTGCGCAGTCCTGCGGTCCGCTGCCGATACTGGCGTTCCGCGCCGATCAGCGTGCCGAAAATGAATGCTGCGGTCAGGCTGACGACCGTATCCAGAAAAGGAAAGAGATCAAATGTCTTTAAAAACTGCATGGCAAAAAGTCCTTATTTGCCGGGCATATAATACAGTTTCTTGAAACGAATATGACGGCGCACCGGGGTACGCCGTCATAGAATTAAAACAGCTGTTTTGACTGTTAGTACAGAAGGCGCGCGCGAATGGTGCCGGGAATTTCGCGCATGGCGTTCAGAATGTCGTCGCTGGCCTCGCCGACGCCGTCAGCTTCCATCACGAGATAGCCCACTTCGCCATCCGTCTGCAGAAACTGGCTGGCGATGTTGATGCCATGCGTGGAGAAAATGTTCATCAGGCTGTTGAGGATGCCGGGACGGTTTTCATGCACATGCATGAAGCGCGTGCCGGTCGGGCGCGGCGGAAGCTGAACCTGCGGGAAGTTCACGGCGCCCAGCGTCGAGCCAACATCGGAATATTCGATCAGCTTGCGCGTCACTTCGATGCCGATGCGCTCCTGCGCTTCTTCCGTCGAACCGCCAATATGCGGCGTCAGAATGACATTCTCGATGCCCTGAATCGGTGAAACGAACTTGTCGTTGTTGGAAGCAGGCTCGACCGGGAAAACGTCGATTGCCGCACCGGCAAGATGGCCTTCCTGAAGAACTTTTGCCAGCGCATCCAGATCGACAACCGTGCCCCGCGCATTGTTGATGAGGAAGGCGCCCTTCTTCATCTTGCGCAGTCGTGCTTCGGTGATGAGCTTCGACGTGGACTTGTTCGACGGTACATGCAGGCTGACGACATCGGAAATCTTCAGCAATTCGTCGAGTGTCGCCGTTGGCTTCACATTGCCGTATTGCAGCTTGTCGGATGTGTCGTAGTAGCGAACGGTCATGCCGAGGCTTTCGGCCAGATTGCCGACCTGCGAGCCAATATTGCCGTATCCGATAATGCCGAGCGTCTTGCCGCGCACTTCGCGGCTGCCGGTCGCAGTCTTATCCCAGCCGCCGGCATGAGCCGATACCGACCGCGGGAAAATGCGACGCATCAGCATGATGATCTCGCCGATCACCAATTCTGCAACCGAGCGCGTATTGGAAAACGGCGCGTTGAAAACCGGAATGCCGCGCTTGCGGGCCGCTTTCAGATCGACCTGATTGGTGCCGACGGAAAAGCAGCCGACTGCAACCAGACGGTTCGCTGCGGCGAAGATTTCTTCGGTCAGCTGCGTGCGCGAGCGGATACCGATGATATGCGCATGCGAAATCGCTTCAATCAGATCGGCTTTGTCCAGCGCCTTGGGAAGATGCGTGACATTCGTGTAGCCGGAGGATTTGAAGTATTCAACGGCAGTCGGATTGATGCCTTCGAGAAGAAGAACATTGATGCGATCACGGGCGAAAGAAAGACGTTCGGTCATTGTCAGGGTTTCCAGGCTGGAACAGCAAACGGTCGGATTACGACATGAATGAAGCCAAATCTGTCGTCAATACGATATTTTCGGATATGTCAGCTGCTTGCGCGGTGGGAGGCCGCCAGTTCTTGTTGCGCGGGTGCTTTAACACCGGAGAACCGCCGGGTACAGATATTAACGCTTTCATTCGCAAAAAAGTTGGAGCAGATGCGCTTGCACCCGCTGGCCTTTATTGGGAAGGCTCGATTTTTCTGAATGTCCCGGGGCTTTGCCCGATCCATTTTTGAAAGGCGCGATAGAATGCGCTGGGCTCGCTATAGCCGAGTTCCGCCGCAACTTCCGCAACGGTCAGCCTGTCCTCCTGCAACAGTTGCTGTGCTGTTACGAAGCGCAACTCGTCCTTGATCGTTCCAAAACTCTGCCCTTCGGCTTTCAGCCTGCGCCGCAGCGTCGGGGCGGACATTTTCAACTGTACGGCTATATCTTCGAATGAAGGCCATTCCTGCGCAGGCATCTGACTCAGATGCCCGCGAACCCGTGAGGAAATGTCGTGATCGTGGCGATAGCGGATCAGGATATTGGCCGGAGCCTCACGCAGAAAATTTTCGAGCGCTACGTCGCTGCGAATGATCGGCAAGGCCAGATAGGATGAATCGAAAACCAGTCGCGTTGCGGACTGATCGAACAGCACCGGCGCGCCGAAGAATTTTCGATAATCCTGCCGGTCCACGGGTGCCGGACAGGCGAAATCGAGTGTTCGCAACGGAATGCGCCGCCCCACCAGCCAGCACGCCACGCCCATCAGGATTAGCCAGTAGGCGCGATAGGCGAAGGCTGGGCGCGGCGAACCTGCATCCGTCAGCACGATATGCGCCATGCCGTCGCGAATGCGCAATTCGCCACGCGGATCGTCCAGCACGACATTGAGAAACTGCAAGGCACGGCGCAAGGCACGCTCCAGAGTGCCCGCATGTAAAACGGCATGACAAAGCAGGTTGAAGCTGCCGGGCCGCATCGGGCGTGCGGCCAAACCGAAGAACTCATCATCGATGGTTTCGGCAATCAGCCACCACAGGCGACCGTATTGGATATTCGTGACCGGCTCGGTCAGTCTATCCGGCAAACCGACTGCCGCCATCAATGGCGCGGTATCGATGCCACGCTGGCGCACGCTTTCCAAAGCATCTTCAACGAAGCCGGGTGTGATATTATGGCGTTCCATGGACTGAACTTTATTGCAAAAACGGTCACCAATTAAGACCTCTAATGTCATTGTTTGCAATGATTGAGGGATTAACCTCTTCCTCGCAGCGTTACTAGAGGAGCTTGGCGCTGCCGTGACTAGTCTGGGAGGAATACCGGAATGACTGAAGCGTCTGCTTTCACGCAGCGTGTGCGTTATGATGACGCCGTGGCAAAGTTTGAACTCGATCATGCCATCACACAGCTTGCGGGCCATCCCGACACCGGCCTCAATGCCTGCGTGGAATGCTGCGACCGTTATGTCGGCGAGAACCGGATAGCGCTGCGCGCGATTTCCGCCGACGGCCAGGTGACAGAACTCACCTTTGAAAAATTGCGCGATCTTTCCGCAAAAGTCGGCAACGTGCTGAAGAATGCAGGCGTCAGTGCGGGCGATGTCGTTGCCGGTCTCCTGCCACGCACACCCGAACTTGTTGCAACCATTCTCGGTGCCTGGCGTATCGGCGCTATATATCAGCCGCTCTTCACCGCTTTCGGTCCAAAGGCCATCGAACACCGTCTCAAGACAAGCGATGCAAAACTGGTCGTGACCAATCTTGCCAATCGCAGCAAGCTTGACGAAGTCGAAAATTGCCCGCAGGTCGCAACGATACTTGCGCCCGACGAAACCGCACCTGCCGCTGATATCGATTTCCGCGCAGCGCTCGCCGCTGCCTCCACCGATTGTCCGCCTGTCATGCGCAAGGGTGATGATCTTTTCATGATGATGTCCACCTCCGGCACGGCTGGCCTGCCAAAAGGCGTGCCGGTTCCGCTTTTCGCACTGCTCGCCTTTGGCGCCTATATGCGCGAAGCCGTGGGCCTGCGATCCGACGACATTTTCTGGAATATTGCCGATCCCGGCTGGGCCTATGGGCTTTACTATGCCGTGACGGGCCCACTGCAACTGGGCATCGCCACCACGCTTTACGAAGGCGGTTTCAACGCCGAAAGCACCTACGACATTATCGAACGTCTGGGCGTTACCAGTCTGGCCGGTTCGCCAACCGCCTTTCGCCTGTTGATGGCGGCAGGCCCGGAGGCGGCAGCCCGGATCAAGGGACGTCTGCGCGTGGTTTCCAGTGCGGGCGAGCCACTCAATCCGGAAGTGATCCGCTGGTTCGACGCCAATCTCGGCGCGCCGATCCACGACCATTACGGACAGACGGAACTCGGCATGGTGGTCAACAATCACCACGGTCTTGAACATGCCGTGCGTCAGGGTTCGGCGGGCTATGCCATGCCGGGCTATCGCGTCGCGGTTCTGGATGAGGCCGGAAATGAACTCGGCCCGAACCAGCCGGGTGTTCTCGCCATCGATATCGCAAAATCGCCACTGCTCTGGTTTTTCGGTTATTACAAGCAGGAAACACCAGCCATTGCAGGCGGCTATTACCGCACCGGCGATACGGTGGAATTCGAAGACGACGGTTCCGTCAGCTTCATTGGTCGTGCCGATGATGTCATCACCTCATCCGGCTATCGCATCGGACCGTTCGACGTGGAAAGCGCCCTGCTGGAGCATCCGGCGGTCAATGAGGCGGCGGTCGTCGGCGTTCCTGATCCGCAACGCACCGAAATCGTCAAGGCATTCGTCATTCTGGCACCCGGACAGGAAGGCACGCCCGCGCTTGCCGAAGAACTGGCGCAACATGTGAAGAAACGGCTTTCCGCCCATGCCTATCCGCGCGAGATCGATTTCGTCAGCGAGCTGCCGAAAACGCCAAGCGGAAAAATCCAGCGCTTTCTGCTGCGCAAGGCAGAAATCGACAAACAGCAACAGACAACAGCCTGAGGTACAATTATGCAGATTCAAGATCGGGTATTTCTGATCACCGGCGCGGGCTCAGGTCTCGGCGCGGCTGTGGCCAGGATGGTTGTCGAAGCTGGCGGCAAGGTAGCCCTTCTGGATGTCAACACGGAAGCGGGTGAAGCGGCGGCGAAAGCGCTTGGTGCAGCCGCTATGTTCCAGCGCACCGACGTGACCAGCGAGGCAGATGGACAAGCTGCCATTGCTGCCGCGCTCAAGGCTTTTGGCCGTATCGATGCGCTCGTCAATTGCGCAGGCATTGCGCCGGGCGAAAAGGTGCTAGGCCGCGAAGGTCCACACAAATTCGACAGTTTTGCGCGCACCATTTCGATCAATCTGATCGGAACCTTCAACATGCTGCGGCTGGTAGCCGAAGCCATGGCAAAGAATGAACCGGGCGATGGCGGCGAACGCGGATTGATCATCAACACCGCCTCGGTTGCCGCCTTTGACGGCCAGATCGGACAGGCCGCCTACTCCGCCTCGAAGGGCGGCGTTGCGGCCATGACCTTGCCTGTCGCGCGTGAACTGGCGCGCCACGGCATTCGCGTCATGACAATTGCCCCCGGCATTTTCGAGACACCGATGATGGCAGGCATGCCGCAGGACGTGCAGGACGCGCTCGGCGCATCGGTGCCGTTCCCGTCGCGGCTTGGACGCCCGGCGGAATATGCAGCGCTCGTGCGCCACATTGCGGAAAACCAGATGCTCAACGGCGAAGTCATCCGTCTCGACGGTGCGCTGCGCATGGCTGCGAAATAAATTCACCATCAGGAAGCGAGGAATAATCATGTCCCACAGCGATCCTATTGTCATTGTCGGCGCAACCCGCACCCCCATGGGCGGCTTTCAGGGCGACTTTTCCGGCGCGCAGGCGACCGATCTCGGCGCGGCAGCAATCAGCGGCGCACTGGCCGGTGCGGGTCTGGCACCAGAAGCTGTCGAAGAAGTTTTGATGGGCTGTGTCCTGCCTGCGGGTCAGGGACAGGCCCCGGCGCGGCAGGCTTCGATCAAGGCTGGACTGCCCGTTTCGACCGGGGCTACGACCGTCAACAAAATGTGCGGTTCGGGCATGAAAGCCACCATGCTGGCGCATGATCTGTTGCTGGCCGGTTCGGCGGATGTGATCGTTTCCGGCGGTATGGAAAGCATGACCAACGCGCCCTACCTGCTGTCCAAGGCGCGTGGCGGCTATCGCATGGGCCACGGCCAGATTCTGGATCATATGTTCCTCGACGGTCTTGAGGATGCCTATGACAAGGGCCGCCTGATGGGCACTTTTGCGGAAGATTGCGCGGAAGCCTACCAGTTCACCCGTGAAGCGCAGGACGAGTTCGCCATTGCCTCGCTGACCCGCGCGCAAAAGGCCATCAAGGACGGTCTGTTTGCGGCAGAGATCACACCCGTCACGGTGAAATCCGGTCGCGCCGAGGTGCAGGTTTCGATTGACGAACAGCCCGGCAAGGCGAAGCTCGACAAGATCCCCTCGCTGCGCCCTGCATTCCGCGATGGCGGCACAGTAACGGCGGCCAATTCCTCGTCGATTTCCGATGGCGCTGCGGCGCTCGTCCTGATGCGCGCATCTGAAGCGGAGAAGCGTGGCTTGACCCCGCGCGCGGTGCTGGTTGGTCATGCGACCTATGCCGACAAGCCGAACCTTTTTGCGACCGCGCCTATCGGCGCAATCAGCAAGCTCTCGGAAAAGATCGGCTGGAACCTCAAGGATGTCGATCTGTTCGAGATCAATGAAGCTTTCGCTGTCGTCACGATGGCGGCCATGCGCGATCTCGATCTGGCGCACGACAAGGTCAATATTCATGGCGGCGCTTGCGCGCTCGGCCACCCGATCGGCGCTTCCGGCGCGCGCATTCTGGTGACGCTGCTCGCCGCACTTGAAACGCATGGCCTGAAACGCGGCGTGGCTGGTATCTGCCTCGGCGGCGGCGAAGCCACCTCAATCGGCATTGAAAGGATCGTGTGATGCTTCTGACCGATACGCAGGAGCAGATCCGCGAGGCTGTCCGCGATTACGCGCAGGAGCGTCTGGCACCGGGTGCCGCCCAACGTGACCGCGAACATGCCTTTCCGCGTGCGGAACTGACCGAGATGGGCGAACTTGGCTTTCTCGGCATGCTTGTGCCGGAAGAATGGGGCGGCTCCGACCTCGGCATGGTGGCCTATGCGCTGGCTCTGGAAGAAATCGCGGCAGGCGACGGCGCCTGCTCCACCATCGTTTCGGTGCATTCCTCGGTGGGCTGCGTACCCATCCTGCGCTTCGGGACGGAGGACCAGAAACGCCGCTTTTTGCCGAAAATGGCTTCGGGCGAATGGATCGGCGGCTTTGCTTTGACTGAACCGCAGGCCGGATCCGATGCGTCGGCGCTGAAAACCCGCGCCCGGCTTGATGGCGATCATTATGTGATCGACGGCTCCAAGCAATTCATCACGTCCGGCAAGAATGGCAGTGTGGTGATTGTCTTTGCGGTCACCGATCCCGCTGCGGGCAAGAAGGGCATTTCGGCCTTTATCGTGCCGACCGACACACCAGGCTACGAGGTCATGACGGTCGAACACAAGCTCGGCCAGCATTCATCCGATACCTGCGCGCTGGCTTTCACCAATATGCGCGTGCCACTGGAAAACCGGCTGGGGGCGGAAGGTGAAGGCTATAAAATTGCGCTTGCCAATCTTGAAGGCGGACGCATCGGCATTGCCGCGCAGGCCGTGGGCATGGCGCGCGCCGCTTTCGAAGCAGCCCGCGACTATGCCAAAGAGCGCATCACCTTCGGCAAGCCGATTGCCGAACATCAGGCCGTAGCCTTCCGTCTTGCCGATATGGCGACGAAGATCGAAACGGCCCGCCAGATGGTCCTGCATGCCGCAGCCTTGCGCGAGGCGGGCAAACCCTGCCTGACGGAAGCCTCGATGGCCAAGCTTGTGGCGTCGGAAATGGCAGAGGAAGTCTGTTCCGCCGCCATCCAGATTCACGGCGGCTATGGCTACCTTGCCGATTATCCGGTTGAGCGCATCTATCGCGATGTGCGCGTCTGCCAGATTTATGAAGGCACGAGCGAAGTTCAGCGACTCGTGATTGCGCGCGGGCTTTAAGCCTTCCAAAAACGGTCGTGAATGATCATGCCTGCCGCCATGGCAGCCACGAATAACCAGACCTGCGGCAAGCCGATAGACAAGGCTGCGACCGCAGGTCCCGGGCAGAAGCCGGCCAGTCCCCAGCCGAGACCGAACAACGCCGAGCCAAACAGCAGAGGCCGGTCGATCTGGGTCTTTTCGGGGAGGTGAAAGCTGTCATCCAGCACCGGCTTTGCCAGCTTACGCTGTAGCATTACGCCCGGGATGGCGACCAGAAGAGCGCCGCCGAGCACGAATGCAAGGCTGGGGTCCCAGTGACCGCTTGCGATATTCAAAAAGCCCTGCACCCGTGACGGGTCGATCATGCCTGAAAGCGACAATCCGAACCCGAATAACGCGCCTGTGAAAAGAGCTGCCGCGAGCCGGTAATAAGCGAAACTTTTCATAACAGAACTCCCGCGAGAGTTGCTGCTGCAACACCAGTTATCAGAAAGGTGATTGTTGCAGCGATGGAACGTTTGGAAAAACGGGCCATGCCGAGGATACCGTGGCCAGATGTGCAGCCCGAGCCCATGCGCGTTCCAATGCCGACCAGAAGACCGGCGACGACGATAATCGGCCAGGAAGCCGAAATGGTTGTAGCAGGAAAGCTCCCGAAAAGCGCAGCATAGACCAACGGACCGAGAATGAGGCCAAGAACGAAAGCTGCATTGAGCGCGGCCTGACTTCCGTTCAGCAATCTGCCGACGATACCGCTGATACCGGCAATGCGACCATTGAAAATCAGAAGAAAAATCGCCGCTGCACCGAGAAGCATGCCGCCTGCCAGCGACTGGAGATAGGTCATCATGACAAATCTCCCTTAGGCGCGTCATGACAGAAGATGCCATACAGCGCCTCGATAAGCTGCGCCGCCTTGGTTTCCGTCAGGCGATAGAATATTTGCTTGGCTTCGCGCCGGGTTTCGACGATGCCGGATTCCCGCAGTACACCGAGTTGCTGCGACAGGGTCGGCTGACGAATGCCAAGCCCATGTTCCAATTCACCAACCGAATATTCTTTTTCCGCCAGCGCACAGGCCAGCATCAGACGGGCCGGATGCGACAGGGTGCGCAGCAATTCGGCCACTTCGCCCGCACGATTTTCCATCTGCTGGCGCGACATGACGGCAAGGGTGCCCGTAACACTATCCATGAGGCAACTCCAAATTCAATATACGCTTACATATAATATATATTGATAAAATCAAGTGCGGTATCTGGAGTTCCACAGAGATAAAAATCACCGCCATCCTTACGAATGGCGGTGATCGACTTTGTCAGCCGAGGAATTCCTGCACAGCTGTCAGTTCGGTCTGGCGCAGTTCATGACCGCCCGGATGCCAGACAAGATCGACGTAGGCCTGCTGGCTTTCAAAGTAGTGCGCGAGCGCCTCCGTGAAATCCGGCGGGCAGATCGGGTCCATTCGGCCAGCCGTCATCAGGATTTTCACGCCTTCCAACCCCGGATTATTCGCTGGTTTGAACGGGATAAGCGGATGTAGAAGCACTGCCTTGTCAAATATCCTGCCTTTCTCGATCAGCAGATTGGCCATGATATTGGCCCCGTTTGAATAACCCAAAGCGATCACTTCCGACGGCTGATACTCTTCGACCAGAGCGGCGATAAACGCAGCCATTTTGTCCGTGGCGCGGGCAAGGTCTGGCATGTCATAGACGCCCTCGCCCGTCCGACGGAAGAAGCGGGCGGCACCAAATTCCGACACGTCGCCGCGCGGGGAAACAATGGTCGCCTCCGGCAAAAGCTGTTCGGCCAAACCGAAGAACTGATTTTCATCGCCGCCGGTGCCGTGAAAGACAATGAACAGCGGCGCGCCGACCGCACCGGCCTTCAGCCGGTGCACGTAGGTCTGAATGGTCATAATCTGTCTCCTGCTCGCGCTTAAATCTTGTCGAGATGTTCTTCGAGATAAGCACGAAGATGCTGGTGCTGCGACGGCAGCTTCAGAGCTTCGCCCAAATGCGCGGTGTCTTCGTCGCGATCAAAGCCGGGTTCGTTTGTTGCGACTTCGAACAGAACACCACCCGGTGTCCGGAAGTAGATCGCCCAGAAATAATCGCGGTCGATCACTGGAGTGACATTATAGCCGGTATCCATCAGGGCCTTGCGAACTTCCAGCTGCTTTTCGCGGTTTTCGACCGCGAAGGCGACGTGGTGCACCGAACCTGCTCCCTGCTGGTTACGACCGACAGAAGGCAAGGTCTGAAGATCGATCACACCGGCTCCGTTGCCTTCCGGCATGATGAGACGGGTAATGCCATCCTTCGCGTCCAGTTTCTGATAGCCCATATAGTTGAGCAGTTCCGAAGTCGCGCCCTCGTCACGCAAGCGCATCGAAACCGAATGAAAGCCGCGAATGGCGTGATCGGCATCGATGCCTTCATGCGCCCAAGGCTCGCGCGGATCGTCCTTCACTTCCACCAGAGCGAAGCTGTCGCCATCCGGGCCACGGAAGAAGACGCGCTTTTCGCCAAAAGCTGCATCTTCCGATTCGACCGTGACGGCGGATTGCGCGAAGCGATCCTTCCAGAAACCGAGCGAGCCTTGCGGGACTGCAAAAACGGTTGTTCCCACCTCGCCCGTACCATCGCGACCGCGCTGAATGCCGGGAAAGGGGAAATAGGTCATGACGGTGCCCGGCGTGCCGACTTCATCGCCGCAATAGAGGTGATAAACGCTCGGATCATCGAAGTTCACGGTCTTCTTGACGCGGCGCAATCCCAGCACATCCGTGAAGAACTTGTTGTTCGAACGGGCATCTGCTGCCAGCGACGTAACGTGGTGAAGGCCTTTGATCTGATTAAGCATGGCGATCTCTCCTGTTGTGTTGCAGCAAGATATAATGATCGGAATGCATCTGGATATATTGACAATCATACACAGATTGTCTCCAGATCGAATACAATTGGCTTTCCCTGCCAATAGGTGCTGGACTGAGGCCCCCTACAAGTTTAGCTAACCTTTATCGCAATGACAAAGAAAGGCCTCCCATGGCGTCCGGCTTGTTTGCACTTCTCGATGACGTGGCAGCAATCGCAAAAATGGCGGCGGCCTCTTTGGATGACGTGGCTGGACAAACCGCAAAGGCCAGCGCCAAGGCGGCAGGCATTGTGATTGATGATACGGCGGTGACGCCGAAATATGTCGTTGGTCTGAAGCCGGAACGGGAATTGCCGGTCATCTGGAAAATCACCAAGGGATCGCTGCGCAACAAGCTGATCTTTCTGCTGCCGCTGGCGCTGATCTTCAGCTATTTCGCGCCCGGTCTCATCATGCCGCTTCTGATGATCGGCGGCGCCTATCTCGCATTTGAGGGCACGGAAAAGCTGGTCGAGTTTTTCGTGCCGCATAAGGATGAGGAACAAGCGGAAACAAAGGCCACCACCGCGAAGGAAATTGAAGCGACAACTGTGAGCGGGGCCATCCGAACCGACTTCATCCTGTCAGCGGAGATCATGGCACTCACGCTTGCCGGTCTGCCGCCTTCGAATGTCTATACGCAGGCGGCGATCCTTGTTTGTGTCGCCGTCCTGATCACCTTCGCCGTTTATGGCGTTGTCGGCTTTATCGTCAAGCTCGATGACATGGGTGTCGCGCTTGCCCGCAATGCCCATACCGGTTTTGGTAAGCGGTTCGGCAAGGGTCTGGTTGCGGGTATGCCCATCGTGCTCAAGGTGCTCAGCACCGTAGGCACCGTCGCCATGCTCTGGGTTGGCGGCAGCATCATCGTTCACGGTCTGGCATCGATCGGCGTTCACAGCGTCGAGGAATTCATTCACAACATCGTCGCCCATCTGCCGACCGAAGGCAGCAGCTTCGGCGGCGTTCTGGAGTGGATCGCAACGTCTTTCCTGCAAGCAGTGCTCGCCATCCTGATCGGGGCCGTCATTGTCGGCATCGTACATGTCGTCAAGGCGGTTAAATCCAAGGCCTGATCACGCCAGATAGCGCCTAAACCAGGCGATTGTTCTGTCCCAGGCGAGCTTGGCGGCGGCCTCGTCATAGCGTGGGGTGGAATCATTGTGGAAGCCGTGATTGACGCCCGGATAGATATAGGCCTCGTAGGTCTTGCCGTTCTTTTTCAGCGCTTCTTCATAGGCCGGCCAGCCTTCGTTGATACGCGTGTCCAACTCGGCATAATGAAGCAAGATTGGCGCCTTGATGCGCGAAACCTCGTCTTTGGGTGCCTGCCGACCATAAAACGGCACGGCAGCGGCCAGTTCGGGAAAGGCGACTGCTGCCGCATTGGCAACGCCACCACCATAGCAGAAGCCGGTGATCCCGACCTTGCCGGTGGTCAGATCGCTTTTCATCATGAAATCGACGGCAGCGAAGAAGTCGTTCATCAGCTTGGTCGGGTCGACCTGCTGCTGCAATTCGCGGCCCTTTTCGTCATTGCCGGGATAGCCGCCGACCGACGTAAGACCATCCGGTGCCAATGCGATGAAACCGGCCTTGGCCACACGGCGCGCGACATCCTCGATATAAGGGTTGAGGCCGCGGTTCTCGTGCACCACCACGACCGCCGGAACCTTGCCCTGCACCTTCGCAGGACGGACAAGATAGGCGCGTACCTGACCGGTGCCCTCCGGTGATGGATAGGTGATGTATTCGGCCAGAATATCAGGATCGGTAAACTCAACCTGCTGCGCCATGGCGTAATCCGGGCTGAGCGATGCCAATATAGCGGTTGCCGTCATCGTGCCGACGGCGAACTTTGCGGCCCGGTCGAGAAACTGGCGTTTGGTGATCTTGCCATGCGCGTAAAAGTCGTAAAGCTCGAGCAGTTCCTGCGGGAAGTCTTTTGCCGTTAAACGTGCCATGGGCAGCTCTCTCCTCTTTCAAGGAGGTCAGTTTAACACAGGGTGCTTCCGGATAAATGACAGATACCCCACGTGCGAAAGCGCGGGGTATCTTCCCGCTTTACGTAGGATCAACGGTAGACGATACCGCCATCGGTCAGGATGGCCTGACCGGTGATGTAGTCGGAATCCGGGCTCGCCAGGAAAGAGACGAGAGATGCCACATCGTCCGGCGTCTGGGCGCGACCAAGCGCAATGCCGTCGACATATTTCTTGTAGGTTTCACCTTTCGGCGCGCCGGTAATCTCGGCGAAACGCTCGTCGATTTCCACCCACATGTCGGTGCCCACGATGCCGGGGCAATAGGCGTTCACGGTAATGCCCGCGCTTGCATATTCCTTGGCTGCGGCCTGCGTCAGCGCACGCACGGCGAATTTCGTGGCGGAGTAAACACCGAGCATTGCAAAACCATCATGACCGGCAATGGACGAAGCATTGATGATCTTGCCCTTCTGGTTGCGCACCTTGAACTTGGCGGCAGCCGCCTGAATGCCCCAGAGCACACCATCGACATTGATGCGGAAAATACGCTCGACCTCTTCCGGCTTCACATCCGCAATCGGCTGAACCTGCGCGATACCGGCATTGTTGACGATCACGTCGAAACCGCTCAGTTCCTTTTCCGCATGGTCGATAGCGGCATAGACATCGTCGCGTTTGCTGACATCGGCTGAGAATGTGGACGCCTTGCGGCCCAGGGCTTCCACCTCTTTTTTGACAGCATTGAGTTTGTCCGCCTTGAGATCGACCAGTGCGACATCAAAACCGTCCTTGGCCAGCCGAAGGGCGATGCCCCGACCGATGCCCTGTGCCGCACCGGTGACGAGCGCAACTTTCGTGTTAGCCGACATGATTCATCCTTTCCTGAGTGATTTGATGAATGGCAATGCAACGCATCCCATAGGCGATATGGAACACGTCCCGGCGCTATCAACCCACGCCAGCGGCTTGATTTCATTGATTGCGATCAAATTCCTTTATTAGCATCCAGAAAAATAAAAAGCCCGGCAGTGCCGGGCGTTTTTGATCTGTGTTGACGCCTGCGAAGGCCGATCAGATATTCGGTTCGATCTTGCCTTTGGCCTTGCCCTTATCCTTGGCTGTGAGCTTGTCGATATAGGCAAGGAACAGCGCAGACACGACGAAGGCCAGATGTATGATCGTGAACCACATAAGCTGGTTCGACGTATAGGTCGTGGCATTCAGGAATATCTGCAAAAGATGGATCGACGAGATGGCTACAATCGTCGACGCGACCTTGATCTTGAGCGAACCGGCATCAATCGTGCCCAACCAGTGCACCTCGTCGCCCGCCTGATCGAAGCGGCTGACAAAATTTTCATAGCCGGAAATGATCACCATTACCACGAGGCTGGCAATCAGCGCCGCATCGATCAGCCCCAATATTTTCAGGATCGTATCGGTGTCGTTCAGCGACGTGGCCTTGCTGGCGAAGTCGAAAAGCTTACCCGCAAAAGATACGGCATAAATGGCCAAGGCAATGGCCAAACCCAGATAGAAAACCACCAACAGCCAACGCGAGGCCAGAATGATGTTCTCAATCATCAACTCAATTCGTTTCATGCAACCACTTCCAGGTTTTCATACCAGACACCTCGTAAAATTTTGCTTCGTTCGCAAGGAAAATGAACCACATTTGGCGTGGAATAATGTGCAAAAGCCAGAATGGTGATGGCAATGGCGAATTTCAATAAGCGCTGCACACAAAGCCTATGTCTTTCGTGCAGATAGCTAAAAGGCAAAGCCGTCCGGCTCACAAAGAAACAGCATTTTCTTATTTAGTGTTATACATATTGCATCGCTGTGACTTCAAAGCCGCTGGTCTATTCAACACTTTCATAATATAAGGCGCCCCTGATATTTTATTGCCGCCTCGCAATAGGGTGGTGTTAAAAGCGGGAACCTAATGAACATCGAGACGGCCGTGAACGACAAAGCCAGCATCTTCGATCTGGCTCCTATTTCTCTTTGGCTTGAAGACTATAGCGGTCTTCGCAAGCAGTTCGATACATGGCGGTCGGAAGGCATCACTGACCTTAAGACTTTTCTGATGGAAGACACGAGCCGTCTTCGCATCTGCACGAGTCACATCCGGGTTCTCGCGGTTAACCGCAAGACGCTTTCGCTGTTCGAGGCGAAGGATATCGATCACCTCGTCACCAATCTGGAGCGCGTTTTCCGCGACGATATGCTGGAACCGCATATCGACGAGATGGTGCAGCTCTGGAACGGCTCCGACACGTTCTACAGCAACACGATCAACTATTCGCTGGAAGGCCGGCGCATCGATATTCAGCTGAAGGGCCGTATCCTGCCCGGTCACGAACAAAGCTGGGATCGTGTCCTCCTGTCGATTGAAGACGTAACCGCACGCGAAAACGCGATGCGCGAGCAGGATCGCCACAAGCGTCATGCGCAAGGCCTGTTCGAGCATTCGCCGGTTTCGCTGTGGGTTGAGGATTTCAGCCGCATCAAGGAACTGATGGACGATGTGCGAGAGCGCGGCATTATCGATTTCCGCGTGTTCACCGATGTGCACCCGGAATTCGTGCGCCAGTGCATGAGCGAAATCCGCGTGCTGGAAATCAACAACGAGACGCTGGAGCTTTTCCTCGCGCCCGACAAGCAGACATTGCTGCAATCCCTGCCGCAGATTCTGCGCGGAGAAATGGAAGCGCATTTCCGCGAACAGCTGATCGACCTGTGGAATGGCATTCTGTTCCAGCGTCGCGAAGTGATCAACTACGCACTCGATGGCACTGAACGCCACGTTCTGTTGCAGTTCTCGGTCCTGCCCGGCCATGAAAATGACTGGTCGCTGGTGCAGGTGGCGCTGACGGACATCACCGCACGCAAAAAGGCCGAAGCCTATCTGGAATATCTCGGCAAGCACGACGTGCTGACCAAGCTGCACAACCGCGCCTTTTATGTGGATGAGCTCAACCGGCTGGAGCGGAAGGGCCACCTGCCTGTTTCCATCATCATCATCGATCTAAATGGCCTCAAGTCTGCCAATGATCTTTGGGGACATGCGTCAGGCGACGGATTGCTGCGCCGTATCGGCGAAGTTCTGAACGAAGCCGTCAAGCTGCCCGGCCATGCCGCGCGGATCGGCGGCGACGAATTTGCAATTGTGCTGCCTTATGTGGATGAGCGCGGCGCGGAAGCCATGGTGGAAGACATCAAGCGGCTGGTTGAAATCAACAATCAGTACTATTCCCAATTGCAGCTCAACCTGTCCATCGGCACGGCAACCACCACGCCGGGAGAAACGCTGGAAGCCGTCGCCAAACGCGCCGATCTTCTGATGTATGAAAACAAGCGCCAGCAATATTCATCCAAGGGCGGCAATATCTAATCGTCAAATTTGATGACGGATTTGCCGCGTGTCAGGTCCGTCACGAGCCGCGACAGGTCATCCTGCGCGGCAATAGGCATTGCGCCGGTTATTTCCACGCCATTGGCGGTAAAACTCTCCTGCGCAATCGCGACATGATCCACAGCGGTCAGCCGCGCTTTCAACAGCGCGTGGTCGGAAAAATCGCAGGCAAAGGCAAAACCGATCATCGGGATCACCGCGGTCTTCTCCGCCTGTCGCAGGCAGGTCGCCGCCGTGCCGCCATAGGCGCGCATCAAGCCGCCGCTACCGAGCAGAATGCCGCCGAACCAACGGATCACCACCACCGCAATATTGTCGAGCTGCTGACCGTCGATGGCTTGCAGGATCGGCTTGCCCGCCGTGCCGCTTGGCTCGCCGTCGTCGCTGAAACGATAGTTCTGCCCCATACGCCAGGCCCAGCAATTGTGATTGGCCGCAAGGTCCGAATGTTCGCTCAGGAAATCCTTCGCCGCCTGCTCGCTCGCAACAGGCGCGGCAATTGCCAGAAACCGACTTTTCTTGATTTCCTGACTATAGGTTTCGATGCGACTGATCGTGAACATGGCAATCCTGCAACTATGATTTTGCGGCCTATCATGTTCCTGTGTAGATGACGACCCCTTACGCATTGCCCGCCATTGCGCCCACGGCGCGGAGGGTATAAGGCATTTTAGAAATGTGCTGTTTTTTAACAGCCTTGATCTTCCTGCAATGACTTAAGAGGCCTGCCGATGTTCGATTTGATTGTGAGAAACGCTAATCTCCCTGACGGTCGTGAGAAGCAGGACATTCTGGTCAAGGACGGCAAGATTGCCGATATCGTACCGTCCAAGGGCGAGCATCAGGCTGCCAGGGAAATCGACGCTTCCAACCGCCTCGTCACGCCGCCTTTCGTCGATCCGCATTTCCATATGGACGCAACGCTGTCGCTCGGCCTGCCGCGCCTCAACCGTTCCGGTACGCTTCTGGAAGGGATCGCGCTCTGGGGCGAACTCAAGCCCATGCTGACCGTTGAAGCCATGGTCGAGCGCGCCTTGCGCTATTGCGATCTGGCCGTCTGCCAAGGCCTGCTGGCCATTCGCAGCCATGTCGATGTCAGCGATCCGCGTCTCCTGACGGCGGAAGCGATGATCGAGGTGCGCGAAAAGGTAAAGCCGTATATCGATCTGCAACTCGTCGCCTTCCCACAGGACGGTTACTATCGTTCGCCGGGCGCGGTTGATCTCGTCAACCGCTCGCTCGATATGGGCCTCGATGTGGTCGGCGGCATTCCGCATTTCGAGCGCACCATGGCCGATGGCGCTGCATCGCTGGAAGAACTCTGCCGGATTGCCGCCGAGCGCGGCCTGCCGGTCGATATTCATTGCGACGAAACCGATGATCCAATGTCGCGTCATGTGGAAACGCTGGCCGCCCAGACCGTGCGTTTCGGGCTTCAGGGTCGCGTATCGGGCTCGCACCTCACATCCATGCATTCCATGGACAATTACTATGTTTCCAAGCTCATTCCGCTGATTGCGGAAGCGCAGATGAACGCTATTCCGAACCCGCTCATCAATATCACATTGCAGGGACGCGCCGACACCTATCCAAAGCGTCGCGGCATGACCCGCGTGCCGGAACTGATGGCTGCTGGCGTTAATGTCGCCTTCGGTCATGATTGTGTTATGGACCCATGGTACTCGATGGGCTCCGGCGACATGCTGGAAGTGGGTCATATGGCGGTTCATGTGGCGCAGATGACGTCCATCGAAGGCAAAAAACAGGTCTTCAATGCGTTGACCGTCAATTCGGCCAAGGCGCTCGGTCTGGAAGGTTATGGTCTTGAAAAGGGCTGCAATGCAGACTTCGTCGTGTTGCAGGCGCGTGACCCGCTGGAAGCGCTGCGCCTCAAGGCCAACCGCCTGACGGTCGTGAAGCGAGGCAAGATCATTGCTGAAACGCCGCAGCGTGTCAGTGCGCTCAATCTCGAAGGCCGTCCGTCTTCGGTTGATGGCGCCGATTACGCACCCATCGGCTGAACAAACACGACGCAGCAACAAACCAGTGCCTGTTTTTCAAGCGACCGATAAAAGCGCTTGAATTAAAGGCAGATTAGTCGGAAATACGAGACATTGCTTATGCTCCTCCTGATCAGGGTGCAGGGCAATCCGTCGCGCATGGAAAGCACGCACAAACACCACCTTAAGAGGGGTCCAAATGGCCAAATTATCGAACTTTACCCGCCGCGACATTCTTGCGATGTCTGCGGCACTCGGCGCAACTGCGATTTCCACGCGTGTTTTCGCAGCGGATGAAAAGCTGAAGGTTGCAGGCATTCACGCCTCGCCGGTTGAAAACGCCTGGAACTCCCGCCTGCACGAAGCACTGAAGCAGGCCAATGACGAAGGCGTCATCGAATATGTCTTCTCCGAAGGCGTTTCGGCGAGCGACTATCCCCGCGCCATGCGCGAATATGCCGAACAGGGCATCAAGCTGATCGTCGGCGAATCCTATGCCGTCGAACGCGAAGCGCGTCAGGTTGCTGGCGATTATCCGCAGACCACTTTTGTCATGGGTTCCTCCGGTAAGCCGCAGGGCGACAATTTCGGCGTGTTCGGCACCTGGAATTTCGAAGCAGCCTATCTTGCAGGCATGCTGGCAGGCGCGATGAGCAAGTCGGGCACTTTCGGTTCGGTCGGCGCTGTGCCGATCCCGGAAGTCAACATGCTGATGAACGCCTTCCAGGATGGCGTGAAGGAAACCCGTCCAGATGCGAAATTCATTGCATCCTTCATCGGCACCTTCTTCGATCCGCCGAAGGCGCGTGAAGCCGGTCTTGCCCAGATCGATTCCGGCGCAGACATTCTGTTCGGCGAACGCATCGGCACCGCCGACGCCGCCAAGGAACGCGGCATCAAGGCAATCGGTTCGCTGATCGACTATACACCGCGCTATCCGGATACGGTTTTTGCCAATGCAATGTGGTACTTCCGCCCAATCCTTAATGCAGCGATTGCAGATGTGAAAGCCGCCCAGCCGACCGGTAAGGATTACACGCCATTCAGCCTCATGAAGGAAGGCGGCAACGACATCGTCTACGTCAAGGGCGTCGCACCGGCAGAAGCCGAAGCCAAGATGGAAGCGCGACGCGCCGAGATCAAGGCTGGCAAGTTCGAGTACAAGCCGAACGCGGCTGAGCCCAAGTAAGACAGCAGCAAACAGGGCGGCAGAAGTGGCATTCGACAGCAAGCATCAGGACGCAACAGCACTCGCGCAAGCGATTGCCGGAGGCGTTTTAAATGCGCGAGAGGCCATGGATGCCGCCCTCGAAGCCGCAGAAAAATGGCGCCCTCTGGGCGCCATTGCATATCTCGATCCTGAACTGGGCCGTACCAATGCCGCAGCCTTTGACGCGCACGCCGACAAAGCTCCGTTTGCGGGCATCCCATCGCTGTTCAAGGATTTGGGCGGCCCTTGCGCCGGTCTGCCGATCCGGCTTGGCTCGCGTGCCTTCGAAAACGCTTCGCCGCAAATGGATTCCGAGCTTGGTAGTCGCCTGCGCAAAGCGGGCCTCAATTTCTTCGGCACGACCACCGTGCCGGAATTCGGCCTTGCACTCGCCAGCGAACCGGAAAGCGGCCCACTGGCTCGCCATCCATTCGATGGAACACTTTCTCCCGCTGGCTCATCCGGTGGCGCGGCGGCAGCCGTCGCAGCCGGGATTGTCAGCATCGCCCACGCAACGGATGCAGGCGGCTCCATTCGCGTACCTGCCGCTACCTGCGGTCTGATCGGCCTGAAGCCGAGCCGTGGCGCGATGCCCGCCGGACCGCATTTCGGCAATTATCTCGCCGGTATCGCCAGCGAGTTTGCGCTGTGTCGCTCGATCCGCGATGCGAAGACACTGCTTCCGCTCGTCGAGGGCAACACCGAGGGCTTTCTGCCTGATCCGGCCATGAGCGCGGGCGAGCTGCCGGAACGTCTGCGCGTCGGCTTTGTCGCGGAAGACCTTGCCGCTTATCCTGTCACAGCAGAGCGTATGCAGGTTGTGACCGATGCCGCCCGTTTTCTGGAAGCGCAAGGCCATGCCATCCGCGAAATCCCCGCGCAGGATCTAAGTCCTCTTGTCGCTTCCAGCGCACGCGCATTCGATCGCATCATTTCCGTCAATCTTGCAGCCGCAATCGACTTTCTAGCAATCGATCAGGAGAAACTGGAACCGCTCACCCGCGCGGTTGCAGAGCGTGGACGCGGGTTTGATGCAACCGCGCTCTATCGTGCCATGAACGGCGCTGTCAGCGCTTCGCATATGCTCTGGCAGATTTTCCGCGATATTGATGTGCTGATAACCCCGATGCTTTCCAGAGCGCCCTTGCCATTGGGCTCGTTTCCGATGAACCATGGCGATGTGGACAATCACTGGCGGAAGATGAACGAATTTGCGCCCTATGCGGCGCTTGCCAATATTTCCGGTTTCCCGGCGCTTTCTCTACCATTCGGAGAAGATGCCAACGGGATGCCGTTAGCCGTGCAGCTTATCGCGCCCATGGGCGCGGACAGGCTACTTCTGAATGCCGGTCAGCGGCTGGAAGCGGATCGCCGCTGGCAGCATAAATTTCCCGTTGCGGGGTTGAACCAATGACGACAACAGTTCTTGAACTGCAAAACATCACCAAGCGCTTCGGTGCACTTACAGCCAATGACGATATTTCGCTGAAGCTGGAGCGTGGCGAAATCCTCGCTTTTCTCGGCGAAAACGGCGCGGGTAAAACCACGTTGATGAACATCCTGTTCGGCCATTATGTGCCGGATGAAGGACGTGTCTTCGTCAAGGGCGTTGAAATCCCGCAGGGCAAGCCGCGCGCAGCCATCGATGCGGGCGTAGGCATGGTGCACCAGCATTTCAACCTCGCACCCAACCTCACGGTTCTGGAAAACATCATTACCGGCACAGAAAGCCTCTGGAAGCTCAAATCCGCGCATGGTGCAGCGCGCGCCAAGATCGCGCAGATTGCAGAGCGTTTTGGCCTCAAGGTCGATCCTGATGCGCGGCTTGGCGATCTTTCGGTCGGTGAGCAGCAGCGCGTCGAAATTCTGAAAGCGCTTTATAACGACGCGGATGTGCTGATCCTCGATGAACCGACCGCCGTTCTGACGACGCAGGAAGCGGAAGGCCTGTTCGCGACGCTCAAAGAAATGGCCCGCCAAGGCCTGTCGCTGATCTTCATCTCGCACAAACTGCATGAAGTCATGTCCGCCGCCGACCGGGTTATCGTGCTGCGCGGCGGCAAGCTTGTCGCCGAGCGCAAGGCTTCTGAGACTTCCAAGGAAGAACTGGCCGAACTGATGGTGGGACGACGTGTTTCGCGCCCTGCCCGCGCCGCTGCAACCCCCGGCGAAACGTTGCTGGAAGCCAGCAATGTCACGGTTGTGGAGGACGGAATTGCTCGCCTTTCGGAACTGAATTTTCAGGTTCGTGCCGGTGAAACGCTCGGCATTATCGGTGTGTCCGGCAATGGGCAAGCAGCGCTCGGACGGTTGGTTTCGGGCCTTAGCCAGCCGGCAAGCGGCGCGCTTATCATGTTGGGGCAGACCGTGACCAAATTCGATCCGCGCCGCTTTGTGGCAGAAGGTGTCGGGCGTATTCCCGAAGACCGGAATGCTGAAGGCGCCATTGGCGATCTGACCTTGTGGGAAAATGCCATTCTGGAGCGCGTGCGCGATCCGAAATTCTCGAACGGTATTCTGGTCAATCGCACTGCGGCACGCGAATTCACCGACCGTATTATCACGGATTTCGATGTGCGCGGCGGCACACCGGATAGTCGTATCCGCCTGCTTTCCGGCGGCAATATGCAAAAGCTCATTTTGGGTCGCAATCTGGAGACCGCGCCGCGCATTCTCATCGCGGCGCAGCCGACACGCGGACTGGATGAAGGCGCGGTCGCGGCCATCCACACCCGCATTCTCGAAGCGCGCGCCAAGGGCGCAGCCGTTCTGCTGATTTCCGAAGATCTTGATGAAATCATTGGCTTGGCGGATCGTGTTCAAGCGATTGTTAAGGGCCGCCTCTCCCCGCCTATCGATGCAGAAGAAGCCAATGCGCAGAGACTGGGCCTCATGATGGCTGGCGAATGGCAGGCAAATACCAAGAAGGGGCTGAATTGATGCGTATTGAACGACGCGAAACGCGGCCCATGGCGTTGGTGACTACGGCACCGATCATTGCGGTCCTGGCCGCTTTCGTGCTGGCGGGCCTGCTGATAGCCGCCGCCGGTGCGCCGGTGGTCGAATCCTTCCGCCAGATCGCCATCGGCGCATTTGGCAACAAGCTGTCGATCAGCGAGACGCTGACACGCGCCACGCCGCTGATGCTGACCGGCCTTGCCGCCGCTGTCGCCTTCCGCTCCAAGCTTTGGAATATCGGTGCTGAGGGACAGTTCTATATGGGCGCGCTGGCCGTGGTGGCCATGGGCACGCAATTGCAGTTGCCCGCGCCGCTCCTAATTCCGCTGCTGCTGATTGTCGGCGCGATTGCTGGCATGATTTTTCTACTGATCCCGCTCGGCCTTCGCTTGCGCTTCGGCGTCGATGAAGTGGTGACGACACTGCTTTTGAACTTCGTTGCCGTGCTGTTCGTTTCCATGATGATCGAAGGGCCGATGAAAGACCCGCTGGCCTTTGGCTGGCCACAGTCTGAACCGGTGCCGGATGCCGCCGTGCTGCCGAAAATCATGGCGGGTATGCGACTGCATATCGGCATCCTGATCGCCATCGCGCTTGCGCTGATCATTGCCTATGTGCAGAAGCGCACCGTGTTCGGCCTTGAAACCAAGGCCGCCGGTATCAATCCGGGTGCGGCGCGTTTTGCAGGTGTTCCCCTCGGTCGCACACTGATCAAGGTCGCCTGTATCTCCGGCGGTCTGGCAGGTCTGGCGGGCGCCATTCAGGTCATGGGTGTGAAGGGCTATGTCACGACCGACCTTTCGCCGGGCTTCGGTTATTCCGGCATTATCGTCGCGATGCTCGCCAACTTAAACCCGATCGGCGCGATCTTCTCGGCGCTCTTTGCCGCCGCCATGTTCGTTGGCGCAGACGGCATGAGCCGCGCCATCGGCATTCCGAGCTTCATTGCCGACGTCACCGTGGCGCTGTCGCTCCTGACCATGCTCGTCGCATTGTTCTTCACCCAATACAGGATCGCCCGATGAACGAGTTGATGGATATCCTGCTTTCTGCTGGCCTCTGGGTCTCGGTCCTGCGCATCGCAACGCCGCTGATCTTCGGCACGCTCGGCGCGCTTTATTGCGAACGCGCAGGCGTGCTCAATCTCGGCATCGAAGGCATCATGACCTTTGGCGCGATGATCGGCTGGCTGACTGTCTATAACGGGGCGGATCTGTGGGTGGGTGTGCTGGCCGCTGCCGCTTCGGGCGCGCTGTTCGGCCTGCTGCACGCGGCGTTGACTGTCCCGCTCGGGCTGTCGCAGCATGTGGTCGGTCTTGGCATTACGCTGTTTGCTTCAAGTCTCAGCTATTTCCTGTTCCGACTGCTGGTGCCGCTCTCCTCGACGCCGCCGACAATCACGCCGTTTCAGCCCGTGAACCCGTCGTTCCTCGCTGATGTGCCTTTTATCGGGCAGGTATTGGGCACACAGACAGCGTTGACATGGATCGCCATTCCGCTGGCACTTTTGCTTGGCTATGTGCTTTTCCGCACACCGCTCGGCCTTGCCATTCGCATGACCGGAGAAAGTCCTCATGCCGCCGAGGCGCAAGGCATCAACCCGATCCGTGTGCGCATTTTCACGATCATGTTCGGCAGTGCATTGATGGCGGTTGGTGGCGCGTTCCTGACGCTTTCGGCGTTCAACTCGTTCTTCCCGACCATGATGCAGGGACGCGGCTGGGTGTGTATCGCGCTCGTCGTTTTCGCATCGTGGAAGCCCGCCCGTGCATTGCTGGGCGCATTGCTGTTCGCGCTGTTCGATGCTTTTCAGCTTCGCCTGCAAACGGTCTATGGGAAGGCGGTTCCTTACCAGCTTTTCCTGATGATCCCCTACATCATGTCGATTATCGCGCTGATCGTCATGGCAAGGCGCGCGCGCGTTCCGCAAGCGCTGATGCAGCCCTATCGTCGCGGAGAGCGCTAACGGCGTTTTTCACCACAAAACTGCAAACAAAAACGGCGCCCGAAGGCGCCGTTTTCTTTTGTGTTGTCGAACTTATGCAGCGCTCGACTTGCTCTTTTCAAAGCGCTTGCGCTCATTCGGATCGAGATAGAGCTTGCGAAGGCGGATCGACTTCGGCGTCACTTCAACCAGTTCGTCGTCCTGAATCCATGACAGGGCGCGTTCCAGCGTCATCTTGATCGGCGGGGTGAGCTTCACGGCTTCATCCTTGCCAGCGGCGCGGATGTTGGTGAGCTTCTTGCCCTTCAGAACGTTGACTTCAAGATCGTTGTCGCGGCTATGAATGCCGATCAGCATGCCCTGATAGACCTTGACGCCAGCGTCGATGATCATCGGGCCGCGATCTTCAAGGTTGAACAGCGCGTAAGCAACAGCTTCGCCCTGATCGTTGGAAATCAGAACGCCGTTGTTACGGCCCGAGATTTCACCCTTATATGGCTGATAATCGTGGAACAGACGGTTCATGATCGCCGTGCCGCGCGTATCGGTCAGAAGTTCCGACTGATAGCCGATCAGACCACGGGTCGGTGCGTAGAACACCATACGAACGCGGTTGCCGCCCGAAGGACGCAGCTCGACCATTTCGGCCTTGCGTTCCGACATCTTCTGAACAACGGTGCCCGAATATTCTTCATCGACGTCGATGACGACTTCTTCGATCGGCTCAAGCTTCTCGCCGTTTTCGCCGTCCTTCATGACGACGCGCGGACGCGAAACGCCAAGTTCGAAGCCTTCGCGGCGCATGTTTTCGATCAAAACTGCGAGCTGCAATTCACCACGACCCGACACGAAGAACGAATCTTTTTCGTTCGATTCTTCGATCTTGAGCGCAACGTTGCCTTCTGCTTCCTTGAGCAGACGGTCACGAATAACGCGGCTCGTTACCTTGTCGCCTTCAGTGCCCGCATAAGGGCTGTCGTTGACGATGAAGGACATGGTCACGGTCGGCGGATCGATTGGCTGCGCTGCCAGAGGCTCGCTGACCGAAGGATCGCAGAACGTGTCTGCAACGGTGCCCTTCGAAAGACCGGCAATGGCAACAATGTCGCCTGCCTGTGCTTCGTCGATGGCCTGACGTTCGATGCCGCGGAATGCGAGAATCTTCGAGATACGACCGGTTTCGAGCAGCGAACCGTCCTGACCGAGAACCTTGACGGCCTGGTTCGACTTGATCGAGCCGGAATGGATGCGTCCGGTGATGATGCGGCCAAGGAACGGATCGGCTTCAAGGATCGTGCCGATCATGCGGAACGGGCCTTCAGCAACCTTCGGTGCCGGAACGTGCTTGAGCACGAGGTCAAACAGCGGGGCCAGACCTTCGTCCTGCGGACCTTCCGGGTTCAGCGCCATCCAGCCGTTACGGCCAGAACCGTACAGGATCGGGAAGTCCAGCTGTTCGTCGGTAGCGTCGAGATTGGCGAAGAGGTCGAACACTTCGTTGATGACTTCTTCATGACGGCCATCCGGACGGTCGATCTTGTTGATCGCAACGATCGGACGCAGACCAACCTTCAGCGCCTTGCCAACGACGAACTTCGTCTGCGGCATCGGGCCTTCGGCGGCGTCAACGAGAACGATAGCGCCGTCCACCATCGAAAGGATACGCTCAACTTCACCGCCGAAGTCGGCGTGGCCGGGTGTGTCGACGATGTTGATGCGGGTATTCTTCCAGACAACCGAGGTCGCCTTGGCGAGAATGGTGATCCCGCGTTCCTTTTCGATGTCGTTGGAATCCATCATGCGTTCTGCAACGCGCTGGTTGTCGCGGAACGAGCCAGACTGCTTCAGCAGTTCATCGACCAGTGTGGTTTTGCCATGATCGACGTGTGCGATAATAGCGATATTACGCAATTCCATATGGAGATCACTTCTATATGAGTTGGGAGCCGCGCCAACAGACCCGCGCGGAAAAACAATGCGGCGCTCTTACAGGTTTTTTTGCGTTTTAGAAAGGGGCAGCGCGACACTGCCCCTTATTTCTCGCGAAAAACCCTTGTTTATCGGCGCTTTTACACCGTCATTCTGTCAGTTTTTTGTCAGTCGGCGTGCGGAGTCGGCACCAAGCGCTACAACAAAGTGCCAGAAAGTATGACAATGGCGACGCTGAAATAAATGACAAGACCCGTCACATCGACCAATGTCGCCACGAAAGGCGCTGACGCACTGGCCGGATCGAATCCAAGCCGTTTCAACGCAAAAGGCAGCATTGAGCCAGTCAGCGAGCCGAACATCACGATACAGACGAGCGCCATGCCGACGGTCAGAGCGACCAGAATCCAGTGTTCTCCATAGTCATAGATGCCAATCGTCTGCCACACGGCAATGCGGACAATGCCGATCAGGCCGAGGAAACTGCCGAGAGCAAGCCCGGTCGGCAGTTCGCGCAACGCGACACGCCACCAATCCTTGAGCTTCACTTCCTGCAAGGCCAGCGCACGGATAATCAGCGAGGTGGCCTGCGAACCGGAATTACCGCCCGACGACATGATGAGCGGAATGAACAGCGTCAGCACGAGCGCCTTTTCCAGCTCCATCTCGAAATGCTGCATGGCGCTCGCCGTTAGCATCTCGCCAAGAAACAGAACGCCCAGCCAGCCAGCGCGCTTCTTCAACATTTCGCCGAAGCCAATGCGCATATAAGGCTTGTCCAGCGCCTCCATGCCGCCGAAGCGATAGGCGTCTTCGCTGGCATCTTCGGTGATGGCGTCAAGCACGTCGTCCACCGTCACAATGCCGATGATATGGCGGCTTTCATCCACAACGGGGACGGCCAGAAGATCGTGCTTGCGGAACAGGCGCGCAACGTCTTCGCGGCTGGTGAGTGGCGCAATGGTGATCGGTTCTTCGTCACGGACAATCGACAGAATCGGTTCTTCCGGCTCGCGGATGATCAGGCGGCGCAGGCTGACCACGCCTTCAAGGGCGCGGGACTTCGGATCAACCACGTAAATCGCGTAGACGGTTTCGCGCGTGCGCTCTACCTTGCGAATATGATCGAGCGTCTCGGCCACATTCCAGTTCGACGGCACGGCGATGAATTCGGTCGTCATGAGCGAACCGGCCGTATTCGGCGGATAGCCCATAAGTTTTTTCAGATTGGCCTTGGTTTCCGGGGCCAGAATGGCGAACAGCCGCGCACGGTCACCCTCGTCGAGTTCCTGAAACACGTCCGTCGAACGGTCAGCTGACATACCGTCCAAAAGAAGGCTCGCAAGCCCCGGCGCAAGCGCCGCTACGATTTCGGCGGTACGATGCAGTTCCGGCTGGTCAAGCAGGCGGATGGCATCTTCATGGGTGAGCTGTCCGAAGACGGAGATTGCGTCATCATCTTCGAGCTCGTTCAATAGCTCAACGGCATCGCCCGTATGCATTTCGGCGATACGTGCAGCAATCGCAGCCGCCGGGAGGTCGGCAACATCAAGCACTTCCGGAGAGAAGTTGTTGTCGGTCATTAAGCTTGCCTTTCCGTCGATCCGCCGTCAAAGGCAGATCGTGCAAGCTGACCTCAAGCGATCAGTACACGGCTACCTTGACGGCTGACACAATCGACTGTGACTGTCGCTGGGCATAAGAGAATAAAACTCCGGTTGAAGATTGCTGTCGCAAAGAGACTTCGGACAGCCAGCGTGATGTGCGCTTGGTCGCCCTTAAAGTCAAGCCCCACACAGTAATCTGAAGAGGTTTTTGCGAGCAAGGCGTCGAATGCTGTCGTCTGGCGCCTTAACCGTAAAAGCCGGTTGAACGCCCTTGCTCACCCGACACCGAAACCTTAAGTCTTGACCATCGAATTCATTTGATCCGGAGTTTCATCATGTCCGACAAGCCCACCTATAATCATGCGCTCACAGAATGGACCGGACCGCTGGGCCTGCCGGATTTCACCGCATTCAAAGACGACGATTTCGCGCCAGCCTTTGAGGCAGCGCTCGCATCCGATCTCGCCGAGGTGGAAGCCATTGCCAGCGCAACTGGCGAAGCAACCATCGAAAACACGCTGAAGGCCTTGCAACTGACAGGCAAGGCGCTTGACCATGTGTCGGCCATTTTCTGGATGCGCGCAGGCGCCCATAGCAACGACACCATTCAAGCACTGGAGCGGGAAATTGCGCCGAAAATGTCGCGTCATTATTCGCGCATCATGATGGACCCGGCTTTGTTCGCCCGGATCGACGCGCTCTATGACAATCGCGATCTGCTTGATCTCGACACGGAAACCAAACGCGTTCTGGAAAAGACCTGGAAGGGTTTTGTCCGGTCCGGCGCGAAACTCGATGAAGCTGGCAAGGCGGAACTCGCTGGCATCAACGAGAAGCTTGCCGGTCTCGGTGCACGCTTCGGCCAGAATGTGCTGAAAGACGAGTCGAGCTGGGCACTGTTCATCACCGATGAAGCCGATCTCGCCGGGCTGCCGGATTTTCTGAAAAACGCCATGCAGAGCGCAGCAAGCGAACGCGGCAAACCGGATGCTTATGCAGTTACGCTGTCGCGTTCCATCGTCGAGCCATTCCTCACCTTCTCAGAAAACCGCGCCTTACGCGAGCAGGCTTTCAATGCCTGGGCCAAGCGCGGCGAGAATGGCAACGACTCCGACAATCGCGAGATTGTGCGTGAGATGGTCGAACTGCGCGAGCGCAAGGCCCATCTGCTCGGCTATGCCAATTTTGCAGCCTATAAGCTGGACGACACCATGGCCAAGACGCCAAAGGCCGTCATGGACCTGCTGGAACCCGTTTGGGACAAGGCACGCGCAAAGGCTGGTGAAGAACAGGCAGAGCTTGAGCGCCTGATCGCCGCCGATGGCAGCAATCACAAAGTCGCGCCATGGGACTGGCGTTTCTATGCAGAAAAGTTGCGGGCCGAACGCTTTGCCTTCGACGAGGCCGAGTTAAAGCCTTATCTGCAACTGGAAAAGATCATCGAAGCGAGCTTCGATGTGGCCACGCGCCTGTTCGGCGTTCGCTTCGAAGAGAAGAAGGGCATTGCCGCCTGGCACCCGGACGTGCGCGTGTTTCAGGTTTTCAACCCGGATGGCAGCGAACGCGGTCTTTTCCTCGGCGATTATTTCGCCCGGACATCGAAGCGTTCCGGCGCTTGGATGAGTGCGCTGCAATCCAGCCACAAGCTCGACGGCGGCCAGAAGCCGATCATCTACAATGTGATGAATTTCGCCAAGCCGAAGGCCGGTGAACCCGCCCTGCTGTCGCTCGATGATGCCCGCACGCTGTTCCACGAGTTCGGCCATGCGCTGCACGGACTTCTATCGGATGTGACGTGGCCTGCCGTTTCCGGCACTGCCGTATCGCGCGATTTCGTGGAACTGCCGTCGCAGCTTTACGAACATTGGCTGACCGTACCCGCCGTTCTGGAAAAATACGCCGTGCATTACCGCACCGGCGAAGCAATGCCGAAAGCCCTGCTCGATAAGGTTTTGGCGGCGCGTTCGTTCAATGCCGGTTTCAACACGGTTGAATTTACCGCGTCCGCGCTGGTGGATATGGCTTTCCATACCGGTAATGAGAAGATCGCCGATCCGCTGTCCTTCGAGGCAAAAACGCTCGAAAAGCTTTCCATGCCTGATGCGATCATCATGCGCCACCGCACACCGCATTTCACCCATGTGTTCTCCGGCGATGGCTACTCCGCCGGTTACTATTCCTACATGTGGTCGGAAGTGCTGGATGCGGATGCGTTCTCGGCTTTCGAGGAAACCGGCGACGCTTTCAACCCGGAACTCGCCGCCAAGCTGGAGCAGCACATCTATGCCGCTGGCGGCAGTCGCGACCCGGAAGATCTGTACAAAGCATTCCGCGGCAAGATGCCGACACCGGATGCGATGATCGAAAAGCGCGGGTTGAACTAATCAAGCAAAAGGCCGGGAAACCGGCCTTTTCAGTTCTTATGGGTCAGGATATTGACCAACCGCCCAAAAGGATCGCGTACGAAAAAGCGGCGCACGCCCCAATCCTCATCCGCCGGACCGTATTCGATAGGAAACCCCATCGCGATTGCCTGCTCCAGCGTGGCGTCTACGTCGTCCACCTCGATGGAAAGATCGGGCACCGGCGTGCCCGAACCACCTTCACGCATGATGCTCACCTGCACGCGCGCCTGCGCATCGGTGGCATAGGTCACGATCCAGCCGAAATCCATCGCCACGTCGAGGCCCAACAATTCGCCATAGAAGCGTTTTGCCGCCGCAGGGTCGCTGGCAGCTATATTGGCGACGATGCGACGGACGGCCATCAATATTCGCCGAGCTTTATATCCGGCGTATAGTCAACGCCATCAACTTCCTTCACAACCGGCTGGCCGCACTGCATCACGCCGGTTGCCGCATTGAAGGCATAGGTCGGCGAGCCATGGAGCTGCCAGCCCTTGTTGAGCGCCGCCGTAACGCGGTGGCAAAATGCGGAATCATCCGGTCCGGTGATGAAACGATAGAGCTTCATAGTCTGTCTTCCTTTGTTAAATTTCAGGCCCGCGTTGGTTCTATTTATTACGCATTTCCAAACGCAAAACCGTTTCACACTTTTGCTGGAAATGCTTTCGCGAGCAGCTTTTCGGCCATTGCCAGATGCAGCCGTTCGATCATCTGGCCATCCAGTGACACAACGCCCTTATCCGCATTTTCTGGTTGAGCAAACAGATCGACAACGGCCCGTGCATGCGCCACTTCCTCATCCGTCGGTGAGAAGGCGCGATTGGCGGCCTCGATCTGACCCGGATGAATAAGCGTCTTGCCGTCGAAGCCCATCGCGGCCCCTTGCAAACACTCGGCTTCAAAGCCGACAGAATCGCGAAAATCGTTGAACACGCCATCGAGAACAGTAAACCCGCCTGCTCGCGCCGCGAGAATGATCTGCATCAGCCACGGCACGAGATAAGGCCGCCCGGCTTGCGGGCGAACACCAGTTTCCCGTGCAATATCGTTCGGACCAACAACGAAACAGGCGAGCCGCACTGCCGAGCGATGGCCGAGCATGGCTATTTCATCCGCGTTCAAAATGCCGCGCGGAGTTTCAATCATCGCCCAAACGCCGACAGACGGATCAGCATCCTTGCGATCAAGCCGATTGGCCGCATCGATAATGTCCTGCGGTCGCTCGACCTTCGGCAGGAGAATGGCGTCGGCACCCATATCAGCCGCTGCGGCCACATCATCCTTGCCCCATGGCGTCTCGCCAGAATTGACGCGAATGATCCGCTCAAAGGCCGGTTTCGGATGCGCTGCAAAATGCGCAACCAACGCCTCGCGCGCTGATTGCTTTGCTTCGGGCGCAACGGAATCTTCCAGATCGTAGATCACGCAATCGGCTGCAAGCGTGAGCGATTTTTCCAGCGCGCGCGGATTGGCGGCAGGAACGAACAGAACGGAACGGCGTGGACGAGCGATTGTTTTCATGGCCGATTTGTGCACGGAACTGCGACACGGTGCAAGCCTTGGGAGCGGGTTAAAGCTCCCTTCAAAGCGGGGGCTTGAAATCCGTGCCCTGCCCGCCTATTTTCCAGCCTTCGGTTGAATGCGCCAGCCGCCCGCAGGTTTCAAGCCACGGTAAAGCATTCGAAATACACGTTCCTGTCCCGTGACGGCAGAAACGGCAATGCGGGCACCCGTTCATGAAAACGCCGCTCACAATCAGGAGCGAAAACCATGACCACAGCTTTGACCGCTGGGCACACCACTATTGACTTCAAGCATCAGGCTCGCCGTTTGCGGCAGGCTTTGAGCGAGGAAGGCATCACCATTAGCCACGGTAAGGCGCTTGATCTCGTGGCCCGCCAGTCAGGCACGCGTGACTGGAACACGCTTGCCGCCACGGGCGGCAAGGTGGAAGCAACACCGGTTGCCGCGCAGGACGACACCGCCCCCTACCGTGTCGGCCAGCGCATCTCCGGCATGTTTCACACCACGCCCTTCGACGCTCGTATTATAGCCGTCGAGGAAACAATCAAGCCCGACCTGTGGCGGATCACATTGCAATTCGACCCGGCGATCGATGTCGCCGTTTCGCCAAATATGTCGATGCGGCGCCGGCGCTTTACCATTGTTGTCGGCAGTGACGGAAAATCCCGCCGCCTGACCGGCAGCGAGAGCGGCGGTGTGGCGTTGAACGTCCAATAATTGCGGATGCGGCATTTACAGCGCATGATTCAGAAAGGTTGACGGGATTTCCCGACAGGATTATGCGCAGTAATCAACTATCGAACCGTCCGGATCGCCTCAAAACGGTCTGGATGGTTCGATAAATTCGCCGCAGGTTGCGACCTATTGGGCAGTTTGGGCCTGAAACGTTGACTCTCGGCAATGCTGATGTAAACCAGTTCGCAATATAGCAAATACCCAACCGACAGGTTCAGGACATGGATAAGTTCACCAAGCTCACCGGCGTCGCCGCTCCCCTGCCGATCGTCAACATCGACACGGATATGATCATTCCGAAGGATTACCTGAAGACGATCAAGCGCACGGGCCTGAGCAAGGGACTGTTTGCGGAAATGCGCTTTAATGAAGACGGTTCCGAAAACCCTGATTTCGTGCTGAACAAGCCCGGCTATCGCAATGCCCAGATCCTGGTTGCAGGCGATAATTTCGGCTGCGGCTCCTCGCGCGAGCACGCCCCTTGGGCTCTGCTCGATTTTGGTATCCGTTGCGTGATTTCGACCTCGTTTGCCGACATCTTCTATAATAACTGCTTCAAGAACGGCATTCTGCCGATCAAGGTCAGCCAGGAAGATCTCGACAAGCTGATGGACGACGCCTCGCGCGGTGCCAATGCCACCCTCACCGTCGATCTCGAAGCAAAGGAAATTCATGGCCCTGACGGCGGCACGATTTCCTTCGATCTCGACGACTTCAAGCGCCACTGCCTGCTCAACGGTCTGGACGATATCGGCCTGACCATGGAAAAGGCAAAGAGCATCGACACGTTCGAAGCCAAGCGCGCCGAACTGCGTCCCTGGGCCTGATGACACACAATGCAATTTACGCGGCCTTTAAGCCCTGTGGCCTGAGCAATTGAACAGGACACGATTGGCTGGAATGGCCCGAGAAGATCAAAGCGGCGACTGGGCGGGACGTTTCTCGCCCTCGCTGGACGAAGTTGAATCCATCGCGATTGAAGCTCTTGCGCATCTGCCGCAGGAGTTTCGTGCGTTGTGCGGCGACATCATCATCCAGATCGCCGATTTTCCTGAAGACCAGATCATCGAGGATATGGGGCTGGACACGCCATTCGACCTGCTCGGCCTTTTTGAAGGTCGCGGCATTGGCGAGCGTTTCAGCCTGCAGACCGGCGATGGTCCCAACCGCATCACGCTCTATCGTCGCGCCATTCTGGATTACTGGTCTGAAAATCAGGAGACGCTGGGCGATATCGTCACCCATGTGCTTATCCATGAGATCGGCCATCACTTTGGCCTGTCGGATGACGACATGGAAGCCATCGAAGCCCAGGCAGAATAATTTCTGCCGAATATCAATTCAAAAAGGCGCCCTGATCGGGCGCCTTTTTGTTTGGGTCAGGCGACGCTCAAGCGCACGTCGATATTACCGCGCGTGGCATGCGAATAAGGGCAAACAATGTGAGCCGCATTGACCAGCTCCTGCGCCTTTGCCTTCTCGACACCCGGAAGCGCCACTTCAAGCGCAACATCGAGACCGAAGCCGGTGCCGTCTTCGCGCGGGCCGATGCCAACGGTTGCTGTCACAGTGCTGTCGGCAGCAATGGCAACCTTTTCCTTCGAAGCAACAAACTTCAGCGCGCCAAGGAAGCAGGCCGCATAGCCGGACGCAAAAAGCTGCTCGGGATTGGTGCCCTCGCCGCCCTGACCACCGAGTTCCTTCGGCGTGTCGAGAACGACGCTAAGACGACCATCTGCGGTCTTGGCGCTGCCCGTGCGTCCGCCGGTTGCTGTGGACTGGGTGGTGTAGAGAATAGCCATTCGATTTCTCCTTCGGTGATAATTTGTCTCCGAAGACAAGCTATCGAAAATTAAATTGTGCGCAATCTAATTTTGCAAAATCATTTCTCACAATTAAGTGATGCACAATGCAATTGCGCATGATTTATGGTATGAAGGATATGCGCTGGAACAGCGCTCGAAGGAATTGGCGCATGACACAGGACTCTTTTCTCAAACTTTCAAACATGCTCTGCTTTGCGATTTATTCGACCGCAAATGCGCTGACGCGCGCATACCAGCCGATCTTGAGCAAACTGGACCTGACCTATCCGCAGTTCCTGGTGATGCTGGTGCTGTGGGAAAAGGACGACCAGACCGTTTCCGAAATCGGCGCGAAGCTCCATCTCGATTCAGGGACGCTGACGCCACTCCTGAAACGGCTTGAAACGGCAGGACGCATCACGCGCCGCCGCGATCCACAGGACGAACGGCAAGTGCGCATCACACTTACGGACGAAGGACTTATGTTACGGGAAGCGGCTGAATCTGTACCGGATCAAATTCTCTGTGCGCTCGGTCACCCCGTCGATGAGCTGAAGGATTTGCGCTCCCGCCTGCTCGACATTCGCGGCAATCTTGCCGACAGCGTGGAACGCTAGATATTCGCCGCAAAATAAAAGCGCCGGTTTCCCGGCGCTTTTGCATTTCACTACATAACAAGCTCTATCAGGCAGCAAGCGCCTTTGGCTTGATCAGGCCGCGAGCGACCAACAGTTCTGCAATCTGGATCGTATTGAGCGCTGCGCCCTTGCGCAGATTGTCCGAGACGACCCACATGGCCAGACCGTTTTCGACAGTAATGTCTTCACGGATACGGCTGATATAAGTCGCGTCTTCACCAGCAGATTCATATGGCGTGATGTAGCCGCCGTCTTCGCGCTTGTCGATAACCTGGCAACCCGGCGCTTCGCGCAGGATTTCGCGGGCTTCTTCCGGCGAAAGCGGGTTTTCGAACTCGATATTCACCGCTTCCGAATGACCGATGAAGACAGGAACGCGCACTGCGGTTGCCGTCAGCTTGATCTTCGGATCGAGCATCTTCTTGGTTTCGGCCACCATCTTCCATTCTTCCTTGGTGTAACCGTCTTCCATGAAGACATCGATGTGCGGGATCACGTTGAACGCAATGCGCTTGGTGAACTTCTTCGCCGTGACCGGGTCAGCAACGAACACAGCGCGCGACTGTTCGAACAGCTCGTCCATACCTTCCTTGCCCGCGCCGGAAACCGACTGGTAGGTCGAAACGACGACGCGCTTGATCTTGGCAGCGTCATGCAGCGGCTTCAGCGCAACAACGAGCTGCGCAGTCGAGCAGTTCGGGTTGGCAATAATGTTCTTCTTGGTGAAGCCCGTGATGGCATCCGGGTTTACTTCCGGCACGATCAGCGGCACGTCCATGTCGTAACGCCAGGCCGACGAATTATCGATGACGACGCAGCCCTGCTTGCCGATCTTCGGCGACCATTCCTTCGAAATATTGCCGCCAGCAGACATCAGGCAAATGTCCGTGTCGGAAAAATCGTAAGTGTCGAGCGCGCGAACCTTCAGCGTCTTGTCGCCGTAAGATACTTCCGTGCCCTGGCTGCGACGCGATGCGAGCGCCACAACTTCATCGGCTGGAAAACCGCGTTCTTCTAGAATATTGAGCATTTCGCGCCCGACATTACCGGTGGCGCCGACTACTGCTACCTTGAAACCCATTTTTCGTCTCCTGTCCCTCTCCGCTTCCAGATCCGGAACCCCGCAGGCCACGCGGGTTTTCCGTCCCCGGGCCAGACCCGGGGAGAGGGCGAGCAGGCCAAGGGAATCAGACCGTTTTCGTGGTCGTTTTAGTGATGGCCGTGAGTTTTTTGGTAATCGAAGGCATGCGTACTGCTCCGGCATTCATGCCGGCAGTTCCAGACGAAACTGACGCTACGTTAACGCGTTGCACGCGAGTTCTCCTTCGTTCGGCATTGCTTTTACGCGCTTTATGAATGGAGTCAATTCTCCACCGCTTCCGCCCTGTATTTTTTTGCACCGCAAGCAAAACCGGCGGGCGTCAAGCTGTCGATTTTGTCTCATACTAAAGACTACTGCCCGAATCTCCTTTTTAGGTTCATCATAATTTGGTGAGGAGTGCGCCTCACTTGTTGGGATACAAGGCGGCGCATCGGACTGGTTACATTTGTACGTCGAATGAACCCCAGTCTTGCATTGCCCTTTAAGGGCTCTGTTTGGGAGGACAGATTAATGGCAGTCTCGTCAAGTGCCGATGTCGGCACGCAGAAAATGACGGGCGAAGAACGCAAAGTCATCTTTGCATCGTCGCTTGGTACCGTCTTCGAATGGTACGACTTTTACCTTTACGGAACGCTCGCTTCCTTTATCGGCGCAGCCTTCTTCAACGAATATCCCGAAGCAACGCGCAACATCTTCGTCCTGCTGGCTTTTGCGGCGGGCTTTCTGGTGCGTCCGTTCGGTGCGCTCGTCTTCGGTCGCCTTGGCGATCTCGTCGGACGCAAATACACCTTTCTCGTCACCATCGTCATCATGGGCGCATCGACCTTTTTGGTCGGTCTTCTGCCTGGTTCGGCAACGCTCGGCATTCTGGCGCCCATCATCCTGATCGTGCTGCGCATGCTTCAGGGTCTCGCACTCGGTGGCGAATATGGTGGCGCGGCAACCTATGTCGCAGAACATGCGCCGAATAACCGTCGCGGTTTCTTCACCTCGTGGATTCAGACCACTGCAACGCTTGGCCTGTTCCTGTCGTTGCTGGTGATCCTCGGCATCCAGACTATGATGAGCAAGGAAGCCTTTGCCGCCTGGGGCTGGCGTATTCCGTTCCTCGTCTCGGTTCTCCTGCTCGGTATTTCCGTCTGGATCCGCATGCAGATGAGCGAGTCGCCTGCGTTCAAGCGCATGAAGGAAGAAGGCAAGACCTCGAAGGCTCCGCTATCCGAAGCTTTCGGCCAGTGGAAAAATGCCAAGATCGCGCTTATCGCATTGTTCGGCCTCACCGCCGGTCAGGCCGTGGTCTGGTATTGCGGCCAGTTCTACGCATTGTTCTTCCTTCAGAACGTTTTGAAGGTGGAAAATCAGTCGGCCAATATCATGGTTGCTATCGCCCTGCTGCTCGGCACCGGCGGCTTCGTCTTCTTCGGCTGGCTGTCGGACAAGATCGGCCGTAAGCCGATCATCATGGCGGGCCTGCTTCTGGCGGCTGTAACCTACTTCCCGCTGTTCAAGGCGCTGACCAATGCCGCAAATCCGGCGCTGGCGCAGGCTGAGCAGACCATCAAGGCAACCGTCACCGCGGCCCCTGGCGATTGTAACTTCCAGTTCAACGCCACCGGCACGTCCAAGTTTACCAGCTCCTGCGATGTTGCGACCAGCTTCCTCGCCAAGAGCTCGGTGCCTTACGAAGTCGTGCAGACCGCTGCGGCTGGAACGCCTGCAACCGTCACCATCGGCGACGCGACGATTACGTCCTTTGATGCCGTTCAGGCTGGTGCAGGTGCTGCCGGCAAGCAGGCTGAACTCGCTCATGGCGTGAACCTGGCTCTCCAGAAGGCAGGCTTCCCACTGGTCCGCGATCCTGCCAAGGTGCCGGACAGCAAGCTTGACGCCTTCCTGGCCGCCAATCCGGAACTCCAGCTGAGTGCTGATGCTGTCCGCGGTGGCGATAAGGCGATGGTTCCTGCTGCCGATCTGGTCAAGCAGAAGCTCCTGACCCAGACTGAAGCCGAAGGTCTCGGCGTCAGCACCGATCAGGCCGTCTACACCATTCCGAATGCAGGCGCATTCAAGATGGTGGCAGACCCTGCCAAGGTGAACTGGGTCATGACGATTGCGATCCTGACCATCCTCGTCATCTATGTGACGATGGTTTATGGCCCAATCGCTGCAATCCTGGTGGAAATGTTCCCGACCCGCATCCGCTACACCGGCATGTCGCTGCCTTACCATATCGGCAATGGCTGGTTCGGTGGTCTGCTTCCGGCTGGCGTGTTCGCACTCAGCGCGGCCAAGGGCGACATCTACTATGGCCTCTGGTATCCGATCGTCATCGCCTCCATCACCTTCGTGATCGGCATGATCTTCGTGAAGGAAACCAAGGGCGTCGATCTGCACAAGCTCGACTAATCCGGCAATAACGACAATGCGAAACGCCGCCCCGAAAGGGCGGCGTTTTTGCGTACACCCAACGAATTTTCAGCGATATTGCGCTTCGATCTCAATCAGTTTCTGCTTGCGCCAGAGACCGCCGCCATAGCCGGTCAATGATCCGTCGGCGCCGATCACGCGATGACACGGTATGATGATGGCAATCTGATTGGCACCATTGGCCCGCGCAACAGCCCTCACCGCAAGCGGCTTGTCGATTGCTTGCGCCAACTCGCTATAGCTGCGTGTTTCCCCTGCCCCAATCGTCTGAAGTTCCCGCCACACGGACTGCGTGAACGCGCTGCCATGCAAGACCATGGGCAGATCGAAGGTCGGCGACTTGCCTGCAAAGAAAGCATTCAGCTGCCGCTCGACCAGATCATGCGTGTTGAAGCGACCAATACCGATATCTCCACGAGAAGTCGCATAGAGTTTCTTCAACTCGGAAGAGAGCGCCTTGCGGTCGGCAAATTCCAGCAGATGCAGGTTTTTCGCATCGCAAATGGCAATCATCGTTCCGAGCGGCGACTTGATCCAATCGGCGCGCAACAGACCGTCGCCGCGCAGTTTTGCGGGAGGAAGACCAAGAATACGGCCAAAGGCGCTGCGGAACGCCTCCGGCGATTCAAAGCCCGCATCGATCTGCGCGTCGATGACCCGGCCTCCGTCAGCCAATGCCTGAAAGCCGTGACGCAAACGTTCCTGCCGCGCCATTTCCAGAAATGTCATGCCGAAATGTCGCCGGAAGCTGCGCCGCACGGTGGAGAGATCAAGCCCCATGCGCGCGACATCATCTTCGCTCCATCGCCGTTCGGGATCGGCTTCCAGAGCATCGAGCAATCTCTTGATGGAAGGCTCCGCTTCGGCTGCAGGCTGCAACGGATGGCACCTTTTGCAGGCGCGAAAACCATCCGCCATGCATTCGGCAACCGAAGCGAAAAAACGGCAGTTTTCCCGGCGCGGCTTGCGCGCCGGGCAAGTCAGGCGGCAAAAAATGCCGGTGGAAACGACACCGACGTAGGCCCTGCCCTCATAAGAGGCATCGCGGGCCAACAGCGCGTCGTAAAGTTTGTCTTGGTTTGGAAGCGTGAACAACATGACACGCATTCTTATCCGTCTATGCAGAAATTACAGCCTCAAATCGGGCGTTTATTTCAATAAGAAAAAGCCCGCCGGAACTATCCGGCGGGCTTTCCAATTTCGCAATTCTTCAGCGGGTGATTAAGCCGAAAGCGCCTTGAATTTGGCGAGGATCGCATCACCCATTTCGGTGGTGCCAACCTTGGTTGTGCCTTCCGACCAGATGTCCGCCGTGCGGATGCCATCGTCCAGAACACCGGCAATCGCTGCTTCCAGACGGTTGGCTTCGGCAACCAGATTGAACGAATAACGCAGGCACATGGCCAGCGACGCGATCATGGCGATCGGGTTTGCAATGCCCTTGCCAGCGATATCCGGTGCGGAGCCATGGACCGGCTCGTAAAGCGCCTTGCGCTTGCCGGTCTTGGCATCGACTGCGCCAAGCGAAGCCGACGGCAACATGCCGAGCGAACCGGTCAGCATGGCAGCGACGTCCGACAGCATGTCACCGAACAGATTGTCGGTCACGATGACGTCGAACTGCTTCGGCCAGCGGACGAGCTGCATGCCGCCAGCGTCGGCCAGCATGTGTTCCAGTTCCACGTCGGAATGCTTTTCCTTGTGACGCGCGGTGACGACCTGATTCCAGAGCACGCCCGACTTCATCACATTGCGCTTTTCCATCGAGGTGACCTTGTTGCGGCGCGTGCGCGCCAGCTCAAAAGCCACATCGGTGATGCGCTCGATTTCGTAGGTGTCATAAACCTGCGTGTCGATCCCGCGCTTCTGGCCGTTGCCGAGGTCGATGATTTCCTTCGGCTCGCCGAAGTAAACGCCGCCGGTCAATTCGCGCAGGATAAGAATGTCGAGGCCTTCGATCACTTCCGGCTTCAGCGAAGAGGAATGTGCGAGCGCCGGATAGCAAATGGCCGGACGCAAGTTTGCGTAAAGCTGCATGTCCTTGCGCAGGCGCAGAAGACCGGCTTCCGGGCGCACTTCATAAGGCACGCTATCCCACTTCGGGCCGCCAACAGCGCCAAACAGCGTGGCATCGGCTGCCAGCGCCTTCTCCATATCGGCATCCGAAATCGCCTGACCGTGCGCGTCGTAAGCGCAGCCGCCAACCAGACCTTCTTCGGTTTCAAAGCCGAGCTTAAGGTCCGAATTGAGGTAAGCGATGATCTTGCGGACTTCCGCCATGGCTTCGGGACCGATGCCATCGCCGGGCAGGAGAAGAAGTTTTCTGGTTGCCATAATGCCAAGCCTCTGTTTTTCAATGCACAATTACGAAAAACCGGGCGTCTTCCGAAATTGTTTTTCAAAGTTCCGGGAGGGTTATAGAGCCCTGTTGCGTGGCAGGCAACAATCAGCAGGCATGAAACTTATGAAAAAGATCGAGGCTTGTGCAGAAATTAAATAACCTATGCTGACACTCAGTCCACAAGCGTCCGCGCTTCGGATGGCAGCATGATGGGTATGCCGCCGCGCACCGGATAGGCAAGCTTTGCCTTGCGCGAAATCAGTTCGCTGTGCTCCGCGTCATATTCCAGCGCGCCTTTGGTCAGCGGACAGACAAGCAGTTCCAGAAGGCGCACATCGATGCTGCCGGTTTCAGTTTTATCATTCACCATTTCATATCCTCCGGATCATTGCAGGCGCGATCCGTAATCGTCGTCTTTCACTCTCGCCAGCACCATTTCCGTAATGGCGATCAGCGTCGCAGCACGCGTCTTGAGGTCGGGCGCCTCCAGCAATGCCTGCTTTTCGGCAGGCCCAAAGGGCGACATGATCGACAGCGCATTGACGAGCGTTTCATTTCCGGCGCGGGAGATGCTTTCCCAGTCGGCTTCCAGATTATGCGCTTCCAGATAGTCGCGGAAGGCACGAAGCAGCGCTTCACGGTCGATATCAGCCGTGTCGCGCGCCTCTTCCAGATCGGCCAGAAACGGCATGATCCGGCACTGGCGATAAGGCTGGCGGCAATTGACCTCCTCCTTGATACGGAAACGGCAAATGCCCTGAAGCGTGATCAGAAGCCGTCCGTCGCCGGTCTCCGCATAGGTCGTTATGCGACCGAGACACCCAATGCTGCTCAGCGGCGGACGAAGGCTTTCGTCCAGTTCATTGACGCCCTCGTCGTCGTCGTCATCGATTTGCGGCTGGATCATGCCGATGATCCGCTTTCCGGCAAGCGCGTTTTCCACCATCGCCAGATAACGCGGCTCGAATATGTTCAGCGGCAGTTGGCCGCCGGGCAAAAGCAGGGCACCTTTCAGCGGAAATATCGGAACCAGGTCCGGAATGTCGGAACCCGTTCTGTAGCGGGCATTACCCACTTGCATTGCAACCTCCTTTGGGATGCTTCGCGCAATCCACGCGCGCAGCATCCTGACAGTCAGATTTCCCGCCGCTTTTATCGCCTACGAAAACAGCAGCGAAGACAGCTTCCGGCGGGCCGAAAGCGTCGCCGGGTCCGTATTGCCCCATGCTTCGAAGAACTGGAGCAGTTGCTTACGCGCGCCATCCTCGTTCCAGCTGCGGTCGGCCTTCATGATGGCCAGCAGTTCGTTGGCGGCATCGTCGCGACGGCCCTGCGCATTGCGCACCTGCGCCAGATCGAAACGCGCCTGATAGTCCTGCGGATCAGCCTGAAGACGCTTTTCCAATTCAACCGGGTCACCAATCAGCTTGACCTGATCGGCAAGCGCCAGCTTGGCTTCGAGCGCGCGCACCGATACGGCATTCTGCTTATCGGCAGGAATGGCGGCCAGAATTTCGCGTGCCTGTTCGGCATCGCCCGATTCCAGAACGCAAGACGCCAGACCGACAATCGCATCGACATTGTCGGGTGCGGCTTGAAGAATGGAACTGAAAATCTCACCAGCCTGAACGTAATCGCCGGATTCAAGCAGTTCCTGCCCGGCTGTTACCGCCTCGGCAATCGCGCTTTCCTGATCGCTTGGCCCGCCGATCTTGGCGATGAATTCCTTCACCTTCGATTCCGGCAGTGCACCCATGAAGCCATCAACCGGCTGGCCGTTGACGAAGGCGATAACCGCCGGGATGGACTGGATGCCAAGCTGGCCCGGAATGGACGGGTGATCGTCGATGTTCATCTTGACGAGCTTGACCACGCCGCCCGCTTCCTTGACGGCCTTTTCGATAACCGGCGTCAGCTGCTTGCAGGGCCCGCACCACGGAGCCCAAAAATCGACCAGAACCGGCTGCTGGCGCGATTCGGCCAGCACATCGGTCTGAAATGCCGCAGTCGTCGTATCCTTGATCAGATCCGCCCCGCCCACGGGTGCCGGCGCCGAACCGAAAGAAACATTTGCCGTCATCTGGCCGCCCGTATTGGCGTAAGGATTGTTCTGGCTGGTCATGGAATATTCCTCATATCTTCCGGCCCTGTTCATGCACCCCGCATCAAGGCCGGTGTCGATCTTTTCAGTTCGTGCTTGTCAATTTGTATCTGTTCCGGCGGATTTCAAGACGCGTAGTCTATACCGTTGCGTCTGCCTTCGCACCTTCTGATACTGCAAGGATACGTGGTTCGTGACCGGTCGATTTCAGGAAGGCGATGAGGTCTTCGCGCCGGATCGAGGTGGTGGCTTCGTTGGTCAGCGGGTGTCCGTTGATGACATCATATTTCATCAGATCCGCATCGATGACGACCTGAACATTGTGGTCGCGGTCGTTGATCGCGCCGAACACTGTCACCGATCCCGGAATGACACCCAGATATTCCAGCAGCTTTTCCGGTTTGCCAAACGAAACGCGGCTTGCCGCACCGATCACCTGATGGATCGACTTCAGATCGACCACGGCATCTTCCTCCACGGTCACGAGAAAGAAATTGTCCTTCTTGTCCTTCAGGAACAGGTTTTTGGTGTGTCCGCCGGGAATTTCGCCACGCAAGCCTTGAGAATCCGCAACCGTGAACAAAGGCGGGTGTTCCACGGTCGTCACCTCGATACCGAGATTTTGCAGATAGTCGAGAAGCTCCTTCGGCGACAAAGCCATGATTCCACCCATTTCCATTCAATATTCAAATTGTTCCGTTCAGGTTTATAGACCATGGCATGCACGGCTGTAACCACCCGAACCGAACTTTGGACAATCTCCGGAAAACGACATTTTATTGTAATTTCCCTGTTGCATTCCGAAATGCCTTAGTCCATATAGCGCCTGCCTGATGGAAACGACTTCCTTCGGAAACGTTTTCAGGTCGAAACTGGCGCGAGCGGGTGTAGCTCAGGGGTAGAGCACAACCTTGCCAAGGTTGGGGTCGAGGGTTCGAATCCCTTCGCCCGCTCCAGTTTCCAGCAAGGCAACGATCAAAATCCCGGCTTCGTCCGGGATTTTTGCTTTTGTGGGTTTCCTTTCGAACAGATTCAGCGCTGCCAGCAAACTGAGCTAGCGCTCAGTTGCCGACAAATTCGAACTTGTCCACGTCCACCAGACCGCGATCCGTGATTTTCAGATGTGGGATAACCGGCAGTGCGACAAAGGCCAGTTGCAGGAATGGTTCTTCCAGAACCGAGCCCAGTTCTTCGGCAGCATGGCGCAGCTTGCGCAATTCCTCCCGCACCACCTCATAAGGCTGGTCGCTCATCAGTCCGGCGATGGGCAAAGGTAGTTCGGCCAGCACCTTGCCATCGCGAACCACCACGAAACCGCCTTCGATCTCGCCAAGCCGGTTGGCGGCGACCGCAATATCCTCGTCCGATGTGCCGACGGCACAAATATTGTGGCTGTCATGGCTGACAGTTGAAGCAATGGCTCCCGCTTTCAACCCGAAACCATGCACAAAACCGGTGGCGATATTGCCATTCTTGCCGTGGCGCTCAACCACCGCGATTTTCACAACATCCTGTTCGAGATCGGGTTCAACACCCTTCGATCCGACTTTCAGCTCGAATTCGAGGCTTTCGGTGATGATCTTGCCGGGAATGATGCCAATGGCGCGCGTCTTGCCGCTGTTGGAATGCGAACGGAAATTGGCAGCACTGACACGCTGCGCCTTCACGCTGTTGCGCCCCACTTCGGCGATTGTCTTGCGCTGGGCAAAAAGCTCTTCCGAAACCACACGTCCTGCCGAGAGGACGATCGCGGCATGACAACCTTCCAGACTGTCCACGATCACGAGATCGGCGCGCTGCCCCGGCGCTACCAGCCCCCGGTCAAACAGGCCAAATGCACGGGCCGCCGAAACACTGGCCGCACGATAGATGGCCAAAGGCGACACGCCGCCCGCAATAGCGGTGCGGATCAGATAATCGAGATGGCCCTGATCAGCGATATCGAGCGGATTGCGGTCGTCGGTGCAAAGCGCCAGAAACTGCGCGTGGCGCTCGGTGATGATCGGCATCAGCGCCTTGAGGTCCTTGGAAACCGAACCTTCGCGGACCAGAACATGCATGCCCTTGCGCATCTTCTCCAGCGCTTCTTCGGCACTTGTCGCCTCATGTTCGGTACGAATGCCGACGGAAATGTAGCCGTTCAGGTCCTTGCCGCGCAGCAGTGGTGCATGACCGTCGATGTGTCGCCCCTGAAATGCGTTGAGTTTGGCCATGCATTCGGGGTCTTTGGCCAGAACACCCGGAAAATTCATGAACTCGGCCAGACCGATCACCTTTGGATGATCCGCGAAGGGCAGAAGATCGCCGATCAGCAGTTCCGCACCCGCCGTTTCCATATGGGTGGCAGGCACGCAGCTTGACAGCTGAACGCGGATATCCATCACGGTTTCCAGCGCGCTGTCGAGGAAGAACTTAATGCCCTCCGCGCCCAGAACATTGGCGATTTCATGCGGATCGCAGATCACCGTCGTCACGCCTTGCGGCAGTACGCAGCGATCGAATTCATGCGGCGTGATGTGCGAGGATTCGATGTGCAGATGCGTATCGATAAAGCCCGGCACGACGATGCGCCCCGAAATGTCGATTTCCTGCTTGCCGGAATAGGTCCCGAACGTGCCGACAATGCGATCCCCGCAGATTGCAATATCGCTTTCCACCAGCTCGCCGGTGACAAGATCGAAGAAGCGGCCACCCTTCAGCACGATATCGGCAGGCTCGCGGCCCACGCCTTGATCGATCATCCGTTCCAGCATCGCTTACTCCATTCACAACTGAATCAATTCGAAAGAGGTTATCATAATGCAAGACGCGGCGGTAAGGTCGCCCTTCCGCCGCGCCGTCGATAACAATACCGCGTTGTCAGCGGCGATATTCCATGATGCGGCTGCGGCTCAAAACCAGTTCGAGACGATTACCGTCGAGCTGGTGCAGACAGACGCGCCGCGTCCACGGGCCGTCTTGCAGCGTGAAGAGCGCCCGTCCATTGCCCATGTCTTCCAGCGGTATGGCGCGGCGTGTGGGACCGATTCCCCAAATGACATGCCCGTCCCTGATATCGAAACTGGCGCCATAAGCCGATGCCTGCCAGTGGCCATCCAGTTCTCTTCCGGCAGGCGACACCGATGCCGGATTCAGGCGACACGGGGCATAGCCGATTTCACCTTCCAGCACGTCACCCGTCCAGCGCAGCTTGACCGGCGACGACGCAGAAAGGGACGAGAACCAGCCATCACCAACGCTGTAGAGCGTTTCTTGGGCATCAAGGCAATTGGCGACGCCATTGCGCATTTCGAGCCATAGCGACCCGGTTTCGGCAACGTACAATCCGTCCGGGATCGTGCAATCGGTATCGGGCAGCTGCAAACTATAGAGGGCGGCCATACAATCGCGCGCGATCCTATAAGTGTCGGCGTCTTCCCGGTTGGACACAACAACCATGCCGCTTTTCGCAAGCGGATCGAGCAGAAAATAGCTCTTGTAACCGGGATGCGAACCGCCATGGCCGACAAATGCCCGTCCGTCCACGCCGTTCCAGCGCAGGCCCAGACCATAGCCGGTCGGACGTCCGTTCGACAGGGTGCGTTCCGCAGAGAGTTTTGCGAGCAATCCCCTGTAAGCACCCTCGCCTTCCAGAAGCGCTTGCGCCCAGATCGTCAAGGCCATGCCGCTGCCGACCAGACAACCCGAAGCGGAAAGATGCAAGCCAGCAGCGCTCAATTGCCACTTGTCGCCCGCCTGAAAGTAACCCGGCGCCAATCCCTTGATCGGATCGTTCCACAGATCGGGCGCATCAATTGAAAGGCCAAGCGGTGCCGCAACTTTGGCCTTTATGAAATCGCGAAAGCTTAAGCCTTTGCGTTCCAGCGCGGCTTCCACCAGCCGATAGCCGGTATTGGAATAGGAAATTTCGCTGCCTGCTTCAAAATTGAGCCGCGTCAGCGATGCTATAAAATCCAGAAGCTGGTTTGCTTCAGTCTGCGTGTAGACGGAAAGACCAAGCAGTGTCAGGCATTCGCGCGTATCAGGCAGGCCGCCGGTCATATCCAGCGCACGGCCCACGCTCACATCCGCCAGCGGGCTTTGCAGTTCCGGCAGATGGTCACCGAGACGATCATCGAGGCTTATGACATCGCTATGGCTCAGAACCATGGCGCAGAACAAATGCTTGGTGATGGACGCGTAGCGCACGACCGTATTGGCCGTAAAGGGAACCCCCGTTGCGAGGCTTTCCAGCCCGCCCGCATAAGCGAATTTGACCCCGTCCAGATCAAAACCGATAATCACACCGCCGGGCTCATCCTTCGCCCAGCTTCTCGAATAGACCTTCGCAGCCTGTGAGGCAGCGTTCCAGTCCGCATGCATTGGCATAAAATCTCCGTCAGACAGCTCTTGCATTTCAACGCTCCCTGCATGCGCAATTCCCCCGCCGCCGAGCTGTTCCACAATCCCGGATGCCGAATGTTCACTGTCTCAAGAAACATCGCAGCACCATAGCATGGGATCGTAGCCGACCGCAGATAAATGGGATTCTCTTGTCCACGCAAGACCGCCTCACTGTACGGTGTGAGACACATGGCGCAGAAAACTCGTTTGCAATTTGCCCTCAGCGGGTCCACTACGCCATTGAACTGAATGATCAGCGTGAAGGAAAACTCCCAACATGGCGACAGAACAATTGATTCCGGTATTCGATGGGCACAATGATGTTCTGCTGCGCCTGTGGTCTTCCAACAAGCCTACGCCTGAAAAGCGCTTCCTGGAAGGCGAAGATGTCGGGCATATCGACCTGCCCCGCGCCCGCAAGGGGGGCCTCGGCGGTGGACTATGCGCGGTCTATGTTCCGTCTCCTGCCCGTGAGCTTGACGCCGACGGCAATCTGCCAACGCCAAGCCAGCCCGATGCCATGAAGGCGACGCTGGGCATGGCGTCCATTCTGCAGAACATCGAACGCAAGTCGGAAGGGCAGGTCCGCATCTGCCGGACGGCTGCGGACATTCGCGACGCTTTTGCCAAGGGCATCTTTGCTTCCGTTTTTCACATTGAAGGGGTGGAAGCTTTCGATGAAAGCCTCGATGCGCTTTATGTGCTGCACGCAGCCGGCCTCCGAACGCTCGGCCCTGTCTGGAGCCGCCCCAATATTTTTGCCCATGGCATTCCCTTCCGTTTTCCATCATCGCCCGATATCGGGGCGGGCCTGACCGATCACGGCAAGGCGCTGATCCGCGCCTGCAATGAACTGAAGGTCATGGTCGATCTTTCCCATATGAATGAAAAAGGCTTCTGGGATATTGCCGCTCTATCCGATGCACCGCTGGTTGCGTCGCACTCCAATGCCCATGCGCTTTGCCAGCAAAGCCGCAATCTCACCGACCGGCAGCTTGACGCCATTCGCGATACCGGTGGTCTTGTCGGCCTGAATTTCGGCGTCGGCTTTCTGCGCGAAGATGGCAAACGCGACCCGAATACCGATCTGAACGAGCTGGTGCGCCATGCCGACTATATCGTCAACCGCATCGGCATCGATCACATCGCGCTTGGTTCGGACTTCGACGGCACGACGATCTCGAACAGCCTGCATAGCGTCGCCGACCTTCAGCGTGTGATCCAAACCTTCCGGGCACATGGTTATGACGATGCATCCCTCGTCAAACTGGCCCATGGAAACTGGATTGACGTGCTGGAGCGCAGCTGGGGCCAATAAGACCGAAACAATTCTGCGAATCCAGACAAAGTATCGAGGAGGCATTCCGGGCCTCCTATATTTTTTGCTCAAGACAGCAACACCCGTCTCCTGTAACGTCATAAAACCTCCGCAGTTAATCCACAGCCACTCACAATTTTTCGCGGGGCTTTCGATTTTTTTCTTTTCGATAGCTACTATTTTCGGGTTTACTCTGACATAGGTGAAATCGAAGGTTGATCCTTCCCTAAAAATTGCATTCATATAAGCGTAATAACGATAATGCAGGTTCCGGAGTTATCGCGAGCAGGCTTCGCTGTTCCTGATATTCACGCAACCTCAACTCCGAGGAGGAAACATGCTTACCCGTCTGATCTCGACCTCTGCGCTTACAGGCGCGCTTGCTCTTTGCATCGGTTCGCAGGCATTTGCCCAGACCGAGTTGTCCTGGTGGCACGGCATGACCGGCGCCAACAACGAAATGATCAACGAACTCACCAAGGAGTTCAACGAAAGCCAGAGCGATTACAAGGTTGTTCCGGTCTATAAAGGCAGCTATCCGGAAACGTTGAACGCTGGCATTGCCGCGTTCCGTTCCAAGCAGCCGCCGGCAATTCTTCAGGTCTTCGACGCTGGCAGTGGCGTGATGATGGGTGCAGAGGGTGCCGTGGTTCCGGCAGCGGAAGTGCTGGAAAAGGGCGGCTTCAAGTTCGACAAGTCGCAATATCTGCCGGGTATCGTCGCTTATTACTCCAAGCCGGACGGCACCATGCTGTCCTTCCCGTATAATTCCTCGTCGCCAATCCTCTATTACAACAAGGATGCCTTCAAGAAGGCTGGTCTGGATGAGAACAACCCGCCAAAGACCTGGCCGGAAGTGTTTGAAGCCGCCAAAAAGATCAAGACGAGCGGCGCTGCGGCTTGCGGTTTCACCTCGACCTGGCTGACCTGGATCCAGACCGAAAACTTCGCAGCCTGGAACAACGTGCCCTATGGCACCAACGAAAACGGCCTCGGCGGCACCGATGTGAAGCTGGAAATCAATTCCCCGCTTTACATCCAGCATTTCCAGTCGATTGCCGATCTCGCCAAGGATGGCACTTTCCGCTATGGCGGTCGCACCTCGGAAGCAAAGCAGCTCTTCACCTCGGGCGAATGCGCCATGCTGACGGAATCGTCCGGTGGTCTCGGCGATGTGGTCAAATCCGGCACCAATTACGGTATCGGCCAGCTGCCCTATTATGAAGGTCATGGGCCTCAGAACACCATTCCCGGCGGTGCGGCTCTCTGGGTTTTCGCTGGCCTCAGCGACGACCAGTACAAGGGCATTGCGCAGTTCTTCAACTTCCTGTCGCAGACCAAGATTCAGGTCAAGCTGCACGAGAAGTCCGGCTATCTGCCGGTGACGCTGGCGGCTTACGAAGAAACCAAGAAGTCGGATTTCTATGAAAAGAATCCGGGGCGCGAAACGCCGATCCTGCAGATGATGGGCAAGGCCCCGACCGAGAACTCCAAGGGCGTGCGCCTCGTCAATCTGCCGCAGGTGCGCGATATCCTGAACGAAGAGTTCGAAGCCATGCTCGGCGGCAAGCAGGACGCGAAGACCGCGCTAGAAAACGCTGTCAAGCGTGGAAACGATGCGATCGCAGCCGCACAATAAGTTTTAAATCAAGCAATGCCGCCTGCTCTTAATCGAGTGGGCGGCTTTGTTTCCTGCAAGGAAATCGCCGTGCAGAAAGTCACATTCCCCAATAAGATCTTGCCCTATTTCCTGCTGGCGCCGCAAATCGCGCTGACGCTGGTGTTCTTCTTCTGGCCCGCCAGTCAGGCCATTTATCAGTCCTTCATGCGTGAAGACGCGTTCGGCCTGAAATCCACCTTCGTAGGGCTGGCAAATTTCAGCGCGGTTCTCTCGGACCCGAACTATCTGCATTCCTTCAGGGTCACGATTGTCTTCAACGTCCTGACGGCTTTTGTGGCCATGGGCGCAGCCTTGTTGCTGGCGACCGCAGCCGACCGCGTCATACGCGGCAAGACCTTTTATCGCACATTGCTGATCTGGCCCTATGCCGTGGCACCTGCGGTCGCTGGCATGCTGTGGCTGTTCATGTTCAGCCCGGCGATGGGTACACTCGCCTATATACTGCGCCGCAACGGCATCGCATGGGACCCGCTTCTGGATGGCAATCAGGCTATGGGCCTCGTTGTTTTCGCGGCGGCGTGGAAACAGATTTCCTACAATTTCCTGTTCTTTGTTGCAGGCTTGCAGGCAATTCCTAAGTCCTTAATCGAAGCAGCGGCAATCGATGGCGCGCGCGGCGCGCGGCGCTTCTGGACCATCGTGTTTCCACTGCTGGCACCGACTTCGTTCTTCCTGCTGGTAGTCAACACGACCTATGCCTTCTTCGATACATTCGGCATCATCCATGCCGTCACCGGCGGCGGTCCTGCCAAGGCCACGGAAACGCTAGTCTACAAGGTTTACAATGATGGCTTCGTCAATCTGAACCTCGGCTCGTCGTCGGCCCAATCGGTCATCCTGATGGCCATCGTCATCGCCCTGACTGCCTTCCAGTTCCGCTTCGTTGAGAAGCGCGTGCATTATTCGTGAGCGAGGCGGCCATGATCGAAAAACGCCCAATCTCCAATCTGATCGGCCACCTGATCCTGATCATCGGGATCATCATCGTCGCCTTTCCGATTTATTACACCTTCATCGCCTCGACGATGAGCTCGTCGGAAATCATCCGCCCGCCTATCTCGCTCCTGCCCGGCGATAATCTCATCGAGAACTATAACGAAGCCATATTCGGCGGCGTGGAGCGCGTTGTCGGTGTCAGCCTTGAACGGCTCTTGTGGAACTCGTTCGTCGTGGCGATGGCGATTGCCATCGGCAAGATCATCATCTCGTTCATGTCGGCCTTTGCGATTGTCTTCTTCCGCTTTCCGCTGCGCATGTTCTTTTTCTGGATGATTTTTGTGACGCTGATGCTGCCGGTCGAAGTGCGCATCCTGCCCACCTACAAGGTCATCGTCGATCTTGGCCTGATCGATACCTATGCAGGGCTTACACTGCCCCTGATGGCATCGGCGACGGCGACCTTCCTGTTCCGGCAGTTCTTCCTGACCATTCCGGGAGAACTGGTCGAAGCCGCGCGCATCGACAATGCAGGACCGTTCCGCTTCATGCGCGACATTCTCCTGCCGCTGTCGAAGACGAATATCGCAGCGCTTTTCGTCATTCTCTTCATTTACGGATGGACCCAGTATCTGTGGCCCCTGCTCGTTACCAATGATGCGAAAATGAACACGATCATCATCGGCCTGCGCCGCATGGTCGATTGGGCCGACGCATCCACCCCATGGAACTATGTCATGGTAACGGCAATTCTGGCCATCATCCCGCCGATCCTCGTTGTCGTGCTGATGCAGCGCTGGTTCGTCAAAGGTCTCGTGGAAACGGAAAAATAATGAGCAAAATCGTTCTTGATAATGTCCGCAAGAGCTATGGTGCCGGCATTGAAGTCATCAAAGGCGTTTCACTGGATATTCAGGATGGCGAATTCGTCGTTCTCGTCGGCCCATCAGGCTGCGGCAAGTCCACATTATTGCGCATGATCGCAGGGCTTGAAGGCATCACTGGCGGCACGATTGCCATTGGCGACCGTGTGGTCAACGATGTCGAGCCAGCCGAACGCGACATCGCCATGGTGTTCCAGAACTATGCGCTTTATCCGCATATGTCGGTGCGCGATAACCTCGCTTATGGCCTTAGAAACCGCAAAACGCCGAAAGACGAGATCGAACGCCGGATCGCTAAGGCCGCCAAGGCGCTGGAGATCGAGCAGTTTCTTGACCGCAAGCCGCGCCAGCTTTCGGGCGGCCAGCGCCAGCGCGTTGCCATGGGCCGCGCCATCGTGCGCGAACCGGCGGCATTCCTGTTCGACGAGCCGCTTTCCAACCTCGATGCTAAACTGCGCGTTCAGATGCGCGTCGAGATCAAGCGCCTGCAACGTTCGCTCGGCACCACCAGTGTTTATGTGACCCACGACCAGATGGAAGCCATGACCATGGCTGACCGCCTCGTCGTGCTCAATGCCGGGAATATCGAGCAGGTCGGCACGCCCATCGAGCTTTACGAAAAGCCTGCTTCGACCTTTGTGGCAACCTTCATTGGTTCCCCGTCGATGAACCTAATGGAAGGCGGCGCAAGCACGCTGTGGCAGCCGGGCAGTGCCATCACTATCCCGTCAGGCAGTTTCACGCTCGGCGTGCGCCCGGAAGATATTCGAATCATCGAAGCCGGAGAACCGCCGGCAGATGGCTTCAACGCCGATGTGCGCATTGACGCTATTGAACTGGTTGGCGCGGAAAGCTTCATCCATGGCTCGCTTTCCGATGGCAAGCCGCTGGTCTTCCGCGTGGCCGGACGCTCGGGCCATGCAATCGATGAAGTCGTGAAGGTCGGCGCTTCAGCGCAGAACGTGCATCTTTTTGATGCGAATGGCCGCCGTATCGGCGACTGATTGAAACAGTCTTGCGCTCTGCAACCAGAGCGCAAGACGCCGCCTTTTCTTATATGCGCAATGTTTACATCACCTTGAATAATCAATTTCCGTTTGAAATTTTATGCGTTACACAGAAAGGGAATAATTTTCTCATTTCTGGGAATGCGTACTGAATGACTCATCAACAGATACTGTCCTTCGCTGTGATCGTACTCATGATGGGGGCTTTTATCTGGGGCAAGTTTCGATACGACATCGTGGCGCTTTGCGCGCTTCTGCTTGCCATCGCGGTCGGTGTCGTCCCCTATGACCAGGCGTTCAGTGGGTTTAGCGACGATATCGTCATCATTGTCGGCAGTGCGCTGGTGGTTAGCGCGGGCGTCGCACGCTCTGGCCTGATGCAGCTTGCCGTTCAGCGGTTCCTGCCCGAAATGAACAGCGTTCGATTGCAGCTGGCCGTGCTGGTCGCCATCGTGACGGTTCTTTCCGCCTTCGTGAAGAATGTCGGCGCGCTGGCGATCATGATCCCTGTCGCCTTTCAGTTTGCCCGCCGCTCCAATGTCTCGCCCTCGACATTCCTGATGCCGATGGCCTTCGGCGCGCTGCTCGGCGGGCTGATGACGCAAGTTGGCACCTCGCCCAATATCGTCGTTTCGCGTATTCGCGGCGAAATGGTCGGCGAGCCTTTCACCATGTTCGATTTCACGCCGGTCGGCGCTGTGCTTGCCGCTGTCGGCCTCGTCTATCTCGTGTGCTTTTACTGGCTGGTGCCGCAGCGCACCCGCGAGAACGTTTCGCTCAACGAAGCGATCAAGATCAAGAACTACGCTTCCGAAGCCCGTGTTTCAAAATCCTCGCCACTGGTAGGCAAGCAGATATCCGAACTGATCCGTCCCGCCGAAGGTGAGGCGATGGTCACAGCCATCATCCGCAAGGAAGGGCGCATCACGCCCCTGCCCGACACAGTCCTTGCCGAAGACGATATCGTCATGCTGGAAGGCGATCCGAAAGCGCTCGATACGGTTGTCAGCGCCGGAAAGCTGACCCTGTCCGAAAATCGCGACCCGAAAGACACGAGCGGCTCGACCGACATTGAGGTGGTTGAAGCCGTCATCGGCAAGAATTCCCATCTTGTCGATCTTTCGGCGCAACGGCTCGAGCTTTATGCGCGCTATGACGTCAATCTCCTCGCCGTCAGTCGTCCCGGCGAGCGCATCACGGAACGATTGAGCGAAGTGCGCCTGCGCTTTGGTGACGTGCTGGTGCTGCAAGGCAGACAGGCCAGTCTTTCGACCTTCCTGCCGGAATTCGAGCTTTTGCCTCTGGCGCGGCGCAAGCTGATGCTTGGAAATGTCCGCAAGAGCCTGATACCACTGGCAATTCTGATTGTCGCCATTGGCGCGACCGCTTTCAGCATCGTACCGGTTGCCATTGCGTTTTTCGCAGCTGCGGTTGCGATGCTGCTTTTTAAGGTGATCCCGCTCAACGAAGTTTATGACGAGATCGACGGACCTATTCTGGTGATGCTCGCGGCGCTCATACCCGTATCGGACGCACTCAGGACCACAGGCGGCACTGATCTGATCGCCGAATCCCTCGCCACCATTGGTCATCAGCTGCCACCCGCCGGTGCACTGGCGCTGATCTTGGTCGCCGCAATGATGGTGACGCCGTTTCTCAACAATGCCGCCACGGTTCTGGTCATGGCACCCATTGCAACCAGCTTTGCCGCTGGTCTTGGCTTCAGGCCTGAAGCTTTCCTGATGGCGGTGGCGATCGGCGCGGGATGCGATTTCCTCACGCCCATCGGCCATCAATGCAACACGCTGGTCATGGGACCGGGCGGTTACAAATTCAGTGATTATTCCCGCCTTGGGCTGCCGCTTTCCATCATCATCGCGATCGTAACCGTGCCGACATTGATGTTCTTCTGGCCGCTGAAATAGGACCGCTCAGAGCTTCTGCGCGCGAACCCAGGCAAGGCTCTCCGCCACGATTTTCCCCACCGGGTCGGCAACGTCTGCCCGGAAAACAAGCGGCTCGCCCACCGGGTTTTCCAACGTCGCGATCTGGCTTTCGAGCATGGCGACCGGCATGAAATGGCCAGTGCGGTGTCCCATATGCTCGTGGAGAACTTCGAATGTTCCATCGAGGAAGATAATCAGAACCGGTGCACCGGCAGCAGCGCGTAAGCGGTCGCGATAGGTCTTTTTCAAAGCGGAACAGGAAACGACGATGCCATCATTTGCAGCGGCAAGCTGTTCGCCGATCTTGTCCAGCCACGGCCAGCGGTCTTCATCCTGAAGCGGAATGCCCGCCGACATTTTATCGACATTGGCCTTGGGGTGGAGGGAATCCCCTTCCAGAAAGGGCAGCTGCAATTCGGCAGCGATCTTCTCACCGACAGTGGACTTTCCGGAACCCGAAACGCCCATAACAATCATACGCAGCATCAATATCCTCACAGGCTCGCCGACACGCTGGCACCGGCATGCGAAGTCAAAAAGTCTTCGCTGAAACAAAACCGGATCACGCAACACGAGCGATGTGCGGCGTAACCCGTCGGCCTGTCAAGCTTCGGTAAAAAATAATCGGCCTTCGCGCGCTAAAGTTTTTAGTTCAGCGGGATTGCGTTACCATCCTTGTGGGCCTGATAAGCGCCGGACATCGCATCATATTTCGCGCGAATGGCATCAAGACGCTTTTCTAGCCGCGAACGATCCGGCTCCGGCAAACTTGCAACGAGCTTCGGCAGGGAATGGCTATGCCAGAAGGCATTGTCACGATTATAGCCGCCCGGTTCCAGCGTGAAAACTTCTTTGAGAATTTTCAGATCGTGCGGAATTGAAAACGCATCGCGCGAATCTTCATGGCTGAACAGATAATAGAAATTGTCGAAGCCGCTCCAGGTGATGGCCGAAAGGCACATTGAGCATGGCTCATGGGTGGAAAAGAACACCATATCCTTGGTGTTCGGCCTGCCCTTTTCCGGCATTTCATAAAAGCGCTTCAGCGTGTGCACTTCACCATGCCAAAGCGGGTTTTCCGTCTCGTTGTTGGTTTCTGCCAAAACGAGCGAAAGATCGGACTTTTGCAGCAGGGCTGCACCGAAAATCTTGTTGCCAGCGGCAACGCCTTTTTCCGTCAGCGGGATGATATCATTCTCGAGAACTTCAATCAGTCGTTCCAGAAGCTTCAAATCGTTCGACTGCAAAGGCTCTCTCCTCATCTCTGGTCAGGAAGTGCGCCGGGCGCGGACGCCCAGCGCTGCAAGACTATTCTGCGAAGAACGCGAAGCGGATCACGAACAGTGCCGCCACCAGCCAGGTTGCGAGGTGAACCTCACGTGCCTTGCCTGTGAAGGCCTTGAGCACGACATAGCTGATGAAGCCAAAGGCAAGACCGTTGGCGATCGAATAGGTGAGCGGAATGGCCAGAGCCGTCAACGCGGCAGGCGTTGCTTCCGTAATGTCGCTCCATTCAATCTCGGTCAGTTCGCGCATCATGAGGCAAGCCACATAGATCAGCGCGGGTGCGGTTGCATAAGCAGGCACCGAACCGGCGAGCGGCGAAATGAACAGCGCTGCAAGAAACAGCAGCGCCACGACGAGCGCCGTGAGACCGGTGCGACCGCCTGCCTGCACGCCGGAGGCGCTTTCGACATAAGCCGTCGTGGACGAGGTACCGAGCAGCGAGCCGCCGAGAATGGCCGTGCTATCGGCAAAAAGTGCGCGGCCGAGACGGTTCGGCTTGCCCGGTTCGATCAGGCCGCCACGCTTGGCAACGCCGATCAGCGTGCCCGTGGCGTCGAAAACTTCGACCAGAACAAAGACGAGGATCACGTGCAGAATGCCGGTGTGGAGCGCGCCCATGACATCAAGCTGCAGGAAGGTCGGCGCAAGGCTTGGCGGTGCAGAGAACACGCCATTGAACTGGCTGATGCCGAGCGCAATCGATGCAATCGTAATCACCAGAATGCCGATCAGGATCGAACCACGAACCTTGAGCGCATCCAGAACCGCGATGATGAAGAAACCGGCAATAGCGAGCAGGGTGCCAGCTTTGGTCAGATCGCCGAGTCCGACGAGCGTTGCTTCATTGCCAACCACGACGCCTGCGGTTTTGAGGCCGATCAACGCCAGGAACATGCCGATACCGGCGGCGATGGCGCTGCGCAGCGAATGCGGGATGCCTTCAACCAGCCAGCGGCGGATACCCGTTACTGTCAGAAGGAGGAAGATGATGCCGGAAATGAAAACCGCACCAAGCGCCTGCTGCCAGCTGAAGCCCATGGCTCCAACGACCGTGAACGCGAAGAACGCGTTGAGGCCCATGCCGGGCGCCATGCCGATCGGCCAGTTGGAAACGAGAGCCATGATGATCGAGCCGAGCGCTGCCGCAAGACAGGTCGCCACGAACACCGCGCTCTTATCCATGCCCGTGGTGGACAGGATATCCGGGTTGACGAAGATGATGTAGGACATGGTCAGGAAGGTCGTTACGCCGGCGATGATTTCCGTCCGCGCGTTGGTGCCATGTTCCCGTAATTTGAACAGCTTTTCGAGCATCGTTCCTCCGAGGCAAGTAGGCCCATTTCTTGGGTGCCCACGCCAATTCCGCCACGGACAGATTTGCTGCGCCGCCACGGAATGCAGAATGGAGCAACCCTTTGGGATTGCCAAAATGTTAGACGCCGCCGCATTTTGCACGGACGGACTGGTTCCCCATACACCTCATTGCAGGCAATGCACAGTTCTCTACACGATCTGCACACAATTCTGCCTTGAGAATGCCTATTTATTGACTTGATGAAGTGTGGACTGACTTGTCCCCGAACACCAGTTCCCCATTTGCGGGGAAATATTTGAAAGTGCTTCAAAAAAAAGCACCCGTCTTGGCGACGAATGCGATCTTCAACATGCTGATTAGAAAGCGCTTTTCAGCAAAAGCGCGGTCGCATACATGCCAAGCGCAAAAAATGTATGCGCGACGAGGTTCATAATACGGACATGACGCGCATTCGGCAAACGGGATGCCGCCCAGCCGATTCCCAGCCCCGGCTGCAGCAGAAACCAACCGGCAGCGACCGTTAATATGCCGAAGATCCAGACGGGCAGAAAGACAGGGTCCTCGAACCACGCCGCCCCGCCATAGAAAGCGAAAATCACGCCATAGAGAATGCCGACACCATAATGGCCGATCCAGCCAAGCGCGACCTCGTGCTTGTAGGGCGCAGCCTGGCCTATATCGTCATGGAATATCTGGCCTTTGCGAAGGTGCCAAAACCAGCGACCAACCCGCCCCCAGTTTGGAGCAGCCTGTCCCGGCATAGCTGCCAGTACGATTGCCCAAATATCCATCACCACTGTTGCGCCGATCCCAATCAGGATACCGCGCCATAGGAGGTCCATCATCTTGCGAGCCCCATCGCCTTGTGAGCTTTTATGTCATCGGGCGATCAGTTAGCAATCTGATCGCCCGATGCGCAAGGATGCCAGTCTCAGTATAGATGTTTTCACACAATATTACGGCCAAGCCGCTGTAACAATCGTTTGAATAGTCATTGCTCTGAAAAGAGAGCGACGATGAAGAAGCACTCAAAGCCTGAACATCTCAACCTTGAAATGCTCTTCATCATCAGCCCCCGCGAGATTGAGTATATGAGAGACCATGCAAGAAACAATTCAAAGTTGTCTCAAAACGGGATCAGAAATGTCCCAAATGCGATTGGATTTCGAAAAAACCGGCGAAAAGAGAGTGGATCCCACGGCAAAACAACAGCCATGCGACAGTTATATCACCCGTCTGCAAGCTCGAATTTTTAAAGAATCGGAGGAATAGAATTGCCAGCTGGAATGCGCTGATCACAAAAGAAATTGCTAAAATACTCTATGGCAAGGCAGAAAAAGCAAAAGCGCCGGGACTGGAGACCGACGCTTTGTCACTTTATTTCAATTGTACTTGCGGGGCGATCCTTCGAAAGACGCTCCATAAGCACTTATCGACCGAATACGGCGCTCTGAATCTGCGAACGCGAAACGCCGATGTCGGCAAGAAGATGGTCGTCCATTGCACCGAGTTCACGAACTGCACGGCGACGGGATACATACTGCTGGAATTTCTGACGAATGTTCATTTGCTCTCTCCTCGTTTGGATGAGCATGAAATAGGCGTTTGTCTAAATTTCCACCACGGATATGATTGCAAATGAGGCATGCGTTTTCGCGAGAGCTCCAAGCCTTGAAAAAGGCGAAATCGCACCTCTCGATTTATACTGGCTCAGCAGCAGTTTTACTAAAATGTCTTTTGCCAATGTGTCTCCAATCGATTAGAGGATCGACAAGAGCCTCCTCCCCTCTTTTCGGCCTCCGCGGTTTCGGACCCGTCTTTACGGACATAGTCATGCTTTACGGAATTTTCCTCGCGTTTGCTTCCTATGCTGCATTCGCTATCAGTGATGCCTGCGTCAAATTCATTGACGGCTCGCTGTCTCCCTACGAAACCGCCTTTTTCGGCGCAGTGCTCGGTTTGCTTGCCGTCCCTTTCACCAAGAAAGCCACCGACAGCTGGCTCGATATGTTTCGAACCACCAATGTGAAGATGTGGTTTCTGCGCATGGTCACGACCACGATGGGGACTGTCGGCAGCGTCACCGCATTTACACATCTTTCAATGGCGGAAGCTTTCGCCCTGATTTTCCTGTTGCCTGCATTCGTCACTATATTGTCCGTCGTGTTCCTCAAGGAACAGGTCGGCTGGCGGCGCTGGCTGGCAGTCGCCATCGGCTTTGCGGGTGTTCTGGTGGTTCTGCGGCCCGGCTTCCGCGAATTGTCCATTGGCCATCTCGGTGCGCTCGCCGGCGGCATGGGTGGCGCAGTCGGCATCATCATTTTCCGCGTGATGGGTAAACAGGAAAAGCGCATCTCGCTTTATACAAGCGGGCTCATCGGCCCCATCGTCATCTGCGGCGCGCTGATGCTGCCGACCTATCAGGCACCCGATACGATGCAATGGGTCTATCTGGCTGGATATGGCCTGCTGGCAGCACTCGCCAATATTCTGCTCATGCTGGCGGCACATCACGCGCCTGCCAGTGCGATTGCATCGCCGCAATATAGCCAGATGATCTGGGCGATCCTGTTCGGCTATTTCGTCTTCCACGATCATATCGATATGGCGATGCTGATCGGCATTGTGCTGATCGTCATTTCCGGCATGTTCACATTCATCCGCGAACGCCAGCGCGGCGTCGAAGGACCGCCCGCCGTCGCTACATCCGACCCGACGCCTGCGCTCGTGGAAGAAAACCCCACGCAATAACGTCTCATTTCGCGATGAACGATATTCAGCGGGAAAAGCCACCGCCTGATGGCGGTGGCCACCACATGCACGTGCTGCATGGCAGGCATGCACGGAACTCTCTTCAAAACGCCCGGCTTCATCGCCATTTAAAAGTCACGGACGAAGAAACTGTCCGGACTGGAGATGAAAAATGTTTGCCCGTTTTAACAATCGTTTCGGTCGTGCATTCGCGCAATTTGGTAGCGCTGTCCGCGCTTCGGCTGCGGTGCGGGTTGGTCATCAGCCTGCCGCGAAAGACCTCGAGACGCTCGGCATCAATGCAAAGCAGTTCCGCGAAATTCACGGATAATTTTCGCGTAAAGAGTATCAAGTATCCGCGTTTTGAACAGCCCCGGCCAAACACCGGGGCTTTTTATCTTTACTAGCAATCAAAATCAACCTATACTTTCCCTAGTTGCTCCATATACGACAATCCCAAATAGTATAATAGCGCGTGCAGTACCAGTAGTTATCTCCTGCAGTGATACGGCAAACTTTCTTACATTCATCTTCCGTATCAAAACCACCTATATACCGCTTATTTACTTGCCTCGCATCGCGAGCCAGGTGAATATGTGTCATTGCAGGCGGGTTATGAAGGCTGGTCCGGATGTTGGCGTAAGCACCGGTGTTCGGAAAAAAAGCAGCGCCGAATACGATAAATAAAAAATACTTATGCATAATGATCTCCCTTTCAATGAGATCAATTTTAGCTTCTTGTCCCGATGACTACATGTCCAACTCCGTGTCACCAAATCGGAGCTATCAAGAGGCCCCGGTGCTGCCGGAGCCTCTTTTTTGATCAATCTTCGTCGGTGGCCATCTGCTTCAAAAGATCGCCCTTGCCGCGCTGGCGCATGATCATCGGCACGACGACAGCGGCAATTGCGAGCGCGATCAGCGCGACCGACACCCAGGAATGGACGAGCGCCATCGGGTTGCCCTGACTGATCTGCAACGCCTGACGCAAGCTCTTTTCCGCCATCGGCCCAAGGATCAGACCAACGACCACTGGCGCAATCGGATAGGAAAAGCGCCGCAGCACATAGCCGAGCAGGCCGAATGCCAGGAGCAGGCCAAGTTCGAAGGAAACCGGCAGTCCAAACAGCATCGACGTGGACGCATTGGCGCCAATTGTGCCGAGTGTCGCAAACACCAGAATGCCTGCATAAAGCCAATGGCGCGGGATGGTGAGCATCTTCACCCACAGGCCGATCAGCGGCAGGTTCAAAACCAGCAGCATCAGATTGGCGACGAGCAAGCTCGCAACCAGTCCCCAGACCAGCGAAGCATTGGTCACGAAAAGAAGCGGTCCCGGCTGCAAGCCGAACTGCTGGAAACCAGCCAGCATGATCGCGGCTGTAGCAGTGGTCGGCAGACCAAGCGTCAGAAGTGGCACGAGCGTTCCGGCAGCCGAAGCGTTGTTGGCAGCTTCTGGCCCGGCAACACCTTCGATTGCGCCCTTGCCGAATTCTTCCGGATGTTTGGAGAACTGGCGTTCCGCCGAATAGGACAGGAAGCTTGATACGTCGGCACCGCCCGCAGGCATGGCCCCAATCGGGAAGCCGATGGCCGTGCCGCGCAGCCATGGCATCCACGAGCGCTTCCAGTCGTTTTTGGTCATCCAGACCGAGCCTTTGACGGCAATGACTTCATCGTCCGGGCCGAGCTTCTTCGACACCACCGCCAGCGTTTCACCGATAGCAAACAGCGCCACGGCAAGCGTCGTGACATTGATGCCGTCGAGCAGGTTCGGCGTGCCCATCACAAGGCGCGCCTGTCCGGTCAGCTGATCGATACCGATCAGGCCAAGCGCAAGTCCGATGAATAGCGATGTGAGGCCGCGAAGGGTGGAATCGCCGAAAGCCGCCGAGACTGTCATGAAAGCGAGCAACATCAGGGCGAAATATTCTGACGGGCCGAAGGATAGCGCGAATTTCACCACGAACGGCGCGACGAAGGCGAGCGCAAGCGTGGCGATAAGACCCGCAATGAATGAGCCGATGGCAGCCGTGGCCAGTGCTGGCCCGCCGCGCCCGGCCCTTGCCATTTTGTTGCCTTCCAGCGCGGTGACGATGGAGGCGCTTTCACCCGGCGTATTGAGAAGGATCGAAGTGGTCGAGCCGCCATACATGCCGCCATAATAAATACCGGCAAACATGATGAGCGAGCCGGACGGGTCCAGCTTGTAGGTAACTGGCAGCAGAAGCGCGACCGTCAGCGCCGGGCCGATGCCCGGCAAAACGCCGACTGCCGTGCCGAGCGTCACGCCGATCAGAGCATAGAGGAGGTTCGATGGCTCCAACGCCACCAGCAGTCCGTTGGCGAGAAGTGCTACAGTATCCATAATGTGCCCTCGCCGTTAGACGAAACGTTCAAGCCAGCCGGATGGCAGCGACAGCTGAAGACCACGCGCGAATATGAACCAGATCACGAAGGCAAAGATGATGCCTGCCGGAACGCTGATCCAGAACTTGCGATAGCCAAAGCCGCGTGCGGTTGCCGCGAACAGCAATCCGGTGGCCAGCGAAAACCCGGCTGTCTTCATCGTCAGCATCTGGATAGCCAGACCGCCGATGATCCACGCCATGGGGGCAATTTCCTGATGCTCTCTTTCGGGAAAATCACCGCGTAGCGCTTCGATAACTGTCCATATGGCAAGGCCGAACAATCCTGCGGCAACGACATACGGAACGGTTTTCGGGCCGACCGGCGAGTAACTCGTCACCTCGTTGCCATAGGCCGTGGACCAGGCAATGGCGATCGAAACGGCAGCCAGAATGAAAGCGATGACAAGAGCGGCGATATCCGGCGCCGCCCTGTCAGGGCGACGCTCATCGTGCTGTTGAGACCCTGTCATTTGACGAGGCCGATTTCCTTGAGGATTGTCTCAGTCGCCGCGACATCCTTGGCGAGCTGTTCCTTGAATGCCGGACCGGCGAGATAGGTATCGGCCCAACCCTTATCCTTCAGCGCCTTCTGCCAGGATTCCGATTTCACGAGCTTTTCGACATCGGCGTTGATCGCGGCTTCCTGTTCAGCCGTGATGCCCGGAGCGGCAGCAACCATGCGCCAGTTCTGGATGGAGACGTCCACGCCGCCTTCCTTAAAGGTGGGCGCATCGATGCCTTCCACTCGCTCATCGCTGGAAATGCCGATGATGCGCAGCGTACCGGCCTTGATCTGCGAGTCGAATTCGCCGTAACCGGAAATGCCGACCGTCACCTGATTGCCGAGAATAGCGGCCAATGCTTCACCGCCACCTGAAAACGCGATGTAGTTCACCTTGGTCGGATCGACGCCAGCCGCCTTTGCAAAAAGGCCAGCCGTGATGTGATCGGTGCCGCCTGCCGAACCGCCACCCCAGGATACGGAACCAGGATCGGCCTTCAGCTTGGCGACGAGATCGCCGAGATTTTGAATATCGGATGCGGCGGGAACAACAATGGCTTCATATTCGCCTGTCAGGCGCGCAATCGGCGTGACCTGATCCAGCGTTACCGGCGATTTGTTGGTCAGGATTGCGCCGACCATCACATAACCGCCAACAATCAGCTGGCTGGCGTCGCCCTTGTTCTGATTGACGAACTGCGCCAGACCGATAGTGCCACCGGCACCCGGTACGTTGATAACCTGTACGCTGCTGGAGATCTTTTCGTCCTGAAGCACACTCTGCATCGTGCGTGCCGTCTGGTCCCAGCCGCCGCCCGGGGCAGCCGGCGCGAGCAGCTTGTAATCTTCCGCCGACGCCGAACCGGCTCCCATCATTGCCAAAGCAGCGACCGACGTTACGGCCAGAATAAACCTACGCATATGTCCTCCCAAATCAGACGCAAAGCCGCCTTGCGGCGGACCTCCCCATAGCCCGCTTCCTCTAGCGGGCACAAACTACATGGAGACTACAAAAAATAATTGCAATAGACCATAGCCCCGCAATATTTGCTTTGTGCAGAACATGCCGAGACTCGCTCCTCCTCAACCGTAGCGATACATTGACTTCGGAACACCCGATTCTTTTTGCAATCTTTGCTCTCCCCCACATTTTTGCCAGCCAAATGCTGGCACTGGCAAGGAAATAGCCGATGGCCGCTGCTGAAACCGCAACCCACGCCGCCGAAGCCGCCCATCATGGCGGTTTCGATCTTATCCCCATCGTCGTGCTTTTGGGCGCAGCCGTCATTGCAGTGCCTTTGTTCAAACGGCTCGGTCTCGGCTCGGTTCTCGGTTATCTCGCAGCCGGGCTGATCATCGGGCCGTTCGGTCTTGGACTATTTTCCGATCCGCAGGCGATCCTGCATGTTGCCGAACTCGGCGTGGTGATGTTCCTGTTCATCATCGGTCTGGAGATGCAGCCCTCGCGCCTGTGGTCTATGCGCGGTGAAATCTTCGGTCTCGGTCTGGCACAGGTGGCACTCTGTATCGGTCTTCTCACTATCGTCGGCCTTACGCTTGGCTATCCGGTTGCGCAAAGCTTCGTCGCAGGCACCGGTTTCGTGCTGACGTCGACTGCCATCGTGATGCAAATGCTGGAAGAACGGCGGGCCATGGGTCTGCCGAAAGGTCGCCGCATCGTTGCAATTCTGCTGCTCGAAGACCTAGCCATCGTGCCGCTTCTGGCGCTCGTGGCCTTTCTGGCACCGGGCGGCGAAGAAACGACGCTCGCCGACCGTCTGACCGGCATTGCCATCGGGCTTGCCTCCATCGTCGGCCTGATCCTGGCCGGGCGCTATCTGCTCGACCCGTTATTCCGCATTCTCGGCAAAGCCAAAGCCCGCGAGGTGATGACGGCGGCAGCACTTTTCGTCGTGCTGGGTGCAGCGCTTGCCATGCAACTCGGCGGGCTATCGATGGCGATGGGCGCATTTCTTGCTGGCGTACTGCTGTCGGAATCCACCTTCCGCCACCAGCTTGAAGCCGATGTCGAACCATTTCGCGGTGTGCTGCTCGGCCTGTTCTTTCTCGGCGTTGGCATGTCGCTCGACCTTGCGGTGATTGCGGCCAGCTGGCAGTTGATCATCGTTGCGGTCATCGCCTATATGCTCTTGAAAATGTTCGGTATCTATGCGGTTGCCCGCTTGTTTCGCGCCAGCAACCGTGAAGCCGTCGAACGGGCCGTTCTGATGGCGCAGGGCGGTGAGTTCGCCTTCGTCCTTTATGCTGCCGCCACGGCGGTCAACATCATCGATGCCGAGGCCAATGCGATTCTGACGGCGACGATCATTGTCTCCATGGCGCTCACGCCGATCATGATCATCCTGCATGACCGGCTGATGCCAAAACCCGTGCCTTCCATGGAAGATGTCGAGACGGCGGACAATCTGTCCGCCAGCGTCCTCCTGATCGGCTTTGGCCGTTTCGGGCAGATCGTCAGCCAGCCGCTCCTTGGAAACAGCTGTTCGATTTCCATTATTGAAACCAACACCGATGCCATCCGCAACGCGAAGGACTTCGGCTTCAAGGTCTATTTCGGCGACGGCTCGCGCCTCGACATACTGCATGCTGCGGGCGCACATCATGCGCGACTGATCGTCATCAGCGTTGACGACCGCGAAGCCAGCCTGAAAATCGCGGAACTGGTGAAGGCGGAATTTCCGCTTGTTCCGGTATTGGCAAGATCCCTCGACCGCGAACATGCCATCGAACTCATCAATGCGGGTGTCGAATATCAAATCCGCGAGACCTTTGAATCGGCGCTGGCTCTTGGCGAAAAAGCGCTGGAAATGCTGGACGTCGATGAAGAGGAGCGCGCGCGTGTCATGGAAGATGTTCGCCGCCGCGACAGTGATCGCCTCACAATCGAATTGACCGAAGGCATTTATGCCGGGCGCGATCTCATCCACGGCAACGCGCCGATCAAGGACAAGAAGGGCGGAACGGATAGCGCAAGATAGGACAAGGCGTTTATCGACATAGCTGAGCCTGTGGTAAAATTGGGTTGATCTGGCCTACCAAACGGCGCGGCTCTTCCTAGTTTATAGGTGGTACAATGTTATCATTCGTCCAACCAAGGAGAAGCCGCATGACGAAATCTCTGTCCTGGCATGCACCGAAGTTCATCGAAGTTAGCTGCGGCATGGAAATCAATCGCTATGCACCGGCAGACGGTGACGAACCAATCCTGTTCTGAACTGTCTCCCCAGACGCGGGAACAGTTTCATGACGGAGTTCCGCGCAATCGTGATTGGGGCCGCCGCTGGCGGCGGTCTCCCTCAGTGGAATTGTGGTTGTGAAAACTGCCGTCTGGCGCGATTGGGCCTGCCGGATGGAATTATGCCGCAAACCCAGTCCTCGCTGGCCGTCACATCGGATGGCGACAGCTGGGCGCTGCTCAACGCATCGCCCGACCTGCGACAGCAACTGATCAACACACCCGCCTTGCATCCGCGAGCGTTGCGTGACAGTCCGATCAAGACCGTGCTCCTGACCAATGGCGATATAGATCACATCGCCGGTCTTTTGACGCTGCGGGAAAAGCAGCCGTTCCGGCTGGTGATGACTGCTGCCATTCGCGATATTCTCGCTGCAAATCCGATTTTCAATGCGCTCGATCCGGCTTTCGTAACGCAGGAAATCGTGGCGCTGAATGAGCCCTTCATGCTGGTGCCCGGCATCGAGGCGCGATTGTTTTCCGTGCCCGGAAAAGTGCCGCTCTTCATGGAAAGCGAAAACCCGGACACGGCACTTGAGGGCGAGCAGACGGTTGGGGTCGAACTCATCACGGTCAGGCACCGGATTTATTACATTCCGGGTTGTGCGCTGCTGCGCGACGATCTCAAGGCTCGGATCAGCGGCGCCGAAATTCTTTATTTCGACGGCACGCTTTTCACCGATGACGAGATGATCAAATCCGGCACCGGCATCAAGACCGGTCAACGCATGGGGCATATGTCCATCTCGGGCAACGAGGGCAGCCTGAAAGCGCTCGCCAAGGTGGCCGTGCGACGCAAGATATATGTCCATATCAATAATACGAACCCGGTCTGGCGTGATGGCCCCGAACGGAAGCTGGTCGAGGATAACGGGTTCGAAATCGCCTTTGACGGCAAGGAGATCGCTTTATGAAAGACGCTGCCGACAAGGACACATTCCACGCCCGACTTCTGGCCATCGGTCACGAGCGTTATCACGACAAGCATCCGTTCCACATCCGGCTGCATGGCGGCGAATGCACCATCACGGAAGTGCGCGCCTGGGTAATCAATCGCTATTGCTATCAAAGCAGCATTCCCATGAAGGATGCAGCGTTCCTTTCACGCTGCGAGGATGTCGATATGCGCCGCGCCTGGCGCTCGCGGATCGAAGACCACGACGGCGGCATCCATGAAGGCGGCGGCATCCGGCGCTGGCTCAAGCTGGCCGAAGCCGTTGGCCTTGATCCCAACTATGTGGCGTCCGGCAAGGGCATTCTGGCGGCAACCCGCTTTGCGGTGGGTGCTTATGTCCACTATGTCCGTGACAAGCCGCTGCTGGATGCGGTCGCATCGTCGCTGACAGAACTCTTCGCACCGAAGATCCATAAAGACCGCATTGCGGGTCTGTTGAAGCATTATGCCTTTGCCGATGAAGACGCGCTGTCCTATTTCCGCCAGCGGCTCAACGAAGCGCCGGTCGATGTCGAATATGGTCTTGCCTATGTGCTGGAACATGCCGACACTTTGGAAAAGCAGGATGCTGTGGCCGCTGCCCTGACCTTCAAAACGGATGTGCTGTGGGCGCAGCTTGATGCGCTTTATGCGGCCTATGTGGCCCCCGGCATGATCCCGCCTGGCGCGTGGGATGGCAGGCAAGGCGTGAATGCCGCATGGGACAAGGCTCTGGCAGAAAAGAGGGTTTCCGCATGAGCGAGACAGGCAGCGTCGCCATCAAACCGGCCGATATCGTAACGCTTGCGCGTGGTGTGAGACTGCGCGTCGATGAGGTGCGCGGACAAACCGTGCTTCTGGCGCCAGAGCGCGCCATGGCCCTCGACGATATTGCGATCCTGATCGTCAATGCGCTTGATGGTGTGCGCAGCATCGATGCGATTTGCGATGCTTTTGCATTGGAATTCAATGCGCCACGCGAACAGGTCGGCAGCGATGTGCTGGCCTTCGTTCAGGAACTGGCCAACCGCCGCATGATCGAGGTTCAGACATGAATCTGGCAATTCAGGAAGCAAAGCTGAAACGGCTGGCACCGCCGCCGATAGCTTTGCTTGCCGAATTGACGCATCGCTGCCCCCTTGCCTGCCCCTATTGTTCCAACCCGCTGGAACTGATTGGCGTAAAGCAGGAGCTTTCGACTGAAGAGTGGATAGAGGTCTTTCGTCAGGCCGCCAAAATGGGCGTTTTGCACCTGCACCTTTCCGGTGGAGAACCGGCTACGCGGCGCGATCTTCTTGAGTTGACTGGGGCCGCAGTCAAGCTTGGGCTTTACACGAACCTCATCACCTCGGGCATCGGTCTCACGCAAGCGCGTGTGGACGCACTCGGGCAAGCTGGTCTCGACCATGTGCAACTTTCCATACAAGGCACCGACGCCGCATCGGCTGACCGTATCGGCGGATATAAAGGCGGGTTCGAACGCAAGATGGCCGTCGCGAACTGGGTCACGACGGCGGGCATTCCGCTGACCGTCAATGCCGTCTGCCACAAGCAGAACATGGACCAGCTCGACGCGATGCTGGAGCTTGCGCTAACGCTTGGCGCGCGCCGCATCGAAATTGCAACCGTGCAATTTCACGGCTGGGCGGAGAAAAACAAGGCGGCGCTTTTGCCGACACGCGATCAGGTCGCCAAAGCCAACCAGACCGTCGCTGAAGCGCGCAAGCGTCTCGAAGGCCGACTTGTGATCGACTATGTTCCGGCTGATTATTATTCGTCCTATCCGAAAGCCTGCATGGGCGGTTGGGGCCGGGTTGGCCTCAATGTTACGCCCGACGGGCGCGTGCTGCCGTGCCATGCCGCAGAAACAATCCCGTCGCTTCGCTTCGACAATGTTCGCGATAAGGGACTGGCCGATATCTGGTTTGATGGCGAGGCCTTTAATGCCTATCGCGGCGATGACTGGATGCCCGACCTCTGCCGCAGTTGCGAGCGCAAGGAGATAGACTTCGGCGGCTGCCGCTGTCAGGCGATGGCGCTGGCTGGTGATGCAAGCGCGACCGATCCGGTCTGTGTACGCTCACCGCTGCGCGATACGGTGACGGCCATGGCGCAGGAAAACGCCGCTGCTCCCATCCCGGATAGCTTTATCTATCGCAAGTTCTGACTGCGGAGCGACACACCCACGCTCGTCAGAACCGATTGATCTCAGCTGATTTTGCGCTAACAATCCGTCATCCTTTCCTTTGATGAAATGCTCCCCTTATGGCCGACACCACCACACCCGTTTTCGTCTCCGTTCGCCCTTTTCAACCAACTGATCTGGAAGGCGTATTTTCCGTTATCCTGCCGATCCAGCGGGACGAATATGGCATCGCCATAACCGCCGAGGACCAGCCCGACCTCAATTCCATCGACAGCTTTTATCGGTTAGGCAGCGGGGAGTTCTGGGTTGCGGAACACGATGGGCATGTCGTAGGAACAATCGCGCTCAAGGATATCGGCAACAACGAAGCCGCTCTGCGGAAAATGTTCGTCGCCGCTGCCTATCGGGGTTCCGGGATTGGGACTGCCAGCAAGTTGTTGTCTGCCCTGCTCGCTCATGCCCGGGAAAAAGGCATTCGCCGCATTTATCTTGGAACAACGGATAAGTTTCTCGGCGCACACCGTTTTTATGAAAAGAATGGTTTTACCGTGGTGGAACGGTCTGCCCTGCCAGAGAGTTTTCCTGTCATGGCGGTGGACTCCAAGTTTTATGTAATCGCGCTGTAGGTGCGGTTTCAAAAATTAATCGCCAATAGTGCACGTAAAGTATTCCCGGCAAAAAACTGCAATAGTTCTGTGTGGCATAATGCGCGACAACACTAAGATGGAGCACGCAAAAACACCAATTCAACTGGAATCGTTCTGCAAGCTGCTTTGACACGACGATGCCATGAGGAAGGGAATACAGCCATGGTCAACAATCCGACGACCAATCGTGCTGAAGCGCAGAAGACCGAGCCTCGCACGGCAACAAGGGTGCCCAGAACGCGCGGTCCCAGCCCAGAGAAGACGGCGCGCACCCGCAGGCAGATCATTCGCTCTGCGATGCGTGAGTTTCTGGACAAGGGCTATGCCAATGCGACCATGGCCGGTATCGCCGAACGCGCCAGCCTCGCCAAAGGCACGGCCTACCGCTATTTCGACACCAAGGAAGATCTCTTTGCTGGCATCGTCCGCGATATCGTGACCAACCCGCTCGGTGAGATTGAAAACTTCCCGATCAGGGCGGACGAGCGGGTTTCCGATTATTGCAAACGCACCATGATCCCGGTGATGCGGACCATCGAGGACAAGGGGCGCGCGACTGTGGCGCGGCTTGTGCTCGCCGAAGGACATGCCTTTCCCTATCTCACGGAAGTTTATCGCACCGAGGTCTACGAGCCTTTTCTGGATCGGATACGCTGGCTGATCGACGTGGCTGAAGAACGCGGAGAGCTGAAGGGCACCATCCTGAAAACCTATCCGCATCTGCTGACCGCGCCCGTGTGGATGAGCATCGTCCATAACGGCCTTCTCGGACAGGATAGCCTGATCGACAGCGCAACCATGTTCGAAGCGCAGGTCGACCTTCTGTTCAAGTGACAGACCGAAACGCATTACGAAAAATTAATCCCGATATATCTTGTTTTTCGATATATCGGGATTTATCTTGTGGTCATGACAAACACAAGCAATGGCGATCCGGATCGCCCAAATCATCCGGAACAAGAAGAAACCCGCCATCGTCACGGTCGCCATGGCGATCATCGCGGCGGTCACCGGGGTGGTCCCTTCGGTGGGCATGGCCGTCATCGCGGGGAACATTCCTATGGCGAACATGACGACCATCGGGGCGAACGACGTGGTGGCCGAGGCGGTCACCGTCGTGAGCGGATTTTCGATTATGGCGACCTGCGCCTGCTGGTCCTTACCATGATCGCCGAACGTCCCCGTCATGGATATGAGCTGATCAAGGATATTTCCGAACGGCTGCAAGGCGTTTACACGCCAAGCCCAGGCGTGATCTATCCGACGCTCTCATGGCTGGACGACATGGGCTACACCGTCACCGAACCCGGCGTTTCAGGCAAGAAGCTCAATCGCATCACGGCAGAGGGTGAGGCCTTTCTGGTCGCAAACCGTGCCGCAGCCGATGCGCTTTTGAGCAGAATAAGCAGTTTTGCCGAAAACAACGGCGAGATGCCGCACACCGTCATTCACGCGCTGAAAAGTCTGAAGATGACGGTTCGCCAAAGGCTGCATCGTGGACCGATGGATGCCGCAAGCGCTGAAGCCATCGTCACCGCACTCAACGAAGCTGCCCGCATTGTGGAGGAAAGCTGATGGACACGTCGAATACGGTTGTGGATTCTGAAGCGTCCATCGCGACCGCCCATGCCAGCCGCTATTTGCAGCAATTGGCCAAGCATTTTGCGCATAAGCTGCCGGTCACTTTCGATCCGGCAGCGGGGCAGATCAGCTTCTCCATCGGCGACTGCCGGTTACGGGCCGATGATGCATTTCTGCATATCGCCCTCACCTCGCCCGATCAGCCTTCGCTGACACAGTTGCAGGATGTGGTCGTGCGGCATCTGGTGCGCTTTGCTTTCCGTGAAGAGCTTGTCGTCAACTGGCGCCGGCTTGAACAAGACACCGCAGGCTAAAACCTGCGAGCCGACGCCCGCCTTCCGGCGGCCGCAACCTGTTTAGTTCCAACCGCGATCCCAGTCAGGCTCACCGCGAAAACTCTCCGCTAGATAGTCGACGAGGGTGCGTACCTTGATCGCCAGATGGCGCGCAGGCGGATAGACTGCATGGATGCCAAGCGGCGCGCTTTCAAACTCGCCAAGGAGCCGCTGCACCCGCCCCTCACGGATGGACGGCCCGGCAATGAATGTTGGGACGTGGGCTATGCCCAATCCGGCAAGGGCCGCATCGAGACAGGCTTCGCCATTGGAAAAATGCAACCGGCCTGCAACATTGACCGCCTCACCCTCGCCGCCTTGTGAGGAAGCGAAACGCCAGACATAAGGATCGCGGAAATTCGTATCAATGATGCATCTATGCTGCGTCAGTTCCTGTGGATGAACCGGCGTTCCATGTTCGGCAAGGTAGGAGGGTGCGGCCACCAGAACCACCCGCGCATCGCACAGTTTGCGGGCAATCAGGCTGCTGTCGAGCGGCTTTCCGATCCGAACCCCGATATCGAAACCTTCATCGACCAGACTGACAACCCGATCAGAAAAGCTCACATCAATCTGGATATCTGGAAAAGATTGCGCGAATTGCAGCAATACGGGCGTCAGCCGCAAGGTGCCGAATGACAAGGGAGCCGTCAGCCGGATGCGTCCAGTCGGAGCGCCCGATGCATTGCGCACCGCGGCTTCCAGCGCGTCAAAGTCCTGCAACAGGCCTTTCATGCGCTCATAATAGGCGTACCCCACCTCGGTCGGCGACAAGGCGCGCGTGGTGCGCTTGATAAGCTGGACACCCAGATCGGCTTCCAGCCGTGACACGAGTTTGGACGCCTGACCGCTGCTCGTTCCAAGCCGTTGCGCCGCCGCAGAAAAACTGCCCGTATCCAGCACCGCAACGAACATCCGTTCGCAGTCAAGCCGATCCATCGATTGCTTCCATTTCAGCTATTTTCTTCCGCTTAAGAACAGGAAAATAGCTGAATATGGAAATTATCCAAGCTTCAAAGCAGACCGCAGAAAGGCTGCAGCCATGACGGCTCCGTCGGCTGATATCGTATGGCTGACACCGGGAAAGATGTGGCAGGTGGAATTCACGCCAATCTCGCCAAGGCGCGCATTCACGCTTTCGGATTCGCTTGCCGGAATAACCGGATCGGCGCTGCCGTGCACAAGCATGGCCTGCGTCGCAAGCGTCGGCGTAAACGGTTCTGGCGAAGCCAGCCTGCCAGAAAAGGCAACCACAGCGGCAATGGGCCAGCGACCCGAAACCAGAGCGTCAAGCGACATGATCGCTCCTTGCGAAAAACCGACCAGTGCCACGCGGTCGAGTTTGTCGGCGAAGCCGTGTTCGGAAATGATCCTTGTCAGTGTTTCATCAAAAGGCGCACGCGCCTCAACAATCCGCTGCGGACGGTTGGCCGGGGTGACGCCGCTGACGCTGAACCACTGATGGCCCGAGCCCCCCTGATCGAAGGCAAAAGGCGCATCAGGCGCTGCAAATACGGTGCCGGGCAAGCTATCGGCCCAGAACGTGCCAAGCGAAGCGAGGTCCGCGCCGCGACTGCCGACACCGTGAAGGAAAATTACCAAAGAACGCATTTGTCTGTCATTCGCTTTCAAATTTGGACGGGAGCCAGTCCCGGAAGATCAGGGCCAAGCGGCACGATGCCGGTGGGGTTCAGCGCCTTGATGGAATAATAACCGCGCTTGATATGGTCGATGTTGGCCGTTTCCCGAATGCCGCGAATATCCAAAATGCGCGTCAGCCAGGCGCTGAGCGCCGCATAATCAACCAGCCGACGCAGATTGCACTTGAACAGGCCATGATAGGCCGCATCGAAGCGCACCAGAGTAACGAAGAGGCGGATATCCGTTTCGGTGAACTGTTCCCCGAACAGGAACGGCCCCTTGGCCGAAAGCCTTGCCTCCAGTTCATCAAGCGTGCGGAACACGTCGCGGAAGGCTTCGTCATAGGCGATCTGCGTGGTGGCGAAGCCCGCCCGATAGACGCCGTTGTTCAGGCTCGGATAGATGTGTTCGTTGAGCGCATCGATTTCGCCGCGCAACGGCTCGGGATAAAGGTCGATATCGTTATTGGCGAGATCGCCAAAACCGGTGTTGAACATACGCACGATGTCGGCGGATTCGTTGTTGACGATGGTTTTGGTCTTTTTGTCCCAAAGTACCGGCACGGTGGCGCGTCCCGTATAGTGGGGATCGGCTTTGGTATAGAGCTCATGCATATAGGTTGCGCCATTGAGGCTGTCGCGGTTGGACCCCGGATAGTCACCGAAACGCCAGCCCTGATCCGTCAGCGCAGGCTCTACCACCGAGATCGAAATGAGCTTGTCCAGCCCTTTTAGCTTGCGCGCGATCAGCGTGCGCGAGGCCCATGGGCAGATATAGGCGACATAGAGATGATAGCGGTCGGCTTCCGCCTTGAAACCCGCCTCGCCGGTCGGTCCCGCGCTGCCATCCGGTGTGACCCAGTTGCGGAAACCGGAAATCTGGCGCACGAAGCCGCCCTTCTCATCCTTGGCCTGAACCGGCTGCCAGTCTTCAGTCCATTTTCCGTCTACCAGCATGGCGTCTGTCCTTGATGTTCGCATGAAGTACGAGACGCCGGATAGATGCCTCGTTTCAAACCATTGATTATTGAACCGGATATTGTCAGAGAAAACACCCGCTGATTAGCCGGGTGAAACGAAGCTAATTCCTTCCATTTTGGAAGAAATAATCAGGCTACAATCTGCAATTCCGTACAGATACGGTTACGTCCCAGATCCTTGGCGCGATAAAGCGCGGCATCCGCGCGACGGAAAACCGTCTCAAACCCGGTATCCGCCGCGGTCAGAAAAGCGATACCGGCGCTGGTGGTGGTGCTGAAAGGAGCATGCGTCGTATCGAAAGACGCCGAAGCAAAAGCCTTGCGGATTTTGTCCGCGATCGCCAGAACATTCACATTGGACGTTTGGCGCAGGATGAGCACGAATTCCTCGCCGCCTATGCGCGCAATCAGCGCATCCTGCCCGGCATAGGCACGAATGATGCCTGCGAATTCCAGCAATACGCGATCCCCGACCGTATGGCCGTGACTGTCATTGATCGACTTGAAGGCATCCAGATCGAACACGATAACGGAATCGCCGATGCGCATCACATCGATGGCCAGACTGTCGTAAAGCGCCCGCCGGTTGAGCAACCCTGTCAGGCTGTCCGTGCGCGCTTCGTTCGCATGGCGACGCGCCACACGCGACTGCGTGAAGGTCAGTGATAGCGCCCCGATCCCCGTAATGCCGATGATCGCCATGATGGCATTGAAATCTTCCGCCAGATTGCTCGGCATACTGGTCAGCGTCCATTGCCGGTCAAAGACAATGACGGAACCGCAGAGCAAAAACGATATGGCCGTCAGCAGATAAAGCACCATCATGCCAACAACGGGAACCGGAGCCTCCTCATAGACCGAGACATATTCCCTGGCGGTGATGAACAGCAGAAATGCGGCAATGAAGTTGAAGAGCGCAATGCCGATACCGGCAACGCCCAAGACAATCGGCCCCAGAACAGCGGCAATCGCTATGATCGAAAATGCGACGAGTTGCTTCCTGTTGACCGGATTGCTGGATATCTGCCTTGCGCCGACAAACAGCAAAACGAAGCCCACCGTCATGACGCTGAAAGCAATGACCAGCGACGGAACCAGCGCCAGGAGGCCGGAATAGTTGAGCACGGCGCCCGCGCCGAGCAGGATCATGCCCAGGCAACCCCAGAGCAGGAACCTGTCCATCCGGTTCTGATACCAGACACTCAAAATCGTCAGCGCCACCGCAAGCGAACACAAGCCCGCTGCGAAGAATAGCGTGTTCTGGTCTAGCTCCAAGATTAACTCCGCACCCCTGTAAAGCGCTTGCGATCCGACAGTGCCGGATCGGCGCTCTAACTATTTATTGTCGCGCACATTCTGCCCGAGACCCGTCTTTCGCGGTTTTCGGCGCGTGCTCTCGCCCATATTGAAGCGGGAGTTTAGCGACAGAATGCCAAAGAATCGATACTTACTTATTTAAGTTAAGATCAAATTCTTACTGCCACCGCGCGGCGGGCAGAAATTTTTTACTTCTTGACCCGAACCGAGCCAATAAAAATCAAGCATCCCCCGATGTTTTATCTTCAATCTTTTCAAGGGGTTTCGACTGTTTCCGAATACTCCCCCGCCACAGCGCAAATCGCATCTGGTGTTTGCGGCAAAGCGGCAATCTCGCCCAACGGCACCGGCTTTACCGGCGCGCGCAGACGATAAAAACCGATCTGTTCCGGCGTGCAATTGCGCACTTCGGCCAGAATTTCAGTCACCGTGGAACTGCAAAGACGTCCCTGACATGGCCCCATGCCGCAGCGCACCATGGTCTTGAGCTGGTTGGGACCAACGACATGCGGCGCGGCATCGCGGATTGTTCCCACGGTCACTTCTTCACAGCGACAGACGATCACACCGCGATCCGCTGGGGCGCGAAAGGCCTGCCCCGGCTGATAAAGCGCATCAATGAAACCCCGCCCCCGCCCCAACCGTCGGCCCTGCTTGCGCAGAACATCGATCTTCGGTTGCAAGCCTGCTGCTCGTTCCGGAAAAATATCCTGACAGGCGGCCAGTGCCGCAATGCGCCCGCTCACCTCAGCAAGCAGGGCACCGCCGATACCGCCGCCATCGCCCGCAACATAGATCGCCTCGACCGAGCTTCGACCGTTCTCGCTCAGTTTCGGTTGGAAGCACTTCTGCCCATCGTTCCAGACAAGCGCGCAACCGGACGCATTGGCGAGATTATTGTTCGGAATAACACCCTGATGCAGAAACACACTATCGACGGCAAGCCTGTGTTCCTTGCCATTTGCCGTAAAAACGATGGCCTCGGCCCTCTCCTCTCCAGAAATGGCGATGCTCGTAACCCCGGAAAAGACAGGCACCGATTTTCGCACTTTCAAGAGCAGCGAAAGCCCCTTCAATCCATAAGGCGAGGTGAGGAACGACAGAAAATGCGGCATGGCTTTTCGGCAGTTTTCCGCCGGTGTCGTATCGAGCAAGGCAGCGATCTTGCCACCAGCTTTCAAAAGCTGCTCTGCGAACAGGTAGAGCAGCGGCCCTGTTCCCGCCAGCACGACGCGCCCTTCTGGAATGAGCCCGGCAGCCTTCAATGCAATCTGCGCCGCACCAACGGTCATCACGCCCGGCAATGTCCAGCCTTTGACGGGCATCGGGCGTTCCATCGCTCCGGTCGCAAAGACAACGCGGCGCGCATGAACGATCCCGCTTTTGCCGCCTGCCGACACCCGCAGTTCAACGCCGGTTCCGTTCGGTTCTTCCCGCTGTTCGACGCTCCAGACAAGCGCCTGCGGCACATAGGTTGTTTCGCTTGCCAGAAAAGCTTTCAGAACATCCTTGCCGTGCCAATAGTCTTTGCCGAGAAAGGGTCGGCGCTCAGGTCTATTCTGCTCAATGCCACGATAAATCTGCCCGCCCGCTGCCGGATTTTCGTCGAACAGCACCACCTTTGCGCCGATTGCGCTCGCTTCGGCAGCAGCAGCCATGCCTGCCGCGCCTGCACCAATGATGGCGAGGTCGTACAACATATCGAGCGCGTGAATGTCGGAAATTGTCCTAAACATTATCACTCCCCTCCACAGCGCGAGCGCCACTTTGGGATGAAATGACCATTCCGTCAGACACTTGTGTCATGCAGGCCTGCCGGTTCTGCACGCCATCGATGGTAACAAGGCACTCGAAACAGACGCCCATCAGGCAATAGGCGGCGCGTGGTTGATCGCCCACGACACTGTTTCTAAGCTTGGTTATGCCCTCGCCAAGCAAGGCGGCGGCGACCGTTACATGTGCAGACACGGTCAGCGGGCGCGCATCGAAGGTAATCGACACGGTTTCGTTCGGAATGTCGGTTTTACGAAACATGGAACCTCCGCCCGGAGAATGCATCATCCGCCAGATGCTTTGCATCGGTTGCGATTTGCTGCGCAATCGTAATGGCGTGATTGGCTGCCAGCGTTACGCCGGAATGGCACATGACCACGTAAGCGCCGGGATGGCTCGCGGACTGCTCATAGATCGGCAAGCCATCCGGTGTCTTGACGCGAAACCCGGCCCAGCTTCGCACGACATTGACCTCCGCCAGATGCGGAAAGGCCCGCACAGCCCGGTTGGCGAGAACCGCGCTGATATCCTGATTGGTGGCAATCCGGTCCGTATGCGTCTCCTGACTATCGCCGATCATGACACCGCCCTCATCGGTCTGGCGCAGCGTCGCCGCCGTATAGGGAAAGAATGGCGCACATTTTTCCGTCACCAGAATCTGCCCTTTGCTGCGCACCACCGGCGTATGCAAGCCGACACCTTGAGCCAGGACGGGGTTGCCATTGCCAGCCGCAAGGACAACGCGCTCGGTGAAAACTTCGCCCCAAGTGCCACGCAGCAGAAACCCGCCGTCTTGCGGAGTAACCGAGGTCACTTCGCTGTGCGGCTGATAGGAAGCGCCGAGCTTCAACATGCCTTCATGCAAAGCATGAAACAGACGCAGTGAATTCACGTCGCCATCCATGGGGGAATAGATCGAGCCGATAACATCACGACCAATTGACGGCAGCATTTTTGCCGTTCCGCTGTGGTCGAGCACGACATGCTCCGGCGCGTCATGGCCCAGTTCACGTGCAACGGCCTCTACATCGCCCGTGTACATTTCAAGCTCTCGCTCGTCGTAGCAGAAAATGAAGGCGCCCTTCTGTTTCAAGGCGACATCGATGCCGGTTACTTCACGCAGATCATCTGCCAATGTCGGCCACAGCCGCGCCGATTGCATCGTCCAACGCGCATAATGTGGAGCGCCGACACCCTTTCCCTGCACCCAGATGAGCGCGAAATTGGCACGTGATGCGCGCAACGAAAGGTCTTCACCATCAAGAAGCAGCGGGCGTATGCCAGAGCGGAGTAGCCCCCAGGCAATGGCCGAGCCCACCAGCCCTGCTCCGACGATAACAATGTTCTGATCCGGCAATCTGCGCATTCGACTGTTCAATCGCATCATTTCATATATGCCGCGGTTCACTGAAAGGCACGATCAGGAAAACACCAGCAGGATTTCACGCAGACGTTTGACAGTGTGATACCGCGCAGTCAAATTCCAAATGGAAGCAGGCAATCATAAGTTACGCGAAACGCTCCGTACACGCAGGATCATGATAATAGCTATTGAAAATTATTACAGAAATTGCGTAGAAATTAGAAAAAATTACCACGAATGCAACCAGCGGTCCCGATAGAACGGAACCCAGGAGTACGCCTGCAACCCAGGCCCAATTCATACAATGCGAGTACCCGCCATGTCGGATCACAACCCCAACTCTCTTTCCCCAAATCGCCGTCAGTTTTTGCTTGGAGCAGGCAGCGCGCTGGCGCTTGGCGCGACCGGCAGCTTCTGGATGCCCGGTCAGGCGCGCGCGCAGGATGCCGCGCCACGCAAGGGCGGCCACCTGATCATGGGTCTCGACACGGCGTCGAGTTCAGACCGCCTCGATCCGGCCTATTATCCGGAAGCCTATATGTATTCGGTGGGTTTCCAGCTCTTCAACACCCTGCTTGAACCGACCCCGGACGGTCGCCTCTACGGTGCGCTTGTCGAAAGCTGGGAAGCGACCAAGCCCGATGCATCGCAGTGGGTTTTCAAGCTCAAGAAGGGCATCCAGTTCCATAACGGCAAAGAGCTGAAGGCCGAGGACGTCATCTATTCGCTGAACCATCATCGCGGCGAAAACAGCAATTCCGGTGGCAAAGGCTTCCTGCTCGCCGTGACGGAATTGAAGGCTACCGATCCTTACGAAGTGACGATCACGCTCGACAAGGGCAATGCCGACTTCCCGGCAGCTCTGACCGACGTGCATCTTGGTATCACGCCGCTCGATGCGGATTTCGACAAGGGTATCGGCACCGGCGCTTTCATTCTGGAAGATTTCCAGCCGGGCGTCCGGGCGCTGACTCGCCGCAACCCGAACTATTGGGCGCCGGATCGCGCCAATGTGGAATCCGTCGAAACCATCGCCATGAGCGATGCGACCGCCCGCATGGCCGCATTGCTGAGCGGGCAGGTGCATGTCGTCAATCGCGTAGACGCCCGCTCGGTAGGTCTCGTTTCGTCGCGTCCCGGCGTGCAGATCCTGAAAACGCCGGAAAACACCATGTATTGCCTGCCAATGCGGGTCGACACGGCGCCTTTCGACAATAACGATGTGCGTCTGGCGCTGAAATACGCCATCGACCGCGAAGAACTGCAGAAGAGCATTCTCGGCGGCACCGGCTCAATTGGCAACGACAATCCGATTTCGTCGTCAAACCCGTATTATTCCAAGGACATTCCGCAGCGCGCCTACGACCCGGAAAAGGCGGCCTTCCACTTCAAGAAGTCAGGCTATAGCGGAAATATTCCGCTGGTCGTTTCCGAAAACGGTTTCCCCGGCGCGGTTGATGCGGCGCAGGTCTATCAGGCAGCAGCCGCCAAGGCCGGTATCACCATCGACGTGGAACGCGTGCCGTCCGACGGCTATTGGGACGAAATCTGGCTGAAGCGCCCGTTCGTCGCCTCCAACTGGGCCGTTCGCCCGACCGCCGACGCCATGCTGTCGATGATCCTGCAATCGGATGCGCCGTGGAACGAAACCGCCTGGAAGAACGAAGCCTTCGACAAGCTGCTTGCTGAAGCCCGCGTCGAACTGGACGAGGGAAAGCGCAAGAAAATCTACCATGACATTCAGGTAATCATGGTGGATGAAGGCGGCGAGCTTATCCCGCTCTTTGCCGACAACCTTGCCGCAGCAACGGACAAGATCAAGGGCTTTACCCCGACGCCATCCGGCGGCGATATGAGCGGCTATCGTCTGGCGGAAAAAATCTGGTTCGAGGAATAATCGACCGAACACAAGAAGCGTATCTGAACAAAAGCCTCCTTGTCGGGAACGCTCGGCAAGGAGGCTTTTTTCGTTGTCGCTTACTTGCCCCGCATCTGTTCGCCTGCATTTTTGGCAAAACGCAGGTTCCAGAAGGTTGCCGTCAGCGAAATGCCGGTGACGACGAGAAACGCCGTCGAGAAATCGGAGATGACGGGCACGTCACGGGCATGCAGGTTCATGGATGCATGCAGTATCAGTGCCGCCACACAAACGCCGACCGACAGCATGAGCTGCTGGAACGTTGAATAGAAGCTGTTGGCGGAACTCATCCGCTTTGCGTCCACCCGGTCATACGCCACGGTGTTATAGGCAGTGAACTGGAACGACATGGAAAAGCCCGACATGGCCAGCACGATGAAGATCAGCCAGTGCGGCCAGTCCGGCGTGAAAAAGGCGCAGATCGCATAGCTGCATGCAGAGAATATGCCATTGACGACCAGCGACATCCGGAAGCCGAACTGCCGGATAATGCGCGGCGCGAAGGCCTTCATGGCCAGCGCACCAAGCGCAGTCGCAAGCACCATATTGCCCGCCGCCACGGCAGACAGGCCAAAGCCGATCTGAAGCATCAGCGGCAGCAGAAACGGATGCGCGCCCTGCGTGATACGAGTGATCGACCCCGCAATCATCGAGGTTCCGAAGCTTTCAATCCGCAGCAGAGAAAAATCGAGCATCGGCGCCGGATGACGGCGCGAATGGACGATTGTGGCAACCCCGAAGACAATGCCGACCACAAAGAGTTTCAGCGCCAGGTTCCCGCCTTCGTGATTGCTCGCCGTTTCCAGACTGAACAGCAGGGCACCGAGCGCAATACCGGACAGGATCAAGCCCATGAAATCGAACGGTTCACGCGTTTCGCTTTTATATTCGCCGATATAAAGCGACACGAAAATCATGCCCAGAATGCCGATGGGAACATTGATGTAGAAAATCCAGCGCCAGTCCAGATATGTCACAAACAGACCGCCAAGCGGCGGCCCGAGAATGGGGCCCATAAGGGCTGGCACCAGCATCCACGACATGGCGGCGATGAGGTCTTTGCGTTCCACGGAGCGGATCAGCACCAGACGACCGACCGGCAGCATCATCGCGCCGCCTGCGCCCTGCAACAGCCGGGCCGCGACCAGACAGGGCAGGTTCGGCGCCTGCGCGCAGAGCACGGAACCCAGAATGAAGATTGCAATCGCGAAGCGGAAAACCGTGCGCGTGCCGAAGCGGTCGGCGATCTTGCCACTGGCCGGGATGAAAATCGCAAGGCTCAGCAGATAGGAAGTCAGTGCCACGCTCATGGAAGGCGCCCCGACATTGAAATCGCGCGCCATGGTCGGCAGTGCCGTGGCCAGAATGGTCGCATCGAGCTGTTCCATCAGCATGGCGCTGGCGACGATCAGTGCGATGATGCGAAAATTGCTTTTGCCCTCCGAAGCTGCGGCTTCGGCGGTTGAATTCTGGCTCTCGAGGCTGACACTCATGGCTATTCCAGCGCTGCGGTCTCGCTCGCCGAGACAATGCCGATCAGCGAGTAAACAATGGACGACTCACACAAAACTGCGAGCAGTAAACTCAGTCCTCCACCGTTGACGGCATATATCACAGATCACGGCGAAACATAGCCGCTCAAGAGAATTTGACCTCGGATTCATTTATGGATCAGAGCGACGTCGCGCTTGTGGTGCGTTTCAGCGACAGGTTCCGCTCGCGGATCATGGAGAACAGACCAGCGCCAACAACGATGAAAGCGCCAGCAATGACGTTCCATGTCAGCATTTCGTGGAAAACCAGCGTGGCGATAAAAGCGGTTATGAGCAGCTGGAGATAGGTCAGCGGCTGCAATTCCCCCGCTTCAAGGATTTCGTAAGCCCGGATGAGGCAGCAATGGCTCGCAATGCCGCACACGCAGCACGCTTCCAGCCACAGCCAATCCTCCGGCGCGATAGGTACGATATAAAAGACACCCACGGCTGTCAGCACCACAGCGCCGCCGATCGCCGTATAGAAGAAGCTTGTCATAGTGTCGTCATCCCTGCTGACCGCACGCATTGCCACGACATAAATCGCCAAGAGACAGGAAGCCGCCACGGCGAACAGAACATTGGCATCAAAATGCGCATTGACCGGGTTGATGATCAAAAGCACACCGCCCAGACCAAGGGTGACCGCCATCCAACGCGGCCACCTGACCTTTTCGCCCAGAAACGGTACGGAAAGCATGGTGACCAGCAAAGGCGAACTTTGAAAGATCGTTTGCGCTACGGCAAGGCCTGCCCGGCTCAAGGCAAAAATCGCTGCGACAACACCAACAGCCAATATGACACCCCGGGCAATCTGGAGAAAGGGATGCTTCGTGGACGCAGCCTTCACGATGCCCCCGGACCGCATGGCCAGCAGAATGACAAAGGCCGCGAACACCCAGTAACGGACCATCGCAATGAAGATTGGCGAATAGGCCGTGCCAAGATATTTCGACAGGCCATTCTGCACCGCAAAGATGGATACGGAGGCAATTTTGAACAGGTAGCCTCGGCTCTTGGGGGTCATATGCAATACTCAAAACCGCCCGCAACAGGTGAAAATCTGCTTAAAGGAATAGTTTTGAGTAATCTCCGCCATCACAGATTGCTACAACGAAACCCGTTATTTTTTGTCGTCGGCAGCAGAGGAATTTTAAATTCATTTTTGGTTCAGGGCGTCGTCGCGCTTGTGGTGCGTTTCAGCGACAGGCTACGCTCGCGGAACATGGAGAACAGACCAGCGCCAACAACGATGAAAGCGCCAGCGATGACGTTCCATGTCAGCGTTTCGTGGAAAACAAGCGTGGCGATAAAAGCGCCGATGACCAGCTGGAGATAGGTTAGCGGCTGCACTTCGCCCGCTTCGAGAATGTCATAAGCGCGGATAAGGCAATAATGGCTCGAAATGCCGCAAACACAGAGCGCGGCCATCCAGAACCAGTCATGCGGCGCGATGGGTACGAGATAAAAAACGCCCGCCGCCGTCAGCACCACGACACCCCCGACCCCCGTATAGAAGAAGCTGGTCATGGCGTCGTCATCCTTGCTCACCGCACGCGTTGCCACGGCATAGATCGCGAACATGAAGGTCGCAGCCACGGAAAACAGGATATTGGCATCGAAATGCGCATTGACCGGGTTGATGATCAAAAGCACGCCGCACAGGCCGATAATGATCGCCGTCCAGCGACGCCAGCCGACCTTTTCGCCCAGAAACGGCACGGAAAGCATGGTGACCAGCAGTGGCGCGCCCTGAAAGACCGACTGCGCCATGGCCATTCCGGCCCGGCTGAGGCCGAAAATGAAGGTGACGATTTCCGCCGCCAATAACACACCACGAGTAATCTGCAGAAAGGGGCGCTTCGTGGAAGCGACCTTGACGATTCCGCCAGACCGCATGGCCAGCAGAATGACGAAAATTGCGAACACCCAGTAGCGGATCATCGTGATGAAAATCGGCGAGTAATGCGTGCCAAGATATTTCGATATGCCGTCCTGCGCCGCAAAAATGGTCACCGCGAGGATCGTGAAGAAGTAGCCTTGGCTCTTGGGGGTCATACGCCATACTCTAAGCCGCCCGAAACGGGTGACGGTCTGTCTTGAGGGGATAAGTCTGAGTAATCCGAACGACGGCGGATTACCACAACAAAGCCAACTATTTTTTGCCAGTCGCAACGGAAACTCGATTTCACGCAGTTTATGGTTGAGGGAGCGTCCTACGCTTACCCTTCCTCTTTGCTCGCTTTTTGCATGGCCCTGATCGCTAGCGACGGGTCGAATATTGCAGCCTGTTGCACGATGTGCGCGCCGCAGGGGGAACAGATTGTCCGCGTGCAGGTTTATCCACCGCTGCGGGGCAAGACAGAAAGTGAGACGATGCAATGAAAAAGGCTCTTATTCTTACAGCGGCAGCATTTCTTGCGACAACCGGTCTGGCCGCCGCGCAGGATGCTGTCATCATCGAAGTGCCCCAGTCCGCACGCGATTATGTCATCGCCCATCCCGTCGATCCGGTCGTTATTCAGGACGATATCGCTCAGGGCTATGTGGTGCCGGAAGCTGTTGTCGTGCGCCCCATCCCGGACAATCCCGACTTCGGCTATATCTATGTGAATGGCGAACCGGTGATCGTTTCGATGCAGAACCGGCAGGTGGTTTATTATGACGAAGGACCCAATGCAGGCCCTCCCGTGCCCGTTGTGCCGGATGATGTCGTGACCTTCATTGAAAGCCATCCAATTGAGCCCATCACCATCGAAGGCGAGTTGACGGAAGGCATGGTGATACCGGAAGATGTGCCACTGGTGGCCGTCCCGGATCAGCCGAATTATTCCTACGTCTATATCGATCAGCGCCCGGCACTCGTTGAGCCGCAGACGCGCCGCGTCATCTGGGTGAAATGAATTCCCCTCCCTCCCCGCGCTTCAGAGCGCGGGGATATGCGGCTTCAGCTGTTCTGGCTGGTTCCTCTGAAGCGCTATTCTTCCCTCGCCAGTTTCGTGTCCGCAGCCTTGCGATGTGTGGAACCCAGCTTCCGGCCCGATGCCAGCCCTCCCTAGAAGCTCACCACTGTCGACATCTGGCAATCTTTAGCCGCTTGCATGAATGCACCCATCTAAAATATAGATAAATCAAGAATCAAATCTATTAAAGATGGGAAGAGCCGCTATATGACTGAGATTAATGAGATAATTAGCCAAAAACTTGGCGTTGATTCACCAATTGAACAAAATGAGTCGCTCAATCTTGCTAGAATTATCTATAATTTACCCTTCATCCAGCTGATCTTCCGCGCGCAGGAAATCCATCGACAGCATTTTGACCCCGATGCCATTCAGATGAGCAGGCTGCTTTCCATCAAGACGGGCGGCTGTGCGGAGGATTGCGGCTATTGCAGCCAGTCGGCGCATTATCCGACCGGGCTGAAAGCCTCCAAGCTGATGGAAGTCGAGCGCGTACTGGCGGAAGCGCGCAAGGCACAGGAAGGCGGCGCGACACGCTATTGCATGGGTGCGGCATGGCGCAGTCCCAAGGAGCGCGACATGGACATGCTTGTCGCCATGGTCGAAGGCGTCAAGGCGATGGGCATGGAAACCTGCATGACGCTTGGCATGCTGACGCCGGAACAATCGGCACGCCTTTCCGACGCCGGGCTCGATTACTACAACCACAATATCGACACGTCGGAGCGGTTTTACCCCGAAATTATCACTACCCGGACTTTCGAAGACCGGCTGGAAACGCTGGCGAATGTCCGCGATGCTGGCATCAAGGTGTGTGCGGGCGGCATTCTCGGCATGGGCGAAACCGTCGATGACCGCATTTCGATGCTGGTCACACTGGCCAGCCTTCCGACACCGCCCGAAAGCGTGCCGATCAACATGCTGATCCCGATCCCCGGATCGCGGCTTGCCAATGCCGCGCCCATCGACCCGTTCGATTTCATCCGCACCATCGCGCTGGCCCGCATTCTGATGCCAACCTCCTATGTGCGGCTTTCCGCCGGGCGCACCGATATGAGCGATGAAACGCAAGCACTATGCTTCTTAGCCGGGGCCAATTCGATCTTTGTCGGCGACACGCTGCTGACCGCCGACAATCCCGGCGAGGATCACGACAGCGCGCTCTTCCGGCGGCTCGGTCTCAAGCCGATGACACTGGAGCAGATGCGTTGAGCATTCCCGCACTCGCCCGTTATCAGGCAACGCTTGAGGGTCTTGAGCGGAAATCGCGCCTGCGCACCCTTTCCCCGCAAAAGGGCGTCGATTTCACCTCGAACGATTATCTGGGCCTCGCCAATTCACCACGCCTCAGGGCCGCAATCGCTGCGGCTCTCGACCGGGGCGTCCCGGCGGGTGCTGGCGGATCGCGGCTGTTGCGCGGCAATCACGTCGAGCATGAAGCGCTCGAAAGTGAAGCAGCCGCCTTTGTCGGCGCAGAAAAAGTGCTCTATTTCGGTACTGGTTTTGCTGCCAATACGGCGCTTTTCGCGGCCCTGCCGCAACGTGGGGATCTGATCGTTTGCGACGCGCTGATCCATGCCAGCGTCCATGAAGGAATTTCATCCAGCAAGGCAGACGCGGTCTTCGTGCAACATAATGATGTCGATGCTTTCGACACGGCAATCAGTGGCTGGCGGCGCAAGGGCGGCAAGGGCCGTCCGTGGATTGCCGTTGAAAGCCTTTATTCCATGGACGGCGATATGGCTCCCATCGCAGAACTGGCCGCACTGGCGACCCGCCATGACGGATTTCTGGTCATCGATGAAGCCCACGCCACTGGCATTTATGGCTCGCAAGGACGTGGACTGGCGGCAGACCTCGAAAATCGCGACAATGTGCTGGTGTTGCATACGTGTGGCAAGGCTTTGGGCCTGTCCGGCGCATTGCTGCAATTGCCCGCCATACTCCGCGATTATCTGGTCAACCGCGCCCGCAACTTCATCTATTCGACCGCGCCATCGCCCTTGATGGCAGCGGGCGTGCGCGAGGCCCTGCGGATGATCGCAGACGAGCCAGAGCGTCGTCAGCAATTGCAGACGCTGACCGGCCATGCTGGATCGCTGGTCGTTTCGCTTCTGGGTCTCAAACCCAGTGGTTCGCACATCATGCCGATCCTGATCGGCGATAATTTCCGCGCCATGCGCATTGCCGAGGCCATGCGCGCCGATGGTTTCGATATCAGGGCTATCCGCCCTCCGACCGTGCCGGAAGGGACCGCCCGGCTCAGACTATCCATCACGCTCAATGCCAATGAAAGCCAGATCACCGAGATGTTTGAACGGCTTTCCATCGCAATCAGGAAAGACAGACCATGACAACGCGCCTCGTCGTCTCCGGCACGGATACCGGCATCGGGAAAACGGTCTTTTCAGCCGCACTCACCGCCGCCCTTGACGGCTATTACTGGAAGCCGGTGCAATCCGGCCTTGATGCGGAGACCGACAGTGAAGCGGTAGCAAAGCTCGTCGGCCTGCCCCAAAGCCGCATTTTACCGGAAGCTTACCGGCTCTCGGCACCGCTTTCCCCCCATCAATCGGCAGCGCTGGACAGCGCGGCAATCTCCGCCGACGCACTCACTGTCCCCGCAACCGACGGACCGCTGGTCATCGAAGGCGCTGGCGGCTTGCTGGTGCCGCTTTCGGACGATCTGGTTTTTGCCGATATATTCGCGCAGTGGAAAATTCCTGTCATTGTCTGCGCCCGCACCAATCTTGGCACGATCAATCACACGCTCTTGTCGGTCGAAGCGCTGAAGCATCGCCGGACGCCAATATGCGGCATTGCCTTTATCGGCGATGAGAATCCCGAAACCCAGCGCATCATCGCCAAAATGAGCGGTGTGCGCATTCTCGGTCGCCTGCCATTATTGCCGTCACTTTCCGAAGGCGTATTGATGCATGCCTTCGAAGAAAATTTCGATCTCGGCAGCTTCGTGGAGGTGTGGGCATGAAGCGGCAGACCGTCTGGCACCCCTTCACCCAGCACGCGCTGGAAACGGAGATGCAGCGCATCGTTTCGACGGAGGGCGCTTATCTGATCGACGAGAGCGGCAAGCGCATTCTTGATGCAATCTCCTCCTGGTGGGTCATCACCCATGGTCACCGACACCCTTTAATCATGCAGGCAATCCGCGCCGCCGCGGAAAGCTTCGACCAGATCATCTTTGCCGAATATTCCCATGCGCCTTCCGAACAGCTGGCGGAAGGGCTGATTGAAATCGCACCGCCCGGCCTGCAGCACGTCTTTTATTCGGACAGCGGTTCGACCGCGGTGGAAGTGGCGCTGAAAATGGCGCTCGGCTATTTTCACAATACCGGGCAAAAGCGCGACCGTATCGTCGTGATGGAACACAGCTATCACGGCGATACCATCGGCACCATGTCCACTGGAGAGCGCGGCGTGTTCAATGCCGCCTATGAACCTTTGCTGTTTGGCGTTGACCGGCTGCCCTTTCCCGAAAAAGGCAATGAACAGCGCACACTCGATATGTTCGAGGAGTATTGCAGGGCAGGTCACGTAGCGGCCTTGCTGATCGAGCCACTTGTTCTCGGTGCGGGCGGCATGAAAACCTATCGCCCAGCGCTCCTGACAGAACTGAAACAGATCGCCAAACGTTTCGAATGCCTGCTGATCGCCGACGAGGTCATGACCGGCTGGGGACGAACCGGAACCGTCTTTGCCTGTGAACAGGCGCGCATCACGCCGGATATCCTATGCGTTTCCAAAGGACTGACCGGCGGTGCCTTGCCGCTGGCGGCAACGCTTTGCACCCCGGCGATCTTCGATGTGCATCTGTCGACCGACCGACGCAAGACCTTTTTTCACTCAAGCTCCTATACCGCCAATCCGATTGCCTGCGCCGCCGCTGTCGCCAATCTCGAAGTCTGGCAGCAGGAGCCGGTCTTGAGCCGCATTCGCTCCATCGAGGAGTTTCATGAACACAATCTGACGCGATTTGCAGGCGACCGGCGCTTTGCCAGCATCCGGCAGGCGGGAACGATTGCCGCGCTTGATATTGCCGTACCTTCCGGCGGCTATCTTGCAGAAATCGGCCAACAGATGCGCAAATTGTTTCGCGAGCGGAACTTGCTGATCCGCCCGCTTGGTAATGTGATTTATCTGATGCCGCCCTATTGTGTGACCAGCGAGGAGTTGACCGCCCTCTACAACGCGATTGACGATGTGGCATCCATCGTGACGGGGCGGGCACTATGAGCTCGTGCCGCTCCTCCCGCATGGCAGGGTTCGGTCATGCGGTGCCAAAACGCCGCGTGGAAAACGGTGAGATCGAACAGCAACTCGGTCTGGAACTGGGCTGGATCGAACGCCGCACGGGTATCCGCACGCGCTATTGGGCAGGCGATGGCGAGACATTGAGCGGGCTTGCAGCCATGGCTGGAGACATGGCGCTCAACAATGCCGCCATCGCCCGCGAAGACGTCGCGCTGACTTTGCTGGCCACCTCCACGCCGGATCATCTGCTGCCGCCGTCAGCGCCGCTGCTGGCGCAAAAGCTCGGCCTTGCACGATCCGGCGCCATCGATCTGGCGGGGGCGTGTGCGGGCTTTCTCTATGCGCTGACGCTGGCCGATGGCTTTGTGCGCAGCCATAAACGCCCTGTCCTTGTGGTCGCCGCCAATATTCTGAGCCGCCGCATCAATCCCGCTGAACGCGCAAGCGCCGTCCTCTTCGCCGATGCGGCCGGAGCCGTTGTACTGGTGCCGGATGAAGACCCGCAACGCGGCATCCTCTCGGCTGATCTGACTTCCGACGGAAGCGGTTATGACCTGATTTCGATCCCGTCCGGCGGCAGCAACCAGCCATTTTCTCCCGATTTGCCGCCAGAGCAATTTCTGATGACGATGAGCGATGGTCGCGAGGTGTTTTCCCGCGCGGTCGATCTTATGACCGTCGCCTCCAAAAATGCGCTTGCGAAAGCCGGAATCGAATCGGCACACATTGATCGCTTCATCCCGCATCAGGCCAATGCGCGCATGTTCGATGCTGTGGCACATAATCTGGGAATCGATCCGGCTAAAGCGGTCCGGACAATCGCAACCTTTGGCAATTCCTCCGCTGCGACAGTTCCGCTATCGCTGTCGATTGCCAATGAAAGCAAAGCTTTTGCAGAAGGCGAAACCATCCTGCTAACCGCCGCAGGTGCCGGAATGATGGGCGGCGCAGCAGTCTATCGCGCTTGATTCCACACCGCGTTCTCTCCCACGCGTCAGGTCGAATGGCAGTTAATTGTTAGCCTTCAACATATTTGACTTTACAGTAAAGTGAAAATATCTTCTTTGATATCAGTCTCTTGACGAACGCACGGGGCGTGGGAGGGTCTGAGAAACATGGATAGAAAATTGAATGTGAGTACCGAAACGGTTCTCAACGCCACGAGAAAGATGCTGTCCCAACACGGTTCTGCCGTCAGTCTGGAACTCGTGGCCGCCGAGGCCGGACTGACGCGCCAGACCCTTTATAACCGGTTTGGCAGTAAGCAAACCCTTCTCCGCGCTGCTTTCGACGATCTGCGCCAGCAGATTCATGCTCGTCTTGACAATGCTCCATGGGACGCTGAACCCGAAGTTCTGCTCCCGGTGATCGCGCGTATTGTAGCGGATAGTTTTCTGGATCTGGCAATGGCCAAGTTGCTGCGCGCAATGATTCAGGCCGTCGAGGACATTCCTGAGATCAGCGTCAGTCTGCGATCGGATCAAACCGGCCAGGTCCTGAAAAAAATGATCGAATATCTGGAGGCAAAAACCAGGACCGGCGAGTTTCATGTAAAGGACCCGGAAACGCAGGTTATGCTTTTTCTGGGCAGTATCAGCGGGTTTCTGTTTCCCCGTCTGCTGCTTGGCACGGTTGATCCCGACGAACAGGTCAATCAAAAACTGATCGACGCATCGATCGCCAGCTTTCTGAGAATCTGGCGAAATGCTGAATAAGGCCTTTTCCAATCGCCAGAATGCCCTAGAATAGAGGCTTCCTCCCAGCCTAACAAAGAGGCCTCTCCCATGAAAATATCCATTCTTGCCGCTTGCAGTGCCTTGCTGATCAGTGTTGCATCGGTTTCCACACCAGTATTTGCCCAGCAAACGCGGGACATTGCCAAAGAAGAAGCCAATCGCAAACTCGTTCTTGAATTTTACGATGGTGTCTTCAATAAGCATGAAGTGGAAAAATACTCCGAAGTACTTGCTGAAAACTATATCCAGCACAATCCGGGCGTACCCGACGGTAAAGCGCCTTTCGTGAAATTTTTCACGCAGCGCTTCAAGGACAATCCCAAGGCCACCGCACGCATTGTGCGCAGCGCCACGGATGGCGATCTTGTCTTCCTGCATCTCCAGTCGAAAATGAATGAAGAGGATCGCGGTCGCGCCATCGTGGATATTTTTCGCGTCGATAACGGCAAGATCGTCGAACATTGGGACGTAATCCAGGCGGTGCCGGAAACGTCCAAGAATAACAATACGATGTTCTGAGCCATTCACTCAGAATTTTACCGGAAGCCAGCCCACCCGGCTGGCTTCTTCGTTTTTACGGCATTGCCCGATAAAAACTGTTCTCGTTGCCCGCTTCCCGCTTGTTTCCACCGACAAGCGATCCTACGATACCCAAAACTCACCGGCCGACTGCACCTTTCCCCGACAGATCAGCAGCAGACAACAGCGTATCCACGCTCGCCGGTGCCATGGGTTACCGTCGCAAGACAAACGAATTAAGGACGAGAGAAATGACCGACAAGCAGGCCTCGAAGGCAATGTGGACCTATTACAAGGGCGAATGGCGCGAAGGCGACGTGCGCATTCTGGGTGCGGCCTCGCACGCGACCTGGCTCGGTTCTGCTGTATTCGACGGGGCGCGCCTGTTCGAAGGTGTTACGCCGGACCTCGACCTGCATTCCGCACGCGCCAATGATTCCGCGCGCGCGCTCGGTCTGTCGCCGACGCTTTCGGCCAATGACATCGAAGCATTGGCGCTGGAAGGCCTGAAGAAATTCGCCCCCGGCACGGATGTCTATATCCGCCCCATGTATTGGGCCGAGGAGGGTGACAGCAGCACGGTTGCGCCACTTGCCTCTTCCACCGATTTCGCCTTGTGCCTTGAAGCCATTCCGATGGTTGAGCCGAAGGGCTTCACCATCACCACGACCTCGTTTCGTCGTCCTTTTCTGGAAGTAATGCCGGTCAATGCCAAGGCGGCCTGCCTCTATCCGAACAATGGCCGTATGCTGCTCGAAGCCAAGGCCAAGGGCTTTCATAACGCAATCGTGACCGATGTGTTGGGTAACGTCGCAGAGACGGCGACCTCCAATATCTTCCTGGTTCGCGGCGGTGAAGTCTTCACCCCGGTGCCAAACGGCACCTTCCTCAACGGCATCACGCGCCAGCGCGTCATCAAGCTGTTGCGCGCCGCAGGCGTGACGGTGCATGAAACCACGCTGAAGATCGAAGATTTCCGTCAGGCGGATGAAATTTTCTCAACCGGCAATATGAGCAAGGTTGTGCCGATCATCGGCTTTGACGACTGCAAGCTCGATTACGGTGCCGTGACCAAGCGCGCCCGCAGCCTCTATTGGGAATGGGCGCACGCCTGATTTTCCGTCACGAAATTCCATTCTCCTGACCCTTCGGGCCATCCTGCCCGGAGCCTATCCCCGACAGCAGCGGCCGCATGATCGAACATACCCCCCTTTATCTGGCAATCGCTGTCACTGCGGCCTTTCTGGTCGGCATGTCGAAAGGCGGCCTGCCCTCGGTCGGTACGCTTGCCGTTCCGCTGATGGCGCTTGTCATCTCGCCTGTGACAGCCGCCGCCTTGCTGCTGCCGATCTATGTCATCAGCGACATGTTCGGGCTTTATCTCTACCGACATCACTATTCAGCGCGCAATCTCGCCATCCTTACGCCAGCGGCCATCGTTGGTGTCGGTGTGGGCTGGGTGTTCAGCTCGCACCTCTCCGCCACTTTCATTGGCATGCTGGTCGGGCTGGTCGGCATCCTGTTTTGCCTCAATGCCTGGATCGGCGCCCGCTATCGCAGAAAAGCCCGCAAGGCCGATGTTCCGGGCGGCGTCTTCTGGGGCATTCTCACCGGCCTCACCAGTTTCGTGTCGCATTCCGGCGCGCCGCCCTTTCAGATGTATGTGCTGCCGCAGCATCTGGAAAAGCTTGTTTTCGCGGGCACATCGACGATCCTCTTCGCCATCGTCAACGCCGTGAAGCTGGTGCCATACTGGCAGTTGCAGCAGTTTTCCAATCTCGACCTGTCGATGGGCCTCTGGCTGATACCGTCGGCAGTCATCGGCACTTTTGCCGGCGCCAAACTGACGCGGCTTCTTCCTGACGGTCCCTTCTTCCTGCTGGTACAACTGACGCTGTTCGGCCTTTCCATCAAGCTGATCGCCGATTGGGTCATGCCGTATTTCTTTGGTTGAGAGGCTTTCGCCGGTTCTTGCCAGATGCTTCCGCTTCCGCCACCATGCGCACAAAATGCGGGGAGGATGTGGGAATGGCTGATGCGGATGCGATCATTATCGGTGCGGGGCTGGCGGGCCTTACCGCAGCGAGCGAGCTGACCAGCGCGGGCAAAAAAGTCATCCTGCTCGAACAGGAAGGCGAGAATTCCATCGGCGGTCAGGCTTTCTGGTCGCTGGGCGGCCTGTTCATGATCGACACGCCGGAACAACGCCGTCTCGGCATCAAGGACAGTTTCGATCTTGCCGCGCAGGACTGGTTCGGCTCGGCGCAGTTTGACAGGCCGGAAGACCTATGGCCCCGGAAGTGGGCCGAAGCCTATCTGCAATTTGCAACCGGAGAAATGCGCCCATGGCTACATAGCCTTGGCATGCGCTGGTTTCCCGTTGTCGGCTGGGCCGAACGTGGCGGCGCTGAGGCCCATGGGCATGGCAATTCCGTGCCGCGTTTTCACGTCACTTGGGGAACCGGGCCGGGTGTGGTGGCCCCTTTCGAACAGCGGCTGCGGACGGCAATGGCGAAAGGACTGGTGACTCTGAAATGCCGTCACCGCGTCAATGAAATCACCACCGAAAACGGACGCGTCACCGGCGTTTTCGGAGAAGTGCTGGCCCCTTCCACCGTTGAGCGCGGGCAACCATCATCCCGCGAGATCATTGGGGAATTCGCCTTTGGCGCTGACAGCGTTATCGTAACATCCGGTGGCATTGGCGGCGATCCAGAACGCGTGCGCCGGGCATGGCCGCGCGAAAGGCTCGGCAATCCGCCGAAGGAAATGGTGCTTGGTGTTCCAGCCCATGTGGACGGACGCGGCATCGATATGGCTGTCAATGCAGGCGGGCACGTCATCAATGCCGACCGCATGTGGCATTACACCGAAGGTCTCCGCAACTGGAACCCGATCTGGCCCAATCATGGCATCCGCATTCTGCCCGGTCCTTCCTCCATGTGGTTCGACGCGCGCGGCAACCGGCTACCGGCTCCCTATCTGCCCGGCTTCGATACGCTCGGCACGCTCAAACATATTCTCTCCACCGGATATGATTATTCCTGGTTCATTCTGACTGAGAAGATCATCCGCAAGGAGTTTTCACTATCCGGCTCCGAACAGAACCCGGACCTGACCGGCAAAAGCTGGAAGCTGCTGCTGAAAAGTCGCCTCGGCAAAGCGCCACCGCCGCCCGTGAAGGCCTTTATCGACAAAGGTGCGGATTTCATCACCGCCAAGACGATTGAAGAACTGGTCGCGGCCATGAACACTTTGAGCGGCGATAAACTGCTCGATGTGCGGCGCATTCGCGACCAGATCGAAGCGCGGGATCTTGAAGTGGTCAACCGCTACACGAAAGATGCGCAAATCATGGCGATCCATAATGCCCGCGCCTATATCGGCGACCGGCTGACGCGGGCCGTGCCGTTGCATGCATTGCTCGACCCTGCCAACGGCCCGCTGATTGCCGTCAAACTGCATATCCTGACCCGCAAGACGCTGGGTGGCCTGCACACCAACCTACAATCGGCAGTTCTGGGCGAGGACGGCGAACCGGTTCCCGGCCTTTATGCAGCAGGCGAAGCCGCCGGTTTTGGCGGTGGCGGCTATCACGGCTATAACGCGCTGGAAGGCACATTCTTGGGCGGCTGTATATTCTCCGGGCGGGCGGCAGGCCGGGCAGTCGCTTCGATCTGAAGCGTGAGCACCATTCCGTAACAATTCGATTTTACGTGATTTTTTCTGGATCGTCAGCCGGACAGCTGCCGTCCACTATTCCATTTTCTATATGAGATTTTTATATCGCGGCCCGTTTCCCTGTCTCGAAACCCTATGCCGTAACGTCACATAATCCCTGCCTGGCGAAAGCCTTCACCAACAGGGAGCCCCGCAAGGGGACGACATTATGGACATCGCCGTCCTGGCAATCGGCATCGGCTTTTTCGGTCTGCTCTTTGGTTATCTGCGCGTCTGCGAAAAGCTTTGAGGGCGTGACATGCTGATCGAATATATCGCTGGCGCTTTGGTCGCCATCTTCATCGCGATCTACCTTCTTTATGCGCTCATTCGCCCAGAGCGGTTCTGAGGAGCGGTTCTGAGCTGCAGCCCAATGGGGCTTGGGAAAAACCATGACAATCAATGGATGGATACAGATCCTCGTTTTTTGCGGGATCATCATTCTGCTCGTAAAGCCGCTTGGCTTCTATTTAACGCGCGTCTTCAACGGCGAACGAACGTTCCTTTCGCCAATTCTCGTTCCGGTCGAACGCGGGCTCTACCGCCTTGCAGGCACTGGCGAACGCGAGGAACAGCACTGGACGAGCTATACCGCCGCCATGCTGCTGTTCAACTTGACCGGGTTCGTTCTGCTTTATGCCATGCAGCGGTTTCAGGGTGCATTGCCCTTCAACCCCATGGGCATGAGCAATGTGCCCGCTGACCTCGCCTTCAACACCGCCGCCAGTTTCGTGACAAACACCAACTGGCAGAACTATGGCGGCGAAAGCACCATGTCCTATCTGACGCAGATGGCCGGATTGACGGTGCAGAACTTCGTCTCGGCTGCAACGGGTGTGGCGATCGCGATAGCGCTTATCCGCGCTTTCTCTCGCAAATCCATGAAAACGCTTGGTAACTTCTGGGTCGATCTCACGCGCTGCACGCTTTATATCCTGCTGCCAATTTGCATCGTGATGACGCTTGCCTTCGTCGCATTGGGCGTTCCGCAAACGCTTGGCGCCTATGCGCAGGCCACGACGCTTGAAGGCGCGCGGCAGGTCATCGCGCTTGGGCCGGTTGCATCGCAGCTGGCGATCAAGATGCTGGGCACCAATGGCGGTGGTTTCTTCAACGCCAATTCCGCGCATCCGTTTGAAAATCCGGACGCCATTTCGAACATGATCCAGATGGTTGCGATCTTCGCCATCGGCGCATCGCTGACCAATGTCTTTGGCCGCATGGTCGGCAATGAAAAGCAGGGCTGGGCCATTTTCGCGGCCATGGGCGTGTTGTTCGTTGCAGGCGTTGCCATTTGTTACTGGGCAGAAGCTGCCGGCAACCCGCTGATCCACGCACTCGGCATCGACGGTGCCAATATGGAAGGCAAAGAAACCCGTTTCGGTATCGCCATGACCGCCCTTTTCGCCGTGGTCACGACTGCCGCATCCTGTGGCGCGGTGATCGCCATGCATGACAGCATGATGGCGCTCGGCGGCATGATCCCGATGATCAATATGATGCTCGGCGAAATCATCATCGGCGGTGTCGGCGCAGGTTTTTACGGCATTATCCTGTTCGTTGTGGTGGCGATTTTCGTGGCTGGCCTGATGGTCGGTCGCACGCCGGAATATCTGGGCAAGAAGATCGAGGCCAGGGAAGTCAAAATGGCGATGCTGGCCGTGCTGTGCCTGCCGCTGTCGATCCTCGGCTTTACCGCAATCGCTGCCGTCATTCCGGCTGGCCTTGGCTCCATCGCCAATCCGGGACCGCACGGCTTTTCGGAAATCCTCTATGCCTATACGTCCGGCACGGCCAATAACGGCTCGGCTTTCGGCGGGCTTTCCGGCAATACGCCCTGGTACAATATCACCATCGGGCTTGCGATGCTGATGGGGCGCTTTCTCGTCATTGTTCCCGCCATGGCCATTGCCGGATCGCTGGTCGCCAAGAAAATCGCTCCGCAATCGGCCGGCACCTTCCCGACCCATGGTCCATTGTTCGTGGGCTTGCTGATCGGCGTCATTCTGGTTGTCGGCGGGCTGATCTTCTTCCCCGCGCTGGCGCTCGGCCCCGTCGCCGAACACCTCGCTCTGATCCAGGGAAAGACCTTGTGATGCTGAAACCATCGAACTGCATTCTGTCGATCCTTGCCGTGATGCTCATCCTGTTTCTCGCCATCCGGCTGATCTGAGCGTCCGCTTCGCAAAACATCCACTGGAGCCTCGTTATGAGCCAGTCCAAATCTGCGAGCATTCTCGATGCCCGTATTCTTATCCCGGCGGTCGGCGATGCCTTCCGCAAACTGAACCCGAAAAGCCTCGCCCGAAACCCGGTCATGTTCGTCGTGGCCGTCGTTTCGGCGCTCACCACGGTACTGCTTGCAAAGGACATTGCCACAGGCGGCGGCAATGTCGGCTTTTCTGCCCAGATCGTGCTGTGGCTCTGGTTTACAGTGCTGTTCGCCAATTTTGCCGAAGCCGTTGCCGAAGGGCGCGGCAAGGCGCAGGCGGAATCATTGCGCCGCACCCGCACTGAAACCCAGGCCAAGCTTCTGAGCGGCGACAGCAAGACCGATTACAAGACCGTGGCCGGAACAAGCCTCAAGGTCGGCGATATCGTTCTCGTTGAAGCAGGTGACATCATCCCCTCCGATGGCGAAGTGATCGAGGGTGTCGCCTCGGTTAACGAAGCCGCCATCACCGGCGAATCCGCACCGGTCATCCGCGAATCCGGCGGCGACCGTTCCGCCGTCACCGGCGGTACGCAGGTCCTCTCCGACTGGATCAGGGTGCGCATCACGGCAGCGCAGGGCTCGACCTTCATCGACAAAATGATCAGCCTTGTGGAAGGTGCTGAACGCCAGAAAACGCCGAACGAAATCGCGCTCAACATCCTGCTTGCAGGCATGACGCTGATCTTCGTTCTGGCCGTGGTGACAATTCCAAGCTTCGCGACCTATGCGGGCGGCTATATCCCCGTCATCGTGCTGGTTGCCCTGTTCGTTACGCTGATCCCGACCACCATCGGTGCGCTGCTGTCAGCTATCGGCATTGCAGGCATGGACCGTCTGGTGCGCTTCAATGTGCTGGCCATGTCGGGCCGTGCGGTGGAGGCGGCAGGCGATGTAGACACATTGCTTCTGGACAAGACCGGCACGATCACGCTTGGCAATCGTCAGGCAACAGCCTTCATGCCCATCACCGACGTAAGCGAACAGGAACTGGCCGACGCAGCACAACTCGCCTCCCTTGCCGATGAAACGCCGGAAGGTCGTTCCATCGTGGTTCTGGCCAAGGAAAAATACGCCATTCGCGGTCGCAATATGCAAAGCCTGCATGCGACTTTTGTGCCCTTTACGGCGCAGAGCCGCATGAGCGGCGTTGATATTGACGGTTCGTCCATTCGCAAGGGTGCCGTGGATGCCGTGCTGAAAAACGCGACTTCGGATGCAAAAACCGTTCACGAACTGCAAGCCATCGCCGACACCATTGCCAAGGGTGGCGGCACGCCGCTTGCCGTGATCAAGGATGACAAGCTGCTCGGCGTTATCCATCTGAAGGATATCGTCAAGGGCGGCATTCGTGAGCGTTTTTCCGAATTGCGGCGCATGGGCATCCGCACGGTGATGATCACCGGTGACAATCCCATGACGGCAGCAGCAATTGCTGCGGAAGCGGGCGTGGATGATTTTCTGGCGCAGGCAACGCCGGAGAACAAGCTGGCGCTTATCCGCGAGGAACAGGCCAAGGGCAAACTGGTCGCCATGTGTGGTGATGGCACCAACGATGCGCCAGCGCTTGCGCAGGCCGATGTGGGTGTCGCCATGAACACTGGTACGGTTGCCGCCCGCGAAGCGGGCAATATGGTCGATCTCGACAGCGATCCGACCAAGCTCATCGAGATTGTTGAAATCGGCAAGCAGCTTCTGATGACGCGCGGCGCGCTCACGACTTTCTCCATCGCCAACGATATCGCGAAATATTTCGCGATCATTCCGGCCATGTTTCTGGCTTTTTATCCGCAGCTTGGCGCGCTGAACATCATGAACCTCGCCACGCCGCAAAGCGCTATTCTCTCGGCCATCATCTTCAACGCCCTCATCATCGTGGCGCTGATCCCGCTGTCGTTGAAAGGCGTGAAGTATAAGGCCGTTGGCGCAGGCGCCCTGCTCTCCCGCAACCTGCTCATCTACGGTCTCGGCGGAGTCATCGTTCCGTTCATCGGCATCAAGGCCATCGACATGGCCCTCATTGCCCTTGGCCTTGCATAAGGATTTTCACCCATGTTGAAGCAACTTCGCCCTGCACTGGTCATGATCGTCGCACTCACCGTGATTACCGGGTTTATCTATCCGCTCGGCATGACAGGCCTTGCGCAGGCAATCTTTCCGCAACAGGCCAATGGCAGCCTGATCGAGAAGGATGGAACGGTCATCGGCTCTGAACTGATCGGCCAGAATTTTGCCAGTGACCGTTATTTCCACGGTCGCCCATCTGCCGCAGGCAAGGATGGCTACGATGCATCCAGTTCCGGCGGCTCCAATCTCGGCCCGACCAATCCCGCCTTGGTCGAGCGGATCAAGAGCGAGGCGGAATCGTTAAAACAGTCAGCGCCTGCCGCCTCGATCCCTATCGATCTCGTGACCACTTCGGCCAGCGGTCTCGACCCGCATATTTCGCCGGAAGCAGCCTTTTATCAGATACCGCGTGTCGCCAAGGCGCGGGGTATCAGCGAAGCCACGCTGCGCGGCATTGTGGAGCAGCAGGTGGAAGACCGAAAACTCGGCTTTCTCGGCGAAGCTGTGGTCAATGTCCTGAAACTCAATCTAGTTCTGGACAGAACCGCAGCAAAATGAGGTAGATTGCGGGTGGCGCTCATGTCGCCGCCCGCTTCGCAGGAGCATTATCATTGATGTCGGACGACATTCGCGCTGACAACACACGGCCCTCTCCCGATGCCCTGCTCGAACAGGCGGAGCGCGAAACGCGTGGCCGCCTGAAGATATTTCTGGGCGCAGCACCCGGTGTCGGCAAAACCTATGAAATGCTGATGTCCGGCAGGGCGCGCAAGGCCGATGGCGTTGATATCGTTATCGGCGTTGTCGAAACCCATGGCCGCCGCGACACCGAAGCACTGGTCGATGGGCTGGAAATCATTCCGCGCGCCCGCGTCGCCTATCATGGCCATGAACTGGAAGAGATGGACATTGACGCCGTGCTGGCGCGCCGTCCGCAGCTGGTTCTGGTGGATGAACTCGCCCACAGCAATGCGCCCGGAAGCCGACACCCCAAGCGCTATCAGGATGTGGAGGAAATCCTCGCGCAAGGGATAGACGTCTATACCACGCTCAACATTCAACACGTCGAAAGCCTGAATGATGTGGTGGCGCAGATCACGCGCATTCGCGTTCGTGAGACCGTGCCGGACAGCATTATCGACCGCGCCGACGATATAGAGCTGATCGACCTGACGCCGGGCGACCTCATCAAACGGCTCAATGAAGGCAAGGTCTATCTTCCAAAGACCGCGAAGCGCGCAATTCGCAACTATTTCTCGCCCGGCAATCTGACGGCGCTCCGCGAGCTGGCACTGCGGCGCACTGCGCAGCGGGTGGACGAACAGCTTCTCACCCATATGCGCGCCCATGCTATTGAGGGTCCGTGGGCTGCCGGCGACCGTATTCTTGTTGCCGTGGATGAAAGACCGCGTAGCGCGTCTCTCGTGCGCTATGCGCGCCGTCTTGCCGACCGGCTGCGCGCGCCATGGGCGGTCATTTACATTGAAACACCCCGCTCGGCCACCATGTCGGAGGATGAAAAAGACCGGCTGTCGGCAACCATGCGCCTTGCCGAACAGTTGGGCGGCGAACCGATCATCATTCCCGGCCAGTCGGTGGCCGAAGACATTATCCGCTATGCCAGCACGCATAATTTCACGCAGGTTGTCGTCGGCAAATCGGCCAAGCCGCGCTGGCGTGAAATCATCGAAGGTTCGGTCGGGCACGATCTGATCCGCCGGGCAGGCGCCATCGATGTTCACATCACCGCTGGCATTGATCAGGAGGCGGCAAATGCTGCCCGCAAGGTCAAGACCGCCGCGCCAACCGCGAGCCTGCAACTCCTGCCCTATGTGATTGGCATGGCGGTCATCACGGCGGCGCTCGCCGTCGGGCTGCTGCTCGACCAGTTTCTCGACGTGCGCAGCATAGCGCTGGTCTTCGTGGTCGGCGTTCTCGGCGTTGCAGTAACGCTTGGCCTGTGGCCAGCGCTGTTTGTGTCCGTCATCAGCGCTTTCGCCTATAATTTCTTCTTTCTCCTGCCGCTTTACACCCTGTCCATTGCGGACCCGGAAAGCGTGGTCGCCCTCGTCTTCTTCCTGCTCGTCAGTTTCGTGGCCAGCAATCTGGCAAGCCGCGTGCAGCGTCAGGCGGCATCGGCGCGCCAGCGCGCGCGCATGACGGAGGATCTCTATCTTTTCAGCAAAAAGCTCGCGGGCACCGGTTCGCTGGACGATGTCCTTTGGGCAACGGCGTTCCAGATCGCGTCCATGCTGAAGGTGCGAGCCGTCATCCTGCTGCCGGAACGCGAAAGCATCGCGGTGCGCGCCGGATATCCGCCGGACGACACGCTCGACGATGCCGATATCGCCGCTGCCCATTGGGCATGGGAGCACAATCTGCCCGCAGGACGTGGTGCGGATACGCTGCCCGGCGCGCGCCGCCTTTACTTGCCACTGCGCACGGCGCGAACCTCGGTCGGCGTTATCGGTCTCGACAATGACCGGCAGGGACCGATACTCACGCCAGAGCAGCAGAGACTGTTCGAAGCGCTGGCCGATCAGGCCGCCATCGCCATCGAGCGCGTGCAACTGGTGGAGGATGTCGAGCGGGCGAAGCTTGCTGCGGAAACCGACAAGTTGCGCTCCGCACTTCTCACTTCGATTTCGCACGACCTCAAGACCCCGCTCGCGGCCATCATGGGTGCGGCCACCACATTGCGTGAATATCACGGCTCTTTGCCCGCTGAAGATCAGGCCGATCTTTATCAGACCATCGTGGATCAGTCGGAACGTCTCAACCGCTTCATCGCCAATCTTCTGGACATGACCCGGATTGAAGCAGGCGCGATGGAGCCGAACCTTTCCCCGCATTATATCGGCGATATTGTCGGCGCTGCCCTGCACCGCGCCGCCAAAATTCTTGTGCGCCATGCGGTGCGCGTATCAGTACCCGCCGATCTGCCGATGCTGCGGCTGGATGCGGTGCTGTTTGAACAGGTTCTGTTCAATCTTCTCGACAATGCCGCGAAATATGCGCCGGACGCCTCTGAAATTACCATCGAAGCCCATATCAGCGGCACGCGGCTTATTCTGGAAATTGCCGATCAGGGGCCGGGCATCCCCGCCGACGACACGGAACGGATTTTCGACAGCTTCTATCGCGTTCGCAAGGGTGATCACGTACAAGCGGGTACAGGCCTTGGCCTTTCTATCGCGCGCGGTTTTGTCGAAGCGATGGGCGGCACCTTATCCGCCCGCAATCGCGGCCACAGCAGTGCGGGCGCGGTCTTCGTCATATCCCTGCCGCTTCCATCCGGCGACGCTGAAACGGAAACAACGCAATGAATATGCAAAGCGTCAAAGTGCTGATCGTCGATGACGAACCGCCGATCCGCAAACTTCTGCGCGTCGGGCTGACCACCGAGGGTTACACGACCGTTGAAGCCGCCAATGCTACCGAAGCGATCGAAAAGATTGAGGCAGAAAGTCCAGACCTGGTACTGCTCGACCTCGGCCTGCCGGATATGGACGGGCACCGGCTCCTGCTGCAATGGCGACAGGAAGGGCGCAGCCTGCCCATCCTCATTCTTTCGAGCCGCACCGACGAAGTGGGCATTGTGAAAGCTCTCGAACTCGGCGCCGACGATTATGTGACCAAGCCCTTCGGTATGCGCGAACTTGCGGCACGCATGCGCGTTGCGCTCCGCCACAAGCTGCAACAGCAAGGCGAAAAGCCGATTTTCCAGAGCGGTGGTCTTTCGGTCGATCTGGTGCGGCGCATCGTCAGGGTCGATGGCAACGACATCAAGCTTTCGCCCAAAGAATACGATATTCTGCGCCTTCTGGTGCAGCATGCGGGCAAGGTTTTGACGCATCAATTTATTCTGAATTACGTCTGGGGTCCGGCGGCAGACGTGCAATATTTGCGCATCTATGTGCGCCAGCTTCGTCACAAGATCGAAGCCCTGCCCGACCAGCCGCAATATATTCTCACCGAAACCGGTGTTGGCTATCGCCTGCGTGAAGCGGACGCCCTATAATCAGAAAGACGCTGAGAAAACCGGTAACGGAGGTATTCGATGGTCGAGCTGACGAACAATCTGGAGAATCTGGAATTCATTATATCAAAGGCGCGCGAATATGACGTGCAAGTGCCTGCGGTGGACGAGGATTCCGGCTCCAATCCCGGCGACGACAGGGATGTCGATATTCTCGATGCGTCAATTGACAACCCAACCCGGAAAGAGCTTTTCGCCGCCATCCGCTCGCTGAACGAAGATCAGCGTATCGAATTGCTCGCCTTGATGTGGGTGGGGCGCGGCGATTTCTCGGCAGAGGAATGGGACGACGCGCTATCCACCGCAAGCGAACGCCATAATGGGCGCGAGGCAAAATACCTGATCGGAACACCGCTTCTGGGCGATTATATCGAGGAAGGCCTTGTGTCGCTCGGCATCGATGTCGAAGCCTACGATAATGAATAAGAAAAATTGATGGTTCCATCCGTCCTTCTGTTTTGACGCTGCCATATCCGGGCATTAGAGTTGCCCGCAAATGTAACCGGTTCGATCTGGATCCGCTTGCAGAACAACATATGGGAATTCAAAAACGACGGAGGAAAGCGCCATGCTTCAGAAGAACCTGGTTCAGAAAACGGATTTTTATATCGACGGCGCCTGGCGGGCTCCAATCGACGCCAAGAGCATCGAAGTCGTCAATCCGGCCAATGAAAAGCCCTATGCGGTGATCTCTGGCGGTTCGGCTGCCGATATCGATCTCGCGGTTGCGGCAGCGCGCAAAGCCTTCCCTGCATGGGCCGAAACGCCCGCGAAGGAGCGTATCGCCTATATCCGCCGTATTGCTGAAATCTACGATTCCCGCATGGATGAAATGGCCAAGGCCATTTCGCACGAAATGGGGGCGCCGATCACGCTTGCGCGTGAATCGCAGGCTGCCGTTGGCGTGTCGCATATCAAGGCTTTTGTCGCTGCCTTCGAGAGTTTCGAGTTCGAAGAAATTCTTTCTCCGAAATTTCCAAACCAGACCATCGTGCACGAACCGATCGGCGTTTGCGGGCTGATCACCCCGTGGAACTGGCCGATGAACCAGATTGCGCTGAAGGTCATTCCCGCGATTGCGGTTGGCTGCACGGTCGTGCTCAAGCCGTCCGAAATCGCACCGATGTCGGCGATGCTGTTTGCGGAATTCGTCGATGCAGCCGGTCTGCCGAAGGGCGTGTTCAACCTCGTCAATGGCGAAGGTCCGGTGGTCGGCGAAGCGCTGTCGCAGCACCCGGATGTGGACATGATGTCCTTCACCGGCTCGACGCGCGCAGGCACGGCGGTTTCCCGCGCCGCAGCGGCAACCGTCAAGCGCGTTTCGCTGGAACTCGGCGGCAAGTCGCCGAACATCGTCTTTGCCGATAGCGATCTGGAAAAGACCATCGAGCGCAGCCTTGCCCATTGCTTCGAGAATACCGGCCAGTCCTGCAATGCGCCGACGCGCATGCTGGTTGAGCGCTCGGTCTATGACAAGGCCGTCGAACTCGCGAAGAAGGTCACCGAAGGCACTAAGGTTGGCGATCCTGCGGAAGAAGGCGATCATATCGGGCCACTTTCCTCGTCGATTCAGTTCGAAAAGGTCCAAAAGCTGATCCAGAAAGGCATCGATGAAGGCGCACGCCTCGTTGCCGGCGGCACTGGCCGCCCGGATGGCTTCACCGAAGGCGACTTCGTCAAGCCGACCGTCTTCGCCGATGTGAACAACGACATGACCATCGCCCGCGAAGAAATCTTCGGACCAGTGCTGGCCATGATCCCGTTTGAAACGGAAGAAGAAGCTATCGCCATCGCCAACGATACGCCTTACGGTCTGGCCGCCTATATCCAGACCGGCAGCCCGGAACGCGCCAAGCGCGTTGCGCGCAAGCTTCGCGCAGGCATGATCCAGATCAACGGCACGTCCCGCGCTCCGGGCAGCCCGTTCGGCGGATACAAGCAGTCGGGCAACGGTCGCGAAGGCGGCAAATGGGGCCTCGAAGACTTCATGGAAGTGAAGCTGATCAGCGGTTGATCTCAACCAGCAGATGTTAAACATGAAAAAGCGCCGCTAAACGGCGCTTTTTTTCCTTTATAAAAGTTCACTCTCGAAATCGAGACCGTTCAGGCAACCGGCGTGGATGGGAACAGCGCCTGCAAGGCATCGTAGGATGCCAGCACGGTTTCCATCTGCGCGGTATGGCCCTTGACGAAAGCATCACCATAGACCGTTTCGTCCGGATATTCGGTGATGAGCGTCATTGGCACCGTATGTCGGTCATCGACGCCGACAAGGCACGGAAATCCGTTGATGATGCGGAAACCCGTTTCGCCTGCATGCTGCTCGAAAAGCCTGATCTGGGCGTTGTTATAAGCGACCAGCCCGTCAATCGCGGCCAGATGTTTCGTTACGCGGTCGATCAGTTCCTCTGCGTGCCTCTCCCATGAGGCATGGTGGCGGATGATCAGGAAAAAGCCTTTCGGCAGCGTCCACATGGCAAAGGAACGCGGCACATAGCCTGAGAGCGGGCGCGTCCATTCATGCGACGGATAACCATGCAGGTTGACGTGCAGTTTCGCATCCGTCAGCCTTTCAGCCTCGACACGAATGGCCTTTTCGTAGAGCCCCTCGCCGCTGCGATATTCCAGATCATCACCCAGCGCCGTATAGCGCGCCGCATGATGTATGTGGTGCGGCTGCAGTGCGCAAAGCCGCTTGTGTATCTCGTATCCATCCGGGTTTTCCTGCGGGGAGATCGTGAAATGCGCGCCTTCGCGCGTGACAAGCCGATTGGCCGCACGCAACGCGCCGACAACGCCCGTCGTTTCATTGGCATGCTGACCGGCGCTGATCATCATCGCGGCATCGCTGCCCTTGCGATAGGTCGCGCGCACCGCTCTGCCCGAACGGGTTTTTGCCTCGAACGGCTCACCGCCCAGACGGGCGAGTTCACGGCGGATCTGATCGGCGGAAAGCGGCGCTTGCGCCGTCTCCAGCACCTGTTCTGCCGTCAGCGCGTCATCGGTGGAAAGCGGTCTCGTTTCCACTCTGACCGACGGCTCGGCATCGCGAAAGCAGACTTCTGGCACAATCTGGCCCGGTTGCAACCCACGATCACCCACTGGACGACTGGACTTTTTTTGAAATACTTCAAGCAGCGAGAAATAGATATCCTCGTGCATGGCTTCGGTGAGGCTCAGCGTTTCCTCATCGTAAGGCAGGCGACGGTCGGTGATGGGCAAGCTGACCGTAATGTTCAGTTCATCGAAATAAGGTTCGCCACGCTTCCAGTCATGGGCCGCGATGGTCGAAACCGTGTCATGAAAGAGCTTTTCATAGGATGTTTCATAGCGCGCGCTTTCAGTCTTGCCGCCTTGCGTGACCGTCAGCCAGCCGGTTGGCGAGACCAGCGTTTCGCCGATGAAATCCACATGCACGCGGTTCGGGGCAAAAACCCGGTGCTTCTCGCTATGACCATCGGTAAAGGTCAGATCGACTTCATAATGAAAATCGTCTTTGTCCGAAGCTGCAAAAGCCACCTCCGCCTCCGGCAGCAGCACTGACAAAGGATAGGTTTCGAGCAGGAAACGGTTCTGCACGCAGGCTTCGTGGCGTGGATAGCGGATCGCAGCCGACTTCAGCGCCGCGCCATCGACTTCTTCCAGAAAGAAATGCAGGAGCGGCTTGTAAGCCGAGCGCAGGCGCGCCTCGACGCCTGCTTCGCGCAGCTTCGTTTCCGCTGCAAAGCGGCTCGGCTGGTCATCGAACAGCCAGGCTTCCACCTTCGCGTCGCGCATTTCCGGTTTCAGAAAATGATCGACAAGCGCATGAACGGTACGCGGATAGGTTTTCTCAAAAAGCACGCTCATCGGGAAGTCCTGCCAATGGGATCAAAGCGGGGTCAAGGCTGTCGCGCAGCCAGTCGCCAAGAAGATTTTGGAATATACCCCGAAAAGGGTGAAACGGTTTTCGGGATGTGCGTATAAACAAATACTGAGAGCGCGTCACCCTAATAGGATAAATGCGACCCGCTTTATAACTTGTGTGAGGGAGCCAGCGATGAGCGGAACGGGACGCGGAGTATGGGATTTCTGGATCGACCGCGGCGGTACGTTTACGGACGTCATCGGGCGGGATCCGCAGGGCCAGCTCCATGCACGCAAGGTTCTCTCCGAAAACCCGTCTGCCTATAAGGATGCCGCCGTTCACGGCATTCGCCTGCATCTGGGCCTGAACTCCGGTGAAACGATTCCCGCCGGTGCCATCGGCGAAGTTCGCATGGGCACGACGGTCGCCACCAATGCGCTTCTGGAGCGCAAGGGCGAGCGGCTGGCCCTTGTTACCACAAGGGGTTTCCGTGATGCGCTGCGCATTGGCTATCAGGAACGCAAGAACATCTTCGCGACCGAAATCATCAAGCCGGAAGCGCTTTATGAAAAGGTCGTGGAACTGAATGAGCGCGTTCAGGCGGATGGCACGGTTGAAACGGCTCTCGATCCCTCCGAGGCCGAAGCCGTACTGGTTGCGCTGAAGGAACAGGGCTACAAATCCGTCGCCATCGCGCTCATGCATGCTTTTAAGTTTCCCTCACATGAGGCTGAAATTGCTCGCATTGCGCGCGGTCTCGACTTCGAGCAGGTCTCCGTTAGCCACGAGGTTTCGCCGCTGATCAAGCTGGTCGGTCGTGGCGACACTACAGTCGTCGATGCCTATCTGTCGCCGGTTCTTCGCCGTTACGTTGCGCAGGTTTCCAATGAGCTGGATGTCGAGCGCACCGGCGCGCGCGTCATGTTCATGATGTCGTCGGGTGGTCTCACGGCCGCTGATCTGTTTCAGGGCAAGGATGCAATCCTGTCCGGCCCGGCTGGTGGCGTTGTCGGCCTCGCCCGAACCGGCGAAACGGCAGGCTTTCCGAAAGTCATCGGCTTTGACATGGGCGGCACCTCCACGGACGTCGCGCATTTCGATGGCGAATATGAACGCGCTTTCGAAACGGAAGTGGCTGGCGTGCGCGTGCGGGCACCGATGATGCTGATCCACACCGTTGCCGCAGGCGGCGGCTCGATCCTGCATTATGACGCCGGACGTTTCCGCGTCGGCCCGGATTCGGCGGGCGCCAATCCCGGTCCGGCCTGCTATCGCAACGGTGGACCGCTCGCCGTCACCGATGCCAATGTCATGCTGGGCAAGCTTCTGCCGGAATTTTTCCCGGCAATCTTTGGCCCGGACCAGAACCAGACGCTCGATGTGGAGCGGGTGCGGGAACTTTTCTCCGCGCTCGCAGCCGAAATTGGCGATGGTCGCTCGCCGGAAGCCGTTGCCGATGGATTCATCCGCATTGCAGTGGCCAATATGGTCGAGGCCATCAAGAAAATTTCCGTCCAGCGCGGCTATGACGTGACGCGCTATGCGCTCAACTGCTTTGGCGGTGCGGGTGGCCAGCACGCCTGTCTCGTTGCCGATGCGCTTGGCATGAAGAATATTCTCCTCCATCCAATGTCCGGTCTGCTGTCCGTCTATGGCATGGGTCTGGCCGATATTCGCGCCACCCGTCAAAAGGCGCTCGGCGTCGCGCTCGATCCGGCAGCGCCTTCAGCCCTGAAAGAACTGGGTGAAGAACTGGCGCAGGAATGCGTGGCCGAACTTCTGGCTCAAGGCATAGAAGCCGCAGCCGTGCAGCGTCATCTGCGCGCCCACATCCGCTATGCGGGCACCGACACCGTGCTCTCCGTTGAAGCCACCTTCCCTGCTAAGGACAATGCCGACCGCCTTCGCGCCGAGTTCGAGGCGGCCCATAAGCGCCGTTTCGGCTTCATTGCGGAGAACAAGGCTCTCGTTATCGACGCGGTGGAAGTCGAAGCCGTGGGTGGTGGCGCAGGCGAAACCGAAAGCGCCCAATCGCTCGACAGCGATCTGGAAGCTGCAACCGCCAAGCGGACCCGCTTCTTCTCGCAGGGCGAGTTGCACGACGCGGGCGTTGTCTTGCGCGAGCAGATGCAACGCGGCCAGACTGTCACCGGCCCGGCGATCATCATCGAGAAAAACCAGACTATCGTTATCGAAGATGGCTGGCAGGCCCGCCTGACTGCGCATGACCACGTCGTGCTGACGCGCATCAAGGCGCTGCCTGCGCGCACGGCCATCGGCACCGAAGCCGACCCGGTCATGCTGGAGATTTTCAACAATCTCTTCATGTCCATTGCTGAGCAGATGGGCGTTACGCTTCAAAACACTGCCTATTCGGTCAATATCAAGGAGCGTCTCGACTTTTCCTGTGCGGTTTTCGACGCGGCAGGCAATCTTGTCGCCAATGCGCCGCATATGCCGGTGCATCTCGGTTCCATGGATGCGTCGGTCGCCACCGCCATCCGCGAAAACAGCGACATCAAGCCGGGCGATGTGTTCCTCATCAACGCACCTTATAATGGCGGCACCCATCTGCCCGACCTCACCGTCTGCACGCCGGTTTTCGACGACGACAATCGTGAAATCCGCTTCTGGGTGGCAAGCCGTGGGCACCATGCGGATATTGGCGGCATTGCGCCGGGTTCCATGTCGCCGCTTGCGGTCAATATCGAGCAGGAAGGCGTCTATATCGACAATTTCAAGCTGGTCGATCGCGGCACCTTCCGCGAAGAGGCGCTTGCCGCTCTGCTGACTGGCGCGACCTACCCTGTCCGTAACCTGACGCAGAACGTCAACGACCTGAAGGCGCAGATCGCGGCCAACGAAAAGGGCGTGACCGAGCTGAAAAAGATGATCGGCCTATTCGGCGAGCATGTCGTGAAAGCCTATATGGGCCACGTTCAGGACAATGCCGCCGAAAGCGTGCGCCGCGTACTCGACAAGCTGCCGGACGGCCATTTCACCTATGAGATGGACCAGGGCTGCCAAATCGAGGTGCGCGTCACCATCGACAAGGAAAAGCGCGAAGCGACGGTCGATTTCACCGGCACGTCGGAACAGCGTTCCGACAATTTCAATGCGCCAGAGCCCGTCACCCGCGCGGCTGTGCTTTATGTCTTCCGCGTGCTGGTTGAGGGCGACATTCCGATGAATGCGGGCTGCCTGCGACCGATCAGGATCATTGTGCCGGAAGGCTCGATGCTCTCTCCGCAATATCCAGCGGCGGTCGTGGCGGGCAATGTCGAAGTCAGTCAGGCTGTCACCAACTGCCTGTTCGGCGCGACCAAGGCGATGGCCGCAGCGCAGGGCACGATGAACAATCTAACTTTCGGCAATGATGAATATCAGTATTACGAAACCATCTGTTCCGGCGCGCCCGCCGGTCCCGGTTTCAACGGTGCCAATGCTGTGCACACCCACATGACCAATTCGCGCCTGACCGACCCGGAAATTCTGGAAACCCGCTTCCCCGTCTTGCTGGAAGACTTCCATATTCGAAAGGACTCCGGCGGCAGGGGCAAATGGCACGCGGGCGACGGCACCAGGCGCACGATCCGCGCGCTGAAAACGCTGGAATTTGCCATTCTTTCCGGTCATCGCCGGGTGGCGCCTTTCGGTCTGGAAGGCGGCGAAGCTGGCCAGACCGGCCGTAATGAAGTGCGTCGCAAGGACGGGTCCATCGACGTATTAGGAAATTGCGACCAGACTGTTCTGGAAGCAGGTGAAGCCTTCACCGTCATCACGCCGACTGGTGGCGGATACGGCAAGCCTGAATAACCGAGATGAATATTAACAAAGCACAACGCCGCCAGCTCATGTCTGGCGGCGTTGTGCATTCAACCGGGATAAAACCGGGCAAAATCAATGCGTGCCGACGCATTTGCGAACGGTTTTTCCACCCTTTCGGTCCACCCCGAAAAATGTTAGAATTATTCACCAAAATTCGATCTATAATTAGGATTCAATCCTAATAATTGCGTCTTTACCGTCGTTTTGGACGCATCTTTAGAATTAAATTTCTGCGATCAATAGAACATCAACCAGTTCACGGATACCGAAAATGAAATTCGCTCAGATCATCGCTACCGCAGGCATCATTCAGGCAGCTCTCTTCACCGGCGCAATGGCCGGAGAAAATCTCGACGCCATCAAGTCGGCGGGCGTTCTGAAGATCGGCACGGAAGGCACCTATGCGCCTTTCACCTATCACGACAAGGAAAACAAGCTCGTCGGCTTCGACGTGGAAATCGGTGAAGCCGTGGCTGCCAAGCTCGGCGTGAAGCCGGAATTCATCGAAGGCAAGTGGGACGGCCTCATCGCCGGTCTCGACGTCAATCGTTATGATGCCGTCATCAATCAGGTTGGCATCACCGAAGAGCGCAAGAAGAAGTTCAACTTCTCCAACCCTTACATCGTTTCCAAGGTTGTTCTGATCGTCAACGACAAGAACGACACGATCAAGGACTTTGCCGATCTGAAGGGCAAGAAGTCGGCACAGTCGCTGACCAGCAACTACGGCAAGCTCGCCAAGGAAGCCGGCGCGGAACTTGTGGCGACCGATGGTTTCGACCAGTCGATCCAGCTCGTGCTGACGGGCCGCGCCGATGCGACGCTCAATGACAGCCTATCCTTCCTTGACTTCAAGAAGCAGCAGCCGAAGGCTCCGGTCAAGATCGCCGCAGAGAAGGAAAATGCTGACGCTTCGGGCATCATCGTTCGCAAGGGCGACGACGACCTCGTCGCAGCCATCAACAAGGCGCTGGACGATATCAAGGCCGATGGCACCTACGACAAGATTGCGCAGAAATATTTCGGTCAGGACGTTTCCAAGTAAGCTTCCGGATACATAAACGATGAAGCCGGAATTCATTTCCGGCTTCTTTTATTGTGTAGTAGAAAATTATTCCCACTGAATTTCAGAGATCGTTTTCCACAAACAGTATAAGATGAATGAGAGTGCCTTGCCGGTGCCTGATCATCTCGATTTGAACCGACACTGCTTTGCGTGCGAAGGAGCAGACCTAAGTGCCTGATTGGCTACAACTCATGATCGAGTCGCTCCCGACCCTTCTCTGGGCGGGGCTGATCTTCACAATTCCACTGACATTGCTGTCCTTCGTTTTTGGTTTGGCGCTGGCGCTTCTGACGGCCCTCGTCCGGCTTTTCGCGCCGGTCTGGCTCTCATCAATTGCTCGCTTCTATGTCTGGATATTCCGTGGCACGCCGCTACTGGTGCAGCTTTTCGTGATCTTCTATGGCTTACCGAGCATTGGCATTTATCTCGATGCGTTCCCGGCAGCCCTCATTGGCTTCACGTTGAATGTCGGTGCCTATAGTTCGGAAATTATCCGCGCGGTCATCTCGTCCGTGCCCAAGGGCCAATGGGAAGCCGCCTATTCCATTGGCATGAGCTGGCGTCAGGCGCTGACCCGCACCGTGTTGCCGCAGGCGACGAGAATCGCTGTGCCGCCGCTTTCCAACACGTTCATTTCGCTTGTGAAAGATACCTCGCTCGCCGCCGCCATCACCGTGCCGGAGCTTTTCCAGTCGGCACAGCGCATCGTCGCTACAACCTACGAACCGCTGATCCTCTATATCGAGGCCGCGCTGATCTATCTGGCGCTGAGTTCGGTTCTGTCTGCCCTTCAGGTACGGCTTGAACGACGCTTCGGGCGCTATGGCGGCACGCTGGAGACAAACGCATGATCGAGCTGAAACACATCGTCAAGCGTTTCGACGACGCTGTTATCCTCAACGACATCAATGTCACGATCTCTGAAGGCTCGGTGACGGCCCTTGTCGGCCCATCAGGTGGCGGCAAGAGTACGCTTCTGCGCTGCATCAACCTGCTGGAAGTACCGACATCCGGCACGTTGTCGCTCGGCGGACAGACGCTGACTTTCGAGCCGGGGCGCAAGCCAAGCTGGCAGGCCATTCAGTCCATTCGCCGCCAGACCGGCATGGTGTTTCAGAATTTCCAGCTGTTTCCGCATCAGACCGCGATCCAGAATGTCATGGAAAGCCTCGTCACCGTGCTGAAATGGCCGAAAGCCAAGGCCCGCGAACGCGCGATGGAACTGTTGCAGAAAGTGGGCATGGCCCATAAGGCCGACGCCTGGCCATCGACCTTGTCCGGTGGGCAGCAGCAGCGCATCGCGATTGCCCGTGCGCTGGCGCCTTCGCCACGCGTGCTGCTATGCGACGAACCCACTTCGGCGCTCGATCCTGAACTTGCCTCGGAAGTGGTGGATGTGCTGAGCAAACTTGCCAAGGAAGGCACGACGATGGTGATTGCCACCCACGATCTGCGCCTCGCCTCGAAGATTTCGCAGAATGTGGTGTTTCTGGAATCGGGCAATATTGTCGAGACCGGCTCTGCGCATGAAGTTTTCACGCGCCCATCCCGCGAGCGTACCAAGCAGTTTGTCGCAACCATCAACGCCGCGCACACTTACGACATCTGACCGGACATTTTGCTTTCAAAAGAGGGCTTTCGTGTTTGCGAAGGCCCTCTCATTTTTCGCCTTGGCGCAATTCATTCGTTCTTTTCAAAATTTTCCGCCGAGTCTCACCGGCCTGCCCCTTGGTAAAAGAGGAAACCGCTGTTACATTAAGGGCAACGTAATAATTGAAGTGTCCAGCTTGCGTCCTGACGGTTCGCGCGGCGCTTATAAGGATCAGTACCTTGAAAAACCCCGAGGAGCGCCCCGTAGAAAAGGCGCATCAAGGGGCGTCCGGCGGACAATCGGGAAATGCTCAAGCCCGGAGTCCGTCCCACAACGGCAAGCGCAAAGCGCGCAAGGAAGCCGTTGCAGAAGCGGGCAATGCGCGTAGCGCACCCGATTCAGGATGCCCAAAGCCGCAAAGTGAAGCGGACGACAAGGGTTCCGGCAGCCAGCGGAAGCGTGCGCGCCGTCGTCACCGTGGCAAAGCGGGACGGCGATCGGAAGCAGCTGTTGCACAGAAAGCTGCGGAAGAAGCCGCGCATCAGGAAGCCAAGTCTCCCGGCAAAATTTCGAATCGTCGCCGACGCGCCCGCAAGAAGAAGCAGGCGCAGCAGCAGACGAATGCCGCGCCGCGGGCCGCTGAACACACCGCCAAGCAAGGCCACGAAACCCCGCGCCGTGACAACCATGCGCAGGCATCGTCTCAAGCCAAGCGCAAGAACGGCACGGCACAGCCTCCACGGCACTACCACGCCGAAGCGCCGCTTTATGCCGCGCTCGACCTTGGCACCAACAATTGCCGCCTGCTGGTTGCATCGCCGACCCGGCCGGGACAGTTTCGCGTTGTGGATGCTTTTTCGCGGATCGTGCGCCTCGGCGAAGGCTTGAGCGCGACTGGCAGACTGAGCGACAACGCCATGCTGCGCGCCATTGAAGCGCTCAAGATTTGCCGCGACAAGCTGGCGGGCAAGAAAATTCGCCGTTCGCGTCTGATTGCGACGGAGGCTTGCCGCGCGGCTTCCAACGGCGAAGAGTTTCTGGAGCGTGTCCGCGAGGAAACCGGACTTGAACTGGAAATCGTCGATCGCCAGACCGAGGCGCGTCTGGCCGTTTCGGGCTGCGGAACGCTGGTGGCGCGCGAAACGGAAGCCGTGGTGCTGTTCGATATTGGCGGCGGTTCATCCGAAATCGCGCTGATCGACGTTTCACAACGCCGTTCGCCGCGTCTTGCCGAACACATCATGGCATGGACGTCGCTGCCCGTTGGGGTCGTGACCCTTGCCGAGCGTTTCGGTGGGCGCAATGTCACGCAGGAAAGTTTCGAGGCGATGGTCGGTCATGTGACCGAGCTTCTGTCCAGCTTTGCCGAACGGCACTGCTTGGGCCAACTGGCTTCAAGCCCGCGTTTCCATTTGCTCGGCACATCCGGTACGGTGACCACACTGGCGGGTATTCATCTCGGTCTCGAACGCTATGATCGTCGCCGCGTCGATGGCATGTGGATGGGCTCGGAAGATGTGACGCAGATGACGAGCCGCCTCCTCTCCTGGGATTTCGAGGCGCGGGTGGCAAATCCATGCATCGGTGCGGACAGGGCCGATCTGGTTCTTGCAGGCTGCGCCATTCTCGATGCCATCCGCAAGGTTTGGCCGAGTGAAAAACTTCTGGTGGCGGATCGCGGTTTGCGTGAAGGCATCCTGACCGAACTGATGTCGCGCGACGGCGCATGGCGGCACAATCGTGCGCAATTGCGCCAATAAATGCGCTGTTGGCGCTAGAACAGGCAACTGAAAATGAGCAAAGCAGGCGGAAACAAGGGCGGCACGAAGACGGGCGCCAAAACTGGTGGGCGTGGTGGTGCGGGCACCAGCAATCTGCACGTGCGCGTGAAGAAAAAGGCAGGCACGATCAAGGAATCCTCGCGTCGCTGGCTGCTGCGTCACCTGAACGACCCCTATGTGCACAAGTCCAAGCAGGATGGCTATCGTTCGCGCGCGGCCTATAAGCTGATCGAAATCAACGACCGCTATGACCTGCTCAAGAAGGGGCAGAAGATCATCGATCTTGGCGCAGCACCGGGCGGCTGGTCGCAGATTGCGGCCAAGATCGTCGGCTCCACCGATGAAGACCCGCATGTTGTCGGCATCGACTATCTGCATGTCGATCCGCTGCCGGGCGTTATCCTTCTGGAAATGGACTTTCTCGACGATGAAGCACCCCAGAAGCTGATGGAAGCGCTTGGCGACAAGCCAGATCTCGTCATTTCCGATATGGCGGCACCTACCACCGGTCACCGTCGCACCGACCATCTGCGCACGGTGCATCTGTGTGAAGTGGCGGCTGATTTTGCGGTCTCGGTGCTCAAGCCCGGCGGCCACTTCCTGACCAAGACATTTCAGGGCGGCACGGAAAACGAGCTCCTGGCCATGCTGAAGCAGAAATTCCGCTCCGTGCATCACGTCAAACCGCCCGCATCGCGCGCGGAATCGGTGGAGCTTTATCTGCTCGCACGGGATTTTAAAGGCTGATTTTCAAACGAAATCGCAAAGTCACGACAGGGGCCCCACGGCCCCTTTTATTTACCCGCCGACGAGTTTGCCGCTTCGACTACAGCACGCTCAGTGCTCTTCGGTTTAACGACAGTCGGCCCGGCCAATTCGTGACCGGCATCGGGCGAAAGCCGCGCGAACCAGAAGAATGCCACTGCGGAGACCAAAGCCACCACGATAAAGCCGACGTGGAAATCGACCAAAGCAAGCGGCGCACCGCGCAAGCCACTGCTGATTTCCAGAACGCCGCCGGCAAGCGCAACGCCAATCGCCAGCGAAACCTGCTGTGCAACAGCGGTCATCGGCGTGGCCTGACTGGTCTTCTCATCCGGAATTTCCGCATAGGCCAGCGCATTGACGCCGGTAAAGAACAGGGAGCGCGCAAAGCCGCCGACCAGCAGGAAGCCGAGAATGAACCAGATCGGCGTTGCAGGCGTGAACAGGCTGTTTACCGCGATGAAGCCCGCCGAAATGATCGAGCCCGCCATCAAGGCGCGCCGGAAACCGATCCGAGCGAAAATCCGTTTTGCACCGAACTTCATGCTGATAGCGCCGATGGCTGACACGAAGGTTATCATGCCCGACTGGAACGGAGAGAACCCGAAGCCGAGCTGGAACATCAGCGGCAGCAGAAACGGAATTGCGCCAATGCCAAAGCGGAAAATACTGCCGCCGAACACTGCCGAACGGAAAACCTGATTGTCGAACAGCCGCAGATCGAGCAGCGGATCGGCGCTGCGCCGCGCATGGCCGATGTAAAGCACCGAGCAGATCAGACCGACAGCCAGAGTGACCAAGCCAACGGCGGGCGGCAACGCCGGAAGGCTGACCACTGAGAGGCCGAAGACCACACCAGACATGGCGATGCCGGAAAGAACGAAACCCGGCCAGTCGAGACGCTTGACGATGCGCTCGTCATTATCGGGCAGGAAGCGCGTTGCAAACCAGATACCGACAGCGCCGATGGGTACATTGATCAGGAATATCCAGTGCCAGGTGAGAAAGGTCGTGATGAAGCCGCCAACCGGCGGACCAACCAACGGGCCGACCATGGCCGGGATCGTCAGCCACGCCATGGCGGAGACAAGCTCACTGCGCGGTGTGGAGCGAATAAGCACAAGACGCCCCACCGGCGTCATCATCGCGCCGCCCATGCCCTGCAAGAAGCGCGCAACCACGAAGGCGGTCAGCGAGTTTGCTGCTGCACAGGCAATCGAACCGACGACGAAGACGGCAATGGCCGCGCGAAAGACATTTTTGGCGCCAAACCGATCGGCCATCCAGCCGCTGACTGGGATGAACACCGCGAGCGCGACGAGATAGGCCGTCAGCGCCAGCTTGAGCGCAATCGGGCTGGTGCCGATATCTGCGGCAATTGCTGGCAAAGATGTCGAGATGACATTCGAATCCATCTGCTCCATGAAAAGAGCAATAGCCAGCACAAGTGGAATGATGCGGTTCACGATGAATATCCGAATAAGCCGTGCTTTTTACATAAAGCCTGCCGAAGCTATGTCGAGCTTATAGATAGATTGCTAGCCAATTTTTTCTCACATTGTGGTGACTTGGTGGCGATTTTTGCGACCGGACCGCGAGCGCGGGCTGCCGGCAGCCAATTTTCTCACGGCAGATTTCAATCGTTCACAATTGTGTAAAGCGGGGTTGCGCTCTCCGTAACGGACTGTTACATTCGGTAACAGTTTCACGAGGCTTCGAGTCTGGAAGGGGTGGTCCCGGCTCAAGGAGGTAGGAAATGAACGATATTACGAGAACTGCACTTGTTTATGGCATGATGATCATTTCGCTGAACACGGCGCTTGCGGTCGGTCTTCTGGGACTGGATTTTCTGCGCTGAGTTGACCGCCCGATGAGGCTGGTCCAGTGCTTGCGATGTTCATAGATCGAATTTGATTTTGCCCTCCAGGCAAATTATGAAAAAGAGCGCTTCCGATTGGTCGGAAGCGCTCTTTTCGTTTTGGCTTTGAACGGCGAGCCAGAATGGGGAAGCGGTTTAGATACCGATTTCCCGTATCTGGCGAATGTTGTTCTACAGAATCCGTGCCTGGCTCGTCGGATCGAAGAACACCGACTTGTCGAGATTGAAGGCGAGCCGCGATGCTTGCCCGGCAACGATGCGCGCATCGGCGCGCAGCCGGGCGACCACATGCTTGCCGCCAAGACGGGTTACCGCGAACGTGTCCGACCCTGCCGGTTCGACCACGTCAATCAGGCAGTCGCCTTCCACGACAGCGCCCGCATTGCGATCCGCGCCGTCGGGATCAGTCAAGGCTTCCGGACGAATGCCGAAGACAACCTGTTTGCCCACGTAATCGCCAAGCGCTTGCGGCGCGTTCTTCAGCGGCAGCGTCAAAGCCTGCCCATCCCCGCGATCAAGCGAGATTGCATAATCCGTGCCGTTCTTCTCCACTGCAACGGACAGCAGGTTCATCGCCGGTGAACCCATGAAATCCGCCACGAACATGTTGGACGGATTGTTATAAATCTCCGCAGGCGTGCCGAACTGCTGCAAGACGCCGTCTTTCAGCACCGCGATTTTGGTTGCCAGCGTCATGGCTTCGATCTGGTCATGCGTGACATAGACAATGGTGGTTTTCATGCGGTTGTGCAGCCGCTTGATTTCGGTGCGCATATCCACACGCAGCTTCGCATCGAGGTTCGACAGCGGTTCATCGAACAGGAAGACCTGCGGATTGCGCACCAATGCGCGGCCCATGGCGACGCGCTGGCGCTGACCACCGGAAAGCTGGCTCGGCTTGCGGTCGAGCAGATGCCCGATCTGCAACATGTCGGCCACTTCCTGAATGGCCTTGTCGCGCTCGGGCTTCGGAACTTTGCGGATTTCCATGCCGAAAGCGATGTTTCCGGCAACCGTCATGTTCGGATAAAGCGCATAGGACTGGAAGACCATGGCGATATCGCGCTGAGATGGATGCAGGCCGGCAACCGATTTGCCGTTGATGGCAATGTCGCCGGAGGTGATCGGCTCAAGACCGGCAATCGTGTTGAGCAGTGTGGACTTGCCGCAACCCGACGGGCCAACGAGAACCAGAAAGCCGCCTTCTTCAATCTCGATATTGATGTTTTTCAGGATCGAGACGGTGCCATAGGATTTGTAGAGATCGGTAATTTTCAGAAATGACATATTGAACTTATCCCTTGACGGCACCGGACATCAGACCGCGCACGAAGTAGCGGCCAGATACGATATAGACGATCAGCGTCGGCAGAGCCGCCAGAATGGCGCCCGCGAAATGGACGTTATATTCCTTGACGCCTGTGGAAGACGAAACGAGGTTGTTGAGCGCAACCGTCATCGGCGTGGAGTGCGCGCCGGAGAAGGACGCGCCGAACAGGAAGTCGTTCCAGATATTGGTGAACTGCCAGATCACCGACACCACGATGATCGGCCCCGACGACGGCAGCAAAATGCGCCAGAAAATCTGGAAAAAGCTTGCGCCATCAATCTGCGCGGCACGCACCAGCTCGGTCGGGAACGCTTCGTAATAGTTGCGGAAATAGAGGGTCGTGAAGCCGAGACCATAGATGACGTGCACCATGATGAGGCCCCATATCGTTCCGGCAATGCCGAAAAGCCCGAGCACACGCGCCATGGGGATGAGCACGATCTGGAACGGAATGAAGCATGACAAAAGCAGCAGTCCGAAGAAGATGTTCGAGCCGCGAAAGCGCCATTTAGTCAGCACGTAACCATTCAACGCGCCGATGATCGTGGAGATTGCCACGGCAGGCACGACCATCAAAATGGAATTGATGAAGAACGGCTTCAGTCCGGTAGGCTGCACACCGATCTGCGCCGTGGACCAGGCCGAAAGCCAGGGCTCGATGGTCCATTGCTGCGGCAAGTTCAACATGCCGCCCTGACGGATTTCTTCCAGCGGCTTGAACGAGTTGACCAGCATCACATAGAGCGGCAACAGATAATAAAAGGCGAAGAGCAGCAGCGCGGTGTAGATCAGCGCTCGCGTCAGCTTTCCGCTGTTGATGGCGTTATCTTGCGACTGGGCGCTCATGACCGCGACCCTCCGCGAATTTCCGAATAGAGATAGGGAATGATGATAGAGAAGATCATCGCCAGCATGATAATCGCTGACGAAGCACCAATGCCCATCTGGTTACGGGTGAACGTATAGGAATACATGAATGTCGCCGGAAGTTCGGTCGCCTGCCCCGGCCCGCCGCCGGTCAGCGCGATCACCAGATCGTAGGCCTTGATCGCCAGATGCGCCAGCACGACAAAGGCCGACAGAAATACCGGGCGCATCAGCGGAATAATGATGCGGCGATAGATCGTGGCGGTCGAAGCGCCGTCGATCTGGGCCGCTTTGATGATTTCATTATCAACGCCGCGTAGGCCGGCAAGAAACATCGCCATCACGAAACCCGACGATTGCCACACGGCGGCGATCACCAGACAGTAGATCGCCATGGTGTTGCTCTTGATCCAGCCGAAGGAAAAACTTTCCCAACCCCACAGATGCATGGTGTTTTCAAGCCCGATGCCCGGATCGAGAAACCACTTCCATGCCGTGCCGGTCACGATGAAGGAAAGGGCCATCGGGTAGAGATAGATCGGACGCAAAAAGCCTTCGCCGCGGATCTTCTGGTCGAGCAGAATGGCCAGAAACAGGCCGATCACCGAGCAGATGATGATATAGAGCGACGCGAAAATCGCCAGATTGGTGATCGCCCGCCACCAATGCGGCAGCGCCCAGAGTTTCTCATAATTGGACAATCCCACGAAGCCGTAGGATGGCAGCATGCGGCTGTTGGTCAGCGAAAGCACGCCGGTATAGATGATAAACCCGTAGACGAAGACGAGGACGATCAGGAAACTCGGAGCCAAGACCAGCTTGGGGATGATTTCCTGCAATCGGCTGTTACGCTGCATATTTGCGCCACCCAGTTTGCGCCGCTCCTGATGCCCCATGAAGGCGTATTGGAGACGATCGTTTCAGCGGCATTTATGCAAGACCGGATCGCGACCCGGCTGCAAAATGCGTTGGTCCGAGATGCCTTCACCGGTTCAGATGGAACCATGCAAGACAACATCATGCAATGCTTGATTAGTTACGATATTGCTGCGCCGGTCGGAGAATCCGGGCCGGATAAAAAACGTCCGGGAGGTTTAAACTTCCCGGACGCCTATTCAGCGCATCACTTCGCTGCAGCGACAGCCGAGACGAGTTCCTTGACAGCATCTTCCGAAGAGAGCTGTCCGTTGAACTCGCGGGTCACCACGTCGTAGATCGCGTTCTTGACGGCTGCCGGATTGGCATAGCCATGCGCCATGGAACCCAGCATCGTGCCCTTGCCATCGGCTTCCTTCAGGTCGGCGATAGCCTTCTGGCCGCAAGCATCGAAGTCGGTGTTCGGCACGTCGGTGCGTGCAGGCGCCGAGCCCTTGACCACGTTGAAGGCCGACTGGAAGGTCGGGCTTTCAACAGCCGATGCCATTTCCATCTGCGCCGGGATCTTGTCGTCGGAAACCTTGAACATCGCGAACATGTCGGAGTTGAAGGTCACCGCGCCCTGCGTGCCCGGATAGCGCATGCAGACGAAATCCGTGCCCGGCTTCTTGCCGGCCTTCACGAATTCGCCCTTGGCCCAGTCGCCCATGAACTGCAGACCGGCCTTGCCTTCGATGACCATGGCCGAAGCCAGGTTCCAGTCGCGACCGGAGAAGTTGTCATCGACATAGCTGCGCAGCTTGGTCATACGGTCAAAAGCCTGCTTCATCGTATCACTGCCCAGCGTTTCCGGGTCGAGATCGATGAAGGCCTTCTTGTAGAAATCGGTGCCGAACGAAAGCACGACAGCGTCGAAGATCGTCGCATCCTGCCAAGGCTGGCCACCGTGGGCGATTGGCGTGATGCCCTGCTCCTTGAACTTGTCGAGAAGCGCAATCAACTCATCCCAGTTTGCCGGTTCCTTGCCGCCTGCCTTGTCGAGCGCGGCCTTGTTGATCCACATCCAGTTGGTGGTGTGGACATTCACAGGCGCGGCGATCCAGTGATCTTCATACTTGGCGAATGCCTGCAACGGAGCCGGAATGACCTTGTCCCAGCCTTCCTTGTTGGCAACTTCATCGAGATTGCCAAGAGCGCCCTGCTCGGCCCAGTCGCGAATGTCGAAACCGAGCATCTGCACGGCGGTCGGTGCGTTGCCAGCGGTAACGCGGGCGCGCAGAACGGTCATGGCTTCGGTGCCGCCACCGCCTGCAACCGGCATGTCAGTCCAGCTGATGCCCTTCTTTTCGAGGTCCTTCTTGAGAACATCGAGCGCGGCAGCTTCACCGCCAGCGGTCCACCAGTGCAGAACCTCAACATTCTGCTTGGCATCCTGTGCATTTGCGACAGGCGCCATTCCGGCGAGCAAAGCGCAGGCAGCGGTGCCCATAGCGGCGAGTTTCAGAAGTTTATGCATGTCTACCTCCCGTAGAAACAAACGAAACTTATATTTCCTTCGTCCTGTCCGCGCCTTCAGGCGCAAACTGAAACCGGTCGCTCCATACAACCGGCTCCTCCTCATTCACTGCCGCAACCCGACACAGGGAGATGATCCCCGCCGGATACCCCGGCCAAACGACACGACGTGCTGCGATGTCCTCCATACCATCTTTACGCCGCCTCACCCCAATTGACAACGTTGTCTTTTATGGATGAACCGCATCCAACCGACAAGATGTAATGCTTAGGATAGGCTGAAACCCCTGATGGGTGTCAATACGGCAGATATGATAAATAGTGAAAAATTTAATCGATTAAAATTTGCTGCCCTTTTCTGCGGGCAATTTCGCATGAGAAATGAGGCATTTAGGCTTTTTTGGGGAGCTGTTGCGGCTAGCGCCTAAACGTTTGAATTTCCGTAGACCAAAAATGACGCTGCACGCTCTTTAATGGGATAAAAATCCTGTGAACCGACTGGACAAGATCGCAGCCGCCACTTAATTTAAGGGTGCTCTCGCAATAGTGCGTGGGCTTGTTCTCGGGGCGGGGTGAGATTCCCCACCGGCGGTATGGAAAGCGATTTCTAAGCCCGCGAGCGCCTGAAAGAAGGAAGCTGATTCGCTTCTTCTGTCAGGGTCAGCAGATCCGGTGAGATGCCGGAGCCGACGGTATAGTCCGGATGAAAGAGAGCAAAAGAGCGTGACGAATTGCGTCTCCCGACGCGAGCAATGCGTTCCTTTGTGCGCCCTGATTCTAGTTTCTTGAGGAACCTATGAACCAGAGCTATCCGAACAAGACTTCCTTCAAAGTTGCATTCATTCAGGCCCGCTGGCACGCCGACATTGTCGACGAAGCCCGCAAGAGCTTTATCGCGGAACTCGCCGCCCAAACCGGCACCAATGTCGAAGTGGACGTCTTCGATGTTCCCGGCGCTTACGAAATTCCGCTTCATGCCAAGACGCTTGCCAAGACCGGCCAGTATGCAGCCATCGTCGGCTCCGCATTCGTCATCGATGGCGGCATCTATCGCCATGATTTCGTGGCCACTGCCGTCATCAACGGCATGATGCAGGTGCAGCTGGAAACCGAAGTGCCGGTGCTGAGCGTCGTTCTGACCCCGCATCATTTCCATGACAGCAAGGAGCATCACGACTTCTTCTTCAACCATTTCAAGGTGAAGGGTGTCGAAGCCGCTCACGCGGCCTTGCAGATCGTCGGCGAACACAGCCGTATCGCCGCATTGGTTTGATCGCTCACAGGAACGGCCCCGCCATGCGGGGCCGTATCTCAGTCGACCACAATACGCTCGCCATGGGTGTAGATATCGAATTCTTCGCCGCGCACGATGGCGACCAGAGTGAGATTGGCCTCCTGTGCCGTGCGAATGGCGAGTGCCGTGGGCGCTGAAATAGCCGCAAGAACCGGCGCGCCAAGCTTCACTGCCTTTTGCACCATTTCAACGGATACCCGGCTCGTGATCACGGTTATGCCGCATCCGGTTGCGAACTCGCTACGCGCCAGAGCGCCAACGAGCTTGTCCAGCGCATTATGCCGGCCAACATCCTCACGCGCAGCAATCAATCCCTGCTGCGGTGTGTAGAAACCAGCTGCGTGAACCGAATGGGTGATCGCATTCAATTGTTGTTCACGCCCGAGTGCCGCCATCGCGATGGCAATGGTGCTCGCCGAAAAACGGTAGCCGTCCACCGCGAGCGGCTTCACCGGGCGCAAGGCCTGTTCGATGGAATCGATGCCGCATAGTCCGCAGCCAACCGGGCCAGCCATGAAACGGCGACGCGCCGCCAGCCGCTGTTCCGGCAATTCAGCAAGGCGCATCTGCACATCCACGCCTTCCGCGAATGCGACAAGCTCGATGCTTTCAATCTGGCCGGCATCGTCGATAATACCTTCGGTCAGACTGAACCCGACCGCGAAATCCTCCAGATCGGATGGGGTCGCCATCATGACAGCCTGTGTGGAGCCGTTGTAGCTCATCGCGACCGGCACTTCCTCGGGCACGGCGCGGTGCCCTTCCTGGAAGCCCGAAACGCGATGTGCGAGGCGCACCACATCCTGACTGATCTTGGGTATTGTCATTTCTCTTGCCTGCTGTTTGCGCATCCCGACACATTGCTACAGTTTGCTGTAGCATCATATCGGGTTTTATGTATGGTGCCAGCGAACAGGCATGCAGCACAAGTATTTCGGCCATCGCCCGAATATATTGTGTATGAAAGGCAGCGCCGATAGCGAGGATAAAATGGATATTCGCCAGATCGACGATAATTACTCAGTCTCGGGCCAGATTTCGCCCGATGACGTACGCGACATTGCGGCAGAAGGCTTTCAGACGATCATCTGCAACCGTCCCGATGGCGAAGGCGGCCCGGAACAGCCGGATTTTGCAGAAATTGCGCGTGTTGCAGAGAAAGCTGGCCTCGCCACCTATTACATTCCGGTGGTTGGCGGCCAGCTGACGCAGGATGATGTCCATGCCATGGCGGCGGCGCTTGACGAGGCAGAAGGGCCGTTCTTCGCCTATTGCCGCTCCGGCGCCCGTTCTACGAATATTTACGGGATCGTGCAGAGCCAAAAGCGCGGATAAAGAACGAGCGCAGGCTATAAGGGCGGTGTTGCCGCAAGGGCATTGTTTCGGTTCTTGCAAACATAAGGCTCACCGTCCCGAAAGCCGCGTGCGACGACCGAAGACACCCTGCGGGTTCTGCGCGCAATACTGGCGATAATAGGAAAGACCGGCGCGAACCACCGTTGCGGCAACGCCACCGGCGACGAGCATCCAGCCGATTGCCTGTACCCAGTTGAAGCTGTCCAGCCCGCCGCTCAGCGCGACGACCACGACACCAGCCCACAAAAGGGCAGCCGTGCGGCGCCAGAAAACCGGATTGAGTTCATCGAAGACCGCCTTCCACAGAGAGTGGACAAGGCAGGCGAAGAAAAGAGCCGCGGCCAGCCCGATGTTGAGCAATTCGACCGGGAGCCATTGCTGCGAAGTAAGCATTGTATCTATCATCCAACTTAAGCCGCGATACGTCAGGTCAAAAGCCGCCACATGGCTTTTCCTTCCGGATCGAAGGTATTGTTTACTTTCCTTTACACCGTGCTTTCCAAAACGATGTCGTTTCTTGCCCGATGCTTCAGCCCCATTGAGCTGTCAATTTGTGGCTTCAACGTGTTAGAAGCACGGAAAGCTCCTTGTAATAAATTCACATATTATTGCGATCACGCGAAATATCGTGTTGAAAACATTATACTATCCCCGCTCCCCTCCGATACGGGTGCTGTGGCAACCCCTTTGATAGTCTTGGATTATTTGTCTTGGCGCTACCGACGCGCAGGCCGCCGGACGCGCCCTGAAAGCACATCGCGCGACTGTCATGTAACAGCCTTGTAACAATTTGGCAGAGTATAGAGAGCCCGGGAGCCGCTTCCGAAGCTCCACTTTATTCGCCGCAGCAAGCAAGGCGGAACGTTTTATTTGTCCACAAATTTCTTGTAGGGAACAATTTCTGACGGGTCGGCCATGCCTGGCGCCTGTGCGGGGCGCCCGAACAGGAAACCCTGCACCTGTGCGCAGCCCTCTTCGATCACCATGCGGTGCTGATGAAAATTTTCGATACCTTCCGCTACGACGGGCAGATCGAGACTGCGCCCAAGCCCGACAATTGCCCGCACAATCGCGTGGGAACTGACATCGGTTTCCATCGTATTGATGAAGCTGCGGTCGATCTTGATCTTGTCGAATGGGAAGCTCTGGAGGTTGTTCAGCGAGGAATAGCCGGTGCCGAAATCGTCCATCACGATGCGCACGCCCAGTTTCTTGATCCGGCGCAGCAGTTCCAGCGTGGTGGGCCTGTCCTTGATGAGTGCCGCTTCCGTAACTTCAAGTTCCAGCCGATAGGCCTCAAGTCCGGTTTCATCCAGAATGGCGGCGACTGTCTCAGGCAGATTGGTCAGGCGAAACTGGATCGGAGACACATTGACGGCGACCGTCAGGTGCCGGTCCCAGCTTGCTGCCGTCCGGCATGCTTCCCGCAGCACCCATTCGCCAAGGGCGATAATGACACCGGTTTCCTCGGCAATCGGAATGAACACTTCCGGCGGAATGGTTCCGCGCTCCGGATGCGTCCAGCGCAACAGCGCTTCGTAGCCCTTGCAGGAACCGTCGGCGGTTCCGATCAGCGGCTGGTAGGCGATTGTTATCTGACCGCGCGACATGGCCTGCCGCAGATCGGCTTCCAGCTGCCGCCGCTCGGTAATCTCGCGATCCATTTCCGGCGAATAGAACGCAACCATGCCCTTGCCGCTAGTCTTTGCGCGGTAAAGCGCGACGTCGGCAGCGTGGCGGAGCGTTTCGGCATCACGGCCATCGGTCGGATAGATCGCAACACCGATACTGACGCCCACCGCCGTCTGATCGGCGATCATATTCATTTCCTTTTTAAATTCGTCCAATATCCGCTCGGCAAGCTTGCGCGCGCCTGAAGGCTGCGGCACGCCGACCTGCAGGATCACGAACTCGTCGCCGCCAATGCGCGCCGCCGTATCGACGCCGCTAATCGTGCGCCGCAGAATATTGGCAACGGTTTTCAACACCCGGTCGCCCTGCGCATGACCGAAAATATCGTTCACCGCCTTGAACCGGTCGAGATCGAGCGCGAAGACGGCGCAACGCTGCTGCGAGCGTCCGCCTACGGCATTGGACAGGCGCTGTTCGAAAAAGGCGCGATTGGGAAGATCGGTCAGCGCATCATGGTTCGCCATATGCTCGATCTGACGCTGCGCGGCGTGCTTTTCCGTCAGGTCTCGCACGGCGAGCACTTCACAGGCCTTGCCCTGATATTCAATCGTGTGGACGGCGAGTTCGAAAATCCGCTCGTCATTTTCCTGCCGGGGAGTCGCCTCGACCGCAGCCGTGCGCGGCGCGGCGGCGGGCAGACCATCTGCCGTCAGCAGCAAATCCTCTGGCGAACGCCCGATCAGCGCCTTTTCAGTGCTGTTCATCAAACGCGAAAAGCGCGCATTCACTTCGACGATCCGGTCGTCGCGGATGACGGCAAGCCCGTCCAGCGTCGCATTGGCAAAGCCCTTCAAATCCGTCATGTAACGGTCGATGAATACGGCAGCGACAGTCATGAACGCGATGAAGCAAGAGACCGTCGCCACAGCGCCGACGATCCACATGCGGCCCGTACCCAGCGGATCAGCCGCAGGCAGGCTTGGATCGGGTATCAAAGTGCTGGACGACATGGTGGTGAAATGCAGGACGCAGATCGAGCCGACGCCGAGAACCGTGGCAAGGGAAATGCGCATCCAACGGCCTGAGAGACGCATCACCTCGAAAGCGCCAGCCAGCAACAGGGTGGAGACAACCGCGCCGACGATGATAGGCACTGCATCAAACTGGACTGTCGCAGCAGCCCGGATTGCGGCCATGCCGGTGAAATGCATTGCGGCGATCACCAGCGCGCCACAAAATCCTGCAAACAGGTTTGCCTTGACGCTGTCGAAATTGAGCAAGCGAAGTATGACCCAGAAACCGGCAATGGCAATCACAGCTGAAAGCGTCGTGATGATGAGGTCAAACTCGATCGCCACCGTGCCCTGATAGGCGAGCATCGCAACGAAATGCGTTGCCCAGACGCTCAAGCCGCCTGCAAAGGCAGCGGTTGCGAGCCAGCTGTCACGGCGATGATCGGCGCATTCGCCCGCTCTCGCCAGCAGAAGAAAAAACGCAAAGACACCTATGAAGGAAATGAGGGCGGCCAGGATGACGATAGATCTGTCGTGCTGTACGGATATGCATTCGATAACTTTGAACACGTCACGCCCCCGCTCTCATTCGCGCAAGGCCGCGTCGGCCCTGACCGAAGCATATTGGTAGTTTTATTATATAACAGGATTTTCTTTAGCCTACACTACTTAAGCAATCATAAATTCGAGCATAAAAGCCAAGCGATACCAGGGTATAAGGTCTATACTTAAGACACTTACTATATTAGACAATTTTAATATTGACGCGCGGAATCGACAGTCCTACGGCCTACCCGCGCAAGCAGGATAACCGGCACAATACCGATCACCACAATGGCAAGTGCGGCAATCGACGCTTCTTCATATGTACCGCGGGCGGCTTCGCCGTAAAGATGCGTCGCGAAAGTTTCCATATTGAGCGGGCGGAGAAGCAAAGTCGCGGGCAGCTCCTTCACACAGTCCACGAAAACCAGCAATCCGGCTGCAACAATTGCCGTTCTGGAGAGCGGCAGATGCACGGAGCGGAATGTCGCCGTCACGCTTCGTCCAAGCGTGCGCGATGCATGATCGAGCGACAGCGGAATGCGCTCCAGCCCGGCATCGATGCCGCCAGCGGCGATGGCCATAAACCGCACCCCATAGGCATAAACCACAGCGGCACCCGAACCGATCAGGATCAGACCGGCGGGAACGCCGAGAAGATACCCGGCCAGTTGGTTGAACACATGATCGAAGCTGCCCGAAACGACGAGAATACCAATGGCAATCACCGTACCGGGGGCGGCATAGCCCATGGTCGACAGGCGATAGAACCAGCGGGAGGAAGCGCCTGGAAACAGACGCACCGCATAAGCAACCGCCATGCCACAGACCAGCACAATCGCTGTCGCAATCGAGGCCAGCAGCAGCGTGTTGACCGCCTCCCCGGCAAGACGCGGCGATATGCCTGCGAAGCGGGCGCGCTTGATTGCTTCGATAAGCAGATAGAGCGCCGGTCCGACAAAGCCGATGACCACCGGCAAAGACCCGATAGCAAACAGCCCCAGCCCTCTGGCTGCTGAAACCTTCGATGGTTCAAAACCGCGCGAATGGCGGATGTTGGAAGCAAAGCGCTGTTTGCGCCGCGCCCAACGCTCCAGCGACACCAGCGCCACCACGATCAGCAGCAAAGCCAGCGCCAGCTGTGCCGCGCCCGGCAGATCGGATCGCGTGATCCATGTCGTGTAGATCGATACGGTCAGCGTGCGAACGCCGAGAAACTCAGCCGCGCCCACATCGTTCAGCGTTTCCATCAAGGCGAGGCTGACACCAACGGCAACAGCGGGACGCGCCAGCGGCAACGCCACCCGCCAGAAAATGCCGCGGCGACTGACGCCAAGGGTTCGTGCGGCATCCATGAGGCTCGCCGACTGCGTCAGAAACATCGCCCGGGTCGGGATATAAACATAAGGATAGAGCACGAAGCCCAGCAGCAGAATGCAGCCGGTCATCGAGCGAATATCCGGCAAGCGGAACTGGCGCGGGCTATCAAAGCCCAAAATATAGCGAATTGCGCCCTGCACCGGCCCTATCGGATGAAGAATGTCCAGATAGGTATAGGCGACGATATAGGTCGGCACCGCCAGCGGCAGCAGCAGCGCCCATTCCAGAATACCGCGCCCGCGAAAATCATAGGCTGTCACCAGCCACGCCATCGACGTCCCGACGAGCGCGGCAATGAAGCCGACGCCAAGCAGAAGAATGATCGTATCGGCAAAGGCTGTCGGCAACAATGTCGCGAACAGATGCTGCCACAGGCCTGCCGAACCCTGCAAAGCTTCGCGAGCGAGCGCCAGAACCGGCAGGAAAACAAGAAGCGCAATCACCGCTGAAGCCCAAAGCCAGACGCGCCCCGCCCTTGCAGGCCGGAAAAGCGAACGTCGTGCTGTGGCGGGCATAGGTGTCATTGTGCTCGTTATACTGAAACGCCGGCGCATGAAGCACCGGCGCTTTGTTCATACTGTCATTCTGGTTTTAGTTGTCGAAACCAACCTTATCAACCAGTTCGCTGGCTTCCTTGCGATGGCTGACGATTTGGGTCAGCGGAACCTTGTCGATATTCAATTCGCCAAACGACTTTACAATCGCATCGACCGGAGCGCCCGGCTTCACCGGATATTCGTAATTGGCCTCGGCATAAATCTTCTGCGCTTCGTCGGAAACCAGATATTCGAGAAGCTTGACAGCCTCTTCCTTATGCGGGGCATTCTTGGCCACGGCTGCGCCGCTGATATTGACCTGCGTGCCGCCATCCTTGAAAGTCGGGAGGATGACCTTGATGCCCTCGCCCCAGCCCTTCTGCTCATCGCCGCCCTTACCCGAACGCATCAGGCCGACATAATAGGAATTGGCAACGGCGATATCGCAAATTCCGCCGACAATATCCTTGGCGCCATCGCGGTCACCACCGGCAGCCTTGCGGGCCAGATTGGCCTTCAGGCCGGTCAGCCAGGCTTCGGTCTTTTCAGCGCCGTAATGGGCGATGTAATCGGCGAAAAGCGCGGTGTTGTAAGGATGCTGACCGGAGCGGATGCAGATCTTGCCCTTCCACTTCGGATCGGACAGGTCTTCATAATTGATGGCGTCGAGTTCCAGATCCTTCGACGCATAAACCACGCGGGCGCGCAGCGACAGGGCATACCAGTTGCCCTTGGCGTCACGAAGCTGCTCCGGCACGGCTTCGTTCAGGGTCTTGGATTCGACCGGCTGGGTCAGCCCCTTTTCTGCGAGATCAACGAGATTGCCCGCATCGACCGTCATCAGAATATCGGCAGGAGAGCTTGCGCCTTCCGATGCGACGCGCTCGGCCAGACCATCCTTCAAGAACACGGTGTTGACCGTGATGCCCGTCGAAGCCTTGAATGCGTCCAGCAGAGGCTGAATGAGGCCCGGTTCGCGCGTCGTGTAGATATTCACCTCATTGGCGGAAGCAGTTCCAGATAGAAAAGTCGCTGCAACGAGAGCAAGGCTGGCACGCGCGAAAATAGGCATTTTACCTCCGTTTGGAATGGTTCCAAATAAAATGATGAGTTATGCAATCAACTTATATGAGCAGTTTCTGGCCCGGTCAATCGCCCTGCCACGCAAATGCGAACCAATTGGAATCAGCTGTGGAAGATCAAGGCCTTGTCGCGGTCGAAACGAACAAACACGTGATTGACCGTATTCGGCACATGGACCGGCGTGCGCAGGCGTAAACGCAGCGGCGCGGCGTCGGCATGGAGCACCAGTTCCTCCGTTTCACCCAGAAAGGTGCGCATCTCGATCAGGCAGCGCAGATCGGTGGGATCAGCCTCATCATCCGCGACGATATGCAGATCGGCAGGACGCAGATAGACGGACACGTCTTTCACGGATTGCAGCGCTTGCGGCGCTTTGAAATTGCCGTAAACAGTTTCCACCGCATTGCTCTGCACCACACCCGGAATGACGTTGAAATCGCAAAAGAAGTCTGCGGCATAGCGGCTTTCAGGACGATCATGAAGATCACGCGCGGTGCCGCTTTGAACGATCTCGCCCGAACGCATCAGCACAACGCGGTCTCCGGTCGAAAGCGCTTCTTCCGCCTCATGCGTCACGATAATTGCCGTGGTGCCAAGCGCCCGCAACAGGCCGACCGTCTCGCGGCGCACCTTTGCCCGCAGGCCCCGGTCGAGATTGGAAAACGGCTCGTCCATCAACAAAAGATGCGGCTTTGGCGCCAGCGCGCGGATCAGCGCCACGCGCTGCTGCTCGCCGCCCGACAACATGTGCGGATAGCGGTCGGCCATATGCGACAGGCCCACAAGTTCAAGCAGTTCGCGCACGCGGCCCTCAGCCAAATCGCGGCGCATCTTGCGCAGACCGAACATGACATTGTCGCGAACGCTCAGATGCGGAAACAGCGCATAATCCTGAAAGACCACGCCGATATTGCGCTTATCGGGTTCGACGAATGTGGTTGGAGAGGCGAGCACATTGCCGCCCATGGTCAGCAAGCCGCCATCGGGCGCGTCGATACCGGCGATAATGCGCAGCATGGAGGTCTTGCCGCAGCCGGAATGGCCCACGAGACAGATGATTTCACCGGCCTGCACGTCAAGCGACACATTGTTGAGCGCAAGGACAGGGCCAAACTGGCGGGTAACGCTGGAAAGCGTCAGAGCCGGACCGGATGCACTGGCCTCTTCCTGCAATTGCTCAACCTGATTTCGCACGTCCATGCCTGACCGGAATCCCCTTGTCCATTCCCTCGCTATAAAGCGTGTTTAGCGGCTTCGCCACCAAAACAGGACAGAATTCCTCAAGAACCGGATAGCGGCCCCATCTTTTTCGGATTTCGATATTGCTTTGGGTATCAACTTGGTTGATTGCAAGCAAAAAGCGGAGCATGTTCCGCAAGCTTTCCGCATGCCTTATCATACCTTAGGAGAATGACCATGGGGCCCGTCACGGACAAGGTCGCGACAGCCGAACGCCTGCCGCAAGAAACGAAAATCGCCATTATCGGCGGCGGCGTCATCGGTGTTTCCACCGCCCTGTTTCTGGCCGAACGCGGCATCCCGGTCGCCCTGTTCGAAAAGGGTGAAATCGCAGGCGAACAGTCCAGCCGCAACTGGGGCTGGTGCCGCCGCACGGGCCGCGATACCCGTGAAATGCCGCTGATCGTCGAAAGCATGCGGCTTTGGGACGGAATGAACGAGCGCACGGGCCGCGAAACCGGCTTCCGTGTGACCGGCATTGCCTATGCGGCTGAAAAAGCCGAACAGATGGCGCTCTATGAACAATGGATTGCCGCTGCCCGCGAGCATGGCATTGAAACCGACATTCTGAACAGCCAGCAGGCCGAAGCGCTGGCTCCGGGCCTGACCCGTCGCCTTGCTGGCGGCATGATCACGCCGCTTGACGGTCGCGCAGAGCCGCAAAAGGCTGTGCCAGCCTTTGCCGCCAAGGCGCAGGAAGACGGTGCCGTCATCATGCAGAATTGCGCGGTACGCGGCATCGAAACGACCAATGGCCGCGTGACTGCCGTTCTGACGGAAAAGGGCCGCGTGCGTTGTGAGGCGGTCGTTGTGGCTGGTGGCGCATGGTCGCGCCTGATCATTTCGGAATTCAATGCCCGCCTGCCGCAGCTCAAAGTTCGCTCGTCGGTTTTCCGCACCACACCGATTGATGCCGGTGTGGAACCTGCCATTGCCTATTCGGATTTCGCGCTGCGCAAGCGGATGGACGGCGGCTATACGGTCGCGAGCCTCGGTGGCTCGATTGCCGATATCGTTCCCGACAGCTTCCGCTATCTGAAAGATTTTATCCCTTCGCTATCGAGTGGAGAGTGGTTCAATGTGCGCTTCCGTTTCGGAAAGCGCTTCTTCGAGGAAGCCTTCCAGTGGAAGCTGCGCCCCGCCGATCAGGTCTCGGTCTTCGAGAGAATCCGCACGCTCGACCCCGAACCGCACCGGGCCGCCAATGCAGCAATTCTGTCGAAGCTGAAACAGGCGATCCCCGCCTTTGCTTCCGTCTCGATTGCACAGGAATGGGCGGGCTTGATCGACACCATGCCGGATATCATTCCGACCATTTCCCCGATTCCGGGCGTTGAGGGCCTTATCGTTGCGACCGGCTTCTCCGGCCACGGCTTCGGCATCGGCCCCGGCGCTGGCCGTCTGGTTGCGGATATGGTGAGCGGTGAAACGCCTGTGGTCGATCCATCGCCGTTCCATATTTCCCGCTTTTCCGATGGGTCAAAACTGCGCATCGAAACCTGGGGCTAAGCCCAATATGCTTTCCCCGGAGCTGACAGCTCCGGGGAATTCGGCGCGAGTTATTCAATCACGCCGCAGGCGAAGCGCGCGCCGCCACCGCCAAGCGGCTTCGGTTTATCCGCATAATTATCGCCGCCAACATGGACCATCAGTGCGCGACCTTTGATTTCATCCAGCGATTTGAGACGCGGCGAAACCACGCTACCCGTAACCTTGCCGTCCGCGTCGGCCTTCAACAGCGGCAGGTCGCCCATATGGCCCTCGCCCTCAGGCCCCATGTGATGCTTGGTATGGCCGGGGTCATAATGGCCGCCAGCCGCCTCTGCGGGAGCGGTCTTGCCGTCCTTTTCCGCCGGTGCGCAGCTTCCCTTTTCATGGACATGGAAACCATGTTCCCCCGCTGCTATGCCCTGCAAATTGGGTGTAAACTGCAGGCCATCAGCGGTTTGCGAAATCGTAATCGTGCCGAGTTCCTTGCCCTGCCCTGTTGGTAGCGCCTCGAACATTTTCACGCTGACGTCGTCCGCAAAGGCGGGCACAGTCGCAAGCGCCAGTAACGAACCTAAAATCAAGCTGCGCATCGTCTCCTCCATCCTCAAATTCGTTTCGGGATAAAAACTAACGTATGGATCGACAAATTGTTCGGTTTATAAAGTTTGCAAAAGATTGCGCGGCAGTGTTCCGCCGCGCAATCAAATATCCGATCAGACAGTTACAAACTGCCCCATCATGCCGACATCTTCATGCTCCAGCACATGACAATGGAACATGAATGAATGACTGCGCACCGCTTCACGATCGAAGTGCACCAGAAGCTCTGCCTTGCCATCAATCAGCGCTGTGTCCTTCCAACCCGACTGATGGGCGGGCGGAGCCTTGCCGTTCAACGTCAGAATACGGAAAGAGGCACCGTGGATATGGAACGGATGCGCCATTTCCTTCGTGGTCAGTTCCCATATTTCCCATGAGCCCAGCCTGGCCTCCACATCGATACGCTTCATGTCGAAAGGTTCGCCCGCAATCGCCATGCGCACACCGGACGTCATCGCATCCAGCGCCGGACCGGCCTCAGCGGATGAACGGCTACCATGCATCATGTCGTGGTCCATCTCCCCGCCCTGCATGGCGCCCATATCCATCGGGCCCATCCTGTGGCCAGCATGGGGGTCTGCGGCAGGCTTTTGCATCATCAGCTTCATATTTTCAGCCATGCGCTCATCAAAGAAGAATGAACGCCTGCGCACCGATTTGTCGGGGTCTGGCGCTTCCGGTGCTTCAAGACTCGCCGGAATGTCCTTGACCCCTCCCTTAAGCGCGCTATCGACGCTGAACCGCATCAGCATCTGGCCGTCGCCGCCGCTGTCATCGCTTGCGGTCAGAAGTTCGACGCTTTCGCCTCCCGTCGAAAAATCGACGAGCGCCTCATAGCGTTCACCGGGGCTGATCGTCAGCCGTTCGACGGCTTCCGGCTTGCCGGTAAAGCCGCCATCGGAAGCAAACACATACAGCGGACGATTATCGCTGAAACGCAGATAGAAGTTGCGCGCATTGGCACCGTTGAGAATGCGCAGGCGCACCACTGCCGCGGGCACCTTCGCTTCCGGCGAGATGACGCCATTGACGATCAGCCGGTTCCCGCGAAAACCGTGCATCAGATCCATGATGTCAGGCTGATAGACCTTGTCGCCTTCGATGACACGGCGGTCCTGAAGTACCAGCGGAATATCGTCCACACCATAGGTTTCCGGCAGGCCTCGCTCGGCATCCTTGCCGTCGCTGACGATCATCAACCCGGCAATGCCCATATGCGCCTGACGGGCGGTGCCGCCGTGCAGATGCGGGTGAAACCAGTTGAACGAAGCCGGTTGGTTGACCGACACTTTCGGTTCCCAACGCCCTCCCGCTGGAACAAGATTGTGCGGCCCACCGTCAAGGTTCGACGGAACGAACAGCCCGTGCCAATGCAGGGTCGTCTCCTCGTCCATATCGTTTTCGACGGCAAGCGTTACGTTTTCGCCATTCTTGAGCCGGACGACGGGGCCGAGATAGGTTCCGTTGATACCGGCAGAAGCCGCATCGCTGCCCGGCGCGAAGGAATGACGACCCTTGCCGATCTTGAGCCGGACGACGCCGGAAGCATCGGGTTCCAGCAAAGGCGGAACGGGCAGGCTCTGCGCCTTGCCCGATGGGGCCATTTCCATGGCGCCGTGGCCCATATTCTGATGCGCATCCTGCGCAAAGCCGGTCAAAGGGCGAACAGCGGCGAAGCTTGCCGCGCCCGCGCCAAGCGCGAGCAGGCGGCGGCGAGTTAATCCACGCATAGTGAAGTCTCCAAATAGAATTCCAGACAATAATCCTGTCGCCGCCGATCGATCGACAGCGTTTTGAGCGATTAAAGCGGAAGTGTTATTGGAGGTCGCAGAAGGTCATGGCGGGCATTGCTGCTCAGTGCGGCAACGAGTGGCGGAGGACCAAAATCCTGTGACGGCGCGAATGCGCCAATATCGGCGCTCAACTGCACAATACAGCCGCAACTCATCATCACACAGGCGACCGGAGCCTTTGCTCCGTGATCCATGGGTGCCTGTTGTCCCCCATGGTGGGAGGCGGGCATCGCGCTGGCGGCGGATTGTTGTTCGCTCATACGACAGCCGACAGAAACGCCTGCCGTCGGCGTATCATGCGCCATGGCATAACAAAGCTGTGTGGAAACGAGAAACAGCACTGACAAAACCGTCAGCAACACGCGCGACGGCATATGCAGGAAGGAAAGACCCCACATATTGCGTCTGCCGCCAATGTTCTGTTTCACGAACTGCATCTCCGCATCCGAATTGATGCCCGGTTATTGATCCGACCCGAATCTAGGGACACGATGTGACAATTGAAAGGCCTATTCTTACATCCCATGATTTTGCTCGCACTTTCACTTTTCTTTCGAAAACAAGAGTTGCGCGTTCATAAAATTACGCAAAACCCCTTTTCTGCTTGCGATTCCGTATCACACGGTTTTAAAGAACCGCATCGAGGCTGCTCCCAATTATAACAGCCCACAAAAACGGATAAGAAAATGACTGTCGCTCAAGCGGTTGTTCCGCAGCAAAATTCCGCGCGCCGTGTTCTGGCCGCAAGCATGATCGGCACTACGATCGAATTCTTCGACTTTTACATTTATGCAACGGCAGCGGTGATTGTATTCCCGCATCTGTTCTTCCCTGCCAGCGATGGTAATTCGGCACTGCTTCAATCGCTTGCCACATTTGCTATCGCGTTCTTTGCCCGCCCGATTGGTGGCGCGCTGTTCGGTCACTTCGGTGACAGGATCGGTCGCAAGGCAACGCTCGTGGCTGCGCTCATGACCATGGGCATTTCCACAGTCGCCATCGGCTTCCTGCCGACCTATGAATCCATCGGCGTCTGGGCCGCTCTCCTGCTGGCGCTGTGCCGTCTCGGCCAGGGTCTCGGTCTCGGCGGTGAATGGGGCGGCGCAGTGCTGCTCGCCACCGAAAACGCGCCGGAAGGCAAGCGCACCTGGTACGGCATGTTCCCGCAGCTCGGCGCGCCGGTCGGTTTCATTCTGGCAACGGGCATTTTCCTGTTTCTGGCCGAAGTTCTCACCGAAGAACAGTTCTTCGCCTTTGGCTGGCGCGTTCCGTTCATCGCCAGTGCAATTCTCGTCGCGGTCGGCCTCTTCATCCGCCTGAAGATCGCTGAAACGCCGGAATTCCAGAAGGCCATCGACAAGGCCGAACGCGTTGAAGTGCCGGTTGCCACGCTGTTCAAGCAGCACAAGCTGAACCTGTTCCTCGGCACCATCGCCGCCGTTGCAACCTTCGTGCTTTTCTACCTCATGACCGTGTTTTCGCTCGGCTGGGGCACGCGTGCGCTGGGCTACAGCCGTGAAGAATTCCTTGTCCTGCAGATGATCGGCGTCGTGTTCTTCGGCCTGACCATTCCACTGTCGGCTATCCTGTCCGACCGCTACGGCATGCGCCCGGTGATGATCGTCGTCACGATTCTGATTGGTCTGTACGGCCTGATCATGGCACCGCTTTTCATGGGCGGTACGGCTGGCGTTCTGGCCTTCCTCATCATCGGTTTCGGCCTGATGGGCATGACCTATGGTCCGATCGGCGCGGCGCTGGCCGAACCGTTCCCGACCTCGGTACGCTACACCGGCGCATCGCTGACCTTCAATCTGGCCGGAATTCTCGGCGCTTCGGTCGCGCCTTATATCGCGACGTGGCTCGCCACCCATTACAGCTTCGACTATGTCGGCTATTACATGGTGGTCGCAGCCCTGATCTCGCTGGTCGGCTTTGCCTTCATCTCGTTCAATCGCGGCAAATAAAGCCAAGTTTGAAAGCCAAACAAAAGCCCGCGTGGAGCAATCCACGCGGGCTTTTTCGTTTCCGTTGCCGAAAGCCTACTCGACGTCGGCAGCTTCGAGTGCAATCGCCACCGACTGGATGATCGCGGCAAAACGCGCTGCCGTCTGGATGACTTCCGTCGTCACGTTAGCTTTGCGCAGCACATCTTCATGCGCGTCGATGCACATGCCGCAACCATTGATCGCCGAAACCGCGAGCGACCAGAGTTCGAAATCGACCTTGTCCACACCCGGATTGCCGATCACATTCATGCGCAGCTTGGCTGGCAATGTGCGGTAGTCCTTGTTCGAGGCCAGATGCACGAAGCGGTAATAGACATTGTTCATACCCATGATGGATGCAGCCGACTTTGCAGCCTGCACAACCGATGCGTCGACCTTGCCTGCGGCTTCGGCGGTTAGCGCCTTGCGCACATCCGCATTGCGCGAGGCAATGCCGCAAGCCACGAACAGACCGTATTTCTGCTGCGGGGTCAGCGTTTCGTCGCTGGCCATGGACGACAGGTTGAGGCGGACATCCTTGGCGAAATCCGGGATTTTTGACTTCAGGTCGTCAATCGACATGGAACCCTCTTATTGCTTATTGCTGGATAAAAGAAAGGCGGGCCTGAACCCGCCTTTTGATTGGTCGTGCGCGACAGCTTAAGCTGCCTTCAACGTCTCGCCACCGACTTCGCGGTTGCAAGGGCACAGTTCGTCGGTCTGCAGAGCGTCGAGAACACGCAGCGTATCCTTCGGAGCGCGGCCAACATTGAGGTTGGTTGCGTAGACGTGCTGGATCGTGTTGTCTGGATCGACAACGAAGGTGTAGCGATAGGCAACGCCATCCGGCGAACGAACACCGAGGCCGTCAACCAGCGAGCCATTGGTGTCGGCAAACGACCAGATCGGCAGCTTGTCGAGATCCTTGTGGTCGCGACGCCATGCGAGCTTCACGAATTCATTGTCGGTAGAACCGCCGAGAACCACGGCGTCGCGGTCTTCAAAATCGGAAGCCAGACGAGCGAATTCTGCAATTTCAGTCGGGCAGACGAAGGTGAAATCCTTCGGATAGAAGAAGATGACCTTCCACTTGCCTTCGAAGCTCGTTTCCGTCAGCTCTTCGAATGCCGAAACACCGTTTTCTTCATGATGGTTGAAACCGGGCTTTACACCGGTGACCTTGAAAGAGGGGAGCTTATCGCCGATACCGAGCATCTTAAAACCTGCCTGTAAATTCTATAGTTATTCAGAAAATTCAGAATTTTCTGAACTTTCTGCTTGCGAGTCATCTATAGTCGACCTACCACTATCGGTCAAAGCGATTAAAGCGATTGTTCATATCGATTATAACGATAAGCTCTTCATTTCATGCTCAATATCAGCGTTCGCCAGCTCCACTATTTTCTATCGCTTGTACAGGCAGGTTCGTTTTCGCGCGCCGCTGAAGCCGTGGGCGTCACCCAGTCCACATTGAGCGCTGCCATTCAGGCGTTGGAAGCGGAACTGGGCGTTACATTGATCGACCGGACGGGCCGGCGCATGCAACTCTTGCCCGCTGGCGAGGATTTTCTGGCCCGTGCACGTGATATCGTTGCGCGGATCGAAGAACTGCCCGAACATGCCCGGCAGGCCGAACGACCGTTGACCACGCGCCTGCGGCTTGGCGTCATTCCGTCCATCGCGCCGTTTTTCCTGCCGAAAGTCCTGCCCGCGACGGCCAAGGCGTTTCCCGAGTTGCAACTGACCGTGCGTGAAGGGCTGACCCGCAGCCTGCTGGAAAGCCTGCGCTCCGGCACGCTGGACGTCGCGCTTGTGGCCCACCCCTATGACCTCGATGAGTTCGAAATGGCAGAAATCGGGCATGATCCGTTTTTCCTGGCCGTGCGCCGCGATCATGCGCTTGCCAATCGGGATCGCGTCGATGCCGACGATCTGCTGGATGAGCCTTTCCTGCTGCTCGAAAGCGGCCATTGCCTGCGCGAACATGTGATGGCGGCCATCGGCTCCAAGCCTGCCCAAACCGGCGGCGATGTGCACGCCACCAGCATCATGACACTGGTTCAGCTCGTGCAGTTTGGCATGGGCGTCACGCTGCTGCCGGAGCTGGCTGTCAAGGCCAATGTGGCGCGCGGCACCGATCTCAGCATCGTGCCCTATGAGGGGAAGAACAATTTCCGTTCGCTGGTGCTGGCGTGGCGGGCGAATGCGGCGCGGCGCAACGAGTTCCAGCTGTTCGCCAGCCATCTGCGCGACAACTGTATGAGCGACGCAGCCTGACCTGAACTACAGAACGCCCCAGGCGCGAAAGCGGCCTCGCCCGGTCATTTCGCGCAGATTGAGTTCGCCGATCAGCTTCAACGCACCTTGCTGCGTGACCTGTAATTCCTTCTCGATCATCTGGCTGGAAACCAGCGGATTGCTCAGGATCAGTTCCATCAATTGCGGCAAACGCGAATTGGATCGGCGCCCCTTCAGCTTGCGCTGCATCTGTTCGCGCGCCAGCATCAGGCGGTCATGCTCCTTCATGCCCGCTTCCGAAGCCTCTTCGATTGCCGCCAGAAAAACCTTGAGCCGCATAAGCCGGTTCGGCGAACGGCGTTCATTGGGCTTTTTCGTCTGCAAACCGATACTGATCGCTGGCAGATGATTGGCGGCGATGCCCGACTGGTTCAGGAAAGACGCCGTCAGCAGTCGGCCAATCCAGGACGAGCGCTGCACCACCTGCATGGAAAACCAGGCGTCATGCATGATTGCGGCACGCAAGAGCGGCGGCAAATGCCGGGTTGAATCGAAAATTTCGCGCCATTCCTGCAGACGCTCGGCCTCGTCCCAGTCGTCTTCATAGATCAGCGTATCGCGTGGCAAAGGTTTCGGCTTGCGGGGTTCGCTGGTCACGCCTTTTAACAGGGCATCCGTTCGTGCCAGAAGCGCGTCGATATCATCAAGCAGCGGATCGCTGTCGTCATCGTCGGACAGGGCGGACGGCTCTGGCTCGGGTGTTTCAGCAACATCAGGATTAAGCCCCAGGAGCTGCCGCATGCCAGCAGGACTCAACGCCCAGCCCGCCGCACGGCCCGCAATCTGGCGGCGCATACGTAGCACCGCATGAGCGACCGTGAGGGCATGGCTTGGCGTGCGGCTGTCCATCAGCGCATCATGGAGCACCAGGTCTTCCAGATGCACCAGTTCGCCTTCCAGCCACATGGAGGAGACGGCGTCCTGCATATGCATGCGCCGTTTCAATCCATCACAGATGGGCGAACGCGCCAGCCGCTCGTCCAGTCGTGTCAGCGCGGCGGTCGCGCTGGTCACGGCAAGGAAAAGTTCCTCAAGCGGCAGGTCATCGATTTTGTAAGCCATATCCGCATATCGCAGCCTCGCGGCGGGAAAGGCAAACGGAAATCAATGCCTAAGCCAGAACGTCCGCAACTTTCACACGGCGTCCCTCTTTGACCGAGCGCAAAGCCGCTTCGGCCAATGCCAAGGCCTGCAAGCCATCCTCGGCGGAAGGCGACGGCGCTTTGCCGCTATCCAGCGCATCGATGAACGACGCAATTTCCGCCGCATAAGCCTGCGTATAACGCGTCATGAAGAAATCATGCAGCGGCGGGCGGGTGTAACCATCCTTCGAAGCTATTTCTATCGATACCGGACGCTGGTTTTCCGCCGATACAGCGCCCAGCGAACCATGCACTTCAATGCGCTGATCGTAGCCATAGGAGGCGCGGCGCGAATTGGAGATAACGCACTGACGACCGGAAGCCGTGGTGAGGATGACGCTGGCGCTATCAAAATCGCCAAGCTCGCCAATCTTCGGGTCCACCAGCACCGAGGCCGAGGCCGAAACACTGTCGATTTCCTCGCCGAGAAGAAACCGCGCCATGTCAAAATCATGGATCGTCATGTCGCGGAAGATCCCGCCTGAAACCTTGATATATTCGGCGGGCGGCGCGCCGGGATCGCGGCTGGTGATCGTCACCATTTCGACCTTGCCGATCTGGCCATCGTCAATCGCCTTGCGCACGGCTGTAAAATGCGGATCGAAACGGCGGTTGAAACCGAGCATCACTTTCGCGCCGGTCTCCTTGATGACTTTCAGGCAAGCGCGCACCCGCGCAATGTCGAGATCAATCGGCTTTTCGCAGAACACCGCCTTACCTGCCCGCGCAAAGCGCTCGATCAGATCGGCATGGGTGTTGGTCGGCGTGCAGATCAGCACCGCATCCACATCACCGGACTTTTCGATCTCTTCGATTGTGCGCACATCCGCACCGGCAGCGTCGGCAATCGCGTGCGCCGCCGCCTCATTGGCGTCGGCGACTGCGACCAGTCTGGCGCGCCTGTCGGACGCTATCGCGCCCGCGTGAACCTTGCCGATGCGACCTGCGCCAAGCAGTGCCAGACGTGTCACCATTGCCTTATCCCTCCCAGGAAACCGCCGCTGTGAAACGGTTACAAAACTGATTGATATTCCCATTCATGCGTTTACCACTTAATTGTCCCGTTTATTGGGGATCGCGCGTAAGGCATATTGGAATATTTATTCTATTTTGCTAGAATGCGGCATAAAGATTGTCAAGACACCGTTTTTGGAAAGTCCGCAATGGATACAGTTTCCGCTTCATCCCCAGCCCCAACCACCGTCAAGGAATTTGAAGCGCGTCTGCTGGAAGTTTCCGACCGCCTGCCGAAGCGCCTGAAACAATGCGCGGATTTTGTCGCGGCCAATCAGGACCGCATCGCGGTTTCCACAGTCGCAGAAATGGCCGATGGCGCAGGCGTGCAAAGCTCGGCCTTCATGCGGTTTTGCCAATTGCTGGGCTTTTCCGGCTTTTCGGAAATGCAGAAGCTTTTCCGAGAATCCTATGCTGGCGGCTGGCCGGATTATTCGACCCGTCTGGAACATCTGCGCGAGACGGCAGCCAACAGCGCGCCTGCCTTGCTGGCCGAATTTGCCGAAGCGGGGCGTACGTCGCTTGAAGGCCTGCTCAAGACTATAGAACCGGAAGCGCTGGAAAGAGCCGTCGAGATTCTCGCCCGCGCCGAGACAATCCACCTCGTTGGCATTCGCCGCGCGTTTCCTGTGGCAAGCTATCTCGCTTATGCGCTGGAAAAGATGCAGGTTCCGGCCATGCTGCACAGCGCCGTCGGCAAGCTGGAAAACATGCACGCCATCCGCAAAGGCGATGTGCTTTTGACAATCACCTTTTCGCCCTACTCCGCTGAAACCGTCGAGATGGCGGAATCCGCTGCCGCGCGCGGCGTCAATGTCGTCGGCATCACGGATACCATCGTCAGCCCGCTGAGCAAGCTTGCGCAACAAACCTTGCTGGTCTCCGAAGTGGATTTCGGCGCTTTCCGCTCGCTTTCCGCCACACTCTGCCTCGCTATCGCGCTTGCGGTTGCCGTCGGCACCGCCCGCCAGTCGGGTTGATTCCATTTTTCGGTTGAAATGGAATAATAAATCCATTTTAATCAGAAATGGAATAACTGCTATGCGCACAGAATCGCATTGCGGTCATCATAAGAAGTGCCGAGGGAGGAAGCGCATTTCATGGAGAAGCCGCTCGACTTGATAACGATTGGCCGGTCTTCGGTGGACCTCTATGGCGCGCAGATCGGCGGCCTTCTCGAAGATATGGCTTCCTTCAACAAATATGTCGGCGGCTCCCCGACGAATATCGCAACGGGCACCGCCCGGCTCGGCCTCAAATCCGCACTGATCACGCGCGTCGGCGATGAGCATATGGGCCGTTTCCTGCTGCGCGAGTTGGAACGGGAAGGTGTAGACACCCGCGGCATCGTCACCGATCCGCAACGTTTGACCGCACTGGTCATTCTGGGCATCCGCGACCAGCAGCATTTTCCGCTGATTTTCTACCGCGAGAACTGCGCCGACATGGCGCTTTGCGAAGATGATATCGACCCGTATTTCATCGCTGAAGCTGGATGCGTTCTCGCAACCGGCACCCATCTGTCGCATCCGCGCACGGAAGCCGCTGTCCTCAAGGCGCTGCGCCTTGCGCGCCAGAATGGCAGTCGCACCGCGCTCGATATCGATTATCGCCCCAATCTTTGGGGTCTTTCAGGGCATGGCGATGGCGAAAACCGTTTCATCGAATCTGCTGCCGTCACCGCAAAGCTGCAATCGAGCCTGCCGCTTTTTGACCTCATCGTAGGCACGGAGGAAGAGTTTCACATTGCAGGCGGCTCGACCGATACGCTTGCAGCCCTCACCGCTGTGCGCAAGATCACCGATGCCGTTCTTGTCTGCAAGCGCGGGCCGATGGGCGCGGTGGTTTTCGAAGGCGCTATTCCAGACAATCTCGACAAGGGGCAGAGCGGAGAAGGCTTTCCCATCGAAGTTTTCAATGTGCTGGGCGCGGGCGATGGCTTCATGTCCGGCCTGTTGCGCGGCTGGCTGAAGGGCGAGGACTGGCCGACCAGCCTGAAATTCGCCAATGCCTGCGGTGCTTTCGCCGTCTCCCGGCATGGCTGCACGCCCGCTTATCCAAGCTTCGAAGAAATGCAATATTTCTTCCGCAACGGCATTCGAAATCATGCGCTGCGCAAGGATGCGCAACTGGAACAGGTGCATTGGTCCACCAACCGCAATGGCGACTGGCCGCATATGCGGGTTTTCGCTTTCGATCATCGCATCCAGCTGGAAGAAATGGCTGCCGAGGCCGGCGTGGATAACACAAAGATCGGCGAATTCAAACGTCTCTGCCTCGACGCCGCCTTGCAGGTTTCCGGCGGAAGCGGCGGCTATGGCATCCTGTGCGATGGTAGGCTGGGTCGTGACGCGCTCTACCGGGCGGCTGGCTCCGGCCTATGGATCGGACGCCCGACCGAATGGCCGGGTTCGCGTCCGCTAAAGCTGGAACCAGACCTCGGAGCCGATTGCGGCGGACTCGTGGAATGGCCGGTGGAACATGTGGTGAAGCTTCTCTGTTTCTACCACCCGGACGATACGGCGGATATGAAGGCCGAACAGGAAGCGACCGTCAAACGGCTGTTCACGGCGGCGCGCCGCAACCGGCTGGAGTTTCTGCTGGAGATCATTCCGTCCAAGGCCGGGCCGGTCGATGACGAGACCACCGCGCGCGTCATCCAGCGCTTCTACGATATCGGCGTCTATCCTGACTGGTGGAAGCTGGAACCGATGAAGACCAAGGCGGCCTGGGCCAATGCCTGTGAAGCCATCACCCGCAACGATCCTTACACGCGTGGCATCGTGGTTCTGGGTCTTGATGCGCCAGCCGAGGAGCTGGAATCGAGCCTCGCAATAGCGGCAGGCTTCGATCTTGTGAAAGGCTTTGCGGTCGGCAGAACCATCTTCGGTGACGCAGCGCGCAAATGGCTAAATGGTAAGATCAGCGATGATGAGGCCGTTGCCGAAATGGTCGCGCGCTACAAAAACCTGTGCGATGTCTGGGACAAACTGCGCAGACACTGATTCATATCTCGGGAGGAGACATGACAACCGTTCGACTGACTGCCGCGCAAGCGCTGGTGCGTTATCTCGCGAACCAGATGACGCCGGAAGGCGACACATTCATCGCGGGTGTATGGGCTATTTTCGGTCATGGCAATGTGGCGGGGCTGGGCGAGGCGCTTTACGGCATCCGCGAGCAGTTGCCGACATGGCGCGGCCATAACGAGCAGACCATGGCCCATGCGGCCATCGCCTATACCAAGCAGCTTGGCCGCAAACGCGCCTGCGCCGTCACATCCTCCATTGGCCCCGGCGCGACCAATATGGTGACGGCGGCAGCGCTGGCCCATGTGAACCGCCTGCCCGTTCTGCTTATTCCCGGCGATGTCTTCGCCAATCGCGGCCCCGATCCCGTGCTGCAGCAGATCGAGGATTTCGACGACGGCACCATGACCGTCAACGACTGTTTCCGCCCGGTGAGCCGCTACTTCGACCGCATCACCCGACCGGAACAGCTTCTCACCGCCCTGCCCCGCGCCTTCCGCACCATGACCGATCCAGCCGATTGTGGCCCGGTGACACTCGCCTTCTGTCAGGATGTTCAGGCGGAAGCCTATGACTGGCCGCTGGAATTCTTCGCGCCGAAAGTCTGGCATTGGCGTCGCCCTCCGCCGGATGAACTGGAGCTCGCAACCGCCATCGCCGCAATCCGCAACGCATCCAAGCCTGTGATCGTCGCAGGCGGCGGCGTGCATTATTCCGGCGCGCATGAGGCTTTGAAGCAATTTGCCGAAACGCACGGCATTCCCGTCATCGAAACGCAGGCCGGTAAATCCGCACTGCCATGGGATCATCCGCTCAATTTCGGCCCGGTTGGTGTGACGGGTGCCGACAGCGCCAATGCTGTTGCCGCCGAAGCGGATCTGGTGATCGGCGTTGGCACTCGCTTTCAGGATTTCACCACCGGCTCATGGGCGCTGTTCAAGCATCCGGGCCGCAAGCTCTTGTCGCTCAACGTCCAGCCCTATGACGGGGCGAAGCACAATGCGCTGCCTTTGGTGGCGGATGCGCGGATCGGGTTGCAGGCGCTTGACACTGCGCTTTCAGGCTACAAGCGCTTGCCTGTTGACATGGGATTGAAAGACAAATGGTTTGCCGATGCCGACCGGATCACCGCTGCACCAACGGAGGGCAATGCCCTGCCCACCGACATGCAGGTCATCGGTGCCGTACAACGCCAGTCACGCGACAATACGGTTGTCATGTGCGCAGCCGGTACGATGCCGGGCGAGTTGCACCAGCTCTGGAAGGCCGGGCGCGCCATGTCCTATCACATGGAGTATGGCTTCTCCTGCATGGGCTATGAAATTGCGGGTGGCCTTGGCATCAAGATGGCTGAGCCGGACCGCGACGTCATCGTCATGGTTGGCGATGGCTCCTACATGATGGCAAACTCCGAACTCGCCACCGCCGTGATGCTGGGCCAGAAAATCACCGTTGTCCTGACGGACAATCACGGCTTTGGCTGCATCAACCGGCTGCAAATGGCCACTGGTGGCGCGGAATTCAACAATCTGCTCGACCATGCCGCCCATGTGAACCCGTCGCAGATCGACTTCGCCGCGCATGCCCGCGCCATGGGTGCGGATACACGCAAGGTTACGTCGATCACGGAGCTGGAAGCGGCCCTTGCCGAAACACGCGAAAGCCCACGCACAAGTGTGATCGTCATCGATACCGATCCCTACCCGACGCCTGACACTGGCGGCTGGTGGTGGGATGTTGCCGTGCCGGAAGTATCGGAGCGCGAACAGGTACGCGCTGCCCGCCGCGCCTATGAAGCTCAGCTGAAAGAAAGAAACTGACCGATGATCTTGTACGGCACCAATCCCATTGCCTGGTCCAATGATGACGACCGCAGCCTCGGCGCGCATATCACGCTGGATCAATGCCTGGATGAAGCGGCGAAAATCGGCTTCGACGGCATCGAAAAGGGCCATAAATTCCCGCAGGAACCACAAGCGCTCAAGGCTGTGCTGGAGCTGCGGGGATTGCGTTATGTTTCCGGCTGGCACTCGCTCAACCTGCTCGTCAATTCGGTCGAAGACGAGAAAGCCGCGATGCAGCCCGCGCTTGACCTTCTGAAGGCCATGGGCTCGAAGGTCATCATCGTCTGCGAAACCTCCAACGCCATTCACGGCGATAACGACAAGCCGCTTTCCGAACGCCCCGTGCTGGAAGAAGCGCGCTGGCCAACTTTCGGCGCTGGCGTCGAAGCGCTCGCAGCTCATGCGGCTCAACAGGGGATTGCGCTCGTTTATCATCACCATATGGGCACGATCGTGCAAAGCGAGGACGAAATCGACCTGCTGATGCACCATACTGGCCCGGCGACGAAACTCCTGCTCGACACCGGGCATTGCCTGTTTGGCGGTGGCGATCCTGAGCGCGCAGCAAAAAAGCATATGGCGCGCGTCGGCCATATCCACGCCAAGAATGTTCGCCCGACTATTGCAACCGAAGTCAGCGACCAAAGCCTTTCCTTCCTTGAAGGGGTGCGTCGCGGCGTGTTCACGGTTCCGGGCGACAAGGAAGGCGCGGTCGATTTCGTACCTGTTCTCAAGCAAGCTGCCGAACACGGCTATCAGGGCTGGCTCGTCATCGAAGCCGAACAGGACCCGGATATTCGCAACCCGTTCGAATATCAGACGCTGGGGCTGAAATCGCTGAAAGCATTCGCCAGGGACGCAGGGCTCGACAAGGGAGACTGAGACATGGCTAATCTGTTACGCAAGCCGCAAGGCACGCATGGCAAAGTCCACGACATCACGCCGGAAAGTGCCGAATGGGGTTATGTCGGTTTCGGTCTCTACCGGTTGAAACCGGGCGACACGGTCTCCGAGCGGACCGATGTCAACGAAGTCATTCTGGTGCTGGTGGAAGGCAAGGCCAAAATCACCGCATCGGGCGAAGATTTTGGCGAAATGGGCGAACGCATGAGCGTGTTCGACAAGCTGCCGCCGCATTGCGTCTATGTTCCGGCGGAAAGCGATTGGCTCGCCATAGCGACAAGCGATTGCGTCCTCGCCGTCTGCACAGCACCCGGCAAGCCCGGACGCAAGGCGCAGAAACTTGGCCCCGAAGGCCTGACGCTGGAGCAGCGCGGCAAGGGTTCCAACACGCGCTACATTCACAATATCGCGATGGAAGGCCGCGATGTTGCCGACAGCCTGCTGGTGACGGAAGTCTTCACGCCACAGGGCAACTGGTCGTCCTATCCGCCGCACCGGCATGACGAGGACAATTATCCGGATATGACCTATCTGGAGGAGACTTATTACCACCGGCTCAATCCGGCGCAGGGCTATGGCATCCAGCGCGTCTTCACCGAAGATGGCAGCCTCGATGAAACAATGGCTGTTTCAGATGGTGATGTCGTGCTGGTCCCGAAGGGGCACCACCCCTGCGGCTCGCCCTATGGCTATGAGATGTATTATCTCAACGTCATGGCCGGACCTTTGCGCAAATGGCGCTTCAAGAACCACCCCGATCACGACTGGATTTATCAGCGCGATAATCCAACCTCGTAAAAGATGAGAGCGGAAGACGGCAGTACTGTCAGTACCATAATGAAAAAAATATTTTAGGTATAAATCTAAAGAAAATCATTTTTTAGGGAATAAAATGTCGCAGCATGTTAAGATATACAACTCTGAACATAGAGCATACTTGGTTTGCCGGAGATCAACATGGGATGGAATTCACCCAGTAGAATTAAATAAAAACCCCTCAATTGAAGATTTTTACCAAACCTGGACCCTAGCTTGGCAAGATCAGCATGTCTTCATTCTCGAGATAGCACCCATTCAAGTGAATCTGTTTATGTTCGATCCCCAAAGCCCGATTAATCCTATACCAACGGCACACACCGCGTGGGCCGCCAAAACCAGCTATAAATCGCCCGTAGAACTTATATATAACGCGAAAGAAAATAGCATCAAAACAAATGCTGGAAGCTCCTCTCTGTATCTTACCAGCGACCTCAAAGAATCTTTCGCTTATTTTGATATAGAACCGCAGAAATACTGGGAAATCCAGTATGACTGGAATAAGACAATTTAATATTTGGATTTTCTTATAGTCCAACAGCCATCTTCGGATCATCTACTGCACCGGGAACGGGTACAAAAACCAAACGCGCCGCAGCCACATAGGCAATCATCAGTGCTCCAGAACGGTCGCGTATGAACGTGTCTCCCGCTACAAGCAGGTTCTCAACGATCTTCCTAACTGCCTACGGCGTGAGACGTTATTGCGACCATGAGATGGCAACCCCGCCCCTTGCGAAGGGGCTGCTTCAAAAATCATCCCGAGCTACAACTCGATTTCCTGCGTGATAACCCAATCTTGCAGATGATGAAAACAGAACCGGCAATACTGTCAGTATAATTCCATGAAAAACATCCGTATAAAGAGACAAAATTTAACAAAATCAATAGAGTTATTATGTACAAAAAAGTGAAAATATACGATAATGAAAATGAAAGCTATTTGGTCTGCGGGAGCGGGCCAGTGGGAGATGGAACGTATGACGTAACACTGGATATTGGTGGATACCAGAGTCAAACTATTTACGAGACTTGGGCTTTGGTTCCAGTAACCCCGGATGAAAATGTCTTCATTCTAAGAATGGAGCCTCTTGGGGTACATCTGATTTCATTCTCCAGTGACCCCAAAGAATTCCCCATCCTAAGGGCTGCCAAGCCCGATTTTGCGTCACCTGTGGAACTTAAGTACAACGCTAACAACAAAACGATCATCACGAATGCTGGAAGCGCTTCTCTGTATCTTTCCAGCGCTGCAAAAGATGAGGTTGTTTACTTCACACCTGACGTAGCAACTCCCTGGGAAATCCAATATATCTGAAAGAAAGCCCCGGAAATCCGGAGCCTCTCTTATGGTCCCGCAATTCTCTTCTGATCATCCGCTGCACCAATGCCAGGGACGGCATTGCATATCGTGCGTGGTGGATTGAGCATCGGAGCTATGAAAAAGAAAATGGCGGCTCGAAAGCCGCCTTTTTCAATTTCAAGAGCGAGACCGGTTAGCCGATTGCCATCAGGCTGGCATTGCCGCCTGCAGCCGTCGTGTTGATCGAGGTCGAGACCTCTTCCAAAAGCCAGTTGAGGCAGTAAGCATCGTCCTTGGCGGCCAGTTCTTCCGTCGATGCGGCCTGCGTCAGAACCAATGGTCCCGGCAGCCCCGCGATCTTCTGGTTGACCTCAAGAATGCGCGCACTGTCACCTTCGACAAGTGCACCGGCGAAAGGCGCATCCGCCTGCCAGTCCTTGCTCCAGCCGATGCGGGCGGCAACGCTGGCTGGCAAGTCTTTCAGGCTGGCCTGCAAGCCGGAAGCCGCATCGATTGCCGCCGTGTTGCCGGTGGCAAGCGCTGCTGTCAGCTGGCGATAGAGACCTATCTCGGTCTGCGGCACCAGCAGGATGCGACCACGCGGATGCAGCGCATAGAGGTTGCGTTCACCAACCGGACCCGGCAGCTCGATATCGAGACCGAGCGCCGAAACGCTGCCCGTCTCACGCGCTGCCTGCGCCAGATCGTTCATGCCGCGCTGGCCAAGCCACTTCGCGAAATCCTTGAGCGCTGCATCGGTGTGTACCGAGCTATGGCGCGGCGGGATCGGAGCGGTATCAACCAGACGTCCGAGATAGAGCGGACCACCCGCCTTCGGGCCGGTGCCGGACAGGCCGCGGCCACCGAACGGCTGAACGCCGACAATCGCACCGATGACGTTGCGGTTGATATAGATGTTACCGACGCGGATACGGTCGGCGACATTGGCGATGGTTTCATCAAGGCGCGTATGCAGACCGAAGGTCAGACCATAGCCCGTGGCGTTGATATCATCGATCAGGCGCTCCATGTCGTCGCGCTTGTAGCGCACCACATGCAGAACCGGGCCGAACACTTCACGCTTCAGATCGCGCAGCGTTTCGATTTCGATGATGGTCGGCGCAACATAGGTGCCCTTGGCCGTTTCCGGTCCCAGCGGAAGCTGCTCGACCTTGCGGCCAAGCTCACGCATGCCCTGAATGTGCTTTTCGATGATGCTCTTGGCTTCATCGGTGATGACCGGGCCGATATCAACCTTCAGCTTGTCGGTGCGCCCTATGGACAATTCGCGCAGCGCGCCCTTGAGCATGACCAGAATGCGGTCGGCCACATCTTCCTGCAGGCAAAGCACACGCAGCGCCGAGCAGCGCTGACCGGCACTGTCGAAGGCAGAAGCGATCACGTCGAAGACAACCTGTTCGGCCAGAGCCGAAGAATCGACGATCATGGCGTTCTGGCCGCCGGTTTCGGCGATCAGCGGGATCGGTTTGCCGTTTGGCAGCAGGCGCGAAGCAAGCTGCGCCTGAATGAGTCGCGCAACTTCCGTCGAGCCAGTGAACATCACGCCGCAGGTTTCCGACGCTGCAACCAGTGCCGCACCGATGCGACCATCGCCCGGCAGGAGCTGAAGCGCGTCAGCGGGAATACCGGCTTCGTGCAGGATACGCACGCCCTGCGCTGCGATCAGCGGCGTTTCCTCAGCAGGCTTCGCCAGAACCGGATTGCCAGCGACAAGCGCGGCTGCAATCTGGCCGGTGAAGATAGCGAGCGGGAAGTTCCACGGGCTGATGCAGATGATTGGACCGAGCGCCTTATGCGCAACGCCAAATGTGCGGCGGGTCTGTTCGGCATAATAGCGCAGGAAGTCGATGGCTTCGCGCACTTCGGCAATGGCGTTCGGCATGGACTTGCCCGCTTCACGCATCACGAGGCCGAGCAGTTCCGGCATGTCGCGCTGCATGATGTCGGCAGCGCGATCAAGGCAAGCGGCGCGTTCGGTGGGCGCAACGGCGGACCAGCTTGCAGTCGCCGTCTTTGCAATGGCCATCGCCTTGGCAACATCAGCGGCGTCGATTTCCGTGACCGTGCCGACAACGTCTTCGTGGTCGCCGGGGTTGAGAACCGGGCGGCTTGCGCCCTTTACCTTGACGCCTGCAACCTGCGGCTCGGACGTCCAGCTGCGATCTGCCGTCGCTTCAAGCTTCTTGCTCAGCGCATCGAGCGTCACTTCGTTGGACAGGTCGAAACCGGCGGAATTCTGGCGAGCGCCATAGAGACCTTCCGGCAGCGCAATCTGGTCATGGCGCGCACCGACGACGGCCATGGAGCGCACGACCTCGACCGGATCGGCGACCAGCTCATCAACGGACACATTTTCATCGCCAATGCGATTGACGAAGGATGAGTTCGCGCCGTTTTCGAGCAGGCGGCGCACCAGATAGGCCAGCAGTGTTTCATGCGTGCCAACCGGCGCATAAATGCGGGCCGGACGGCCAAGCTTGGACGGGCCGACAACTTCGTCATAAAGCGGCTCACCCATGCCGTGCAGGCACTGGAATTCGAACTTGCCGGTTTTGAAATCCTGGCCGGCGATGTGATAGATCGTCGCCAGCGTCTGCGCATTGTGGGTCGCGAACTGCGGGAAGACGGCATCGGTTGCCGCCAGCAGCTTGCGAGCGCAGGCAATGTAGGAAACGTCGGTGTGCACCTTGCGGGTATAGACCGGGAAGTCTTCCAGACCGTCCACCTGCGCGCGCTTGATTTCGGCGTCCCAATAAGCGCCCTTCACCAGACGCACCATGACACGGCGCTTGTTCTGGCGGGCCAGATCGATGATGAAATCGAGCACGAACGGGCAGCGCTTGCCATAGGCCTGCACCACGAAGCCGATGCCTTCCCAATCGGCCAGATCCGGATCTTCGATCAGGCTCTGCAACAGATCGAGAGACAGTTCCAGACGGTCAGCTTCTTCGGCGTCAATGTTCAGACCGATATTGTAGGACTTGGCGATGGCCGCGAGTGCCTTCACCTTCGGCAGCAATTCACCCATGACGCGTTCGCTCTGCGAGCGGACATAACGCGGATGCAGCGCCGAAAGCTTGATGGAAATGCCGGGGCCGTCATAGATGCCGCGACCAGCGGAAGCGCGGCCAATGGCATGAATGGCGGTTTCGTAATCCTTGTAGTAGCGCTCGGCGTCGGCAGCGGTGGTCGCGGCCTCGCCCAGCATATCGTAGGAGTAACGGAAGCCGCGTTCTTCGAGCGGCTTGGCGCGCTTCAGCGCTTCATCAATGGTTTCGCCGGTGACGAACTGCTCGCCCATCATGCGCATGGCCATATCGACGCCACGGCGGATAACCGGCTCGCCGCAGCGGGCGATCAGGCGCGTCAACGCAGCCGAAAGGCCGCGATCATTGACGGTGTTGGTCAGCTTACCGGTGACGACGAGGCCCCAGGTGGCAGCATTGACGAACAGCGAGCGACCGCCGCCGATATGGGACTTCCAGTCGCCGTTGGAAATCTTGTCGCGAATAAGCGCGTCGCGGGTCGCCATGTCTGGAATACGCAGCAGCGCTTCGGCAAGGCACATCAGCGCCACGCCTTCCTGGCTCGACAGCGAATATTCATGCACCAGACCTTCAACGCCGGTGCCCTTGTGCTTGGCGCGCAGCGCCTCGATCAGCTTGCGCGCCGTTGCGCGCACCGCCTTGCGGGTTTCATCCGGCAGTGTCGCCTGCTCAACCAGAGCCGTCACGCATTCCGCTTCCGAACGACGATAGGCGCTCGTGATGATCTGACGCAGAGCGCTCTGCTCGCGGATCGGCGGCGCAAAATTCTGGAAAACCGGATTTGTGGGAGCTGGAATTTTATCGGTCATGGTGCAAGGCTCGCAAAAGAGAACAGGCCCGGGCGTAACGCCCAGTTTACCTCTGTTTTATTTGGGTGCACACTATCATCGGCGCAAATTGCATTCTGCCTTGATTTGAACCATATAAAGGAAAAACGATCTTATTATCGCGATCTATAAAGGCAAAATGAATGCGAAAGATAGAGTCTATAGACGATCTGGATCAGTTCGACCGGCGCATTCTGGAAGTTCTCAGCGAAGACGGCAGAATTCCGGTAACCGAGCTGTCTAAAAAGGTCGGTCTTTCCAAGACGCCATGTCAGGCGCGACTGAAAAGGCTGGTCGATGAAGGCTATATTCTGGGCTTTCGCGCGGCTATCGATCCGGAGAAACTTGGCATCGATCACATCGCCTTCACGACGGTCAAACTGTCCGACACACGCGAGGCGGCGCTCAACGCCTTCAACACGGCGGTGCGCAAGATACGCGAGGTGGAAGAGTGCCACATGATCGCGAGCTCGTTCGATTATCTTTTGAAAGTGCGTACACCAAATATCCGTCGCTATCGCGAAGTGCTGGGCGAGAAGATTTCCAGCCTGCCCAATGTGGCAAGCACATCGACCTTCGTGGTGATGGAATCCGTCAAGGACAATCGCCCCGTCAGAGTCTATCCGGGCGCGATCTGACCAAAAGAAAATGGCGGGCATTGCCCGCCATTTTCATTTTCCATTACTGGAACGGATTAGTTCAGGCCAAGCGTGCCGCGCAGCGTGGACAGGTCTTCGGCCAGCGTCGTCACCGGACCGGCAAGCGCCTTGCGGTCGTCTTCCGACAGCTTGTCATAGGTTTCGTAGCCGTCGCCCTTCTTGTACTTGGCAAGAATATCGTCAACGGTCTTGAAGTTGGCTTCGACCTTCTTGATCAGGTCAGGATTTTCCTTCTCGATCAGCGGCTTGAACAACTCGACAATCTTCTGCGCGCCATCGACATTGGCCTTGAAATCCCAAAGGTCGGTGTGGCTGTAACGGTCTTCTTCGCCGGAAATCTTGCCAGCAGCCACTTCCTCCATGAGTGCGGCTGCACCGCCCACGACCTTTTCGGGCGGAACAGTCAGGTCTTTTACACGCTTCTGGAGTTCCAGAACATCGGCATAGAGCTTGTCCGCAAAAGGCGTCAGGCCATCGGTCGTGTTCTGTGCGAACAGGCCATATTCGAGGCGGTGGAAGCCGGTGAAATCTTCCGACTTCTCGCCATTCTCATGATCGTCGGCGCGGCTATCGATGGATGCATCGAGATCCGCGAAAAGTTCGGCAATCGGCTCGATCTTTTCATAGGAGACGCGCGAGGACGGATAGAGTTCTTTGGCCTTCGCCAGATCGCCAGCCTTGATCGCATCCGTGAAAGCCTTGGTGTCCTTCACCAGAATGTCGAGGTGCTCCTGCACATAGACCTTGTAGTCGGCAATCGGCTGGACGAGATCCAGCGGCGAAACCTCGGCCTTGGCAGCGCCGAAGCTGAGCGAGAGCGCGACGGCGCAAGCCGAAGCAAGCCCAGAAACATACAGGGGCAGACGATACTTCATGTTTAGCCTCTCCATGATGATGGACAGAGCGCTCCGGCCTCAACCGTCAAAACGCTCTGTCATCTTGTTTGTGCATTTCTCCAAACAGCTTGGGCAGTTGTGGGGGAAATGCCTCCACCTCACCCGCGGGCGTTTTGCGGCCCGCTCGCCGCAAGCAATCCACGCGCGTAATAGTCCTGATCGTCCGTCACGCCCGGCAGCGCGAAGAAATATCCGCCGCCGATGGGCTTGATATATTCTTCCAGCGGCTCGCCATTGAGGCGGTTCTGGACCGTGATGAAACCTTTTTCGAGGTTGGCCTGATAGGCAATGAACAGCAGCCCCATATCGAGCTGGCCCGACTTGGTGACACCGTTCGAATAGTTGAACGGACGGCGCAGGATCAGGTTCTCATGCGCCTTGGCATCACGCGGATTGGCCAAACGGATATGCGAATCCATCGGCGTGACCTTGCCATCGTGATCCTTGGCAAAATCCGGCACATCGGCTTCTGTCTTACCGTCGAACGGCGCACCGCTATCCTTGCGACGACCGAAAATCGTCTCCTGCTCCTGCAATGGCGTGCGGTCCCAGCGCTCCACCATATTGCGGATGATGCGCACCGCGACATAGCTGCCATTGGCGGCCCAATCCGGCTCGTCGCTTTCCTTCTGCACCCAGACAACCTGCTGCATCAGTTTCTTGTCGGATGCATCCGGATTGGCCGACCCATCGCGGAAACCGAGGAAGTTACGCGCGCTTTCCTTGGCTTTCGGCGAATGCGGCGGCTGCACCGGCACAGTGCCTTCCTGCTTCCAGCGCACCATCAGCAAGTCCGGCATATTCTTCATAATATCGCGAAGCGCGTGAATATTGGTGTCCGGCGTGTTGGAGCAGAACTGGATCATCAGATCGCCATGGCAGATGTCCTTCTGCAAGGCATCGTTGGGGAAGCCGGTCATGCGCTGAAGGCGCTTCGGTCTCATCGGCTTCAGGCCGAAACGGTCATCGAACAGCGAATTGCCGAGCGCGACCGTTATCGTCAAATTGTCCGGCGTCACCGTCGGGCCGAGAATGCCTGAATCAGACGGCGGAAATTTTGCGTCGAGCACCGGCGGCTCGCCGCCCTTCATGAGAAAGGCAGCGCGCTCGGTCAGGAGTTTGAACATGCGCTCAAGTTCACCGCGATCCCGCGCCAGAACATCGAAGGCGGCAACCAGGCCAGCCGCCGGACGCGCATTGACAATGCCCGGCTGGTGAACGCCATGGAACGGCTGGCTTTCGTGAATTTTGTCGCTTTCCGGCGCGTTGGTCACGCTGTCGGAAGACAGTGCATGGGCCGGTTGCGGGTTCAACACGCCCGCCACCGCGCCGGCAACGCCGGTTGCCCCAGCGCCCAGCAGCAATGCGCGGCGTGAAGGTGAAACAGGATTATCGGTTTTCAAAAATTTCTTGGTCATTAATCCACTCCCAATTGATCGCGGAGTTTAGAGAATTGGGCGGCGAGCGAAGCGGCACCGTCCTTGATCTTCGCCTTTTCATCAGACGAAAGATTGTCATAGGTCTTGAAACCATTGCCTTCGGCATTGGCGCTCAAAAGAGCGTTCACCGCAGCCAGTTCCTTGTCGATGCCTTCAAATGCCTTCGCATCGACCTTGTCCACGATGGGACGCAACACATCCACCGTCTTGGCCGCGCCTTCAACGAGACCGGCGAATGCGTGCAGATCGGTGTGGGCATAGCGGTCTTCACCCGTTTCGCCCGCCGTCGAAGCAAAGCGATTAAGCGCCGATGCAGTGCCTGCCAGCATGCGATCCGGCGAAATGCGCAGGGCGCGAATACGCTCCTTCAAGGCACCGGCATCCTGCGCCAGCTTAGTCGCGACCGGAGCCAGACCGTCTGCCGATTTCTGCTCGAACAGCCCGTATTCGATACGATGCAGGCCGCCAAAAGCAGCATCCTGCTCACGCTTTTCAAAATAATCAGCGCGCGCATTGATGGCCGTATCGAGATCGGAGAAGGCTTCGGAAACCGGCGCAATGCGGGCATAGGCGGCGCGGGCCGGACCATAGGCTGCCTGCGCTGCTTCCAGATTGCCGCTGGTGACAGCAGCCGACAGATCGCCTGTCTCCTTCTGGAATTCAGCCACTTCTGCTGCAAGATAAATCTGGTATTCCGCCAGCGCGCCGATGAAGGCGGTCAGTGGCAGCTTCTTGCCCTTCTCGGCATCGCTGGCAGCGGACGGCGTCACCGTCAGCTTGCCACGCGGGTTGGACAGCAGGCCGCAGGTGATCTGATATTCGCCGGGCGCAAGCTTTGCCGTGATTGTCTGCTTGAAACCGGGCGCGATATTTTCGCGCTCTTCCAGCACCATGACGCCATCCAGAATTTCCCACTCGACGGTGCGGTCGGACTTGTTGACGATCTCGAACACCGAGCGGCCCGCCGGAACGGACAACTCGTTCGGCTCGCAGCTTTTGGCATTGATCGCCACCTGAATTTTGCCTTCTGCATCGGCATGGCGCGCCTTGTCCGAAACGCGGGAGGCGTAATAGAAGGCCGCCCCCGCCGCCACGAGCAGCAGCACGGCCAGCACCAGCCCGATGCGAACCAGATTGCGGGAGAAAGGTTCGGTGGCTTTAGGGTTCGTCATGAAAAATCTCTTCGACTAAGCGCTATGCTTGGCCTCAGCGCCCTGAACAGGCGCGGAGGATGGCATCAGGAAAAGAACGAGTGCTGGAACAAGGAAGGCGACATAGGCCACGACTTCGCTAACCGTCGGCGTTGCGATATAGCCGAAGATACCGGCCAGAACCGAACCGAGCGTGCTGTCCAGCGGTAGAATGTCGCTTGCGTCGAAAACCACCGTCTGGAAATGGTTCCAGAGACCGGCTTCGTGCAACGCCATCACCGAATTGGCCAGAATACCGGCGGCGATAATCAGGATGAAAACGCCAGTCCAGCGGAAGAAACGGCGCAGATTGAGCTTCAAACCACCCTTGAAGATGGCATAGCCGACGACAGCGGCAAGCAGCACACCCAGAAGCGCACCGAGCGGGGCGGCAGCGCCTTCGCTTTGCTGGAATGCGGCCAGCAGGAAGAAGACCGACTCCAGCCCCTCGCGGGCAACAGCGAAAAACACCATCAGGATAAGGCCGACGCCCTTATGCGTCGGCGTTTCAAAAGCAGCGTCGATGGAATGATGCAGCTCGGCCTTGATCGAGCGCGCTGCCTTGCGCATCCAGAACACCATGGAAGTCAGCACGAAAACGGCGATCAATCCAATGATGGCTTCGAACAGTTCCTGCGCCTTTTGCGGAAACTCTGCGCTCAGAATTTGCAGGATCGCGCCAACGGTCAGCGACATGGCAAGCGCCAGAAGAATGCCGATCCAGACAACGGGTATCCAGGCGCTGCGTCCCGTCTGATGCAGATAGCTCGCGATGATACCAACGATCAGCGCTGCCTCCACGCCTTCGCGGAACATGATGAGAAACGGTACGAGCATTTCGTTCTATCCAAACAGACAGAGAAACCGGCCCGCCCCTTTTGACCAGTTCTCGATCAGCCTAAGCCTTCGTCAATTGGTCACCTTTTATAATTAGCTTACACCCACTGCAAGACAAATGAACATGACCACGCTAGGAATGTTTTAGAATTATTCTAACGATTTCATGCGTTTATGGGAGCAATTAAGGCACGGCTGACGAACCGCGGCAGACAGGCCGGGGCGACTCACGCCCTATCCCACGGAAAAGATTTTGAATTTTTCTGTGCCGCAACCTGAACCGAAATGAAACACAACCCCCGTTTGCATTGCGGTAGCGCGATCATAAACCCGTGAAAAAGTTCATAATCTTCCGAAATCGACAAAAAAAGTCGACTAAGGGGTTGAACAATGCGGCTGACTGATCCATATCGGGGTTACTTACCGCTGTGCCTCCTCCCATTGCGCGCGGTAAGTGTTCCCCTCTGGAGGTTTGCCCAAGTGGCACCTTCATAACTAAGCCGGACTTCCTAGTCCGGCTCTTTTTTTGCCTGAATTCCTGTAGCGCCAAATAAAAGAAGCTCCACCGCAGTAGAGCTTCAATATTTGAATTATAATAAATGCTTCACATTCTCGGGAAGCATACATTCTCACCGTAATGATCAAAACAACACAATTTCTCGCCGTAGCGCCAGCACTGTAATGTGGATTCTAATCTGGCAGCATTATCCTTCGCGAACGCCGCTCTGGAAGAAAAGCCGATAAAGATCGGAAAGAGAGACAAGACTAAAACTATTATCTTCATGATAAATCCGTCCGATATGTTTTCTTCTATTTGCGATCAGCAGATAATTGCAAAAGCGGCGTTTTCTGAAAACCCCAACAAACCGGACAGAAAAAAGCGCCGCATTTCTGCGGCGCCTTCGTGTTTTCAGTCATCCAACTGGCAATCAACCGTAGGCTGCAACCGGCGGGCACGAGCAGATGAGGTTTCTGTCGCCGCCGACATTGTCCACGCGGCTGACCGGCGGCCAGTATTTTGCCGTGGCGTCGAATTCGCCGCCCAAGGCAATGGCCGGGAACACCGCTTCCTCACGGGTGTAAGGATGCGTCCATTCGCTGGCCAGCGTATCGCCTGCCGTGTGCGGTGCGTTGGCAAGAGGATTGTCATCCTGCGGCCAGACACCCTCGGCGATCTTCTTCGCCTCACCAGCAATGGCAATCATAGCGTCGCAGAGACGGTCGATTTCCGACTTCGGCTCGGATTCTGTCGGCTCGATCATCAGCGTACCCGCAACCGGCCACGACATGGTCGGCGCATGGAAACCATAGTCGATGAGGCGCTTGGCCACATCTTCCACGGTTACGCCCGCGCTATCCTTGAGAACACGCGTATCCACGATGCACTCATGCGCCACGCGGTCATGCGCGCCCGTATAAAGGATCGGATAAGCGTCCTTCAAGCGATGCGCGATGTAGTTGGCATTGAGGATCGCAGCTTCGGTCGCCTTTTTAAGACCTGCACCGCCCATCATGCGGATATACATCCACGTAATGACCAGAATAGACGCGCTGCCGAAGGGAGCTGCCGAAACGGCGTGCTTGGAACCAAGATCAACGTGGCCTGGCAGATAAGGCACCAGATGTTTGGCAACGCCGATCGGACCGACACCCGGACCGCCGCCGCCATGCGGAATGCAGAAGGTCTTGTGCAGGTTCATATGGCAGACATCGGCGCCGATATCGCATGGACGCGCAAGGCCAACGAGTGCATTGAGGTTTGCGCCGTCGAAATAGACCTGACCGCCATTGTCATGGACGATTTCGCAGAAAGCCTTGATGCCTTCTTCGAACACGCCATAGGTCGACGGATAGGTGATCATGAAGGCGGCAAGATTATCGCGATGCTTCTCGGCCTTGGCCTTGAGGTCATCGATATCGATGTCGCCATCCGGGCGGCAATTGACCACGACAACGCTCATGCCTGCCATCGAGGCGCTGGCCGGATTGGTGCCATGCGCAGACGACGGGATCAGGCAAATGTTGCGATGACCTTCACCACGCGACTGGTGATAGTGGCGGATGGCCAAGAGACCGGCATATTCGCCCTGGCTGCCCGCATTCGGCTGCAGCGAAACACCTGCAAAGCCGGTGATTTCGCAAAGCCATGCTTCGACGTCAGCCGTCATCTTCGCATAGCCTTCGGTCTGTGCCGCAGGTGCGAAGGGATGCAGGTTCGCAACCGTGTTCCAGCTCACCGGCATCATTTCTGCCGCCGCATTGAGCTTCATGGTGCAGGAACCAAGCGGGATCATCGCGCGGTCAAGCGCCAGATCCTTGTCGGCCAGACGACGCAGGAAGCGCATCATCTCGGTTTCCGAACGGTGCGAATGGAACACATCCTGCGTCAGGAAGCCCTCACCGCGTCCCTTGCCCGGAACGAGAACCGCGTCGCCTTCGACTACCTTCGCGCCGAACAGAACGGCGAGTGCCGCAAGATCGTCTTCGGTCGAGGTTTCGTCGAAGGTCACGCCAACCGTGTCGGCATCGATGATGCGCAGCAGACGACCGCCCTTGTCGGCCTCGTCAGCGATTTTCGCAGCCTTGCCGGCGACCTTGACCGAAACCGTATCGAACAGGCTTTCGCCTGCGATTTCGACACCAGCGGCCTTGAGACCGGCAGCAAAACGGGCAGCAAGAGCGGCAATGCGTGTGGCAATCGCCTGCAAACCAGCCGGACCGTGCCAGATGGCATAGGATGCAGCCATATTGGCGAGCAGCGCCTGCGCAGTGCAGATGTTCGAGGTCGCCTTATCGCGACGGATGTGCTGTTCGCGGGTCTGGAGCGCCAGCCGATAGGCCGCGCGGCCATGCGCATCGACCGACTGGCCGACAATGCGGCCCGGAATGATGCGGGTGAGCGGCTCGGACACGGCGAGATAAGCGGCATGCGGGCCGCCAAAGCCCATCGGCACGCCGTAACGCTGCATGGAACCGACAGCCATGTCGGCACCCCATTTGACAGGAGCTTCCATGATGGTCAGCGCCAGCGGATCGGCAACGGCGATAACCAGCGCACCCTTGGCTTTTGCATCGGCGATAACGCCGGTGAAGTTGCCATAAACGCCCTTGGTATCCGGCCACGGCACGATGACCGCAGCGGTGTTGTCATCGACAGTGCTGCCAGCTTCAACCAGCCAGCCGAGCGGCTCGGCGCGCGTGTTGACGACATCGACGGTCTGCGGATGCAGATCGCCCGCCAGAAGCACGCGGCTGCGCTTGTCGCGATGATGACGGCAGGCAACGCCGACAGCTTCCGCAACGGCGGTTGCTTCATCGAGCAGCGAGGCGCAGGCAACCGGCAGGCCGGTCAGCTCGGCAACCAGCGTCTGGAAGTGGAACAGCAGCTCCAGACGGCCCTGGCTGATTTCCGACTGGTAAGGCGTATAAGCCGTGTACCAGGCTGGATTTTCAAACAGATTGCGCTGGATCACCGGCGGCGTATGCACGCCATGATAGCCCGCACCGATGAAGCTCTTCTTCACCACGTTGCGGCCCATGATTTCATTCAATTCGGCCAGCGCCGCATGTTCGCTCAACGGCGCTGGCAAATCCAGAGCGCGGTTGAGACGGATGGACGCCGGAACGGCCTGCGTGATGAGGGTTTCCATGGAAGGAAGGCCGAGCGCGGCCAGCATGGCGCGCTCGTCTTCAATTCTCGGCCCGATATGACGGGCAACAAAGGGAAGAACCTGCTGGGTCATCGCTTTATCCTACCAGAGCGTCGTAACCGGCCTTGTCGAGCAGACCGGAAAGCTGGCCTTCATCCGAAAGCTTCAGCTTGAACAGCCAGCCATCGCCTTCGGCAGCCTGATTGATCAGAGCCGGATCGGACGACACGGCTTCGTTGACTTCCACCACTTCGCCGTCAACCGGCGCATAAACGTCGGAAGCGGCCTTGACCGATTCCACAACCACGACGCCCTCGCCCTTGGAAACGGTGCGACCGACTTCCGGCAGCTCGACGAAAACGAGGTCGCCCAGCTGTTCCTGTGCGTGGATCGTTATGCCGACAGTGGCGACGCCGTTTTCGACGCTGATCCACTCGTGATCTTCGGTGAACAGGATTTTGGCCATGGAAATTATCCTTTGCGATAGCGATGCGGTGTGAAGGGAAGCGCCGAAACGTCAACGGGAACCTTGTTGCCGCGAACTTCAGCGAAAATACGTGTGCCGGGCGTGGCGAGGCTGGCCTCGACATAGCCCATGGCGACCGGGAAACCGGCGGAGGGACCAAAGCCGCCCGATGTGACCGTGCCGATCTGGCGGCCGCTTTCATCGAACAGGTCTGCGCCGCCGCGTACCGGCTGCCGGCCTTCCGGCTTGAGGCCGACGCGCTTGGCGGCAGCGCCCTTGGCAATAGTGTCGAGCACTGGCTTGGCACCGTTGAAGGCGGCTTTCTCGCGCACGGCCTTGGTGATCGCCCAGGTGAGACCGGCGGAGACCGGATCGGTTTCCGGCGTGATGTCCTGTCCGTGCAGGCAAAGCCCGGCTTCGAGGCGCAGGCTGTCGCGAGCGGCAAGGCCGATCCACGCAACGCGTTCGTCGGCGAGAAGCTTGGTCGCCAGCGCGCGCGCCTCATCGGCAGGCAGGCCGATTTCAAAACCGTCTTCGCCGGTATAGCCCGAGCGGGTCATGAACCAGCCCGGCTTCGGCTCAAAGCCGCTCATGAAGGCGAGATCGGCAGCACCGGTAAGACCGGCATCGTTAATAACGCTTTCGGCTTCCGGCCCTTGAATGGCGAGGAATACGCGGTCGAGCGGATTGACCGTAACCTGTTTGCCGGAAGCGGCTTCGTTCAAATGCTCGATATCGGCCTCGGCATTACCCGCATTGGCGACGACCATGAAGCGGTCGTCGCCAAGACGCGTGACGATGAGATCGTCCAGAATGCCGCCCTTGTCATTAAGGAAGAAAGTGTATTTCGACTGGCCAGGCTTCAGCACGGTCGGGTCGAGCGGGCAGGTTTCCGCCAGAAGCGCTGCGGCATCGCTGCCGGAAACTTCGACCAGCTTCATATGAGAAATGTCGAAAAGGCCCGCATGGTCACGCGTATGGAGATGTTCCTTCATGACGCCCAGCGGATAGGTGATCGGCATGTTCCAGCCGGCAAAGCCGCCAAAGCGCGCGCCAGCCTGTTCATGCAAGTCCTGCAAAGGCAGGATATTCAAATGTGCGGTATCGCCCATAACAACTCCAGAGTCGCACGTGTGCCTTCCGCAAAATGCGGTAGCTTCGTGCCCCTCTGTCTCAGGCCTGAGAGACTCGCATAGCAAAGCGCTATACTTACACCTTCGGCGCGGAGTTTCCCCCGACTTTCCAGAGTTGTCTTACCCGTCTGCGGTTCCTTGTACCTGAGAGATTTCGGGCGATTTCCCCTTCGGCGGCCAATTGGCGCTCTCCCGCAGACAGACAGTGAAAAAGCATTTGTAAAACGCATGCTTCGGCACCCGACACAAATCCCTTAGCTTAATCCGCTTTGGGAGTCATGTAGAATTGTAGTCTTCAACCGACAATTTCCAGAAGTTTTGCGACAAAACTTGAGCCATTGCGCCCGCCGCCCAAGGATCAGCCGACATGCATGTATAAATCGGAGATTTTCACTAGCTATGCGGAAAATGATAGCGATGGAGGCTCTTTACGGCCTCAAATTTGGTGATTTGGCCATGGAGAACGGCAATTGTGATAACATAATGACCGATCTGCGTAAAAAACATGCAATCTCCAAGCTTAATTGCACATCAGCTATGCAAATCTGGCTCTCCTTTTTCAGATCGCACCAGCCTATATGCTGTCTGCAACACAGAGAGATAGATTTTACTAGGTGAGAGAAATGAACCTGATCCGCTCGTACAACAACTGGCGCCGTTACCGTACAACCGTAAACGAACTGAGCCGCCTGAGCCCACGTGAACTGAACGACCTCGGCATCCTGCCTTCGGAAATTCCGTTCGTCGCACGCAAGGCTGCTGCTCGCTAATCAGCGGGAAAAGCGCCATCCGAAGGCATCAGCCTTCTTTCAGGATCGCGTCCTCCAAACCGCGCGGTCCTTATAGTTTCCAGAGCATTCAATGGCTCAAACGAGTTATCGCCGGGGTTTCCTCCTCCCATTTTTCCCTGGCGATCCAAAGACCGGACATCCTCCTCCCCCCATTGTCCGGTCTTCCCCATAAGCACCCGTCGCTCCTCCCGCGACGGGTGTTTTCGTTTGCGCCGACCTGTTCAGCTTTCCTGTGAGGCAGGCGTCGTCGCAGTTCCCCGATCCAGCAGCATCGAAATTCCGAACACAACCAGACCGGCCAGAGCCAAAAGCGCGCCGACCGTACCGGTCGATGTCCAGCCATAGCCCCATGCAATTGCCAGTCCGCCGAGCCATGCACCGAGTGCATTGGCGAGATTGAGCGCTGAATGGTTGAGCGCCGCAGCGAGCGTCTGGGCATCGGCTGCGACATCCATCAGGCGGGTTTGCAGTGCAGGCACCAGCGCAAAACCGCCGCCGACCAGAAGCACATTGAGGAAAGCGGTGAGCGGATGCTGCATCAGCAGCGGGAATGCCAGCATCACCGCCATGTCATAAAGCAGCACGATCCCAACGGTTCCCATGACGGAACGGTCAGTCAGCCGGGAGCCGACGATGTTGCCCAGCACCATGCCGAGACCGAACATGACAAAGACCAGCGGCATCCATTTCATATCGATATGTGAAACTTCCGTCACGGTGGCGGCGACATAGGAAAAGACGGAAAACAGCCCGCCCGTGCCGATGGCGCCAATGGCAAGCGTTAGCAGCACCTGTTTGCGGCGCAGCGCACCCAGCTCACGCAGCGGCGATGCGCCTTCTGCGGCGGGCAGCTTTGGCACATAAAGCGTCACCATCACCATGGTCAGAATGGCGATCAGGCCGACCGCGCCGAACATGGCGCGCCAACCCGCCACCTGCCCCAGCCATGTGGCCAGCGGCGTGCCGCACAGCGTGGCAATCGTCAGGCCCATCATGACACGCCCAACCGCCTGCGCGCGCTTGCCCGGCTCGGCCAGCGATGCGGCAACCAGCGATGCGACGCCGAAATAAGCGCCATGTGGGAAGCCTGCGATAAAACGCATTATATAAAGGCTGGAATAATCCTGCATGAAAGCGCTGGCGAGATTGCCAAAGGCAAACAGGCCCATCAGCAGGAACAGGAGCTTGCGGCGGTCGAGCTTCGCGCCGATGACGGCCAGCACCGGCGCGCCGATCAGCACGCCCAGTGCATAAGAACTGATGAGATGTCCGCCCTGCGGGATCGTGACGTTGAGGTCGCGGGCAATATCCGGGAGCAGTGCCATGATGGCGAACTCGCCGGTGCCGATGCCGAAGCCACCAATGGCAAGCGCGATTTCCGCCATGCGTTGGGACGAGCGTGGCGAAGATTTCCGCATCGCAGCGGAAGACTGAAATTGTGACATGAATAGGCCTGAAGGGAGTGTAGGAGTCTCGCACACCTACCACCCATTTCATGCAAAGGCGATACGCCTTCTTGTCACGCGTAAAGTTCGAAAGCGCATCCCGAAAAGCGCGAAGCGGTTTTCGGATAAGATGCGCGCGAGAGATCAACTTGCGGCGACGACTTCGATTTCGACCTTGAATTCCTCGCGGGTAAAGCCGGAAACGATCATCAGCGTCGAGGCGGGCGCTGGCTGCGGAAACAGCCTGTCGCGCACGTCCATATAGGGGCGCATATAGGCGCGATCCGTCACATAGGCGTTGATGCGCACGACATTGGAAAGATCCATGCCGCCATCGCGCAAAATGCGACGGATATTCTCGAAGCAAAGCTCGGCTTGCGCGGCCGCATCTTCGGGCACGCTTCCATCCGGCGCGATACCGAGCTGGCCGGAGCAGAACACCAGTTCGGCACCGGCTTGCACCTTCACGCCATGACTATAGGCGGCGAAGGGTGCCGCCATGTCGGCAGGCAGCAAATGTTGCAAAGTGCTCATCGAACGATCCTTATGATTTGGGGGCGCTGGCCAGAAGTTCCTTCAGGCGCGGCGCACCCGCGGCAATGTCGGCTTCCGTGGGGGTGATCCCGGCCGCCAGCAGGCGGCGGGCGATCATGTGGTCGGCCGGGCGATTGATGGAATCAACCGCCACCAGCCTGTCACCGGCAAAATGGAAGATCGAAAAGGCATTATCATCGGGATTGCCTGACAGAATATGACGATCTGCTTCAAATGACAGGCCTGCCGTCTGGAGCTTCATGTCGCCCTGATCAGACCAGAACCACGCCACTTCGCGGAACGGCGTGGCGCGCCCGACAATGCTGCGGGCCACATGCTTGGCCTGATCGGTCGCGTTCTGCACCGATTCCAGCCGCACGCGGCGACCGGCATGAAAATGGTCGTAGCTCACGCAATCGCCGATGGCGTAGACATGATCCGCTGATGTGCGCATCTTTTCATCCACGACAATGCCATTGTCGGTGACGAGTCCGGCTGCGGCAGCGAGTTCGACATTGGGCAGCGCGCCGGTGCCGATAACAACCATATCCGCCGGGAACACGGCCCCATCTGCTGCCTTTACACCGGTCACGCGACCGTTTTCGCCTTCGATTGCCATCACACCAAGCCCGGTGTGCAGCGTAATTCCCGCGGCGCGGCTGCGCGTTTCGACATGTGCAGAGATTTGTGTCGCGACCGAGCGGCCAAGAACACGCGGCGCGGCCTCGATCAGCACGGTATTCTTGCCGAGCGCCATCGCGCTATGTGCCATTTCAAGCCCGATGAAGCCGCCGCCGATGATCACGACATTGCTGATGGTGGGCATGAGGCCAGCAATGCGGCGCGCATCTTCCATCCGGCGCAGCGTGACGACACCGTCAAGATCGACGCCCGGCATGTCGGGAACGCGCGCGCGGGCACCGGTTGCAAAGACCAGATCAGACCAGTGCAGCACGCGACCGTCATCAAGGGTCACCGTGCGGTCGGTCAGCGATACGCCTTCGACCCGATGCCCGAACAACATCTCGATATTATTGTCGCGATAGGCGCTTTCCGGACGCAGCACCAGGCCGCCATGCTCCGGTGCCTTGAGATAGGATTTGGAAAGCGGCGGCTTATGATAGGGAATATCCGTCTCATCGTTGATGAGCACGATGTCTCCGGCATAGCCTTCCTGACGAAGGCTGATTGCGGCCTGCGAGCCCGCATGGCCCGCGCCAATAATAATGCATCTCTCGTCCATAGGACCTCCGGAAATTTCCGCGCATCATAGTCATGTGCTGGTCTGTCGCGTGGCGCATCTACCACGGATTCACATCTTAATTGCACGCGGCTCGCAATTTTTAAACATTTAGTTTGACCAATCGGTCAGATTGTTTAGTAAGGTTGCTGCTTCAAGACAAAATTTGGAGCGCCACCTTGAAACGATATTGGTCCGATTACACGAGCGAGGCGTTTTCGCGCCTTGAGCGCGACAAGCTCGTGGCGGTGTTGCCTGTTGGCGCAATCGAGCAGCACGGACCGCATCTACCGATGTGCGTGGATGCCGCCGTCGCGGATGGCATGGTGGCGGAACTGATCAAACGCTTGCCGGACACGAGTAAGGTTCTGTTCCTGCCGACACAGGCCATTGCCAAGAGCAATGAACACAAGCGCTATCCCGGCACGCTGACCTTTTCAGTCGAAACTGTCATCCGCATGTGGTGCGAGATAGGCACCTGCGTGGCGGCAAGCGGCGTGCGCAAGATGGTGCTGTTCAACAGCCATGGCGGCAATATTCCGGTGATGGACATTGTCGCCCGCGAATTGCGCGTGCAGCACAATATGATGGTCTTCTGCCTCAACTGGTTCGGCCTGGGCATGCCCGATGGCGTTTACAGCGAGCATGACCTGAAGCATGGCATTCATGCTGGCGACATGGAAACATCGGTGATGCTGGAAATGCATCCCGATCTGGTGGTGATGGAAAAGGCGCAGGATTTCCGCACGCTGACCGAAGTTTTCGCCGACGAATACAAGCACATCAGCCTTGGCGGCGGCGCCAAGCCCGCATGGCAGATGCAGGATATCAATGCCTATGGCGCAGCCGGCAACGCATCGATTGCCACCGCTGAAAAGGGTCGCAAGACCATCGATTTTGCTGCCGACCGGCTGATTGAAGCGCTGGGCGAGATTGAGCGCGCGCCGCTCTCCTGGCTCGACAAAAATCCCGCTTGGTAAGGACGATGAGCGTGGCCCCCAACTCGCAGAACCAGTCACCACTGATCGACATCAACGGCGTCTACAAGCAGTACGGCACCGGCGTCATGGCCGTGAACGACATGTCGCTCAAGATCGAGCAAGGCCAGTTCGTCAGCTTTCTTGGGCCTTCGGGCTGCGGCAAGAGCACGGCGCTGCGCATGATCGCCGGACTGGAATCGGTCTCGGCTGGCGAAATTCGCGTCAATGGTCATGCGCCCGGCAAGGGTCCTTCCGGCGCACAGGATATCGGCTTTGTGTTTCAGGAGCCGACGCTGATGCCCTGGGCCAGCGTCTATGACAATGTCTATCTGCCGCTGCGGCTTTCCGGCGTTTCGCGCAAGGAAGCCAAGCCCCGCATTGAAGAAGTGCTGACGCAGGTTGGCCTGTCGCGTTTTGCCAATGCCTTTCCGCGGGAGCTTTCGGGAGGCATGAAAATGCGCGTTTCCATTGCGCGCGCATTGGTGACTCGCCCGCGCCTGCTTTTGATGGACGAGCCTTTTGCAGCGCTCGACGAGATGACGCGCTTCAAGCTCAATAATGACGTGTTGCGGCTGTGGCAGGAACACGGACTGACCGTGATCTTCGTCACCCACAGCGTCTATGAGTCGGTCTATCTCTCCAACCGCGTGATCGTGATGGCGGCGCGTCCGGGTCGTGTCGTCGCGGACATTCCCATCATCGGCACTTATCCGCGGGCCGAAAACTACCGCACCACGGATTCTTACGCGAAATATTGCGCCAAGGTTTCCGATACGCTGACCGCGACGCTTTCCTCTGAAGATATCGATCACTGAGGACATGCAAATGAACCAGATGCAAAACGAACTGCCAGTCCTCAATTCCGAACAGGATCGTCTCGCACGACGCGAACGCACGCTGCGCATTCTCATGCCGACGCTGGCGATCATTATCGCGCTCGGCATCTGGGAAGGTCTGGTGCGCTTCTATGAAGTGCCACATTACCTGATCCCGGCCCCGTCACTGATTGCCGAAACGCTGTTCAAGGACGGCCCGTCGCTGATGGCCTCCATGTGGTTCACCGTCAAGCTGACGCTCATCTCGCTGGCCTGCGCCATCATTGGCGGCGTTTTGCTCGGCATGGTGTTTGCGCTTTCGCGTCCGATCGAAATGGCGTTCTTCCCCTTCGCCGTCATCCTTCAGGTGACGCCGGTCATCGCCATCGCGCCGCTGATCCTGATCTATGTGCGCGATACTTTCTCGGCCCTGCTTATCTGCGCGTGGATTGTCGCTTTCTTCCCGATTCTGTCCAATACGGTGATCGGACTGCGCAGCGCCGACCACAATCTGCGCGATCTGTTCAAGCTTTATCGCGCCTCGCCGTGGCAGCGCCTGCGCTATCTGCTGGCCCCGAGCGCGCTGCCCTATTTCATGGCGGCCCTGAAAATCGCCGGTGGCCTGTCGCTGATCGGCGCCGTGGTGGCTGAATTCGTCGCAGGCACCGCAGGCCAGAGCACCGGCCTTGCCTCGCGTATTCTGGAATCGAGCTTCCGTAATGAAATCCCGCGCATGTTTGCGGCGCTTTTCCTCGTTTCGCTGCTGGGTATCGTGATCTTCCTGATCACCAGCTGGCTGTCGCGCCTTGTCCTAGGACGCTGGCACGAAAGCGAAATTCGCCGGGACCGCTGATATGTTGAATGGCGTCGCCATCGCGGGCCGTCCGGGCCGCCACGACATCACCGTCGAGCATGGACGCATTGCCGCGATCACGTCGTCGCAAGCGACAGGCGGCGGGTGCGTCACGCCGCTTTTGGCCGATGTGCATGTGCATCTCGACAAGACGTTCACCATCCAGCGCATCGCGCAGAATGGCGACACGAAGGTCGAGTGCCTGTTCGATGCCATCGACCTGATGAACACCGACCGCCAGAACTGGAACGCCGAAGACATCCGCACCCGCGCCACGCGCGGCCTTGAGGCGGCTTTTGCGCAGGGCGTCGGCGCTATTCGCAGCCATGTGGATTGGACCAGCCCGGAAGTTCCGACCGCCTGGCCTGTTCTCAACGAATTGCGACAGGAATGGAAAGACCGCATTGATCTTCAACTTGCGGCCCTTGTTCACGGCGATCTGGTTCTGGAAGCAGGCAGTGACATTGCGACCCACGTGAAGGCCGATGGCGGTGTGTTTGGCGCGTTTTTCTATCGCAATGCCGATCTTGCAGCCAAGATAGAGGAAATGTTCCGTCTCGCTGTCGAAAACGATCTCGATCTCGACTTTCATGTTGATGAAGGTCTGGATGTTGAAGCGGACGGATTTTCGCTGATTGTCAATGCGAGCGCACGGCATCATATGGCGGGCCGCGTTTTGTGCGGCCATGCCTGCTCGCTTTCGCTGCGAACAGTGGATGAACTCACGCGTATTCTGGATGCCGCCGCGCAAGCAGGTGTCGCGCTTGTCTCGCTACCCACCACCAATCTCTATCTGCAAGACCGGATCGGCGGAAAATCGCCGCGTCTTCGTGGTGTGGCCCCGCTGAAAGAAGCGCGTCTGGCCGGTGTGGAAACCATGCTTGGCTCCGACAATGTACGCGATGCCTTTTACCCCTATGGCGACTATGATCCGCTCGCGATCCTGCGCCTTGCGGCACCTGTCTGCCATCTGGAGCCGGAAGAATGGCTCGACAGCATCACCACCCTGCCCGCGCGCCTGATCAGGAGCGAGCGCGTGCAGGCGCTGTCCGCAGGCGGTGCCGCCAATTTCATCTGGCACGATGCCGAAGACCTCAATGATCTCATCAGCCGTCCGCAAGCCCTCCGCCGTGTCTGGCGCGACGGCGTTGCCTCGGACCATGTTTACGGGAGAAACCCATGAATTCTGTCGCCCCGCAGCGCATCTATGACTGGGCCGCATTCCGCGCCGAAATCGACGGCATCCGCATCTATGACGACCCCAAGCAGGTCGAACTGCGTTCCCGCGATTACTTCTGGTACAGCCCGATCCTGACCGAAGATATCGGCCATTATGTCGGCGACCTCGTCGTCATTCCGAAGGATCAGGACGAAGTGCGCCGTGTGGCGGCGGCAGCCGCGAAACTGCGCATACCAATCACGGTTCGCGGCGGCGGTACGGGCAATTACGGCCAGTGCGTTCCGCTTGAAGGCGGCATCATCCTCGACATGACCAAGATCGACCGCATCATAGCCGTCGAGCCGGGCAAGGTGCGCGTCGAAGGCGGCGCGCGCATTTCGCGTCTTGACGACGCCGTGCGCGAAACCGGACAAGAACTGTTGATGTATCCTTCCACCCGTCGCATCGCCACCATTGGCGGCTTCTTCTCAGGCGGTTCGGGCGGTATCGGATCACTGCGACATGGCATGTTGCGCGATGACGGCAATGTCTATTCGGTCAAGGTTCTGACCGTCGAGCCGGAGCCGAAAATCATCGAGCTGACGGGCCGCGACATCCACAAGGTCCAGCATGCCTATGGCACCAACGGCATAATTCTGGAGCTGGAAATCGGGCTGACCAAGGCGACCGACTGGATCCATACCGCAGCGCTCTTCGACAGCTATGAAGCAACGCTGAACTTCTGCCTCAAGGCGCTGGAAGAAAACCTGGATTGCTATCTCCTGACCACCGTGGATCGCCGCTTCGCGCGCTTCTACACCAAGTTCGGCGACCTTTTCCCATCCGACAAGGATGCCGTTTTCGCCATGATCGCGCCGGAAGAACGCGAGCGGTTCGCAGAGCTCGCCACAGAGTTCAACGGTCAGGTGTCGTTCTCCATGACGCTGGACGAGCTGCACAAGGCCGGCCTTCAGCCTGCCTATGAATGCGGCTGGAACCACACCACGCTTCAGGCGCTGAAGGCGGAACCGGGCTGGACCTATCTTCAGGTCGCCTATCCGCGCCCCTTCGACCCGGCATTGGTCAATCGCCAGATCGAGCGTTATGGCGACACGCAATATATGCACCATGAAATGGCGCGCCTTGAAGGCGAAGTGCAGATTTTCGGCCTGCCACTGGTGCGCTTCGAGGACCGCGACGCGATGTATAAGCTCATCGGCGAGCTGGAACAGGTTGACGGCTGCGACATCTACGATCCCCATGCCTATACCATCGAGGATGGCGGCATGAAGGAGATCGACAGTGTGCAGATCGAATTCAAGAAACTGGCCGACCCTTATGGTCTGCTCAATCCCGGTAAAACACGCGGCTGGACCGCCGACATGGCACTTTCGAACTGATAATAGGGGAACGAAACCAATGAAAAAAGCACTCTTTGTGGCAGTCGCCGCTTTCTCGCTTGGCCTTTCGGCGCAGATGGCCTTTGCGCTCGACAAGGTGACGCTTGGCACCAACTGGCTGGCGCAGGCCGGTCATGGCGGCTTCTATCAGGCGCTCGCCGATGGCACCTATGAAAAATACGGCCTCGACGTGAAGATCGAGATGGGCGGGCCGCAGGTCAACAACCGCCCGATGCTGGCCGCAGGCCGCCTCGACTTCCTGCTCACCGGCAATCTGCTTTTGTCCTTCAACAATGTCGCCAATGGCGTGCCGACCACGGTTGTGGCTGCCTTCTATCAGAAGGACCCGCAGGCCCTGATGGCGCATGACGGCGAATACAAGGATTTCAAGGATCTGGTGAACGCACCGACGATCCTTATCTCCAAGGACGGCCAGTTCTCGTTCTGGCCCTGGCTGGTGAAGGAATTTGGTTTCAAGGACGAACAGCTGCGTCCCTATGGCTATAGCCTCGCCCAGTTCCTCGGCGACAAGAAGACCGTGCAGCAGGCCTATGCGACCGCCGAACCGCTTTACGCGGCCAAGGAAGGCGCAAAGGTCAAGACGTTCCTGCTCGCTGATCAGGGCTACAATACCTACGCAAACACCATTGAGACGCGTCAGGAACTGGTCGACAAGAACCCCGACCTCGTGCAGCGTTTTGTGACGGCTTCGATCGAAGGCTGGGTCAACTTCATGTATGGCGACCACAGCAAGGCCTATGAGATGATCCTCAAGGACAATGCGGATATGAGCAAGGAAACGCTCGACGCAGAACTGGCCAATCTCAAGGAACTGCAGCTCATCGACAGCGGCGACACGCTGACCAAGGGCATTGGCGCCATCGACATGAACCGCGTCAAGTCGTTCTACGAGCTGGCGCGCAAGTCCGGCATCGTCAGCGGCGAAGAACTCGACATGAGCAAGGTTGCAACCGACGCCTTCGTCAACAAGGGCGCAGGCCTCGACATCAAGAAGCAGCTGGGCCAGTAAGCCCCCGACGAAAACGGAAAGTCGCCCGCCTGTTTGAATGCCCGGCGGCTTTCCCTCCCGACCACGGTTAGAGACATGACTATCGACGACGAGAATGACGATATCGAGCCGACCGGGCGAGACAAGGTTCTCGACCGCCGGCGGCGCATTCTCGGCGCGATCCGCACTGCCGCGATTGACGAATTCGCGGAAAAGGGTCTGGTCGGCGCATCGACCCAAGGCATTGCGCACCGTGCCGGACTGACCAAGCCTCAGCTGCATTATTATATTTCCAGCAAGGAAGAGCTCTACGAAGACATCATCGTCTTCATCCTCGACCAGTGGGAAGATATTTTCCTCGATGCCAGCGCCGAGGATGACCCGGCCAAGGTGATCCGCCAATATATCCGGGCCAAGCTCGCTTATAGCCAGAAGAACCCCAAGGCATCGAGGCTTTTCACCACCGAAATCGCCAATGGTGCGCCCTATCTCAGCCGCCACTGGAACAAGCATGTCGCAGCCACCCACAGCGCGGTCAAACTGATCCAGTCATGGGTGGATGACGGGCGCATCAAACCGGTCGATCCGCTGTTGTTCCAGATGCATATCTGGGCCGTGACGCAGCATTATGCCGATTTTGAAACGCAGGTGCGCAGCATGATGGAAGTGGGCGAGGACGTTCCGCTGGATTTCGAGCGCATCGAAAAGGAAGTCTCGGCGCTGTTTCTGCGGGCATGCGGGCTGGAGTAATTATCGCAGCCCTTCGAGTTCTGCGATGCGCGCGGCGCTATCCTTTTCCAGCATGCGCGTCATTTCGCGGATAAGCGTTTCGGCCAGTACAAACAGGGCCGCCGACGAATCCCAGGCAGAGGGCACCGCCGTGCGACCCGCCAGAACATGGCGCGCAACGCGGGCAATCGGCGACAACCACTGGTCGGTGACAAGAATAACCTCGACACCCCGCGCCCGTGCTTTTTCCGCCAGCCCCAACAGGCTGTCCTGATAGCGGCGAATGTCGAAAACGACGAGCACATCGCGTTTTCCCATATCCAGCAACCGGTCGCGCCAGACACTTTCCTGACCGCCGAGATGAAACACTTGCGGGCGGATGATCGTCATATGCGCCGTCATATATTGCGCGATGGGATCGGTGAACCGGCCCCCGATCAGATAAATATTGCCCTTGGCATTCGACAGTGCGGCCACCGCCTGCTGCAACTGTCTGGCGCCAAGATGCCGGAATGTCTCGCGGATATTTTCCTGTGTGTGCTCTACCGCCGGATAGGCCGTATCGGGGGCTTTGTCCGGATTTTCATTGCGGTGGTGCGGCGATTGTAATTGCGCCGCAAGTTCGTTTTGCAGATGCGCCTGAAACTCGGGATAATTCTGGAAACCGAGCCGATTTACAAAGCGCAGGATCGTCGGCGAGCTGACGCCCGCCTGCGCTGAAAATTCCGCCACCGTCTTCAATCCGAGTATCGGATAATTGGCGATCAAAGTCTGCGCTGCGGCCCGTTCGCCGGCAGGCATCGTATCGATCCGTTCATTGATGCGTTCGGCAACGCTGGTGTTTTCCGGGGCGCTTTCCGGCACGATATTTTCCATCCCGATGCCCAATTCAATTCGGGCAAAATTGTGTTTGACAAATTATCATACGACGTATCAAATAATCCGCAATAGCGCATAATTTTAAAAAACGTAACATAAGTTACAGCGCGGGGAACAAACCAAATGGCGGACGAGCGAAAGAAACGCCCGGCTTCGCATGAGCCGGTTTTTGTCGTCAACGAAACAGGGTCAAGTCCCTGGCTTTTCGTTTGCGAACACGCCTCCAACCATGTGCCGGACGGTTTCGACGGCCTGGGGCTGGGGGAGGATGCCCTTCGTGCCCACATCGCCTGGGATCCCGGAGCGGTGGAGGTTGCCCGACATCTCAGCGCCGCGCTTGATGCGCCGCTCGTAGAGTCGTGTCTGTCGCGCCTGCTGATCGATTGCAATCGCCCGCTTGATGCGCCGGACCTGATCCCCGAAATCAGCGAAATGACGGTCATTCCCGGCAATCACGAGCTGAACTCGCTGGAGCGCACCGCGCGCATCGACCTGTCGCATCGCCCGTTTCATGCCCGGATCGAACAGCTTATTGCGGCGCGCGCCGCACGCGGCTTTCCGTCATGGATGGTCACGATCCATTCGTTCACGCCGGTCTATCGCGCCATATCGCGCCCATGGCATGTCGGCATCATCCACGATGCGGATGACCGGGTTGCAGCGCCGCTGATTGCCGCACTCAAGCAGGACCAAACGCTCAATGTCGGCGTCAACGAGCCTTATGCGCCGTCCGACCGCGTCTATTACACGCTGGAGCGCCATGCGCGCCCGCGCAATGCGCCCTGCGCCATGATCGAAATCCGCAATAACGAAATCGCCGATGCAAAGGCTCAAAGAGCATGGGCCGAGCGGCTGGCGCCGATATTTAGCCGGATTGGCGAGACGCTTTGCCCCGCAGCGCAACCGAACGGAACGAAGAACTGAAGGAGAGGGAAATGCCCAAGCCGATCAGGCTTTTCGTCAAATATGTGGATGCGCTGAATTATCGTGTCGGGCGCTTTTCGATGTATCTGCTTTTCGTGCTGGCGGCTTGCCTTCTCTATTCCACCTTCTCGCGGGTTGCTTTCGGCGTGCCCGTCAACTGGGTCCTTGAAATGTCGCAGTTTCTGCTGTCGGCCTATTATCTGCTCGGCGGCGCCTATGCGATGCAACAGGGCGCGCATGTCCGCATGGACCTCTTTTTCGACCGTCTGCCCCCGCGCAAAAAGACGCTGACCGACCTGATCACCATTCTGTTCATCGTGTTTTATCTCGGCGTCATGGTGATGGGCGGCATTTCTTCCACGAATTACGCCATCGTCTATGGGCAGAAGAATTATACCGCCTGGGCGCCTCCGCTCTGGCCGATCAAGCTCATCATGACGACCGGCATTTTGCTCCTGCTGCTGCAATGCCTTTCCAACTTTTTCAAGGACTGGGCATCGCTGCGCGGCCAGCCCATCGACACGCTTGCCGGTCCGGCCATTGAGGAGGGCCATCATATATGAGCTCTGAACTCATAACACTTTTCATGTTCGCCACAATGATGGCGCTGCTGATGACCGGTCAGCGGGTTTTCGGCGTCATCGGCTTTGTCGGATCGCTGGCGGCCCTGCTCCTTTGGGGCAAAGGCTCGTTTGAAATGCCGTTCAACGCGACCTTCGCGGTCCTGAACTGGTATCCGCTGATCACCGTGCCGTTCTTCGTGTTCATGGGCTATATGCTGTCGGAATCCGGCATTGCCAGCAATCTTTATCGCATGTTCCATGTCTGGTTCGGCGGCATACGCGGCGGTCTGGCGCTCGGCACCATCGGATTGATGGTCATCATCTCCTGCATGAACGGCCTCAGCGTTGCAGGCATGGCCATTGGGGCGACCGTGGCGCTGCCGGAGCTTCTCAAGCGTGGCTACAACAAGGTCATGGTCACCGGCGTCATACAGGCGGGCAGTTCGCTCGGCATTCTCATTCCGCCGAGCGTCGTGCTGGTGCTTTATGCGATGATCGCTCGCCAGCCGGTGCTGCAACTCTGGCTGGCTGGCATCGGCCCCGGCCTGTTGATGGCGGCACTTTTCGCGATCTATATCTATATACGCTGCCGCCTGAACCCGGAACTTGGACCAGCCCTGCCAAAAGAAGAGCTGGAGAAATTCAGCTGGAGCGAACGCTTTTCCGTGTTGCGCGCCGGTCTGCTGCCACTCGTCGTCTTCGGCGCGATGATGGGCCTGTTCCTGACGGGCATTACCAGCCTGGTGGAAAGTGCGGCGGTCGGCGCTTTGCTCGCCACATTGGCGGCGCTGTTCACCGGGCGTCTTAACAAGCAGGTGTGGGAAACGACGTCCCGCAACAGCCTGACCGTCACCTGCATGTTCCTCTGGATCATTCTCGGCGCGCTGTGCTTTTCGTCGGTTTATGACGGTTTGGGCGCCGTCAAGGCAATCGAGAAGATCCTTCTTGGCACATTCGATCTGTCGCCGTGGACCATTCTCATCCTGATGCTGCTGTCGTTCATTCTGCTCGGCATGTTTCTGGATGATACGGCCATGCTGGTGATCGTGGCGCCGCTCTATATTCCGCTGGTCAAGAGCCTCGGCTTCAATGCGATCTGGTTTGGCATTCTGTACACGATCACCTGCCAGATTGCGTATATCACGCCGCCTTTCGGGTACAATCTCTTCATGATGCGAGCGCTGGCACCCAAGGAAATCACGCTGATCGACATCTACAAATCCATCGTGCCGTTCTTCTTCCTTATGGTGCTGACGATCATCATCTTGATGATTTTCCCGCAAATCGCGCTGTGGCTGCCGAACTGGTATACCGGGCGATGAGAAACGATGGAGGAAATACGAATAATCCGGTGACAAGAGTCCGAATGGACCGGCCCGGCTCATGTGAAAGGGTGAACTTCAAACAAACGGGAGAATGGGCATGAGCGAGAATAACAAGCTTAATAAACGTGACTTTCTCAAGAAGGCCGGGCTGACGACGGTTGGAGCATTGGGTGCCAGCACACTTGCGACGCCCTATGTCAAAGCACAAAGCCCGATCAAGTGGCGATTGCAGACCTATGCAGGCCCGGCACTGGCCGAACATGTCATTAAGCCGTCGATTGACGCCTTCAACAAGGCGGCGAACGGCGAAATGACAATTGAACTTTACACCGCTGACCAGCTGGTGCCGCAGGGCGAACTCTTCCGCGCCGTGCAGTCGGGCACCATCGATGCCGCGCAAAGCGATGACGATTCCATGGCATCGCCCGTCGATGTCGCGGTGTTCGGCGCTTATTTCCCCTTCGCTTCGCGCTATAGCCTCGACGTGCCGACACTCTTCAACTGGTACGGGCTGAACGAAATCTGGGAGGAAGCCTATAAGGAAATTCCCGGCGTCACCTGGCTCAGCGCCGGTTCGTGGGACCCGTGCAACTTCGTCACCACAAAACCGATCCGCAGCGTTGCCGATTTGCAGGGCCTTCGCGTCTTCACCTTCCCGACAGGCGGTCGTTTCCTGACCAAGTTCGGCGTGGTGCCTGTCACGCTGCCCTGGGAAGATATTGAAGTCGCCATCCAGACCGGCGAACTCGACGGCGTGGCCTGGTGCGGCGCGACCGAGGCCTATACCGTTGGCTGGGCGGATATCAACAAGTACTACCTCACCAACAATATCAACGGCGCATGGGCCGGTTCCTATTTCGCCAACACCGAAAAGTGGGATGCCGTACCGGAACACCTGAAAGCGCTCTTCAAGCTGGCGATGGATTCCTCGCACTACTACCGTCAGCATTGGTACTGGTGGGGCGAAGCGCATTACCGCACTACCGGCGGCAAGCTGGAACTGACCACCATTCCGGAATCGGAATGGAAGCAGATCGAAGATGCGGCACAGGAGTTCTGGGACGACATTTCCAAGCAGAGCGAGCGCAACGCCAAGGTCGTGGCCATTCTGAAGAAATATCAGGAAACCATGCGCAATGCCGGAGCGCCGTATCGCTACAGCTGACGGTGAACATAACGAACCAGCGAGGGATCGGAGGCTTACGGGAAAGTCTCCGATCCCGGTCTATCCTTTCATGCTTTGAGGAGCAGGCATATAAATGGCCGGACAATTGACTTTCGACGCGCTGAAAACAGCCGTTTCCGCCGGAGAGATCGACACCATTCTGGCCTGCATCGTGGATATGCAGGGACGCCTGATCGGCAAGCGTTTCTATGCGCCGTTCTTCGTGGAATCCGCCTATGACGAAACGCATGGCTGCAACTATCTCCTCGCCGACGATATCGACATGGAACCGGTGCCCGGCTATGAAGCCGCCGGTTGGGACAAGGGTTATGGCGACTTCGTCATGAAACCCGATCTTTCCACCATCCGGCTTGCGCCATGGCTGGAAAAGACCGCCCTCGTTCTTTGCGACGTGCAGGACCATCACCATGACGATCTCGCCCATTCGCCGCGCGCTATTTTGAAGAAGCAGCTCACCCGCCTGCAAGAGCGCGGCTATCGCGCTTATTTTGCCTCCGAGCTGGAATTCTATCTCTTCGACGAGACCTACAAGACCGCCCGCAACAAGCACTGGCAGGCCATGGAAACGGCCTCGCCCTATGTGCAGGACTATGTGATCCACCTCACCACCAAGGAAGAACCGGTCCTGCGCGCCATGCGCAATCAACTGGCCGCAGCCGGAATTCCGGTTGAGAATTCGAAAGGCGAATGGGGTCCGGGTCAGGAAGAGCTGAATGTGCGCTATGCCGAAGCGCTGGAAATGGCTGACCGGCATGTGATCATGAAAACGGCGATGAAGGACATTGCCGAGCAGCATGGCAAATGCATCACCTTCATGGCGAAGTATGATTACAGCAAGGCTGGCAGTTCCAGCCATGTGCACAATTCGATCTGGAGCGCTGACGGCAAGGAATCGCTGTTCTTTGACCCGAAGGCGCCACATACGATGACTCCGCTGATGCGGTCATGGGTGGCCGGACAGCTGAAATATGCAACCGACTACACCTATTTCCTCGCGCCCTACATCAATTCCTATAAGCGCTTTCAGGCGGGCACATTCGCGCCCACCAAGATCATGTGGAGCGAGGACAACCGCACCGCAGGTTTCCGGCTTTGTGGTGCAGGCACCAAGGGCATTCGCATCGAGTGCCGCATCGGCGGGGCCGATCTCAATCCTTATCTCGCCTTTGCGGCATTGATCGCTGCTGGTCTTCAAGGGATCGATGAGAAGCTTGAACTGGAAGAACCTTTTGTCGGCGATGCCTATGGCGCGGTGAAGCTGAAGGAAATTCCCTACACGCTGCGCGAAGCAGCGCTTGCGCTTAAGAACTCGTCTTTCCTGAAGGAAGCACTCGGTGAGGAGGTGGTCAGCCATTATGTCCACACCGCCCATTGGGAGCAGATCGAATATGACCGCCGCGTCACCGATTGGGAATTGCATCGCGGTTTCGAGCGCTACTGACCGTCCATGGATATCCAGAATGAGCTATGAAGGACCTGCCCAATGAGCGGCACTGCGAAAATCATCTCGCCTATCGACGGTTCGGTCTATGCCGAGCGCCCTTTTTTGAGCGAAGCCGCCATTCAGTCCACCGTTGCGGCGGCGCGAACGGCACAAGCCGCCTGGGCTGAACTGAGCATTGCGGAGCGGGCGCGCTATTGCCGTGCCGCGCTTGCAGCGCTTGCCGCCATGCAGGACGAAATCGTGCCGGAGATTGCCTGGCAGATGGGTCGCCCGACTCGCTATGGCGGCGAAAATGGCGGCGTGCAGGAGCGCGGTCAGTATATGATCGATATTGCCGCGGAAGCGCTGGAACCTTATCTCCCCGCGCCAAAGGACGGTTTCCGCCGCTATGTCAAACATGTGCCGCTTGGCGTCGTGCTGGTGATCGCGCCGTGGAACTATCCGTATCTTACTGCCGTCAACACCATCATCCCAGCCCTGATGGCGGGCAATAGCGTCATCCTGAAACATGCGACGCAGACGCTTCTGGCGGGCGAGCGCTTCGCCCAAGCCTTTGAGAAGGCGGGGCTTCCCAAGGGTGTTTTCCAGAATGTGGTTCTGGATCATGCCTCCACCGAAAAACTGCTGGCTTCCGGCACGGTCGATCATGTGAATTTCACGGGGTCGGTCGGCGGCGGACGGGCGATTGAAAAGGCTGCCGCAGGCACCTTCATGACCATGGGGCTGGAGCTTGGCGGCAAAGACCCGGCCTATGTCCTGCCGGACGTCAATCTCGATCATGCGGTCGCCAATCTGGTGGACGGTGCCTTCTTCAATTCGGGCCAGTGCTGCTGCGGCATCGAGCGCATCTATGTGCATGAAGATGTCTATGATCGTTTCGTGGACGGTTTCATCGATCTGACCCGCCAATATGTCGTCGGCAACCCGCTGGACGCTGGTACAACGCTCGGCCCCATGGCGCAGGCGCGTTTTGCCGATCTTATCCGCGAGCAGAAGGCCGAAGCGCTGCGCAAGGGTGCCAAGGCGCATGTGAACATGAAAGTTGAAAATGACGTCGCCGGCTCACCCTATATCGCGCCGGAAGTACTCACCCATGTCGATCACCAGATGAGCGTCATGCGCGAGGAAAGTTTCGGCCCCATCGTCGGCATCATGAAGGTACGCAACGATCAGGAAGCGCTCGCTTTGATGAATGACAGCATTTATGGCCTCACCGCTTCGCTATGGACGACGGACACTGACCGCGCGGCAACGCTCGGCGACCGCATCGAAACCGGCACTGTTTTCATGAATCGCTGCGACTATCTCGATCCGGGCCTTGTCTGGACCGGCGTTAAGGATACCGGCAAAGGCGCTTCCCTTTCGCCCATCGGATACGGCAATCTGACCCGGCCTAAATCCTTCCACCTACGTGAAAAAATCTGATCTGATCCCTGTTCTGCCCTACTTTGAAAGCAATCGATATGACGACACTGACCGCTAAATGGAACTTCCCGACCACCGTTCTTTTCGGGCCGGGGCGCATCAAGGAACTGCCTGCTGTTCTGAAGGCGGCAGGTATCGCGCGCCCGCTTTTCGTCACAGATCCGGGTCTCGCGAAACTTCCCGTGGTTGCTTCCACGCTGGCCGTTCTCGATGCGGCAGGTGTGCAATATGGCGTCTTTTCCGATGTGAAGCCTAACCCGGTCGAAAGCAATCTCTATGCGGGCGTCAAGGTTTTTCAGGACGGCAAACATGATGGCGTCATCGCCTTTGGTGGCGGTTCTGCGCTCGACCTTGGCAAGCTGATCGCCTTTCAGGCGGGCCAGACGCGCCCGGTCTGGGATTTTGAGGATATTGGCGACTGGTGGACCCGCGCCGACAGCAACGCCATCGCGCCGGTGATTGCCGTGCCAACCACCGCTGGAACCGGCTCGGAAGTGGGCCGCGCGGGCGTGTTGACTAATGAAGCGACGCACACGAAAAAGGTCATTTTCCACCCGAAAATGCTCCCGGTCACGGTCATTGCTGATCCCGAACTTTCCACCGGCATGCCGCCTTTCATCACTGCCGGCACCGGCATGGATGCACTGGCACATTGTCTTGAAGCTTATTGCGCGCCGGGCTTTCACCCGATGGCGGATGGCATCGCTCTCGAAGGTATCCGCCTTGTGTTCGAAAATCTGCCCCGGGCCTATGCCAACGGCAACGACATTGAAGCCCGCGCCAATATGATGGCCGCAGCCGCGATGGGCGCAACCGCTTTTCAGAAAGGGCTCGGCGCGATCCATTCGCTGTCGCACCCGATTGGCGCGCTCTACGACACCCATCACGGCATGACCAACGCCGTTTTCATGCCCTATGTGCTGCATCATAACCGCGCCGCTATCGAAAAGCGGATTGAACGCCTTGCGGATTATCTCGGTATCAAGGGCGGTTTCGACGGCTTCGTCGCTGCCATCATGAAACTGCGCAAGGACCTCGGCGTGCCGGACACATTGCCGGAATTCATCAAAGGGCTGGAGATGGACAGCGCTCGCAAGGACCTGATTGCAGAGATGGCAATCGTTGATCCGACGGCTGGCGGCAACCCGATTGAGCTTACCAAGGAAGGCGCGCTGAAGCTTCTGGAAAGCGCCTTGTCCGGCAAGAATTGACCGGCGGCAATTCCCGCAAAACTGTGTAACGTTTTGCTTGCAAGAAAAATATAGACAGCTAATAGTTAGGCCGACAAAACAAGCATCGCACCGAAGCGGGGGGCGATGCATCTGGAGAGCGGGTTCTTGGGGAGGAACCCGCTCTCCTTCATTTTAGAGCACATCCCGAAAAGTGTGAAACGGTTTTCGGATAAGATGTGTGTTAAAACAAACAGTTAGAGTGCCGATCTGATACAATCGGATCGAAACGCGCTCTGACGTCAGTCATTGGCTCGATAATCAGCGCGGGTAATGCCGTGACGTTGCATCTTGTCGTAAAAGGTCTTGCGCGGAATGCCGAGCGCCTTGATCGTTTCCTGCACATTGCCGCTATGAGCGGCAAGCGTTTCGCGGATCAGCGTTTCTTCATAACGCTCCAGACGTTTCGGCAAAGGTTCCTGATCATCCGCCACGGAACGGCCCACGCCATTGGAAGATGAGACGCCAAGCGCCACCCGGTCAGCAAAATGCGCCAGTTCACGCACATTGCCCGGCCAGACATGGCTCATCAGATGGCGATGCGTGGCGGCGTCAACCACCGGTACATCGCGATTGAAGCGCTTTGCCGCGCGCGTCAAAAAATGCGCAAAAAGCAGCGGAATGTCCTCGCGGCGCTCCCGCAGCGGCGGTATCGATAGCGTCACAACATTGAGCCGATAGTAAAGGTCTTCACGAAAATCGCCGCGCTGCGCCGGATCGCCGAGATCGATCTTCGCGGCAGCCACCACGCGCAAATCGACCGGGCGGATTTCATTGGTACCGAGCGGGGTAATCTCCCGCATTTCCAGCACGCGCAGCAGTTTTACCTGCGTTGCGGCTGGCATGCTTTCAATCTCGTCGAGAAACAGCGTGCCGCCGCTTGCATGTTCGATGCGTCCCAGCCGCTTTTTCTGCGCGCCGGTGAAGGCACCCGCCTCATGGCCGAACAATTCGCTTTCAATCACAGTTTCCGGCAGCGCGCCGCAATTGAGCGCAACGAAATTGCCTTTGCGACGGCGGCTCCAATTGTGCAGCAGTTGTGCCACGACCTCCTTGCCGCTGCCGGTTTCGCCCGCTACCAGCACATCCACGTCTGTATCCGCAATATCGCGCAGTGTGCGGCGCAGGTTTTCCATCACGGACGTCTGGCCGATCAGCGGCAGATCGCCTTCGGCGTCGATTGCAGCGGCGCGCAAGGCGCGGTTTTCAAGCACAAGCTGGCGCTTTTCACCGGCGCGTCGAATGCTGTGCACCAGCCGGTCCGCAGCAAAAGGCTTGGCTATAAAATCATAGGCGCCATCCTGAATGGCCTGAACCGCCATCGGAATATCACCATGACCGGTGATGAGGATCACCGGCAGATCGGGATCGATGCCCTTGATCCGCGTAAAAAATTGCAGCCCATCAATCTGCGGCATCCGCACGTCGGATACGATCACGCCGTCAAAATCCGCCGTCACATCGGCCAGCGCGTCCACGGCACTGCCATAATCGGCGACGGAAAAACCGGCAAGCTCCAGTGTCTGCCGGGTGGCGCGGCGCAATGCCCTGTCATCATCGACCAGGATAACGGAGTGAGGAGGGTTCATCATGCTTTTCTCAATTCGACGCGGAAGACTGTGCCGTCGGCACTGCTTTCCGCAGATATGGTTCCGCCATAATCGGTGACGATTTCCTTGACGATCACCAGACCAAGGCCGAGGCCCTTTTCCTTCGATGTATTGAAGGGCGAAAACAGGTTGTCGCGAATATGCTGCGGCATGCCCGGTCCGTTATCGGACACGGTGACCAGCACCGTCTCGCGCTGTTCTGTTGCGCGCACTTCGATGCGTCCGTCATTGCCTTTGAGTTCCACCGCCTCCAGCGCGTTCTGGAACAGATTGATGAGCACCTGTTCCAGCCGAAGCGAATGTCCGACAACGCGCAGATCGGGCGGCGGCAATTCGATATCCAGTTGATCCATCCGACCGGAAAAACGGCTGCGCAGCAGCACAAGCGCGCCCGATATGACCTGACTGAGCGGTGTCGGCTCCGAAGGTGAACGTCCCTTGCGGGCAAGGGCCTTCAGGTCGCCGGTGATAGTGCCGATACGATCGGTCAGCGCGGCGATTTCATCGAGATTCTCGGTTGCGGCCTCCAGCCGCTTTCGTTCGATGAACGTCTTCGCATTGTCCGCATAGGCCCTTATCGTCGCGACCGGCTGATTGATCTCATGCGCAACACCCGCCGCCACTTGCCCCATAATGGCGAGACGGTTAGCGTGGACGAGATCCTGCTGCACGCCCTGCAACATGGATTCCGTGCGATGGTGGTCGCTGATTTCAGCTTCCAGCCGGTCTCGCGCAAGACTGAGATCGCGGGTGCGTTCTTCTACGCGTTGCTCCAGTTCCTGTTGCGTGCGCGCTGCCGCTGCGATGCGCGCCACCACCTTCTGCCGCCTGCGCAACAACATCCCGGCGATGGTCGCAATGGCCGCCAGAATGATGAAGGCAATCAGCCGCGCCTCGCGCACCGCGCCTGGAATCTGCGGCTTTGTCGGCGCCATGCTGTACATCTGCCAGGGCGTGGACGGCACCGTGGAATGAATAGCCAGAAACTGCGTGCTGCGCCCCTCGCCGGGCATTTGCGCATTCATCAAAAGCACATCGCCCTCGCCCACCGCCTTCATAGATAGCGGCAAGGGTTGCAGCGGCACATCGCCGAATTGCAGACTGTCACGAATAGATTGAGACTGTTCCAAACCGATGCGGCCTATGGTCATGAAGCGCCAGGACGGAAGGCTGGTTATCAGCGCGATGTTGCGTTCGTCGGTCACGAAAGTCGGACGGCCCGCATTGCGCCAGTCCTGCTCCAGATCGTCGAATTCCAGTTTGACGACGATGACGCCGAGCGGGCCCGAAGACCCATCGACGCGCCGCGAGATATAAAGGCCGGGGCGGAAACTCACATTGCCGAGCGCAAAATATTCGTCGCCGCCATTGGTCAGGGCATCCCGAAAATAGGGCCGGAACTTGTAATCATTGCCGACAAAGCTGTCCCGCTCGCGCCAGTTGCTGGCCGCAATCGCGATCCCGTCCATCCCCACCAGATAGATCACCGCCGCCTGCGTGCCATCCGCGAGCGTCTCCAGCTTTCGGTTTGCGGGGTCTATCGTCGCCACCGTCTTGTCCAGAAGTGCCGACGCCAGCTCCCGATCCTTTGAAAGCACAAGCGACAAGGCGCGTTGCTTGTCGAGAACAGCGCGCAGCAGCGCTGTATTCAGATTGGCATCAATGCGCGTCTGCTCGCTCAAGTCCTCGACGGCGCGCTCATGCGCCGTGTTGCCAACCAGCCAGAATGCCAGCGCGAAGAACACGGCGCAGATGAGCGCAAACAGAGCCCAGGCCCGGCGATTGGCGGCTCGCAGATCCGCTTCATCAATGATTGGGGACACCAACTTGTTCATCAAATCAATGTGCGATATTTCGCACAAATTGAAAAGAAGAATGTGTAAAAATTCGCACAATACTGAGTAACGCTACCCCTGCCCATGGTATAATATCCATAGTTTTCAATCGGATAAGTACGCGCTCACAAACTTGGCACGGACATTGCAATTAGAACCTCCAACAGCGGTTGAGCGCCGCTGAAATCCAGGACTGAAAGGCTCGGGAGGCTGGACGCGATCCAGACTGAGCCAAATGGAGGACACAATGATTGCAGTTCCGACTGGCACGGCGGATGAGCCGCGCGGCCGCATCCCGCTTTATAAGCATCTCTATTTTCAGGTACTGGTGGCGATTGCCGCCGGTATCACGCTCGGCCATTTCTATCCCGAACTTGGCACGCAGCTGAAGCCGCTGGGCGACGCCTTCATCAAGCTGGTGAAGATGATCATCGCGCCCGTCATCTTCCTGACGGTCGCGACCGGCATTGCTGGCATGACCGACATGAAGAAGGTGGGGCGCGTTGCTGGCAAGGCGATGATCTACTTCCTCACCTTCTCCACGCTGGCGCTGATTATCGGTCTCGTCGTGGCCAATGTCGTGCAGCCGGGCGCTGGCATGCATATCGACCCAGCCTCTCTCGACCCAAAGGCCGTGGCCGACTACGCCACCAAGGCGCATGAGCAGAGCATTACTGGCTTCCTCAGCAACATCATCCCGACGACGATTGTCGGCGCTTTTGCGGAAGGTGACATTCTGCAGGTGCTGTTCTTCTCGGTCCTGTTCGGTATTTCGCTTGCGCTTGTGGGCGACCGCGGCAAGCCGGTCACCGACTTCCTGCATGTGCTGACCGCACCGGTTTTCAAGCTGGTGTCGATCCTAATGAAAGCCGCACCCATCGGCGCTTTCGGCGCGATGGCCTTCACCATCGGCAAATATGGCATTGGTTCCATCGCCAATCTCGCCATGCTGATCGGCACCTTCTACCTCACCTCGCTGCTTTTTGTGCTCGTCGTTCTGGGTGCGGTGGCGCGCTATAACGGCTTCTCCATTCTCGCTCTGATCCGTTACATCAAGGAAGAGTTGCTGCTCGTGCTGGGCACCTCCTCATCGGAAGCGGCTCTGCCTGCCCTGATGAACAAGATGGAAAAGGCAGGTTGCAAACGCTCGGTTGTCGGCCTCGTCATTCCCACCGGCTATTCGTTCAATCTCGATGGCACCAATATCTATATGACGCTTGCTGCCCTCTTCATCGCGCAGGCGACAGATATTCCGCTGTCGTTGAGCGACCAGATTCTGCTCCTGCTGGTGGCCATGCTCAGCTCCAAGGGTGCCGCTGGCATAACCGGCGCGGGCTTCATCACGCTGGCCGCGACCTTGTCGGTCGTCCCGGCTGTGCCTGTGGCCGGTATGGCGCTCATCCTCGGCATCGACCGTTTCATGTCGGAATGCCGCGCCCTGACCAATCTCGTTGGCAATGCAGTCGCCACCATCGTTGTTGCGCGCTGGGAAAACGAGCTGGATCAGGACAAGCTTGCCGCCGCATTGGCTGGCACCCCCGCCATCACCGATGCGATGCCGCAGCTGGAGCCAGCGGAGTAAGCGCTACGCAAACAAAAACGGCCCGCTTCATGCGGGCCGTTTCGTTAGATACCGCCGCCCTCGCCGAGAGTGCCGAAATGCTCGATCATGCGATCGACATTGGGTGTCAGACCCGTGAACAATTCAAACGCGCCGACCGCCTGAAAAACGGCCATGCCGCCGCCGTTGACGATGCTGCATCCGCGCTTTGCCGCTTCGACCAGAAGCTGCGTCTGAAGCGGGAAATAAACAATATCCGCCACCCAATGCCGTGGCGTCAGCAGACCCGTATCCAAAGGCACGCCGGGGTGCTTGGCCATTCCGGTCGGCGTGGCATGGGCCAGCCCATCGGTAACTTCCAGCGCGGCGGCGATATCCCCGCCTGATACAAACCGGCAAGCCTCATGCCTCGGCGCCAGTTGCGCAATCAGCGCTTCGGTTCGGGCGGCATCCAAATCGAAAACCTGCACGTTTCGCGCGCCCATTGTCGCCAATGCATGCGCAACCGCAACACCCGCACCACCGGCACCGATCAATACTGCATTGTCGACCGGGGCATCGGGCAAAGCGCGCCGGAAGCCCTGCGAAAAGCCCCACCAGTCGGTGTTATAGCCGGTTCTGCGACCGTTTTTGAATGTCACCGTATTAATCGAGCCGAGTGCCGCCGCATCGGGCGACAATTCATCGACAAACTGAATCGCCGCCTGTTTGCAGGGATAGGTGATGTTGAGCCCTGCAAACCCGTCTTTCTCCGCCTGATCCATCAGCTGCGGCAAAGCCTCAACGCCCACGCCCAGCACCGAAAGATCGAATCGGTCATAGCGGTAATCGATGCCGTTCATGCGCCCTTCATGCATATGCATGGCTGGAGTGCGAGAGGCACCGATGCCGCTGCCAATCAAGCCCACGCGAACCGACCGCGTCACTGTTTCCGTCACGGAATTTAAACTCCACCCCTATCGTCCCGCCATTTTCGCACGGCAGGTTTCTTGTTTTTGAAAATGTACGAACTGGTTAGTAACGTCAATCGGACATGGCGACTATTTTTGCAATGCACACCGAATTGAATGTGCTTTGAGCATTTCCAGCAAAAGTGCGTAGCGGTTTGGCGTCGGATAATACGTGAAAACAACTATCTAGAACGGTCCAACGATTCCGTTTCAACCGGAACCGCTATTGAGCCTCACGATTTCAGGTAAGCCAGGATCATATCCGCGATAAGCTGACGATGCCGCGTTCGGTACTCATCGGCCATGAGGTCCCGGTCGAAAAGCGCGCCAAATGTGTGCCGGTTGGCGACCCGGAAAAAACAGGCGGCGCTGATCATCTGATGCAGATCGACCGGATCGACCTTGCGGGTGAATACACCGCTTGTTTCCCCGCGTGCCAGAATCTCGGCAATGATCCCGATCACACCGGAATTGGTGCGCTGGAAAACGCTGGAATTCTTCAGATGCTCGGCGCGATGGATGTTCTCGATGCTGACCAGTTGCACGAAATCGGGATTGGCGTCGTCATGATCGAATGTGGCCTCGATCAACCGCCGCATCGCTTCTTCCGGCTCGAAATCCTGAAGCTGAAGGCGGTTTTCCAGCGCCCTTATCTTGGCATAGGCGCGCTCCAGCACAGCCAGATAAAGCCCTTCCTTGTTGTCGAAATAATAATAGAGCATCCGCTTCGACGTCTTAGTCTTCTCGGCAATCGTATCAACACGCGCACCGGAAAAACCTGCCCGAACGAATTCTTCGGTCGCGACCTCAAGGATGTTTTCCCTGGTGCTGTCGGGATCGTTTTTCCGTCCCGCGCGGGCCTGTGCAAGCTCGACTGCGCTGTCCATCGTGATCGTCTGGCCGCCTTTTAAAATGTACCAACTGGTGGGTTATATAGGCGCATAGTTCAGCGAGGGGCAAGCACGGGGCACTGTCATACATGCGCAAATGGAAAAGGGGACGGTAAACCGACCCCTTCTCTAAGTTCAACAGGCTTGACGCTACGCTATTTGCCCGCCGCCTGCGCGGCATAGACAAAGCTGTCATAGGTATATTCAGCGACGCGGAACCACTCGAAACCCTCGTCGCGGAATTTCTTCCAGCTCGGATAGATCTTCGCCCAGGCCGGGTTCTTTTCGGTATATTCAGCGTAGAGATCGAAGGTGACCTTGTAAGCGGCATCCAGCACGTCGCGCGGGAGAGGCCGCAAGTTTACGCCCTTCGACACCAGCGAGCGGATTGCACCGGTGTTCTTCACGTCATAGAGCGAAATCATGTTCTGCGTTGCAGCCTGAGCGGCGGTGTTCAGCGCCACCTTGTAGGCTTCCGGCAGGCTTTCATATTGCTGCTTGTTGACGAAGAAATGCACCGAAGCGCCACCTTCCCAGAACGCCGGATAGTAGTAGTAAGGCGCGATCTGGTAGAAGCCGAGCTTCTCATCGTCATACGGGCCGACCCATTCGGCGGCATCGATGGTTCCGCGTTCCAGCGACGGATAGATGTCGCCGCCGGGCAGTTGCTGCGGCACGACGCCAAGGCGCGACATGACTTCACCAGCCACACCGGCAATGCGCATCTTCAAACCTTTCAGGTCTTCGAGGCTCTTGATTTCCTTGCGATACCAGCCGCCCATCTGTGCAGCGGTGTTGCCGCCGACGATACCGACAACGCCGTAATCGGAAAGGAATTCGTTATAAAGCTCATTGCCGCCGCCATGATAGAGCCATGCATTTTGCAGGCGCGTGTTCATGCCGAAGGGAATAGCGGTGCCGATGGCGAAAGCCGGGTTTTTGCCGGTGAAATAATAGCCGCAGGTATGGGCGATTTCGACGGTATTGGCCTGCACCGCGTCAATAGCCTGCGGACCGGGCACCAGTTCGCCCGCCTGAAACACCTGTATCTGGAACTTGCCGTCCGTCATCTTCGACAGAGCATTGGCCATAAAGACCGCGCCGCCATAGATCGTGTCGAGATTGTTTGGGAAGCCCGATGTCAGACGCCAGCGTATGTTCGGCAATTCATCTGCGATTGCCGGTGTGGCCAGCGCCGCACCGCTTGTGGCGGCGGCGGCTCCGATGGCCGCCCCCTTGGTTAGAAATGTACGGCGGTTCAAATCCTGTTTCATGTTTTCCTCCTCCAAAACTGTTTCACTTATCACCGGCGCGGTAACTGGTCTCCCCTCGGTTACTGCGCTGGCTTTTCCGGTTGTCCGAAGCTTGGCTGCGGCGATCCGAACGATGGGGCGGGCAGCGGGTCCGTGGACGGCGAAGGCGCACCGAATGGGGCGGGCGCAGTGCCGAACGGATTGCCGCCATCCGCACCCGGCATCGGCACGTTGATCTGGATCGTCGACGGATCGGCGACCGGATGGCCGGATTTGTAATGGGTAACGATACCGGGAAACGCGATGATGATCGCGACCATCACCAGCTGGATCAGCAGGAACGGGATTGACCCCATATAGATCTGGCCCGACGTGACCGGTTGGATCGTGGCTCCCGTTACCTTGTCCTTATAGGCGCGCGACGGCGCCACCGAACGCAGATAGAACAGGGAGAAGCCGAACGGTGGATGCATGAACGATGTCTGCATGTTTACCGCCAGCATGACGCCGAACCAGACGAGATCGATGCCGAGCGCGTCGGCAACCGGCGCCAGAAGCGGGATGATGATGAAGGCCAGCTCGAAATAATCGAGGAAGAAGGCCAGAAAGAAGACGAGAATATTGGCGACGATCAGGAAGCCGACTTCGCCGCCGGGAATCGACGTCATCAGATGCTCAACCCAGACGTGACCGTTGACACCGTAGAAGGTGAGCGAAAACACACGTGCGCCAAGCAGAATGAAAATGACGAAAGACGAAAGCTTCGCCGTGGCGTAAAGCGCCGAGGTCAGCATCTTCATGTTCAGGCGGCGATTGATGATCGCAAGCAGAAGCGCACCGACCGCGCCCATTGCGCCGCCCTCCGTCGGCGTAGCGACGCCGATGAAGATCGTGCCCAGAACGAGGAAGATCAGCACCAGCGGCGGCACGAGCGAGACCACCACGCGCTGCGCCAGTTTCCACCCCTTCAAGGTGCGGGCCTGCAACGGCAAGGCTGGAACAGTCTGAGGCCGTAGGATCGACATGCCGATGATGTAGGCGCAATAAAAGCCGACCAGCATCAGGCCCGGCACGAGCGCGCCCTTATACATATCCCCAACCGACCGACCGAGCTGGTCGGCGAGAACGATCAGAACGAGGCTCGGCGGAATGATCTGCGCCAATGTGCCGGAAGCGGCAATAGTGCCGCTGGCCACTTTTCGATCATAGCCGTAGCGCAGCATGATCGGCAGCGATATCAGGCCCATCGAAATCACCGAAGCGGCAACGACGCCGGTGGTCGCCGCCAGAAGTGCGCCGACAATAATCACCGCAAAGGCCAGGCCACCGCGCACGGGGCCGAACAACTGCCCGATCGTGTCGAGCAGGTCTTCGGCCATGCCGCTTCGCTCCAATATCAACCCCATGAAGGTGAAGAAAGGAATGGCGAGCAGGGTTTCGTTCGACATCTGGCCAAAGATGCGGTCGGGTATGGCCCCGAACAGATTGACCGGCAAAAGCCCCATTTCGATGCCGACGAAACCGAAGGCAAACCCGACAAAGGCAAGCGCAAAAGCCACCGGATAGCCGAGCAAAAGCACGACGATCAGCGAGAGGAACATCAGCGGCGCGAGATTTTCCGCGAAGAAAGCAACCATATATCCGTCCCCCTCAGAGCGCTTGGGCTTCTGCGTCTTCAGCCGCCACCGTGTCCGGTAGACGCCCTTGCAGAATGGCAATGCGTTTGATGAGTTCGGACAGGCCTTGCAGCGCCAAGAGTCCGAAACCGATGGGGATCAGCGTCCAGACAGGCCAGAGAACCAGCCCGCCTGTATTGTTGGAGGTTTCACCGCTGGCGAACTTCGCTTCCACAATGGGCCATGAAAGATAGATCGTGATGAGGCAGAAGGGCAGCAGGAAGACGATAGTGCCGAAAATCTCGACCAGCAGCTGGGTGCGGCGCGAATAACGGCTGTAGAGCAGATCGACCTTCACATGCTCGCTGTGTAGCAGCGTGTAACCGGCGGCGATCAGGAAAACTGCTGAAAACAGATACCACTGCGCTTCCAGCCATGCGTTGGAACTGAGATTGAAAAGCTTGCGCGAAACCGCATTGATGGCGCTGATCAGCACCGCCACGAGTATCAGCCAGGATACTGCTTTTCCGATGAAATTATTGGCCGCGTCAATAGCGCGCGACAACGCCAGCAAAACTGACATTGCTCCTCCCCTTTTGTTTCGGCCTCCTCAAGCCGTTTTGCAAAAGAGAATAAGTGCGCGGGAATCCACCCGCAAGCAGACGATAGTCGCAACAAAAGCACAATTACCCACTAGTGGGTAATAAGCAGAGCTTTCCCGTCTTCCGGCGGCTAACTTTCTGAAAAGCCAAGCCGGTTTTCAATGGCATAACGGGTCAATCCGGCGGTGCTGGCGATGCCGAGTTTCTTCTTGATGTTCTTGCGGTGAGTCTCGACTGTTGCTTCCGATATGCCGAGCGCGGAAGCAATCTCGCGATTGCTGCTACCTTCGGCAACCAGAACCAGCACATCGTTTTCACGCGACGACAGGCCTTCCGCCTTCTTCTCGGCATTGTCGAGAAGTGCTTCCGAAACGCCGGAGGAAAAATAGGTTCCGCCCGATGCGACTGCATGGATGGCGGCGACGATTTCACTCGTCGAAACATCCTTCAGCACATAGCCCGAAGCACCGCGCATGATCGAGGTCGAGATATATTCGCGACTGTCATGCATGGAGAGCATCAGAATGCGCGTACCCGGCAGTTGCCGCTTGAAAAGCTCGATGGCATCGATACCGTTGAGAAGCGGCATATTGATATCCATCAGCACGACATCGGGCTTGGCGGTCTGCGCCATATCCAGCGCCAGCCGCGCATTGGATGCCGCGCCCGCGATTTCAATGTCGTCATAGGTTTCAAGCACGGCGCGCAAGCCGTCGAGAACCAGCGGATGATTATCGACCAGCAATACGCGAATCTTGCATTCTTTCGTCATGCGACTTCCGGTTTCATCAGGGACGGCTTCGTCATAGGTCTTTCGACTGCCGAAAGCGGCAGGCGCGCGGTCAACTGCGTACCATCGCTGCCGGTTTCCACCAAGAGCACACCGCCGAAATGTGCCATGCGTTCCTGCATATTTCTGAGGCCAAGTCCCGATGTCGCCCCTTTCAGATCCTGACCGGCAAATCCATCGCCATTGTCGCTCACCGTCATCGTCACGCGCCCGTTCGAATCCCAAAGGCGCACAGAGACCGCGCTCGCGCCCGAATGGCGCTCGATGTTGGTCAGCGCTTCCTGCGCCACCCGGTAGAGCGCCGTGCTGGGCTCCGGTTTCAGATTGACGCGCAGCGTATCGGCCTCAAAGCGGGTCTCGATACCAGTCCGCTCCGCGAAATGCTCGAAGAGCGCTTTCAGCGCCACCGTCATGCCCAGATCGTCCAGAATACGCGGTCGCAGATCATGCGAAAGCCGCCGCACCTCCTTGATCGCGCCGTTCAGCACATCCGATGCCTTCTCGATAGCCCTCGGCGCACCGTCGCTGCCCGTATGCACCTGACGGCTGGCCAGATCGATGGCATAGCGCACGCCCACCAGATTCTGCGAAATGCCGTCGTGAAGTTCGCGGGCCAGACGGGCGCGTTCCTCCTCCTGCGTATCGATGATGCGCTGGGCAAGCTCCTTGAGCTTGCTGTCCGCCATGCGCCGCTCGCGAATGTTCAACAACATGCATGTCGCGAAAACCAGCATGACGGCAGGCACGGCGATGAGACTGACCACCAGAAACGTGTTGCGGATATTGGCGCGAAAATCGGCATTGGCCGCCGCCGTCTGCGCATAAACATCATCCAGATAAACGCCGGTTCCCAGCATCCATTTCCACTTATCCAGCCCAACCGCAAAGGACAGCTTGTCGGCCATTTCGCCGCTCGACGGCTTTTCCCATTTATATTGGTGCAGCCCGCCCCCCTGCTTTGCCTTGTCGATCAGATTGGCAATGACATGATCGCCATCAGGATCGACCAGATTGAGCCAGTTCTGACCGGGACGAAAGGTCTGGCGCGGATGCACGACATTGTTGCCGTCATAGTCATAAACGAAGAAATAACCGTCCCGCCCGTAATCGAGCGAGGTGAGAATGCTCGTCACCTTCTGCATGGCCGCTGTATCGTCGGGACCGGCCTCGTCATAGATTTTCTGGATTGCTGACAGAGCCAGATTGGTGAGGTTCAGAAGCTCGGTCTCCTTCGCCTTCAGCATGTTCTTCTCAAAAGTCGCGATGCTGCTCTGCACGAGATTGGCCGATTGCCACGTGATGAAGGCCGTGACCGTCAGGATCGCGACGATCAACGGCACAATGGCCAGAGCCAGAATCTGATATCGAAGCGTCACGCCTAGCTCCTCCCAACATCGCCGGACGGCTTTTTAAATTGGGACTTTAAAGCCCCGCTTCGACGGACGAAAGAGGCGATATGCGCTGCCAATTTGCGGCACATTGCCAGACGGCAATATTATTTCGTATAGACTTATTTATGTAGATATAATGCAAAGCGCGGTCAGCTTTCCATTGCGCCTTGTTGCAAGAGCGGTATAGGAAGGCTGAAATTAAACGTTCGCGCGCTTCATTCGCGACGTGCAGGACCCTGAATTCTGGCCGTCTTGCCCAACCCCCATCGTTGAAGTGCGCCTTCGGAGGAGTGATTATATGCAATATTGCGGCAAGGCGCCTCGTCGACTTCCCAAGGAGAGAAGACGATGAACGCCGAAGTAAAACACGCGCAGGCGGGTGGAACCGACAAGACGGCCATCGAGCTGAAGAATGTAGAGATTTCGTTCAAACTGGCCGATGGCGGTCGGTTCGATGCGGTTGCCGAAAGCAATCTCAAGGTCGCGGAAAACGAATTCGTCGCCATTGTCGGCCCAACCGGATGCGGTAAATCCACCTTGCTGAATGCTGTGGCCGGTCTTCTGACGCCTGCGCAGGGTATTGTCGAGATCAACGGCCAGCGCCTGCAAGGGCTAAATCGCAAGGCGGGTTATCTCTTCCAGCAGGACGCGCTGATGCCCTGGAAGACGGTGCTCGACAATGTCGCCATCGGCCTTGAAATCGCGGGCTCAACAAAGGCCGAAGCCCGCAGACATGCGCAGGAATGGCTGGCCCGCGTCGGGCTTGCAAGCTTCGGCGACCGCTATCCGCATATGCTTTCCGGGGGCCAGCGCAAACGTGTGGGTCTGGCGCAGGTGCTGATCCGCAATCCGAAATATCTGCTGATGGATGAGCCATTCGGCCCGCTGGACGCGCAAACCCGCGTCATCATGGGCGATTTGCTGCTCGATCTTTGGTCGCAGGACAAGAAGGCGGTCATGTTCGTCACGCATGATCTCGAAGAAGCCATCGCGCTTGCCGACCGCGTTGTCATCATGTCTGCCGGTCCGCGGGCGCGTATCATGGCGGAATATCGCATTCCGCTCGAACGCCCTCGCGAGATTTCCGAAATCCGCCTCGACAACCAGTTTCACGAAATCCACCGGGAAATCTGGAGCGCGCTCAAGGAAGAAGTCCTCAAGGGCTACCAGCAGACGAGTGGAGAACGCGCCGGAGGACGTTCATGAAAAAGCCATTGCTGTTTCTGGCGCAGCTCAGTATTGCTGTTGCCGTTATTCTCGTGTGGCACGTCTTCACCGCCACGCATCTTTTCGGCAACCCCGCCAAGGCGAAATTCTTCTTCGCCACACCGGGCGATGTCGCCTTGCGCACCTATAAATGGTTTGCCGAAGGCACGATCTGGTATCACCTCGGCATCACGCTGCTCGAAGCCATGCTCGCCTTTGCCATCGGCTCGATTGCGGGTGTCCTGATCGGCTTCTGGTTTGCGCGCAAGCCCATATTGGCAGCTGTTTTCGATCCCTATGTGAAAGCCGCCAACTCCCTGCCGCGTGTTGTTCTGGCACCGATTTTTGCGCTGTGGCTTGGCCTCGGCATCTGGTCCAAGGTAGCGCTTGGCGTTTCACTGGTGTTCTTCATTGTCTTCTTCAACGTCTATCAGGGCGTGAAGGAAGTGAACCAGACCGTGCTGTCCAATGCCCGCATGCTCGGCATGAACGAGCGGCAATTGTTGCGCAACGTCTACCTGCCCTCGGCTTTGTCATGGATGTTTTCGAGCCTGCATACCGCTGTCGGCTTCGCCGTCGTGGGTGCGGTCGTGGGCGAATATCTCGGTTCTTCGGCGGGGCTTGGCTACCTCATTCATCAGGCGGAAGGCGTGTTCGACGTGACCGGCGTTGTCGCCGGTATGCTCGTGCTGACCGTCTTTGTGCTGATCATCGACTGGGGCGTCACCATCATCGAGGAGCGCCTGCTTGTCTGGCGCCCCAAAGCCGCAAGCCACAACGCATAACGGCGCGTCGCGCTTACGAGAGCGGTTCCGGTCAAAATGGAATCATGGAACCGCTCTATCTATTTGTTTTCACGCATTATCCCACGCAAAACCGCTACGCACTTTTGCTGGAAATGCTCTAGGAGGAAAATCATGAAGATTAATCGCAGAGACGCCCTGCTGGGCGCCGCAGCTCTTGGACTGGCCGGCATTGCTTCCCGCCTGCCCGCCTATGCGCAGGACGCATCGGCAACGCCAGAAAAACCCGAACTGATGTTCGGCGTCGGCGGCAAGCCGCTTTTCTACTACCTGCCGCTAACGATTGCCGAGCGCAAAGGCTTCTTTGAAGAACAGGGCCTGAAGGCAACGGTCAACGATTTTGGCGGCGGCGCGAAGTCGTTGCAGGCTCTGATCGGTGGTTCGGTCGATGTCGTGACGGGCGCTTACGAACACACGATCCGCATGCAGAACAAGGGCCAGGACATCAAGGCAGTCTGCGAACTTGGACGTTTCCCGGGCATCTGCATCGGCGTGCGCAAGGACCTCGCAGGCGAAATCAAGACCATTGCCGACCTGAAGGGCCAGAATGTCGGCGTTACGGCGCCCGGCTCCTCCACGTCGCTGTTCCTGCAATATGCACTCATGAAGAACGGTCTGTCGGAAGATGCCGCGTCGATTATCGGCGTTGGCGGCGGCGCAAGCGCGGTTGCAGCCATCAAGAAAGGCGAAATCGCCGCTCTCGTCCATCTCGATCCGGTAATCACCCGCCTCGAAGTCGATGGCGATATCACTCTGCTGATCGACACCCGCACAGAAGAAGGCACGCGACAGCTGTTCGGCGGCACCAATCCGGCCGCGACAGTTTATGTGCAGCAGAGCTTTATCGACGCAAACCCGATCACCACGCAGCGCGTCGTCAATGCCTTCGTCAAGTCGCTGGACTGGATTCACAAGGCATCCGCCGACGACGTTGCCGACGCCGTGCCGGAGGAATATCTGCTTGGCGACCGCGAACTCTACAAAACCGGCTTTGAGAAATCCCGCGCCATGTATTCCGAAAAGGGCCTGATTGCCGAAGAAGGCTTCAAGAGCCTCTATGAAATGTTGAAGGCGCTCGATCCGGAGCTTTCCAGCGCGGATATTTCATTTGCGCAGACTTTCGATCCGCGCTTTGTGCAGGCCGCCAAAATCTAACCAAGAACAAGGCCGGGATCGCTTCGGATCCCGGCCTTTTCCATTTCATTCGTTGAAAAATGCCGCGCGGAATCAAACGCTATCGTGAGCTGGACGCGCGATATGCCGCTTCAGCAATGCGGCTGCAAATTCGAAATCCCCAGCCTCGATAGCCTGCAAAATTTCCAGATGGTCCGCGCAGGCCTGACGAATTCGCGCTTCGCCCATACGCTCAAACTCACAGGATTCCGTCAGTCTCCGCAAATGGTTCTGCCAGCGCAGAGCCTGGGTGAGAAACCGGTTATTGGCCCATGACACCAGCGTTTCATGGAAATTCGCATTGACGTCGAACCAAAACCCATCCGGAAAATCGGATATCGGGCGTTCGAGTATTTCAAGCTGTTCGCGGTGCAGTTCCTGCAACTCGGAGAGAACCGGGCTGTAATCAGCTTGTGTCAGCGCGCCGCATTCGATGACCACCCGGAAAGAATAGCTTTCATTGACGGCATGTTCATTGTCGAGCGCTTCGGCAAAGCGCCAGCCGTAGCCTGGAAGCCGCTCGGCCAGTCCTTCGGCGGCAAAGCGCATCAATGTGCGGCGCACCGTTCCACGGGTCACTTCGAACTGTTCCGCGAGGGCTGCTTCAGAAACTTCCAGGCCGATCGAACCGGAAGCACGCGCGCTCATCAGCCTGTGATAGAGGTCTTCGAAATCGGACGGCGGCAAAATCTCGTTCGACAGCTCGTCCTGTTTCGGAAAACGCTGCAACAGATAACCACGGTTCGGTGCCTGCGCGACGATCCCCCGCTCCACCAGAAGATGCAAAACCTGCCGGACCGGCGAGCGTGAGACATGCAATTCGCGCGCAATCGCGGCATCGGAAATGCGATCACCGATCTGCCAGCGCTCCTTGGTGATAAGCGCCAGCATCTTATGCGCAACTTCCACCTGAAGATTGCTCAAACCGGTTTGCGTCACTGTTCCGTCCGTCCGGGGTGCTGTTACGATGATGTTCACGCGCGGTAAATCCTCCGTGACAAATTTATAACAAAAATCTGCACGCGCGGGAGTTCCATTCGCTTGAGGGCACGCCAATGTGATCGGCGCGTGATGAGGCGAAACGGAAAGCAGTTTTCTGAAAAATAGCGGGAGTTACGGCCGGGGAGCCGCTTTGCTCGACCCGAACTGGTGCGCTTCAAAGGGCAACCCAAATGGCAATACCGCCGCCCCGATAAAAAGCAGGCGACAGATCGGAGACCTGTCGCCTGTCTATAACAATGGACTGGAGGTCACATTATTATCAGTTCATATTTTCAAGCTTCGTCAGATAACCCGACACATTACTGCGAACATAAACCTAGACGAAACCTGTCCGGATATCGGGACGATGCCCCGATATCCGATCTTGATATGTGTTATTAGAACGAGCGCTGGAAGCGAACGATACCGCCCCAAGCGTCCTTCTCGACAGCGAGATCACGCCATTCGCCACCGAACTTGGTGTACGAAATTTCCGGGGTGATCGTGAAGCCAGGAACGAGCTGGTAAGCTACGTTAGCCGTAACTGCAGTCTTGCCCCAGTCGTCGTGTGCGCCCTGAAGGTTGAAGGTAGCCTTGTCGGTTGCCTTGAACTTCGCGCCACCCCAGACAGCCCAATCGCCGCCCCACTGGCCGTAGTTCTGCACCGGAGATTCTTCCGAAGCGTAACCACCCTGCAACCAAACCGAGAAGCGGTCGGTGATGTTCACGTCACCGCGAACCTTGGCGGCCCATTCTTCGATGACCGAGTCGTAAGCTGCAACAGCTGCGATCGAACCCCAGCCGCCTTCGTACTTCAGACCGCCGAGGATGTGCGGGGTGTAGCCGTCGATGACGTAGCCCGAGCCGCCTTCTTCAACAGCCAGGATAGCCGAGAAGCCGTTGCCGCCCTTGTAGGTGTACGAAATCTGACCGGTGGTGTAGCTGCCTGCGCCGACCACGTCATCGTTGATGACGCCGCCGAGGTAACCGGTGAAGGTGTGGAATGCGGATTCGTCGATACCAACCTTGAAGCCGCCGAGCTGGATGTAACCGATACGGAAATCAACGCCCTGCGTCGTATAACCGTAATCACCATCTTCACGGCTATTGTTGGCGCCGTAGTTAAAGCGGGTTTCGGTGTAGGTCTTCAGGGTGCCGAGTTCGGTTTCCGAAGCCGTGTGGGTACGAAGCGTGAAGCGTGCGCCCTTGTCCCAGCCTTCACGGTCTACGCCGGTGTAGACGTCATCGCCGCCCTTTACGTCGTAACGGACGTAGCCGCTGATGCGCAGGCAGGTTTCGGTGCCCGGAATGTAGAAGTAGCCAGCGCCGTAAGCATCGCAAACGCGGACATATTCAACTGCTTCAGGTTCCGGTGCAACGATTGCATCGGCAGCCTGTGCGCCGGAAACTGCAACGAGCGCTGCAGCGGAGCCGAGAAGAAGGCTCTTGATGTTCATTTCTGACCTCCAGGATCAAGTTGATAGAAGTTTCGATTTTTTTACGAGTCGTTTTTTACGATTGCATAATACGATTTTCATTGATGGTTTCGTTAGTCAATGGCGTTTTTTCCCAATAAGATACAGACCGTTACTTCATTAGCGACCGTTGAAATTCTGCAACAGTCATAATTAGCCATGGCCCGCCGCTCTCCCACTTTTGCGGGATCTGGATTTTCGATCCCCCGGATGCCCGGAGCGCTGTTTTGAGGATTTCTGCAGCTTCCCGGTGGAACCCGTGCAGATGGTGGAAACGCTACATGCCGCGGGCAGCTATTGTGCAAGCGAGCGACATCATGCACCGCCTTGGCAGCGTGCAAGACATCGCCTCAACATTTTCGATGGTAGCCAAACCCGCCATATTTCACCCCTCTTCAATACATCCCCGCAGCCGTTGTCCCCCAACGAACTGCGAATGTCCGGATGCTTCGCCCATTTCTGTTACAATCAGATGACGAACAGTGAGCACTGCAACCTTTATCCGTATTTTTAAAGGATCGGGGGCAGAGTTCAGCTTATAAATTTTTATTATTTTGTAGGGATTTAGCAAAAATCCCTACAGACACACGCATTTTCTTTTATTGCCGCTGATTTTTTTTAAGAGTGCCGCTGCAAACCTGCGTTTGGCGCTAGTCGTCGCACTTACCCCTTGGAAAGCGCGATGACCGGGTCCAGTTGCGAAGCGTTTCGCGCTGGCAGATAGCCGAACACGACACCGATCAGCGTCGAACACAGGAAAGCTGCGATAATCGACGTGGTTGAATAGACAAGGCTGAAATTCGAGCTGAACAAGCTGAAGAGCAAGCCGAAGCCGAGCGCCGTCAGAATGCCCAGAACGCCGCCGATCAGGCAGACAAGCACCGCCTCGATCAGAAATTGCTGCAAGATATCGCTCTGTCGCCCGCCGACCGCCATGCGTACCCCGATTTCCGAAACACGTTCGGACACCGTGACGAGCATGATGTTCATCACCCCGATGCCGCCGACGATCAACGAAATAATGGCGATTGCCGCCACCAGAAGCGTCAGCGTCTGGGTCGTGCTGGTGATCGTCTTGCGAATATCGTCGGTGTTCAGGATGTAGAAATCCTTGGTGCCGTGGCGCTGCAACAGAAATTCGGTGACCGACTGCTCGGCCAGCGCCGTATCGATCCCGTCCTTGACCTGCAAGGTAATGCTGCGCAGCGAATTGCTTCCCAGAAACCGTGCCTGAACGGTGGTGTATGGCAGATAAAGCGACAGGTTTTGATTGGAGCCGAAACCGCCCTGCTGCGGCTCCATCACGCCGACAATGCGCGCGGGAACATTGCCGATCAGCAGCACCTGTCCCACCGGATTGATATCGGCAAACAGCGCGTTTTTGGTGTTCTGGTCGATGACCACATCCTGCGCCGTGGTTCGCACGCTTTCGCGGTCGAAAAACTGTCCATCGGCAATCTTGCTGCCCTTGGCGACAAAATATTGCTCGCTGACGCCATTTACCAGCGCATTGGACTCCTGCGAGCCGAAACGCACCGTGCTGTTTGTCGAGACTGTTGGCGTGGCAGCCGCGACATAGGGCTGTTTGGACAGTTCCAAAGCGTCCGAAACCACCAGCGTGGTGATTTTCCCGGATCGCACATCGCCGAAATCCTTGCCTGCGAAAATTTCCAGCGTATTGGTGCCGAGGCTGGAAATATTGGCCAGCACCCGCTCCTGCGAACCGCGCCCTAGCGCCACGACGCTGACGACCGAAGCGATGCCGATGATAATGCCCAGCATGGTCAGGAAGGTGCGCAGCTTATGCGCCCGCATCGAGAGCAATGCCATCAGAAAGGCCTCGCGGATCGAACCCATCAATCCATAGAGCGACAGCGCGCGCTTGCGCTTCGAGGCCGCATCTTCCGGGCTGACGGCGCTTTCCACGATTTCGGTCTTTTCCACCGGACGGTCGGCGATGATCTCGCCATCGCTGATTTCGATGATGCGTTCTGCCTTGCTGGCAATCGACATATCGTGGGTGACGATGATGACCGTGCGCCCTTCGGCATGCAGCTCACCCAGAATGCGCAGCACCTCTTCGCCGCTATGCTTGTCGAGCGCGCCGGTCGGCTCGTCGGCCAGAATTAGGCTGGCGTCGTTCATCAGCGCACGCGCAATGGATACTCGCTGCTGCTGGCCGCCGGAAAGCTGGCCGGGCCGGTGATGCAGCCGGTCACCCATGCCAAGACGCGTCAGCAAGGACCCGGCGCGCTTGGCACGCGCCGACGGGTCGATACCAGCATAGATCGCCGGTATCTCGACATTGCCGATGGCCGTCAGCTCTGGCAGCAGATGATAACGCTGGAAGATGAAGCCGAAATGCTCACGCCGCAGCGCGGCCAGTTCATCCACATCCATGGAGGCGGTTTCGCGACCGCCGATTTCGTAGCTGCCGGACGTTGGACGGTCCAGACAACCGAGAATATTCATCAGCGTGGATTTACCCGACCCCGACGCACCGACAATCGCCACCATCTCGCCAGAATTGATGGTGAGGTCGATGTCTTTAAGGACCGCGATGGAACTGTCCCCCGACGGGTACTCCCGCCGGACTTTTCTGAGGCGGATCAACGGTTCCGTCATGATCAGAAGCCCATCGGCGGGCCGCGACGGCCACCCGGGCTGGGGCTTGCCGCAGCACCTGCCGCCAATTGGCCGGTGACGACGCGTTCGCCTTCATCGAGGCCCGATTTCACCTGAACCATCACCTTGTTGTTCAGGCCGATTTCAATCTTCTTGCTTGAGATCTGCCCCTTGTCATCGACCACGCGCACCGTATAGCGGCCATCCGCATCGCGCGCACCCAAGGCAGAGGACGGAATGGTCAGGACATTGTTCTCCTGCCCGAGAACGATGTGCACTTCCGCCGTCATATAGGTGCGCAGATGCCCGTCTTCATTCGGGATGGTGAAAAGGCCATTATAATAGATCGCCTCCGACGACGCACTGCTCGAAGAGGACGACGAGGACGAGCTTGAGGAACTGAAGCTGCTGTCGCTTTTGATCGATTCCGGCGCCGGTTCCACCGATTCAAGGCTTGCTTCATAGCGGCGGTCCTGATCGCCGAGCACCGTGAAATAAAGCGGCAGGCCGGGCTTCACCCGGACGATATCAGCTTCGGAAATTTCCGTATAAACCGTCATCCGGTCAAGCTGGCCGAGAATAACAATCGTCGGTGCGGATTGCGTTGCGTTGACCGTCTGGCCTTCCTGGCTGACGATGGAAAGAACGGTTCCCTCAATCGGCGCGGTGATCTGCGTATAGCCGAGATTGGCTCTGGCGGTCTCGACGGCAACTTCGGCTGCCTTGATCTGGGCCCTGAGCGATTCAATCTGCGCCTGCGTCACATTCAGATCGGCAGCAGCCGTGTCGTAATCGGCCTGCGAAACAGCATGTTTGGCAAGCATAGCTTTCTGGCGGTTCAGCGTCTGCTGGTTCAGCGCCAGCGTCGCCTGCTTTTCCTTCAACTGCGCTTGCATGTTGGCAAGTGACGCCTCTGATGTTCGCAGGTCGTTTTTCTGGGTGGTGGAGTCGATCTCGGCGATAAGGTCATTCGCCTTCACGACCTGCCCAAGCTTCACCTTGACCGATGTGATGCGGCCCGATGCCTGCGCGCCGACCGCAACCAGACGAACCGGCTTGATGGTTCCCGTGGCAAGCACCGTGACTTCGATGTCGCTGCGGGTCGCAGTGGCGGTCATCATCGATGGTGTCTGGGACGACGATTGGCTGCGCCAGTAAAAATATCCGCACACGGCCACAGCGATGAGGACTGCGGTCGTGACGACGAGACGTTTAAAGCGCATTCAGGGAACCTTGCATATGCTCGTGGATTGAACGTGACCTCGGAAATCGGCCTCACAGGGCCGCATGATCAAGGGTCGAATTCGAAAAATCCAGTAGAAATCTATAATTGCCAGCAATCTTTTCAATTCCGGCATCTGCCTTGGCCAATGTGTGACATTGGCAGCACATGCCGGAATGCGACCACCAAATCCGTATGAGGGGGATTTAACTTAGTTGGCGGCGGCAGTGGCCACCGCATTTCTCTTCGGAAGACGCGGACCCGTATTCACGTCCACGACTTCCGGTTTGGAAACTTCAATGGCGCCACTCCAGCCACCGCCAAGCGCCTTGTTGAGCGCGATATAGTCGGTAGTGATCAGAACCTGGCTGGCGATCAGTGAATCCTCCGCCGAATAGAGCGAACGCTGGGCCTCCAGAAGATCGAGGAAGCTCTGCGTACCCGACTGATAGAGCGAACGTCCAAGCGACGCCGCCTCGCGATAATGGCGAGCCGATGTTGCAAGCTTGGACGATTTGATGCGCTCCTGCGCCAGCGAAACGATAGCGTTTTCGACTTCTTCAAGCCCGGTCAGGATCGAAGAGCGGTAGGCGATGAAATACTGGTCGCGCTGCGCCTGCGCCATCTCGACGGCTGCCTTCAGCTGGCCGCCATTGAAGATCGGAACCGTGAGGGTTGGGCCGAACGACCAGCTGATCGACGAACTTTTGCCGAGATCGCCGATCTTGGTGGCCGAGGTCGCAATATCGCCCGTCAGGCTGAGACCCGGATAGCGGGCGGCTTCCGCCTGACCGACCTTGGCCGTGTATTGCGCATATTGACGTTCAGCCAGCCGCACATCCGGGCGGGAGAGAAGAATGTCTGCCGGAATGCCCGTGGGCATCGGCAGTTTCGGCTTGGGGATCGCCTTGACCTTCTTCATGCGCTCTGCAAGTGCGGCAGGCGCACGACCCGTCAACACGGAAAGCCGATGCACGGAAGCGGCATAGGCCGCTTCAAGGTCCGGTATATTGGCCTCTGTCGAAGCCGCCTGACCGGATGCGTTGGAAAGATCGACCGCCGACGATGCGCCCGCCTCGAATTTGTTGCGCGTCAGGGTAGCCGTTTCGCGCTGTGAAGCGGCGGTCCGCCGGGCCAGCGCGGCACGCGCCTGATAACCGCGCGCTTCGACATAATTCGTGGTTACATCGCCAATCAGCGTCACGAGCGTATTGCGCAGGTCTTCTTCCGAGGCATCCATGCCGTATTTGGCGGCTTCCACCGACCGGCGGTTGGCGCCGAACAGATCGATTTCCCAGCTTGCATCCAGTCCGCTCTGGAACTGGCTGCTGGTGCTCGCCGTGCCACTGACCGAAGAGCCTGTGCGGCTGCGGGTCGCCGAAGCGGAACCGTCCAGTGACGGCAGCAGCGTGCCGACCGACTGACGATAGGTAGCGCGCGCCTCGCGCACGCGGGCCTTGGCGGTTGCAACATCCAGATTGCCCGCAACCGCTTCCTCTACGAAAGCATTGAGCAATGGATCGTTGAGCCGCTTCCACCATTCGGCCAGTTCCGCGGGCTTTGCCGGTTTTTGCTGCTTCTTGTTGCCCCAGTTGGAAGGCATGTTGATCAGGGGCGACTGATAGTCCGGCCCGACCACACAACCGCTGACGGTCGCAACAAGACACAACGTGGCCAGCACTTTCATCGTGCGGCGGACGCGCTGATCCTGTCTGGTGCAGGGGTTGTGGTCAAAAGTCGCTGCAAGGCGGGTGAGATCATTTGTCGACATGGTTTGATTCCGTCTGCGTCTGCGGCGACACCGATTGAGTTTGACTGGATTTGCCCTTGAAGATGCGCCGAACGGCAACGAAGAGCAGCGGAACAAGAAAGACACCTATCACGGTTGCGGCGATCATCCCGCCCATGACGCCGATACCGATTGCGTTCTGCGCACCCGAACCGGCACCGCTTGCAATGGCCAGCGGAGTGACGCCCAGAATGAAGGCGAATGATGTCATCAGGATCGGTCGCAGGCGCTGTCGAGCGGCCTCCAGCGTCGCCTCGACCAGCCCCATGCCTGCCGCTTGCCGCTCTATCGCAAATTCGACGATCAGAATAGCATTCTTTGCGGCAAGACCGATGGTGGTGAGAAGACCGACCTTGAAATAAACGTCGTTACTCTGCCCGAAAATCGTTGCGCCCAAAAGTGCGCCGAAAATGCCGATCGGCACGGAAAGCATGACTGCAAACGGGATGGACCAGCTTTCATAAAGCGCGACGAGACATAGGAACACCACCAGAACCGAAATCGCATAGAGTGAGGCTGCCTGATTGCCGGAAAGCTGTTCCTGATAGGAAAGTCCGGTCCATTCATGGGCAAATCCGGACGGCAATTGCGTCATCAGATTGTCTATTTCATCCATAGCGACACCGGAACTGACGCCGGGTGCCGCTTCGCCCTGAATTTCCACGGCGGACGAGCCGTTATAGCGTTCCAGTCGCGGCGAGCCATATTTCCAGTAGCCGGTTGCAAAGGCTGAAAACGGCACCATGATGCCATCGGCGTTGCGGACCTGCCATTTCTCCAGATCTTCCGGCTGCATGCGGAAATTGCTGTCGCCCTGAACATAGACCGGTTTGATGCGACCCCTGTCGATGAAATCATTGACATAGGCGCTGCCCCAGGCTGTCGACAGCGTGCTGTTGATATCGGCCAGCGAAACGCCCAAAGCACTCGCCTTTTCCTGATCGATATTGATCGCGAATTCAGGCGTATCTTCCTGCCCGTTCGGGCGCGTATTGGCCAGAAGGTTGCTTTTGCCCGCCAGCGCCAGCAACTGGTTGCGTGCCTCGATCAGCTTGGCGTGACCGGCGCCATTGACATCTTGCAGAAAGAAATCGAAGCCGCTCGAATTGCCCATGCCCTGAATGGCAGGCGGCGCCAGCGCAAAAACCTTGCCGTCGCGAATTGTCGAGAAGAATTTCATGGCGCGTCCGGCGACCGCGCTTGCCGACAGATCAGCAGATTGGCGCGCTTCGAAATCTTTCAGACGCACGAAGGCCAGACCGACATTCTGTCCCTGCCCGCCATAACCAAAGCCGATTACGCTCATCACGCCTTCGACCGCATCCTTCTCCTGATTGAGATAGAAATCCGTCACCTGCTTCATGACCCGTTCGGTACGGTCCTGCGTAGCGCCCACGGGAAGCTGAACGCTGGTCATCAGCGTGCCCTGATCTTCCTGCGGCAGGAACGAGCTTGGCAGACGGTTGAACATCCAGCCCATGGCAACCACGATCAGCGCGAAGACCAGAAGGTAACGGAATGACCGCGTGAGGATTCCATTCACGCCACGGCGATAGGCATTCGTTGTCCGGTCGAAACCGCGATTGAACCAACCGGAAATGCCGCGCTGCTTCGCATGGCCTTGGACCGGCTTCAAAAGCGTGGCGCACAAAGCGGGCGTCAGGATCAGCGCGACCACCACCGACAGGATCATCGCCGATACGATGGTGACCGAGAACTGGCGATAGATGACGCCGACCGATCCGCCGAAAAAGGCCATCGGAATAAACACCGCCGAAAGCACCGTCGCGATGCCAACCAGTGCGCCGGTGATCTCGCCCATGGATTTGATCGTGGCCTCCCTTGGCGGAAGTCCTTCCTCCTCCATCACGCGCTCGACATTTTCCACGACGACAATCGCGTCATCCACCAGAAGGCCGATGGCCAGCACCATGGCGAACATGGTGAGCGTATTGACGGAATAGCCGAAGATCGCCAGCACCCCGAACGTGCCCAACAGAACCACCGGAACGGCCAGCGTTGGAATAAGCGTGGCGCGGATGTTTTGCAGGAACACCAGCATCACGACGAAAACCAGAATGATCGCCTCGATCAGTGTCTTGATCACTTCCTCGATAGACAAGCGCACGAAGGGCGTCGTGTCATAAGGATAAACGACCTCCACCCCCGCTGGCAGCGTTTCCTTCAGGTTCCCGATTGCTTCCTGCACCCCTTCCGCCGTGCTGATCGCATTTGCGCCGGTGGCGAGATAAATGCCGATGGCGCCCGAAGGCAGACCGTTATAACTGGATTCACTCGTATAGCTTTCCGAACCCAGTTCCACGCGGGCCACATCGTTCAACCGCACCAGCGCGCCATCGGTCGTACTTTTCAAAATAATGTTGCGGAACTGTTCCGGCGTTTGAAGACGGCTTTGCGCCGTCACCGTCGCATTGAGCTGTTGACCCTTATTGGCTGGCATTGCGCCCAGCTGACCAGCCGAAACCTGCGTGTTCTGCGCCTCAATCGCCGAAGCGACATCGCCCGGCATCAGCGCATATTTCGCAAGCTGGTCGGGGTCCAGCCAGATGCGCATTGCATAGCCGGAACCGAAAATGCGCGTATCGCCCACGCCTTCGACGCGCTTCAGCGTATCGTTGAGCGAGCTGTCGATATAGTCAGCCAGATCGTTGGCTGTCAGCTTGCTATCGGTCGAGACAAAGCCGATGACCATCAGAAAGCTTTCGGACGACTTGCTGACTGTCAGACCCGTGCTCTGTACGCTCTCCGGCAGCTGCGACTGGACGAGCTGCAGCTTGTTTTGCACCTGCATTTGCGCCACGTCGGGATCGGCGGCGCTGGTGAAGGTCAACGTAATCGTTGCCGAGCCGGTCGAGGTCGAGTTGGCCGTCATGTAATCCAGATTGTCGATGCCGGTCATGCCCTGCTCGATCACCTTGGTAACCGAGTTTTCGACCGTTTCGGCATCTGCGCCCGCGTAAGTGGCGCTGATGCGCACCGTGGTCGGCGCGATCTGCGGATATTGCGAGATCGACAGGGAACTCAGCGCCAGCAAACCGCCAAGCATGATGACAATCGCAATGACCCAGGCAAAATTGGGCCTGTTGATGAAGAAATTCGACATGGTCTATTCCTTCACCGCCGCGTTGCCGGTCTGGTTCTGGGTCAACTGACTGCCAGCGCCATCGGTCGTCTGCGCCTGTTTGCGCTCGCGCACCTCGCCGGTCGTATCATCAACAATGACATCGACCGCCTGCACTTCCTGACCGGCGCGGACGAGCTGCGATCCTTCCACGATGACCCGGTCGCCAGCCGCAACGCCGCCGTTGACCAGCCAATTATTGCCGACGCTCTGGCGGACTTCGAGGACGCGCTCCTCTACCTTGTTCTCGGCATTGACGAAAAGGCCGGTCGGCTCGCCCTTGGCATTGCGCGAAACGCCGCGCTGCGGCAGGAGGAAGCTGTTGGGCGCAACGCCCTCTTCCACCAGCGCGCGCACGTACATGCCCGGCAGAAGCAGTCGATCCGGATTGGGGAATGTGGCGCGGAGCGTAAAGGTGCCCGTCGTCTCGCTGACTGCGGATTCTGCAAATTCCAGCTTGCCCGGCAGCGGATAGATCGCGCCGTTTTCCAACTTGAGCCGCACGCTGACATTTTCACCACTGATCTTGATGCGCCCATCCTGGATGGCCTGACGAAGATTGAGCAGATTGGTGCTCGATTGCGTCACATCGACATTGATGGGGTCAAGCGTGCGGATGGTGGTCAGCGCCGTGTCCTGGCTGGCTGTCACCAGCGCGCCGGGCGTCAGGGTCGAGCGGTCGATGCGTCCGCTGATCGGCGCCTTGATCGACGTATAATCAAGGTTGATACGCGCCGTTTCCAGCGCGGCTTTCGCTGCCGCAACATCGGCCTTGGCCTGCGCCAGCGATGCAACCGCATTGTCGAGGTCCTGCTTGCTGACGGCGTTCTGCTTGATCAGCCCCTGATAGCGCGTCACCATGGATTGCGCGCTGGGTACAGTCGCTTCCGCCCGCTGGAGATCGGCAGCTGCACTCTCATAGGCAGCCTTATAGCTGGCAGGTTCGATCTGATAGAGCGCATCGCCCTCTTTGACCTCGCTGCCTTCCGTAAACAGCCTCTGCTCGATGATACCGCCAACCTGTGGTCTGACTTCCGCCACTAGCGACGCGGTGGTGCGCCCCGGCATTTCGGCATTGATCGAGACCGATTGCGGCTGCAAGGTCACAACGCCAACCTCCGGTTTCGGCAGCGCCGCGGCATTGGTGCCCGCCTTCTGGGATTGCTCCTGCGAACAGGCAGAAACCAGCAGAAGCGACGCGGCGGCCAGCGCCATTCCGAAAGACCGCGCATCTGGGAGGAAGCGACACGGTTTGCTACGGGAAATCAGCGGCTGAACCATACTATAAACCTTGTTTACTGAGCGATTTGGTTGCGACCGGCAGCGTCACGGTTTGCGCGATGCCGTTCGGCGTTTTGTTGGCGATATCGATGCGCCCTCCCATGCGCTCGATAATTTCCTTGGCGATGGCCAGCCCAAGCCCCGCACCGGGATGCATTTTCCGGCGTCCCGCATCGACCCGGAAGAAGGGCTCGAAAATGCGCCCTATCAATTCTTCAGGAATGCCCGGACCGTTATCTTCTATAAGAACGACTGCTTCGCCGTTCTTCTCAACACTCGACACAACAGCGTGATGGCCATGGGTTGCCGCGTTGATCATCAGGTTGCGCAAGGCGCGCGTCAGCGCAATCGGGTTGGCCTGCACGACGAGGGGCTGCGCGGTTTTCACCGGCTGCAACTCTGCCGAATAGCCAATCGCCCGCAGTTCCGCGACCAGTTCGGTCACGAGGCGGTCGAGCTGCAAAATCTCCGTCGCGCCGTTGCTGTCCACTTCCTCGCGCACGAGACGAATGGCGCTGTCGGCGATGGAATCGAGCTCTTCGAGATCTGCCAGCCATTTCGCACGCTCCGCCTCATCTGCGACGAATTCGGCGCGCAGCCGCATCCGCGTCATCGGTGTGCGCAGATCATGACCGGCGGCGGCAACCAGCCGCATGCGGCTTTCCATTGCCGTCTTGAGCCTCGTTGACAGGCGGTTGATGGCCTTTGCAGTTGCGCGCACTTCGCCCGATCCGGTTTCGGGGATCAGCGGCAGGACGCCATCCGGCCCGATGCGCGTCACCGCCCCTTCGAGCAGGCGCAGCGGCTTCGTGATCTTGGCAGCGGCGAACAATGAAATGACAGCACTGCCCAGCACAATCAGGCAGACCCACAAAGCCAGCACGCGAGCGGCGCCTTCCGGCGGCCCCATTTGCGGAATTTGCAAAATGATCCACCGATCCTCGCCAAGTTTGACCGAGACATTGTCCGTCCTCGGCGTGTCCGCATGGCTGACGATCAGCGGCCAGTTCTTACCGTTTGCAGCCAGCGCGCGCGAGATGAAGCGGGTTCCCCTCTCATCGACATTCGTATCAATGGGTTTGTCCTGAACGACAAGGCCATAGGCTTGCGCTGCTGCCGGGTTCTGAGTGAACAGCGACACCTGCAGCATGATCTGGCGCGCCAGCGGATCAGACGTCAGTTCGCGCGGCGGCGGACTGAGTACGCGGTCCGCCGCAAATGTCGCCAGTCCCACAACGGAGACGATGGCGCAGATCAACAACAGAGCGATGCGATTGCGCAATGTGTTCATCGCGTCACAACCGATGTTTTGACCGGTATCGTCAGCTGATAGCCGCCATTGCGCACGGTCTTGAATACATCGCCAGCCTGACTGTCATCAAGCTTGCGGCGCAACCGGCTCATAAGAACGTCAATCGAGCGATCAAGCGGGCCGCGTCCCCGCCCCTGTGTGAAATCGAGCAGCTGGTCACGCGACAATAGCCGACCAGGACGCTCCACGAATACTTTGAGCAGATCGAATTCAGCCGCCGTCAGATCGACCTGCGCGCCATCATCCCTCGCAACCTTGCGCAGCTGCGGGTCGAGGACGAAGGCGCCGAAATGGAAAAGCGTAACATCATCATTAGTGGATAATGGAACATGCTGGCTGCGGCGCAGCACAGCCTTGATGCGAGCCGTCAGTTCGCGCGGATTGAACGGCTTGCCCAGATAGTCATCCGCGCCGATTTCCAGACCGATGATGCGATCCACATCCTCTTTCAATGCAGTCAGCAGGATGACCGGAATGCTAGGCTCCCGGTCACGCAGCCGCCTGCAAATGTCGAGGCCCGAACCATCCGGCAACATGACATCCAGAACAATCAGATTGGGGTTGGTCTCCGTGAGACGCTTTTCGCATTCGCGGCGATCGCCCGCCACCGAAACGCGAAAACCCTGCTCGCTGATATAGCGCGACAACAACGAGCGGATTTCCGGGTCGTCATCGACGATCAGTATATGGGGCGGAACGCTCATTCGGGCTCGTGACGTTATCAATCAGGTGTTGTTGAAAAACACTATAGCCACTTCACGGCGGGCGGTTTTCATTTTTTTGTAACCGAATATTTCCGCGTCGAAGCCAGAAACATTCCGCAACAAATGAGCCTTGAACCGCCTGTCCGGCAACAACCGGACCAGGCGCAGTTTCTTCAACACCGTGCCGGCTCGGCCGTGATCGAACAGGGATCACGCCCTTTCACTGATGACGCGCCGCAAAAGAGTATTGGCCGTGTTGATATCGGAACTCTCAAATTCCCGGAACAGATTCTGGTGCACACTATCCAGGATCGTCTGCATGATGGAAACGACACGACGCCCCTCGTCGGTCAGGCTGATCCGGTTGGCCCGCCGGTTGTTCTCATCCACCTCGCGGCGCGCCAGCTGCAGCGCTTCGAGTGAATCGATCATCCGCACCAGCGATGCAGCCGTCAGCCCCATTTCCGTCGCGATATCGATTTGCTTGGCGCCATCGCCCACATAGGCGATCCAGAACAGGCAGGCCGCAACCCCGGAATCAAGTCCAAGGTCCAGCAGCGCCTCATTGGCCAGTGATCGCCATATTTTCGCGGAGACAAGTATATTCGCCATCAAGTCGCGCAATAAAATCATTTTTTCTGCGTCAATCGTCATCGATAAACTTCTTTTCCAATTAGCCGCTCCAAAGGAACGATTAAATCCTCTCATTTTGAAATGCATGATTATACTATCAATCAAATTCGCAAAATCGCAACTTTTTGAAAAATAATGAGAATTTTATAATTAGTTATATAACTATTTCATAGTTTGATTTATTGGTAATCCATATCTAATCATGTAAAAGTAAAAATACAAATCGATATTTATTATATAAATTGGTATCTCTTATGCAACATAACAACTCTATTGGATTTAATTACTTTAAGTTCCATTGAGACCGAAGCTTTGCCGCGATATACATGAACTCTCTCAAAGTTCACGCTGAATCGAGGCAAATCTTATGAAAATGAAGACCGTTCTGATCTCTTCGGCAGCGACGATGATGTCTTTTTCATCTTACGCTGCCGACGCAATCATCGCACCGGAGCCGGAAGCCGTTGAATATGTGCGTGTTTGCGACACCTATGGCGCGGGCTATTTTTACATCCCCGGCACCGAGACCTGCCTGCGCATTCATGGCTATGTGCGTTACGACATGAATGGCGCTGATAATGTCTTTTCGGGCATAGATCGAGAAGGCTGGGACAAGGGCGCCCGTTTTGCGTTGCGCACCTCGACTGCTTCCGAAACCGAACTGGGCACGTTGAAGACTTTCACCGAGACCCGATTCAACTATTGGGCAAATAATTCGCGCAGAACCGACGTTTATGGCTGGAGCGGCTCGGAAGTCGTTCTCCAATTCGCCTATATCGAACTGGGTGGTCTCAAAGTCGGCATCGACGAGTCAGAATTCCACACTTTCACCGGCTATCTCGGCGACGTCATTAACGACGACGTGGTTTCTCCCGGCGCCTATCGCACAGGCAAGATCTCTTACACATTCGCAAGCAGCAGCGGCTTCTCCGCAGTGATCGCTCTCGAAGAGGGCGGCGACAACGATAACGGTTACAGAAATCCGACAGGCCATCATTACACGATCGACGGTTATGTGCCGCATGTCGTCGGCGGCCTGAAATATGCAGGCGGCTGGGGCTCTATTGCGGGCGTCGTTGCGTATGATTCCGTTATCGAAGAATGGGCGGCCAAGCTTCGCGGCGACGTCAATCTGACCGACCGTTTCTCGCTCTGGTTACAGGGCGGCTATGCTTCGGAAGAAGACCCGGACCAGATGTACGGCCAATGGGGCGGCGACTGGGCTGTTTGGGGCGGCCTGAAATTCCTGGCAACCGACAAGGTCGCGTTCAATCTCCAAGGTGCGCATGACGATTGGGGCAAGACGGCTGCTGCCGCCAATATTGCCTACCAAATTGTCCCCGGCTTCACCATCACGCCGGAAGTCAACTACACCAAATTCGGTGGGAACTGGAGGCGTTACGAAGCCGATTTTCGCGACAACAAGGTCAACGATGCCTGGGGCGGCACGGTGCGCTTCCAGCGGTCGTTCTAGTGGCAAAAATGGGCCCCACCAACACTACCAGTTTGTGATGATCTGACCTCCAGTCAAAAGGGCATCACAAAAGGGGGAGCAGCGACAGAACCCGCATCTGTCGCTGCTTTCTATATTTGCAATCAGCCGTCTTTATGCAGACAGCCGTCCGTAACGGGCCAGCACTTCGCGCAGCCCGTCGTGATCGATAGCCTGAACGCGCAGACGGTCGTAAGGCGTGCCGCCCATATCTTCAGCTGCCAGCATCGCATTGACCACTGCTTCCTCCACGCTATCGACCGCAGCGAGATAGAATGGATCGAGCGGCTCGTCATTCACCACTTCCATCTGGAGGAACGGCGCGGAACGGTGTTGCATCGGGCGCTGATTGGCCGTCGAGAAGGCCAGGAAAATATCGCCCGAATTGTTGCCGCCCGGCGTGCCATTGCGACCGATGCCGATCGCGGCGCGACGTGCCAGCCGCTGCAACTGATGTGGCATCAAGGGCAGGTCCGTTGCCAGCACCACGATGATGGAACCGCGCTCCTGCAACTGGCTTTGCGGCGTGCCGTCGCGCATATGCTGGCCAACCGGAACACCGGCAATGGTCAGCCAGTCGCGCTGGCCGTGATTGGCCTGCACCAGCGCGCCAATGGTGAAGCTGCGACCACCGAATTCCACGACGCGCGATGCCGTGCCCGTGCCGCCCTTGAAACCATAGGTGATCATGCCCGTGCCGCCGCCGCAATTGCCTTCCTGCACCGGGCCGGAGGCAACGCTGTCGAGCGACTTGCGCACATCGGCTTCGGTAACCGGAAAGCAGTTGATGTCGTTCAACACGCCGTCATAGGTCTCGGCAATAACGGGCATGATCCAGAGAAAATCGTCGGTCTTGTAGGTCGAGGCATAGCGGTCAACCATCCAGCGGGTGGTGGCGTGATGCGCCATGCCAATGCCATGCGTATTGGTGATGACGACGGGTCCCAGAAAATAACCGCCATCCGCGATCCAGTGCGTGCCGGTCATTTCGCCATTGCCGTTGAAACGATGCACACCAGCATAGACTGGAACAGGCGTTTCCGACTGCATGTGCGGCAGAATGGCCGTCACGCCACTGCGGACAGGACGCTTGCGGCCCGGGCGCGGCTCGTTCTCGATGATCGTTTGAAAGCCGACACCGACGCCATCAACATCGGTGATCGCATTATGCGGACCAGTGCGCCCGGTGAAAGGGATGCCAAGATCGCGGCCACGCGGTTTACGGATAGGTGTTTGTGAGGTCATGCTATTTCTACCGGGAACGAAATGAAGATCGGCAGAAGTCGTAGCACCGGTTTCTGCCGGTTGCTATTGAAGCTTTCGTAGCACGATAACTCCACGTCGGGCGAAGTCAAATAACCTTCGTCTCGTAGAAATAATATAGATCCAAAGATCCGAATGTAAAATCATAAAATATCACTATCCAAAAAAAACATATTTTAAGTTATTATTTATGATTTACAATTATTCGATTGAATTCAGAAAGCTCATCAATTATTGGCCTTATACCTTCTTCAGCCCTAGTTACTCTATCTTTCCATTTAATAAACTTTTTCCATCTTAAATTTAATTCTGGTAGAGTAATACCTTCACCGTGCCAATTTATAGAATCGTTATTGCGAAGATATGATTCGATTTAGAGAACAACCCAAATTTTTTTGACAACGCTTCCTCATAATTTAACTTTGCAAAATCTGCCAAAATATTCACAGGAATAGGATATGTTAATCTGCTTATTAATATCTCTTCTGATTTGGACCATGCCGCCTCAATATGATTCAAATATCGGTCGTTTATGTCTTTGGCCGCTTTTCCAAATTCCGACGAGCGAGCCTGCAATTCTGAAAAGAAACCGTTGCTTGCGCGATGCGTCACATTGGTCGGGACACGCCCAAGAACCTTAGAGTTTTTTCCATAACTTACTGGTTCAACGCTAAAGCTCCCAATAACATCGCGACTGCCGCTCGATAAGCTTTGGGTTCGCCGAAGCGGCGACGATGAGTTGCCGCGCATTCCTTTTGCCGCAGCACGCGATTCTCTGGCGGCAATCACCTCGCCGGTAACGCCGACTTCCTCTATTAATTCTTCTTCCCACATTTTGCCACCTAAAGATGCAACTATTGAGAGTTTACACCCCAAGAAGGAAGAGCCAAGCCGCTCGTACTATCAGCTTCGCTTCGCCGACTTCTTTACGGATTTCACTAACAGCGCCTATCCCGCAACCACATCCAAGTCGAAGACGAGGCGGAGCCATCAGCTTGCAACAGCGCCAACCGTAAGCACGATCCACCAACAGCAATATATCAAATGATCTGTCCGTATCGTGCTGCTGCCGCGATATTCCGTGGAGGCCGGTCAGCCTCCGTATTCAGGGACGATCCAAAAATCATCCGAGAAAATGTCGGACCTTGCCGCAAGACAGGATATCACATTGTAACCGCAGCGCGAGACATGTATGATAAAGTGTCGAATATCTGAGATATCTCCAAATGCGTTACGAATCTTCCAATGAGTCCATTGCTGAAAGCTGCTATCGCCGCATTCGGACCGATATTATTTTCGGGCGGCTGGCGCCTGCGCAGCGGTTGCGGCTGGAAAGCCTGAAGGATTCCTACGACACCAGCGTGAGTACGTTGCGCGAAATCCTCAACCGGCTGTCATCGGAAGGTTTTGTCGTTGCCGAAGGCCAGCGCGGCTTCGAAGTCGCGCCCATGTCGGATGCCGATCTCAAGGAAATCGCTGCATTGCGCCTGTTGCTCGAAACCCACGCGCTGGAGCAATCCTTCGCTTTCGGCGGGATGGATTGGGAGGCGCAACTGGTCTCCGCGCACTACAAGCTTTCGCGGATGGAGCAGATCATGGCGTCAGGCGACGCCAGCCGGGCGGAAGAATGGAAACGCTATGACTGGGAGTTTCATCAGGCGCTAATTTCCGCCTGCGGTTCAAGATTGCTGATGGAAACCCACGCCACCGTCTTCGACAAATATCTGCGCTATCAGATGGTTGCGTTGTCCTATCGCGGCGATGTCGCCGAAAAGGAACACAAGCAATTGCTCGACGCTGCGCTAGCGCGCAATGCGACCGAAGCAAAAGCTATTCTTATCAAGCACATAGATGGCGGCGTCCAACATGCGCTGGCCGGGGGCACCTTGCCCTGATTTGCCACTGCCGTTGATCGTGACCGCCACGGAAAAGGAAACACCATGCTGCGGGAAGAAAGCGCACCCACCGAAACCGTCAGCGATGTAGTTTTCCGGCAGATCCGCAAGGACATCATCTCCGGGACATTACCGCCACGGGCCAAGATCAAGCTGGAACAGGCAAAGGAGCGCTATTCGATCAGCGTCTCGTCGCTGCGCGAGATCCTCAACCGGCTGACCACGGAAAATCTGGTCGTCGCTGAAGGGCAGCGCGGTTTTGAAGTGAGCCCGGCTTCCCGCAAGGAGCTTGAGGAACTGGCCGATCTGCGCTCGGTTCTCGAAACCCACGCCATCGGGCTTTCCTTCGCGGTCGGCGATCTGGAATGGGAAGGGCGTATCGTTGCGGCCCACCACAAGCTCGCCGCTGCGGAAAGAGTGCTGCTTGCGGGCGATGCATCGCGCACCATGGACTGGGTGCGTTACGACTGGGAGTTTCATCAGGCCATCGTCTCGGCATGCGATTCGCAAACACTGCTGACGGCGCTGTCCTCGGTGTTCGACCGCTTTTTGCGCTATCACATGCTGGCGCAGACCTTTCGCGGACGGCCCGTCGTGGATGACCACAAATTGCTATTCGAACTGGCCGTGGCGCGCGATGTCGAAGGCGCGCAAGCCGTTGTGCGCCGCCATATCCTGAGCGGCATGGATCATATTCTCAAAAGCGGGCGCATCGTCTGAACCGCATTCGCTCGTACATATCCGTCGGTTGTCTGTCGGAAAAATGCGTTTTGTGCAAAATACAAAATCTCATATGATTTTTATAAACTCGGTTGATTTGCCAAGCATCATCTGACAAAAATATACTCATACGGCCATCTGATCCACGGGAGAGGATCGACAGAGCGCCAGTTTTTGGGAGGAGGAACGAATGTTTAAATCGATGCTGACACGTCGCAACATGATGCTGGGTGCGGCGGCGCTGGTTGCCGCCGCCGGGATGACCAAGCCCGCATCCGCCATCACGCCGGAGGAAATCAAGGCGCGCGGCAAGCTGATCGTTGGTATTCAGGGCGACAATCCGCCATGGGGTTTCGTGACGAGCGCTGGCCAGCAGGACGGTCTTGACGCCGATATTGCCAATCTGTTCGGCAAGGAACTGGGCGTGCCGGTCGAATTCGTACCGCTCGAAGTCAACAACCGCATTCCCGCGCTGACCACCGGTCGCGTCGACGTGCTGTTCGCAACCATGGCGATGCTGCCGGAACGCGCCAAGGCGGTACAGTTCAGCAAGCCCTATGTGGCCAATGCCATTGTGCTGATCGGCCCGAAATCCATGTCGATCAAGACCAATGAAGATATGGCCAATCTCACCATCGCGGTTGCGAAGGGCGCTGCGCAGGACACGCAGGTGACCAAGAACGCACCATCCAGCGCCACCATCCGCCGCTATGACGGCGATGCGCCAAGCGTTCAGGCTCTGGCTTCGGGTCAGGTGCAGGCATTGGGCGGAAACATCTTCTACATGGACCGCGTCTAGAAGGCCCGTCCGGGCGAATTCGAAAACAAGCTGGAATTCCAGAAGCTCTATAACGGCGCCTGCACGCGTCTGGGCGAAAAGGAACTCAACGCCGCCATCAACAGCTTCATCGACAAGATCAAGGACAATGGCGAGCTGAAGAAAATCTACGACAAGTGGATGAAGGTGCCGGTTCCGGAATTCCCGGAAAAGCTTGAAGGCGTTTCCTTCACGGCGAACTGATAATTCAGCGATCCCGATTGCAGACGCTGGCTAAAAAGCATTCCCGGCAAAAGCGCGAAGCCGCTCTGCGTTCAAATGCATAAAAACAAGATTTGGATTGGCACCGGGGGGCGCCAATCCGATCCTAAAAACGCCAGCGTCTGCAACCGTTTCCTCATGTCGTAAAAACGGCTTACCCGCCGTTTCGGGAAGCACCATGTCCAGAACAATCTTTATCTTGAACGGCCCCAATCTCAATCTGCTCGGCGAGCGGGAGCCGACAGTCTATGGCACCACGACGCTTGCCGATATTCGCGACCGCGCGACACAGGTGGCCGAGACGCTGGGATTTGCGGTCGATTTTCGCCAGACCAATTTCGAGGGCGAACTGGTGGAAAGCGTGCATCAGGCGCGCAAAGGAGCCTGCGGCATCATCGTCAATCCCGCGGGCTATACTTTCACGTCGGTCGCCCTGCTCGATGCGTTGAAAATGTTCGACGGCCCGAAGATCGAGCTGCATATCTCAAACGTCCATGCCCGCGAGAGCATCTACCACAATTCGCTCATTTCGCGTGTCGCAACCGGTATCCTGATCGGGTTCGGCGCGAATGGGTATGAACTGGCCGTGCAAGCCATGGCGAAAATGGTCGACAAGGACTGACCGACAGACATCTGGCCAGCCGCGCCGGTCAATTGGAGCAAGAGAGCAACGGCGATCTCGCCGCGCCTTGATAAAAACAGACAGAGCGAACGATGAATTATACTCTGGATTTCACGCCGGTCATCGATGGCCTCCCCAGCCTGCTGCTTGCCTGTCTGGGCACCTTTACCCTGGCCATATTCGGCATGTTGCTGGCAATCGTCATCGGCATTGGCGGTGTTCTGCTGCGCGGTTCGCGCTACTGGTTTTTGCGATGGCTGGTCATCGGCTTTGTCGAACTCATCCGCAACACGCCCTTTCTCGTCCAGATATTCTTCATCTATTTCGCTCTGCCGCTGGCCGGTGTCCGGCTCGACCCGACGCCGACCGCCATCATTGCGCTCGGCATCAATGGCGGCGCCTATGCCATCGAAATCATTCGTGGCGGTGTTCAATCCATTCCGAAAGGCCAGATCGAGGCGGGCATCGCGCTTGGTCTGCATAAGGCGCAGGTCTTCCGATTGATCGTGCTGAAACCGGCCTTGCGGGCAATTTTCCCATCGCTGACCAGCCAGTTCATCCTGTTGACGCTGACGACCAGCATCGCCTCGGCAATCTCGGCCTATGAGCTGACCTCAGTTGCCCAGCGCATCGAATCCGACAGCTTCCGCAGCTTCGAGGTCTATTTTACCGTCACGGCGTTCTATCTGGTGATTTCCTGGGTCATGATGCGCCTCTTCTCCTTCATTTCGGCGCGCTATTTCGCCTATCCGGTCAAGTAGGAGCATTCCCATGGGTCACGATGAATTCGTCTTCCTGCTGATCGGATTGAAGTGGACGGTCGCGCTCTCCGCCGTGGGCTTCGTCTGCGGCTGCACGGCCGGTCTTGGCATTGCCTTGCTTCGCACATCGGGCTTTCCTGTGCTGGAACGATTGACCGCTGGCTATATCGCGGTCTTTCAGGGCACGCCGCTCCTGATGCAGCTCTTCGTCGTCTATTATGGCCTTGCACTGATCGGGCTGAAACTCGATGCATGGCTGGCCGTCGCCATCGGCCTGACCCTGCATGCCAGCGCCTATCTTGGCGAAATCTGGCGCGGCTCGATTGAGGCGGTTCCCAAGGGACAGATGGAGGCCGCGAAAGCGCTGAGCCTTCGCTATTTCTGGCGCATGAAGGATGTAATCCTGCCGCAGGCGATCCGCATTTCGCTGCCCGCAACCATCGGCTTTCTGGTGCAGCTTATCAAGGGAACATCGCTTGCCTCCATCGTCGGCTTCACCGAGCTGACGCGGGCTGGCAACATCATTTCGAACCAGATTTTCGAGCCGCTCACCGTCTTCGGCATTGTGGGCATTCTCTACTTCCTGATGTGCTGCCCGCTGACGATCTTCGGCGCGCATCTTGAACGTAAATTTGCCGCGTCGAGCCGCTGAGCCTGACCCATGCCCGGAGTGACCCGATGATCCACCAGCCATCCGCCGAGCCCTCCGAAGCGATGATCCGCTTGCAGAATGTCGAGAAATGGTATGGCCATTTTCAAGCCTTGCACGATGTCAATCTGGCGGTGCGCAAGGGAGAAAAGATCGTTCTCTGCGGTCCCTCCGGCAGTGGAAAATCCACGCTCATCCGCTGCATCAATCATCTCGAAACCTACCAGAAGGGTGAAATCCACGTTGGCGGCATGTTGCTCGGCCATGCGGGCAAAACCATCGATGCGGTGCGCCGTGAGGTCGGCATGGTGTTTCAGCAGTTCAACCTGTTCCCGCATCTCACTGTGCTGCAAAACTGCATGCTGGCGCCCATGCGCTCGCTTGGAGCCAGCAAGGCCGATGCGGAAAAAAGCGCCAGGGCGCTTCTGGACCGGGTGAAAATTCTCGAGCAGGCCGATAAATATCCGTCGCAGCTTTCGGGCGGCCAGCAACAGCGCGTTGCGATTGCGCGAGCGCTCTGCATGAAGCCGAAGGTCATGCTCTTCGATGAACCGACCTCGGCCCTTGATCCGGAAATGGTCAAGGAAGTGCTCGACACCATGGTCAGCCTTGCCGAAGAAGGCATGACGATGATCTGCGTCACCCATGAAATGGGTTTTGCCCGTCAGGTGGCCGACCGCGTGATCTTCATGGCCGAAGGCGCGATTATTGAACAGGCGCCCCCGGACGAATTCTTCGCCAATCCGAAGCAGGAACGCACGCGCAAATTTCTGGGCGAACTATTGCACCACTAGTGGTCTGATTCCAACATTTGCATCCCTCGGTTCACGCGCTGAGCAAATGTTGGAATCAAAAAGATCACTAGCAAGTATATGTATCTAGTGGATTTTTCGAATTTGACGTTTGAAACAGCATCTATGTCAGCCGGGATTCAAACGTCAAATTCAATCCACTAGCCTCATCGCAGTCTGCTTGTGGACGAGCGGGACAGAGACGCGCCGGACACGTCGCGCAATATCTGGATAAGCATTTGCAGCGCCCCGGAGCTGACCGTATCCGTCCGCATTGTCAGACCAACCGGCCCGACAGTCTCGCTGGTATCGATCGGTAACATGACCAGTTTGCCTTCCGCCACATCGCGCGCCACGACACCTTCGGAAATGATCCAGATTGCATCGCTCTCGCGAACGAAAGCGCGCCCGAAAGCATCCGACACGGTTTCAACCTGAATGGGCAGCGCGCCAATGCCGTTGGCAATCAGCAACCGCTCCACAAAAGGACGGATGATCGAATTTTGAGTCGGCATCAGCACCGGATAATCCGCCAGATGGTCGAAGACGGGTCGCCCGTCGGTCAGCGGATGCCCTGCCCGGACCAGAAACCGCACCTGCTCGGAATAGAGGTGTTCGAAGGAAAAGCCGGTCATCTTTTCCGGCGCGGCCAGACGCCCGACAACCAAATCGAGATCGCCGACGCGCAACTGCTCCAGCAAAACCGCATTCTCGCCCGTGACGATCTTCACGCGGCTGCCCGCCTTTTCCGCCAGAAACAGGCTCATGGCCTTGGGCATGATGCGTGTGGAAACTGTCGGCAAGGCGCCGACACGAATGGGCGGGCCGGAACCGTCGAGCTCCTGCGAGACCGAATCCAGCCCCTGCCGCAAGGCCGTCAGCGCCGTGCCCGCATGGCGCAGGAATACCTCGCCAAACCGCGTGATACGAATGCCGCGACCGTCGCGCTCCAGAACCGGAACGCCCAGCACCTCCTCCAGCTCACGGATAGTTTTGGTGACGGCGGGCTGGCTGATATTCAAAATTTCCGACGCCTTGACCACGCTCTTCTGCCGCGCCACTTCAACAAAGGTGTGCAGATGGCGAAACTTGATCCTGTTTCCGATCACTTATTGGATAACCTATGAGTTATGTTTTTGACTGATAATATCATTTTACTTAACCAATTGGAAAGCGCAACAGTGCTGATCAAGAGGAGAAAGCCGTGCAGTTCGCAAACGTCAACGATATCGTCCTTCACTATGATTTGCAGTGGAGTGGTGATGAAAAGCCCGTTCTGGTTTTCATCAATTCACTGGGAACCGACCTGCGCATCTGGGATGACGTGAGGGCGAAGCTCGGCAACGATATCCCGACGCTGGTTTACGACAAGCGCGGGCACGGCCTTTCCGATATTGGCAATACGCCCTACAGCATCGAACTTCTGGCGCAGGATCTGATCGCGCTTCTCGAAAAACTGTCCATCCGCCGCGTGGTTCTGTGCGGCCTTTCGGTCGGCGGACTGATTGCGCAGGGCGCTTATGCCGCCCGTCCCGATCTCGTCGCCGGTCTGGTCCTGTCCAACACCGCCCACAAGATTGGCACCGCGGAGATGTGGAACGCCCGCATCGACGCCATTATGCAAAACGGTCTTGCCAGCATTCTCGACGGCACGATGCCGCGCTGGTTCACAGACGATTTCCGCAAGCCCGACAATGACGCCTTCCGCGCCTATTGCAACATGTTCGTGCGCCAGCCACTCGATGGCTATGCGGCAACCTGCGCAGCCCTGCGCGATGCGGATTTCACGCAAGCGGCCAAGGCGATTGCCGTGCCCGTGCTTTGTGTCGTCGGCGATCAGGATGGCGCAACACCGCCAGCGCTCGTCAAGGAACTGGCAAGCCTCGTGCCCGGCGCGCATTTCGCTGAAATTGCGCATAGCGGCCACATACCCTGCGTTGAACAGCCAGACGCCTATGTCTCGCTATTGCGCGATTTTCTTTCAACCCGACTTTCAAATTAAGCTTCCACAGGGAGAATAGCCATGGGTGACACTGTCGAGCGCTCCGAGCGTTACAAGCTTGGAATGAGCGTCCGTCGCTCGGTTCTGGGCGATGCGCATGTGGACCGGGCATCGAAGGCCGCCACGGGACTTGATGAGCCCTTTCAGGAGCTTATTACCGAAACGGCATGGGGAACGGTCTGGTCGCGTCCGCAATGGACAAAGCGCGAGCGCTCCATGGTGACGATTGCGCTTCTGGCCGCTCTTGGCCAGGACGATGAAGTTGCAATGCATATCCGCGCCACGAAAAATACGGGCGCAACCAAGGAAGACATCTGCGAAGCTCTGCTGCATGTTGCGATTTATGCGGGCGTGCCTGCATCGAACCACGCGTTCAAGATCGCCAAACAGACCTACGCACAGATGGAAGCGGAGGAAGCCGAGAAATGAAAAACACACCGCCGGAAGCGAGCCCTTTTTTCGCTCGTGATCTCACCATGCATCCACCGGCCTATACGCCGTGGTACAAAACATCCGTTCTGCGCTCGCCCACCCGCGCGCTGCTTTCGCTGGAAGGCACCAAGAGCGAGATTACCGGCCCGGTTTTCGGCCATGGCATGTTGAACGAACTCGATAACGACCTGATCCGCAACTATGCGCGCCCCGGCGAAATGCCGGTCGGCCCGCGCATTCTGGTGCATGGTCGTGTGCTGGACGAAAGCAATCGCCCGATCCCTGGTGCGCTTGTCGAATTCTGGCAGGCCAATGCTGGCGGTCGCTACCGGCACAAGAAGGAAACCTATCTCGCGGCCATCGATCCGAATTTCGGCGGCGTGGGCCGCACGATCACCGACGAGAATGGCTATTACTGGTTCAAGACGATCCAGCCCGGCGCTTATCCGTGGCCAAATGGCGTCAATGACTGGCGCCCGGCGCATATCCATTTCTCGATCTTCGGTCATGGCTTCTCGCAGCGTCTGATCACCCAAATGTATTTCGAAGGTGATCCGCTGATCTGGCGTTGCCCGATCGTCAAGACTGTTCCCGACAGAAGCGCGGTTGAGCGCCTTATCGCACCGCTCGACATGAATGCGAGCCTGCCGATGGACATGCTGGCCTACAAGTTCGACATAGTGTTGCGCGGACGCCGCTCGACCTTCTTTGAAAACCGGCCGGAGGGCAACTGATATGGTACAGCCACTGGGTTATCTCAAGGAAAGCGCATCGCAAACTGCGGGCCCTTACGTCCATATCGGGTTGACGCCGAATTTCGTCGGCATTAATGGCGTTTTCGCGGAAGATCTCGGGTCCGGCCCGCTCACCAACGACACGACGTCCGGCGAGCGTGTGACCATCAAGGGTCGCGTTATCGATGGCATGGGCGCACCGCTGCGCGATGCGCTGGTGGAAATCTGGCAGGCCGACGCCAAGGGGCTTTACAACAGCCCTTCGGAAACCGGCGGCAAGGCCGACCCCAATTTCCGTGGATGGGGCCGCTGCCCCAGCCATATGGAAACTGGCGAGTTCGTGTTCGAGACGATCAAGCCCGGTCGCGTTCCCTTCCGGGATGGACGCCTGATGGCGCCGCATATCACGTTCTGGATCGTTGCACGCGGCATCAATCTCGGCTTGCAGACGCGTATGTATTTCTCCGATGAGGCAGACGCCAATGCGGAAGATCCGGTTCTGGCGCGCGTCGAGCATCGTGCGCGCGTTGAGACCTTGATCGGCCAGCGCGAAGGTGACATCTATCACTTCGACATTTATTTGCAGGGCGAAAAAGAAACCGTCTTTTTCGATATTTGACGCATGAGCATTTCGGTATTCGAACATCCGTTTCTGGCCGGGCTTTTCGGCGATGACGAAGAGATATTAAGTCTCTTCACGGCTGCGGCTGACATCGCCGGAATGGTCCGCTTCGAGGTGGCATTGTCGGATGCCCAGGCTTCGCTCGGCATAATCCCGGTCGAAACCGCCAATGCGATCAGGCTGGCGGCTGAGACTTTCGAACCGGACCTGTCCGTTCTTGAAAGCGGGACGGCACGGGATGGCGTGATCATTCCGGCACTCGTGAAGGAACTGCGCAAGGCGACAGGCCCGGAATTCGCCGCACAGCTGCATTTCGGAGCCACCAGTCAGGATGTCATCGACACAAGCCTGATGCTGCGGCTGCAGGCGGTGAATGGTATTCTGCGCGGTCGGCTGCATCAGCTTTCCGACCGCTTCAACTGGCTTGACGCGACCTTCGGCAAAAACAGCCTCACCGCCTATACCCGGATGCAGGCCGCCATTCCCGTCACGGTTTCCGACCGGATTGCGAGCTGGCAGACGCCGCTCGGCGGTTACGACCAGAAGCTCAGCACCCTCGCCTTTCCGCTGCAATTTGGCGGCGCGGCGGGAACGCTTGAAAAGTTCGGCGAGAGCGGCCCAGCCCTGCGCGCGCTTCTGGCAGAGAAACTTGGTCTGCACGACCGCCCGCAATGGCAAAGCCAGCGCGCTTTCATCGCAGAATTCGGCAGCCTCCTGTCGCTGATCACGGGAACGCTCGGCAAATTCGGGCAGGACATTGCGCTGATGGCCGAACTTGGCGCAGAGCTTTCGCTTTCGGGCGGCGGCGGATCATCGGCCATGCCGCACAAGCAAAATCCGGTCGGTGCGGAAGTGCTGGTCAGCCTTGCCCGTTTCAACGCGGTGCAAGTTTCCGGCCTGCATCAATCCATGGTGCATGAGCAGGAACGTTCGGGCGCGGCATGGATGCTGGAATGGATGATCCTGCCCCAGATCGTGGCTGCTACCGGCAGCGCGCTCCATCTGGCGTCCGCTCTGGTCGACAAGATCGTGCGCATCGGCACGGAATAGATTCACAATCCTCCGGTCAAAATTGTGGGCCAATCATCGCCTGGAAACGGAACCAATTGTGTTTTCAGGCGTTTAGTTGCGTCATTCCATACGGAGGGTTGCATATGAAAATTCTGAAAAAGGCGTGCGCGGGGACCTTGGCGCTGGTCTTTGGATTTACATCCATCGTACCAACCATGGCTGCGCCGATGAACCTTGAGCGTCCTGCTCTCAATCAGAACGTCGAACAGGTTCGCGATGATCGCCGTCCACCGCGCGGTCATGCCCAGCGCCACAAACGTCCGCCGAGCAACGCCCACAGGCCGGGCCGCCCTCCAAGCAATGCCCATCGCCCCGGTCGCCCGCCCCATAGCAGCCACCGTCCGTCGAACCGTCCCGGTTACTGGCATGGCCATCACGGCTCGCGCTACTACCGCAACGGCTATCGCCGCCACAGTGATGGCTGGTGGTATCCGCTGGCAGCCTTCACGGCAGGCGCAATCGTCGGCGGCGCGCTGAACCAGCCCCGCGTTGTTCACAGCAACAACCACGTTCGTTGGTGTCAGAGCCGTTATCGCACCTATCGCGTATCGGATAACACCTTCCAGCCGAACAGCGGCCCGCGCAGACAATGTGTCTCGCCCTATCGGTAACGCGCCATAGATCGACAATCGGAAAGCGCCCTGCGGGGCGCTTTTTTGTTCTCGCCGTCCTCCTGAAAGCGTTGTGGCAGCAACGGCTGCAAAGCAGTCATGCCCGCATTCTTTCTTCTGGACGCTGTCATCAAACAGGAATAAGCATCTCGGCGTCTGCATGCCAACAGTCAAGAATTTCTATAATTCGACTGCTTTGCGACATGACAGACGGTTTCAGAACATGTGTTGCAGAACAAATATGCTGAATTCGCTCTGCAACGCCGGTTTCGCCCGAGTTTGACCCGAGTTTGATAATGTCGCAGACGACCGCTCCAGAAAGCCCCGTAACGGGCCCGTCCCCTTCAAGCGCCCAGACCTTTGGCCAGCGTTGGGCCATGCCCATTCTGGTGGCCGGTGGCTTTGCCATTGCGAGTTCGCCGATCTTTGTCCGCCTGTCGGAAGTCGGCCCCCTTGCCACCGGCTTCTGGCGCGTGGCGTTGGCGGTCATCCCGCTCATGCTGATGAGCGGACGCGAACGCAGCGACATAAAAGACAACAAGCGCCTCACCCTCACGGATTGCCTGCTGCTGGCCGTGCCCGGCCTGTTCATCGCCGCCGATCTCGGCGCGTGGCATTTGTCGCTGCATTATACGTCGGTCGCCAATGCGACGCTTCTGGCCAATATGGCGCCGATCTTCGTCACGCTCGCCGCATGGCTGCTCTACAAGGCGCGTGTCAGCCAGTCCTTCATCATCGGGTTGGTTGTGGCCATTCTGGGTGTGGTCGTGCTGAAAGGCGGGCCGGGCGAACTCCTGCATTCGCAATCATCGGGCGATGCGCTCGCACTGCTGGCTGCCGTGTTCTATGCCGGTTACATTCTGGCGGTCGGACGCCTGCGCAACCGGTTTTCGACCATGCGCATCATGCTCTGGAGCAGCGCCATTGCGGCGATCGTTTCGCTGCCAGTCGCCTATTTTGCCGAAGGGCAGATCGTGCCCACCACGCTCTACGGCTGGCTGATACTGGCGGGCCTTGCATGGCTCACCCATGCCGCCGGGCAAAGCATGATCGCCTATGCGCTTGCATTTCTGCCGGCTTCCTTCTCGTCGCTCACCTTGCTGCTTCAGCCGGTGGTGGCGGCGTTTCTCGCCTGGACCATTTTGTCCGAACCACTCGGCATGATGCAGGGGCTGGGCGGCGCAATCGTCATTGCCGGTATTCTGATCGCCCGCAGGGGCTAGAAAAGCCCCGCGTGAGCGGGGCTTTTTCATGTCAGAGCTACCTAATTATTCGGCAAGCCATTCCTTGATGCGGTCCGGATGGTCGGCGATATATTTATCGACAGCCTTCTCGTAGGAGGTTTCCTGCGCATCGAACATCGCCGCTTCGAGTTCGCTGATCGGAATGCTGAACTTGGTCAGCAGCGAAGCAACTTTCGGGTTGTCTTCCTTGAAGCCCTTGCGTGCAATGGCGTTGATATGTTCAGCGCCACCCAGCGCGCCTTCCGGATCGGCAATGTAGCGCAGCTTATACTTGCCGAACATCCAGTGCGGGCTCCACGAGGTTGCCACGAACCAGCCATCCGAGCGCGTCGCGCGGTCAACCGTCGTGAGCATTGCCGCTTCACTCGAAATATTGAGCTTGTAATCAAGCCCGTATTTCTTGATTGCTTCCTGCGAAAGACGCGTCAGACCAGCACCCGGATCGATGCCCTGGATTTCGCCTTTCAGCTTTTCTTTCACTTCCGGCTTCTTCAGATCGGCGATGGAGCTGATTTCGCTTTCCGGAATATAATCCGGCACGATCCAGCCAAGCTTTGCGCCTTCATAAAGCGGTCCGAGATCTTCAACCTTGCCCTCGACGCGCTTGTAATAATCGGCGTGGGTTTCCGGCAACCAGGCCATCATCATGGCGTCGATATCGCCACGGCTGACGCCCTGATAAAGCGGTGCAACATCAGTCTGCACCAGTTCGACCTTCTGGCCGAGATTGTCTTCGATCAGCTTCTTCGCCAGCTTGGTGACGAATTCGGCGTCGGACCACGGGGCCCAGCCGATCTTCACCGTCTTGCTATCTTGCGCAAAGGCCGCGCCCATTGTCATGGTACCCGCCACCACTGCAGCCAGACCGAAACCTGCAAGTTTCTTCAACATGCCTACTCCTTTTCGATTGGATTCAGTTCCCGTTATTGTTTCTGGTTGTCTCATGCTTCCTGCTTGCGAAAGGATGAGGCGGATTGTGTGCCCGCCGCCTTTCTCAACGATGCCAGTCTCTTGAAGAAACCGGTGCCATTTCCCTTGCCGAAGCTCTGGGTAATCCGGTCGAGAATGACCGCCAGAATGACCACGGCCAGTCCGCCTTCGAAGCCAAGCCCCACATTGAGGCGCTGAATGCCGGTCAGGACCGTATTTCCAAGGCCGCCCGCGCCAATCATCGATGCGATGACCACCATCGACAGCGACAGCATGATCGTCTGGTTTACACCGGCCATGATCGACGGCATGGCGTTTGGCAGTTGCACCTTGAACAGAAGCTGGCGCGATGTGCAGCCGAAGGCCAGACCCGCTTCGACGAATTCTGCATGAACCTGCCGAATGCCGAGATTGGTCAGGCGCACCACCGGCGGCATGGCGAAAATTACCGTCGCAATCGTGCCGGGCACGGCGCCAAGGCCGAAGAACATCGCCGCCGGAATAAGATAGACGAAGGCTGGCATCGTCTGCATCAGGTCGAGCACCGGGCGCACGACTGACGCCACCGTGTCGCTGCGCGCCATGGCGATGCCAAGCGGGATGCCAATCACCACCGCGATAACGGTCGATGCCAGCACCAGCGACAGGCTTTCCATTGTGCCGCTCCACAATTCCATGTGGATGATGAGCGCCAATGCGAGAAGGGTGAAGATCGCAAACTTCCAGCCCACGCGCCACAGCGCGAGCAAGGTGAGGATGGCCACACCAGCAACGGGTGGAATAGCGATGAGAGCGTTTTGAATACCATCGGTCACAAAACCGATGGTCGCTGCGATTATGTCGAGTGCAGGCGTGAAGTGGTCGAGAATGTAATTGACCACAACATCAGCCGCACCACCAACACTGAAATTCAAATCCATGTTTTACCGTCCATTTCCGTATTTCTGGACTGGGTGGGAAACATTTCCAGCAAAAGTGGTAACCGGTTTTGCTGGAAATGCGTCACACAAAGCGTGCGAGAGCGAATTGGCGACGGGCAATCAGCCCGCCCGGCCCAAGGTTTCAAGCAATGCCGACTTGCTGATCGCGCCCACGTAGCGGTTATGCTGGTCGGTGACGGGCATCGGCCACGGGCTGGCGGCAACCTGCGTCAGGAGACCCGACAGTGGCGCTTCCGCCTCGATGGCGGCCACATCGTCAAGTCGCGTTCCTGCCTCGGCGGGGACACCTTTGGCCAACGCATCCCGGCTGACAAGACCACGATAGGTGCGGTCTGCATCGACCAGCACGCCAAAGGTCTTGCCGCTGGCGTCAAAGCGCTCAAGAGCGGTGGCAAGCTGTTCGGGTTCAAACACGATCAGCTCATCCTCGCGGGCGACGTCGGCGGCCTTGAAGACACGCGACACATCCACATTGCGGAAGAAGGACCGGACATAATCATTGGCAGGCTCCGAGACGATCTCGTTCGGCGTGCCCACCTGCACGACCTTGCCGTGCTGCATGATGCAGATACGGTCGCCGATGCGCATCGCTTCATCAAGGTCATGGCTGACGAAGATGATGGTGCGGCTATGCTCGGCCTGAAGGCGCTTCAACTCATCCTGCATTTCGGTGCGGATCAGCGGATCGAGCGCAGAAAACGCTTCATCCATCAAAAGGATCGTCGGCTCGCTGGCCAGAGCCCGCGCCAGGCCGACGCGCTGCTTCATACCACCGGAAAGCTGGTCCGGCATGCTGTTGGCATAGGGTTCGAGACCGACGGCTGCGAGCGCGGTCAGCGCCTTGGCGTGGCGCTCGGCTTCGCCCATCCCGGCCACTTCAAGGCCAAAGGCGGCGTTGTTCAGCACCGAACGATTGGGCAACAGCGCGAATGACTGGAAAACCATGCTCATGTCGCGGCGGCGAAGATCGATCAGCTCGCGCTTCGTCATTTTGACGATATCGCGGCCTTCCACTTCGATGGAACCGGCGGTCGGTTCGATAAGCCGGTTGAGCAGGCGCAGGAGGGTCGATTTGCCCGAGCCGGACAGACCCATGATGACGAATACTTCGCCTTCATAAATATCGAAACTTGCATCATCGACGCCGATTGTAGCCCCGAGATCGCTGTAAATCTGCGCTTTTGACTTGCCTGCGCGCAACGCTTCCATTGCACGCTTCGGGTCGTCGCCGAAGACTTTAAACACGCCATTCAAGCTTATCTTTGTCTTAGCCGGCGACTTCATACTTTCATCCTTGTATAAAATACCATGCATTAAGTTTAACCCCGCTGTGCTGGCGGACTTAATCTCCTTTTCAAGATTGATATGACTTCATTCCAGCGCGAATCGCGCACACACAATCTGCGAACCGCGAACGGTTCGCACGGAATGATTAGCGAAAGATTGCCTGATTCTATATAGGTCATTTCCCGACATGTCCACCCACAGCCGTGAATTCATCCAAGCGCACCCATCCCCTTTAATGCTTTTTTGAAAGGTTGCGCGACGAAATATGCAGGCTGGCCAGGGCATTACTTAAGTAGGTCGAAGTCGGCCAGCATGAGGACAATAGTAGTCCTCCGCCACTCAATTGCACGAACGGCGTGCGACAAATATGCCATCAGCTGCGACATCAGACCGACGACTATAGATTGAAGACGAAATCGCTATAATTATAGAAAAACAGTATGATTATACTGTCGTCCGATATGTATTGGTCTATACATGAAAATGGGCAGAAACCTGCCCCATTTGCGCCCCAAACGGCCTGAATCCGCTATTTTTAGCGGCATCTGCTATAGCCGACGAAGCCCGTATTTTTTCGGTGCACGGCCTTGCGATGGCAAAAGGAAAGTGGCTGCCGGTTTCTCGCGGCAGCGCCCAAAAAAAATTTTTACGCAAGGTCCGGCAAATGCGGTCTGAAAGAGAATCGGCATTGCCTAAAGCGATAAAAAAAGGGAGCCAGACCGGCTCCCCTTTATTCGATTTGCCACGGCTTACGCCCGCTCGATCACGATTTTCAGCACATTGCGATCGCCATCCCAATAGGGCAGCGCCTGTTCGGCTTCATCGAACGGGAACACCTTTGAAATCAGCTTGTCGGCATCGGCACCAAGCTTCTCCAGATGCGAAACCACTGCCTCGAAATCGGTCAGCGTCGCATTGCGCGAGCCCATGATGTCGAGTTCCTTCAGATTGAAGAACTGGGTCTGGTAGGTGACAGGTGCCTTGGAGTAGCCGACATAGACCACACGTCCCGCAAAGCCCGCAAGATCGACGGCCTGCGTGAAAGTGATGGGCAGGCCGACCGCTTCGAAAGCGACATCGACGCCGTCATCGCCGGTCAGTTCCATGACCTTTTGCACCACATCCTCGCCGCTCGCCAGAACATGCGTGGCACCGAATTGCAGCGCCAGCTCGCGCTTTTCGGCGCTCGGATCGATGGCGATGACCTTCGCGCCGCGCGCCACGGCACCGATCAGCACACCCATGCCGATCATGCCGCAGCCCAGCACCGCAACCGTATCGCCCGCCTCGACGCGGCCACGCGCCACGGCATGGAAACCGACCGAAAGTGGCTCGACCAGCGCCAAATGGCGTGGTTCCAGCGTATCGTTGAGGATCAGCTTTTCGGCTGGCAGCACGATCTGGTCGGCCAGACCGCCATTCTGCTGCACACCGAGAGTCTTGTTGTAGCGGCACGCATTGAGACGTCCCTTGCGGCAGGACGAGCATTCGCCGCAATTCGTATAGGGCAGCACGATGACGCGCTTGCCTGCGGCATAGGCCGCACTGACGCCCGCACCGGCTTCAATGATTTCTCCGCCGATTTCATGCCCCGGAATGCGCGGCAACTGCACCAGCGGATTGAGACCCTTGAAGGTGTTCAGATCGCTGCCGCACAGGCCGACATGCCGCACCTTGACGCGCACATGACCGGGGAGCAGCGGCGCTTCGTCGATTTCGGCGAAGCGGGTAACGTTTTCGCTCTCTATACGCAGAGCTTTGACCATCGGATATTCCTGTCGGTTACAGATTGAAAGATGCGGATCAGGTAACGGCGCCGACCTGCCATGGCACGAATTCATTGTCGCCATAGTCGTAGATTTCGCTCAGCGTCTTTTCGCCGGAGGCGGCCGCGATGATATATTCGAAGATGCGCGTGCCGGATTCCTCGATGGTCTCCTCGCCGGTGACGATGCCGCCGCAATTGATGTCCATGTCTTCCTTCATGTGCTCGTACATTTCGGAATTCGTGGCGATCTTGATGCAGGGCGAGGGCTTGAAGCCGGAAACCGAACCACGGCCCGTGGTGAAGCAAATGACATTGCAGCCGCCCGCCACCTGTCCGGTCACGGCAACCGGATCATAGCCCGGCGTATCCATGAAGACGAAGCCGGGCTCCGTGACGGTTTCTGCAAATTCATAGACCGCCTTGAGCGGCATCGAGCCGCCCTTAGCGACCGCGCCGAGCGACTTTTCCAGAATGGTGGTGAGACCGCCAAGCTTGTTGCCATGCGATGGATTATTGTTGAGTTCGTCGCCATTGCGCGCCGTGTAATCGCGCCACCAGTCGATGCGCTGCAACAGCTTTTCCGCCACCGCAGGCGTCACGGCGCGGCGCGTCAAAAGATGTTCTGCACCATAGATTTCCGGCGTTTCAGCCAGAACGGTCGTGCCGCCATTACGCACGATCAGGTCAGAGGCATAGCCCAACGCCGGATTGGCCGAAATGCCGGAATAACCATCCGAGCCGCCGCATTCCAGAGCCACTTTAAGCTTCGACAACGGCTGCTTGGTGCGCACCGCCGAATTGACCAGCGGCAGCATTTCCTTGATCTCGGCAATCGCATGATCAATGGTCTTGCGTGTGCCGCCGTGCTGCTGGATCGTCATGGTGCGCAGGCGCGAGCCTTCTTCCATGCGGTAATGTTCGAGGATCGGCGCGATCTGGTTCGTTTCGCAGCCAAGGCCAATCAGCAGGATACCGCCGAAATTCGGGTGCTTGGCATAACCCTGAATGGTGCGGGTCAAAAGGCGATAGCCTTCAGACTTGGTGTTGAGCGCGCAACCGCTGCCATGGGTCAGCGCCACAACGCCATCCACATTGTCGAATCCGTCGAGACCGCCCATGCGGTTGAAATAGTCAGCGATATAGCGCGACACGGTGGCCGAACAGTTCACCGAGGAAATGACGCCGATATAGTTGCGCGTGCCCACGCCACCAGCGCCGCGATCATAGCCCATGAAATGGCGGCGTTCGGCTTCCGGCAACATGCCGCGTTCTTCGATATCGATGGAGAACTGGTGTTCATGTTCGGAAGGCAGCATGGCGAGGTTTTGCAGATGCACATGCTCTCCGGGCGCAATGTCCTTGGTGGCAACGCCGATGACCTGTCCGTATTTCAGAACTTCCTTGCCTTCTGGAATGGCGCGGATCGCCACCTTGTGGCCGCGTCCGATCAGTGCGCGTGCATTGATGCCTTCCAGACCGATGGGGTCGCCAGCACGAACGGAAATACGCGCAACCGCGACATCGTCGGACGGATGCAAGAGAATGACCGGCGCTGCGGCAGCCGGAGAAACGGAAATATTCATGGGTCTGACCTCACTCCCAATTCATGTCGTCGCGGTCATGTCGCTATAGGCGATCTGTCGCGCGGCTCGTTATCCATCCAACGCTGCTTGGATTGCTCCAGATGCGTTCGCATGGCCGCCTGCGCCTGAAGCGGATTCCTCGCCTCCAGCGCTGCATAGACGATTTCGTGTTCTGCCAAGGCCAGAACCCACGTATCGTTATTCTCAAACCGCGTTCTGATCTGCGACGTCAGCGGGCTGTGCCGCTCATCGAAGAGATCGCGGATAATTCGTACCACCACCGAATTGCCTGCCTGTTCGGCCAACAACAGGTGAAACTGCCGGTCAAGCTCCATCGCCCGGCGGTCGACATGCACCTGGGCGCGCATTTCGTCGAGCGTGGCGCGCAAGGCAGCCAAGGTCTCCGGCGTCATGCGCGCACAGGCCATCACCACCAAACTGCCTTCGATCAACTCGCGCGCCTGCATGATTTCAAGCGGGCTTTCGCCGATCGAAACGCCTTGCGTCACAACGCGCTTTTCCGGCTCGGCGCTGACATAAATGCCGGAACCCATACGGATTTCGACATTGCCGGCAATTTCGAGAGCGATCAGCGCCTCGCGCAGCGACGGGCGCGACACGCCCAATTGCTGGGCAAGCTCGCGCTCAGCCGGAAGCCTGCTTCCCGCCGGAAACTGCCCGGCCTGAATGAGACCTCTCAACCGGTCGGCAATCTGCTGGTAAAGCCTGCGGGGTTCCGCTGTGGCCGCAAAGTCGCTCATCGTCGCTCCCAAATTGGCCTTACCATAATTCCGGTCAGCCAGAAGCGCAATATGCCTGAATCGGTGCGAAAATGCGGCAAATCGCGCAGTACCACCGAAAAGTTCAACGCTATTTTTGGGCTATAAAGCCTATTGGCTTGACCAATTTAGTGCGGATTGCTTAGTTGTGACCTGCAAATTCGGGAGCATTCCATGCAAGACAAGCCAGCGATTCTTCAGTTCGGCACCAGCCGTTTTCTGCTCGCCCATGCCGATTTCTTCGTCGCCGAAGCGCTGGCAACGGGCGATGCAATCGGCACGATTGCCGTGGTGCAGACCACCTCCAATCCGCAAAGCGCGCAACGCATCGCCGCACTGAACGAGGGCAAGGGTTATCCGGTCGTGATCCGTGGTCTGGTCGATGGCAAGCCGTCGGAAACAGAGCACAACGCCAGGGGCGTGACCGCTGCCTATTCCGCGCATACCGACTGGGCCGCGATTCTCGATCTCGGCGCGACGGTCCAGGTGATTCTCTCGAACACCGGCGACAAAGGTTATGAGCTGGATGCAAGCGACGACGCATCGCTCATCGCCAATCCGCAGACCCTGCCGAAAAGCTTTCCGGCCAAGCTGCTCGTGCTGCTGCACAATCGCTGGCAGAACAACCCGGATGCACCGCTCTCGATTTTTCCGTGCGAGCTGATCTCCCGCAATGGCGACAAGCTGCGCGCAATTCTGATCAGGCTGACGCAGGACTGGAAACTGCCGGACAGCTTTGCCCACTGGCTGGAAACGCGATGCATCTTTGCCAATAGTCTGGTGGACCGCATCGTCTCCGAGGCCATCGAACCGGTCGGTGCTATTGCCGAACCCTATGCGATCTGGGCCATCGAGCAGGCCGACGGACTGACATTGCCGTGCCGTCACAAGGATATCGTCGTCACCGACGATCTGGCGCGCTATGAGCGGTTGAAGCTTTATCTGCTCAATCTCGGCCATAGTTTCATTGCCGAACGCTGGCTGAAGGGCAATCGCCCGAAAGACGAAATCGTGCTGGAAGCCATGCAGGATGAAACCATCCGCAGCGAGTTGGAAGCCCTGTGGCGTGAGGAAGTGCTGCCGGTTTTCGCAGCAGACGGGCTTGGCGCGGAAGCGGAAGCCTATGTGGTTTCCGTGCGCAATCGTTTTCTCAACCCGTTCCTGAAGCACCGCATCGCCGATATTGCTTCCAATCACGCGGAAAAGAAGCAGCGCCGCTTTGCGCCCATCATCGCGCGGGCGGAAGAGCTGGGGCTCGGTCTGGAACAGCGCCGGTTGAAAGCGGCGCTGTAAGCCGTCAAGCGGCGCAGGCGCAGTAACGGATATGACAGCCGCGCTCGCCGCTATGCTCGACCTCCACATCGACACCGAACACGGAGCGAATGCGTTCCACGGTTAAAACCTCTCGCGGCGCGCCCAGCGCCGCCAGACGCCCCCGGTCCATCACCGCAATGCGGTCGCAGAACATGGCTGCATGATTAAGATCATGCAGCGCTGCCACTACCGTCAGGCCCATCGTTCGACTTTGACGCCGGACGAGATCGAGAAGGCCGATCTGGTGGCCGATATCGAGATGATTGGTCGGCTCGTCCAGCAACAGGATGCGCGGCTGCTGCGCCAGAGCGCGGGCAATATGCAGGCGCTGGCGTTCACCGCCCGACAATGTGTGCCAGTTGCGTTTGGCCAGATGCGACATGTCCACATGCGCAAGCGCCTGATCGACGATGGCGTCATCCTCCGCAGACCATGGTGAAAGCGCACCGAGATAAGGCGTGCGCCCAAGCTCCACTGCCTGCCGGGCGGTGATGCGCTCGGTCGTTTCCGCCTGCTGTTCGACCAGCGCCAGCAAGCGCGCAATCTCGCGGCGGTTGAAGCGTTCAATCGGCGCCTCGCCGAGATAAACCGTACCGCTGCGCGGGCGCTTCAGACCTGAAAGCAGCGATAGAAGCGTGGTCTTGCCGGAACCATTCGGCCCGATAATGCCAAGAAACTCGCCTTCAACGACATCGAGCGAAACCCCGCGCAGGATTTCGACGCTGCCTGCCGACCATGAAAGATTCTGTGCCGACAGCATCATGCCCGCGCCCTCCTCTGTCCAAGCAGCAGCGCAAAGGCCGGAGCGCCGACCAGCGCCGTCACCACACCGATGGGCAGCACCTGTCCCGGCACGATGATGCGCGACACGATGTCTGCTGCGATCATGAAGATCGCACCGATCAAAGCGGATGTGGGCAGCAAAACGCCATGCCGGACACCCACCACCATCCGCGCCGCATGGGGAATGACAAGGCCAATAAAGCCAATGGACCCGACAATGGAGACCATAACCGCCGTCATCATGGCGCTTGCGCCAATCAGCACGGCATAAACACGCCGCACTGGAATGCCCAGCGAAGCAGCCGATTCCGCGCCGAAGGTGAAGGCGTCGAGCGCACGCGCATGCCACAGGCAGACCACCAGCCCGATCAGGCAAGCAGGCAGCGCCAGCGTCACATCCGGCCAACGCACGCCGGACAGATTGCCAAGCAGCCAGAACATAATGCCCCGCGCCTGCTCGGCATTGGCCGCCTTGGTCACGATGAACGAGGTCAGCGCGTTGAAAAGCTGCGATCCGGCAATACCGGCCAGAATGATCGCGCTGTTGCCCCGCCCCGCCTTCAACGCCAGCAGCGACACCAGCACAAAGGCAAAAATCGCCCCGATGAATGCGCCAAGCGACAAAGTGAGAACGCCAGCGCCGATGCCAAGAATGGCGACGCTGACAGCCCCGGTCGAGGCCCCGGCGGAAATGCCAAGAATATAAGGGTCAGCGAGAGAATTGCGCAGCAACGATTGCAGCACAACGCCGGAAAGCGCCAGCGCCGCCCCGCAGCACGCCGCCACCACGGCACGGCTGAGACGATAGCTCCACACAATCCCTTCATCGATGGGATCGAGCACATAGCCTGCATGCCACAGCCGGTTGGCGACGGTCTTTGCCACCACATCGAGCGGTATGGCGGTTTCGCCAATCGCTGCGCCCAGCCACAAGGCGGCAAGCAGCAGGATGAGCGCCAGAACCCCGGCGCTCACCTTGTTGCTGAACGGAAGCCTTCCTATGGCTACCAATGCCGTCATTTGTTGAGGTCCGAGGCAGCGATGGCCGCCGCCAGCGTTTCGATGCCCTCAATCACCCGCAGCGAGGTGCTCATCGACTGCGCATCCATGTCAAAGACGTGGCCGTCCTTGACGGCAGGCATCAGGCTTGTCACCGGATCGCTTTCGAGGAATTTGCGCTTCACGGCAATATCGTCCGCCGGATAGCGGCGACGATCAAGTTTTGCTGCCACGATCATCGACGGGCCAGATTTGGCGATGGTTTCCCAGCCGATGGTCGGCCATTCTTCCTGGCTGTCGACCACATTCCTGATGCCGAGCGCCGACAGGATATAGGCCGGAGCGCCGAATTTTCCGGCGATATAGGGATCGGCGTCAATCTGCGTGCTGGAAAACCACACCGCAGCGGAAAGCTTGGCCCCGCTGGCGCCAATCTTGCGGCGCGCCGCATCTTCGCGCCCTTTCAGCTCGGCAATGAGCTTTTCACCGCGATCCTGCACGTTGAAGATTGCGGCCAGCTCGCCGATTTCCTGATAGACGATATCCATCGTGAAGGCTGCCGTGCGCACGCCGTCGCCACCGCCGGAATTATCCTTGCCGACACAATCCGAAGGCGAGGTATAGGCCGGGATGCCCAGTTCCTCGAACTGCTCCGGCTTGGCGACAATGCCATTCGGCCCGACATGCCATTGGAAATCCGCCGTCACAATATCGGGCTTCTGCGCCAGCACGCTTTCGAAGCTCGGGTCGTTATCGGCCAGTCGCTTGACCTTGGCGTTGACCTCTTCAAAGCCTTTCAGTACCGGGCCGAACCACACCGCCGTACCGACCACCTTGTCACCCAGACCAAGGCTGTACAAAATCTCCGTGCTGCTTTGACCGACAGCCACTGCGCGCGTCGGGGCCTGTTTGAAAGTAACGTCGCGTCCGCAGTTCTTCAGCGTCAGCGGATATTGCGTTTCCGCCGCCTGCAGTGCTGGCGCGCCTGCAAACAGAAAAAGAGCGCATAAAGCGATGCGAAACGACGTCTTGCCGTGCAATGTCATGGGAAACCCCGAAATGGTGAGAGAAATGGCCACGTCAGCAAGCGACGGCGATAAGACGCCGTGAGCAAACGGAGATATCCGGGGATATGGATGACGATGAAAGAAAGCGCCTTGCGGCGCGATGTGCTGTCATAACCTGCTCCTGCTCCGGGCATCCCCGCCCGTGACAATGGATAATGATGGCCCAAAGGCCCTATGACGGCAGGTCTCCTGGCTTGCAGATAATCGCTTCCATCTGCCTTCCCGTGTCTTTCAGCTTTCGCCGGTTGAACACAGTGGCATGACGCCCGTCGGCGTCACAAGGATGAACAGCAATCCGCTTACAGTTGCGGGGGCAGCCACGGTCTCGGTCCCTTTTCGGGTCGTCCTCACCGTGTTCCCTATTAATCCCCTTCACTCTCGGTCGGGGAACCGTCGTAATACTATTACGTTCGCATTGCGCTGAGGTCAAGTGGCTCTGTTTCCATTTGGCGGTTTGCCCAAGCGCATAAAGCCATGGTTAACAAAGCGTTAATATCACATTGATTTTATTTAATGTTTCAAAATGCAGACATTCATCTTCCGTTCATTCGTCTCCCAATAGTGTCCACCCAACAGCAAAGGAGAACATGATGTTCAAAAAAGTCATTCTTGCAGCCGTAGCCCTTTCCTTCATCGGCGCACCGCTGGCCGCACAGGCGCAGGATTATCAGCGCAAGCCGGGTCCGCACCGCATGGACCAGAAGCCGCGTCCGCCGCATGGCAAGGAATTCGGTCGTAAAGACCCGCGTGACCATGGCCGTCAGCATTGGTCCAAGGGCCAGCGCTACAATGACTGGCGCCGCCAGCCGGAAGTGCGCGACTACAAGCGTTATGGTCTGCGCCGTCCGGGTCCGGGCCAGCGCTGGGTGAAGGTTGACAACCAGTTCCTGCTGGTCACCACGGCAACGGGCATCATCGCGGGCATTCTCGCTGGCCGGTAAGCCGCCAGCCTCAGTATTCCTAAAAATCGGCCAGAGCAAAACTCTGGCCGATTTTCTTTTTGCAATGTTAGAAACTGACTTTCAGGCCGCCGCCAAGCGTGAACGCCTGCAAGCCGGCGCCTGCATCATCGGGGAAGCTCTTAACCTCCCCCGTTGTTCTGTTTTCCATCATCGTGTCGCCCCTCATGCGGAAGTATTTTTCATAAGCCGCCGAGAGATAGACATTTGTGCGCTCGGTAAAGGCATAAGCGACTTCGGCCTGCGTATCCAGAAACGCCCGGCTTCCGAACGTATCGGTAAAACGCTTATCCCCGCGCCAATGATCGTCGATGTCCTTGGCAGCGACAGTTGCTCCTACGCGCCCCAGCAACGAAAAAGACCATTTTTCGAATGTTGAACGCCATTCGCCGCCCACAAACAGCGCTGGCAAACTTTGCTCGTAGCTGATCCCCTTCCCAGAGAGGACGCCCGTTTTATCGCGAAATCCCTCTTCGCTGTAGACATATTGCGAGTTACCGCTGGTCCATTTCACATTCGTATATTTGAACCCGCCATGCAGATTGAAGACGTTATGTTGATTGATCTCGAAATCATGCCCAACGGCAATATCCAGATTGATGTAACGATCCAGATCTGTCTCATCGCTAACCGAACGATCTGTCCAGTCATCAAAATCATAACTTTTCAAATATGGCGCTAACCAATCGTAGTCTTCCATCTTGTGGGTGCCACCCAGCCCGATTTTCACACGGCCAACCACAGTTATATTATTCATGGGCTCGGCCCTGAAAGCGCCGGTCAGCACAGGCATTTGCGACTGCCAAAACAAATGGCTCATGCGGTTTCCGCCATTGTAGACGATTTCGTCCGCCTTGACCCAAGCGTAGCCGACACCGCCTAAAAAGGTGAAGCTTTTGTCTATATTTGTATATTGAACCCCCGCGGCCTTGTCCGCAGCATTGGCCAAAGGAAAATTTAAAAACAATAAGAATATTGATAAAACGATACGCTGCATGCGCCACTCCTGTAACAGATGACGCATAGTTATATTTTTAATATTGCACAGAAAACTGCCAGAGATAGTTCACTATTTCTGCGCCCATGAAAGGCTATCACCAGTGCGCGCGCATGAGGACGACGCGCGCCTCTGAGCCTATCGGTTGCGGGCCTTCATCAGAATCCAGATGAGAACGATCATTACGACGAGGCCGATCGCCAAACCAATCAAACCGCCATAGACGGCATCGGTGTTGCCGCCGATCAATGCCCCAATGCCAGCCCCTAAAATCAGCAGGATAAGCGGCGGCAGGCATCCAATCATTGCGAGGTCCTACAAACACGATCCGATATTTGTGCACCCATAAGTGCACCCGTTTGTGGCCCCATATTTAGCGAGATTTCGCGCAAGCGACAACGGCTTCACGGCGGGATTGTCCAATCCCGCTGAAATGCCGTTGGTATACGAATGGGGTCATAGAAGACTTGCCCCGCTGTCAACCGGGGCAAATGCCTCTGCTAAGCGCCTTTGGTACCAAATATTTTGCCTGGACCTATATTTCGCGTCGGTCCGACCGCCAGCAAAACAGGCTTACCGTTTTCCTTGCTGGTCGCTACCGCAGGTTTTTGTGCGCCCACGACCGGTGCCGCAGCAAGCGCAGTGCCAGACACCATCATCGATCCGATTGCTATTATCGCTATGGCTTTCATATGCCCTCCTCTGCTGGTCTCGCCAGCAATTCGCCAAACACAGAAACGACCGTGCAGGTGACGTGCACGATCTTGACACAGAGGACGACAAAGCCGGATGAAACGCCATACGTCATCTGTCGTATTTCGACATGGCTGAACGAAGAAAATAAGCGCGCTGCTTGCCGCAAACTGATCTGCACATGCAGCAGGGCCGCGCCCCTCTGCAGCTGAAGCCTGCCGCCTCTTATAGTCGCTAAAAACACGCGCCTCGCATCTGCGAAGCGTGTTGTTTTGCTCGCTGCACTTTCGTGAAATTCATGCTGTGGGGTTCTTGAAACCGTCGGAGCGATTACTAAATCGAAGCCGTCATTCCAACTTTATCGTTCGATCAAATGGAGGTTCCGATGAGCGACCGTTTGTTTGACAGTCCTGTTTTTGTGAAGGACGGCAAATTTCTAATCAGGGAGATTGCAGGCCCGATCGACGCAATCGATTTTCTTTATGAATGGCCACAGGATGATCGCGATATCATCTATGAAGTGGCATGGAGCGCCTGTTGCGACGCTCACAGCGGACAAAAGCCGCTGATCGTGGCGCAAAACGCATTTGAAGGATTTGCGCGAAAGCGAAATATTCTCGAAAAACCTGAAGCCGCCATGCCGTGGATGATTTCGCATGGCAATGGCGGTGGCCGCGTTCCTGTATGAGGGAATGGCAATGCATTGGTATTTTCTGATTGAGGGAACGATCCTCTTTGCGTTTCTCTGGGTCGTATCGATGCTTTTCTGGGATACCAGACGGCGGCAATAGCTTGAAACCCCGGCTTGTCCGGGGTTTTTTATTCATCCGCTCGGGCCGTTCTGCGGCACAAGCAGCGGACTGGCCCCCTTTCTTGTCTAATCGTGCCAGAAATGTCCCGTTCTGATCGAATAAGACACACGCTATGCGTTTAAAAGTTGCAGCTAAAACACGTGAGTATTAAGTCCCGAGCCGGGCAGCCTAAGCAATTGCCCGCCCCCGCGAGAGGCATAATTTCTACACCACTTATGCCTCTCGCCCCCGTTGTCGTTCTCATGGACGCTGCACCGCGCCACGCCCAACAGCGCAACGATCAATATATCGCCCCGTTATAAAGAGTTGACCGCGCCAACAGGAACCACAGGCGGGTCTGGCCGTTCATTTGCACGGCGGGCGCGAGATAAGGATAGGTGCCATGTATAAGTTTTCGGCAATCGCAGCGGTGATGGTGACAGCGCTTGTGGCGACCGTTCCAGCACAGGCCCAAAGCATCGAAATCGGGCCCAACGGGATTCAGGTCAATCCAGACGATAATCGGCGCATGGATCGTGATCGACGCGGTTACGGCGACGAGATAAGCGAGCGTAGAGCTGCCAGAATCGCACGCAACGAGGGTATGGATGAAGTAGAAAGCGTGTCGCGACGTCGAAACGTGTATGTTGTTCGGGGCGTGGACCGTCGAAATGACGATATGCGCGTTGTGATAGACCGCCGCACGGGCGAAGTGCTCGAAGTGCGCTGACGACATAACCCCGGTAACGCGCCGCGTCGCCGGGGTTTTTCGTTCAATTTGCGTAAGTCGGATGAACTTTTGCCGGTCGGGGTTGTTTGGTCGCCGGAGGAACCCGGTATGAGCTGGTTTTTATGGTTCATTGGCACAATGATGGTGTCGCTGTTCGCGCTCATCGGATTCACGGCTTGGGCTGAACGAGAGCGAGACTAACGATGTTCGATATCGCTTTATACGACCACATATTCCTGCTCATCGGCGCAATTGTCGCCGCAGTGGCTGGCGGCATTCTTTTGTGGCGCCTGCCTCATTAGGGTGTCTATGCCGGGACGGCAATCAATCCGCCTAAGCGGTTGACATAGCACTATAATTTCTGATGAGTGGCTGAGAAAAATGGTACGGTCGGTTGGTATCAAACTAACCTCTTAGTCATTGTTTTTATTATATTATTTTAATTACGCATCCGTACTTGTATCACAGTTTGTTACACAATTAGTTGCACAGGTTGTTGCACGTTAAAGTACGTCAAATTTAGCGTCTTGACGACGGAGTACAATGAGAACAAAATAGGAACATCTAAATTAGCAGGAGGAAGCCATGAACGCTCTTGTGCAAAATTACGAAGATGAAATTCAGCAGGTTCTCGCCTACCACGGTGGCGATGTGCACGCGGCCATTGAAGCGCTTTTGAAAGACCGCGACTTTCTGGCGCGTGAAGTTGAACTCGCTCGCCTTGCCGTAACACATGGCCAACGCGCCGACCTTTTTAAGAGGGCTGCGTGATGAAAACGTTCCAAGTCGCTCTTCCTGAAGCTTACGCTCTGAAATGTGCCCGGCGCGAAGTGCATCGCGATGCTGACCGTCTTGGCGCCCGTTTGCCTCATCGCATGGCGCGAAAGTCGGGCGTGGATTTCTGCGTATTCAGCTTCCCAACAGAAAGGCTCATGGGCGCCTTTATGCGACGGCACGGCGGGAAGCCATTCGGCGGCTCTGCATCTGCCGACAAGTGGGAAAAAATCGTCGTGCGATAATGAATGAGCCTGCGCCTGAAAACAGGGCAGGCACCGGTAATAAAATTTCAGACAGGTTTGGAAATGAAGATGTCTGCTTATGAGGAGCACGACAAATGAACGCGCTTGCGCAAAAAGAAGGATACCAGGACGAAATTGATCTGGTACTCGCCTTCCATGACGGTGACGTGCGAGCTGCAATAGAGACCTTGCTGAAAGACCGCGATTTTCTGGTGAAGGAAATCGAATATGCTAGCCTCGCAATGTCGATGGGCTTTGCCCGCGGATGGAAGCCGACGGTGTTCGTAAAATGAGCGGCAGGTCACGCGGTGAGCCGCCTAAGACGCTCATCAACAAAGAATATCCGTTTCAAGTCGTGCTTTACCTCACAGATTGGCACCGAACAAACCTCGTTCAGATGTTGAACGACCGGGAGAGATTAGGCGGGTATCGGCTATGGAGAAGTGTGTATCACGATAAGAAAGATTTCAGCGCGGCCATGTTCCAGACCGAGGAAGGCCAGCAAGAATTCATCCGGCTTTATGGCGGCAAGGCACATAACCCGCACGACAAGTCTTCCAAGCCGTGGGAGACGTATTTTGAGAAATGAGAATAAGACCGACCTTCCTGAAGGAAATGCCTGCTTCAGCACGGATAATGGATCTGTTCGGCTGGTACGAGCTTTACGGCTATTGCTGCCGATGCGGCCATATCGGGTCCGTAGACAGAACCATCATTCTGCGAAAGTTCGGTACGCACACCTATTTCGTGGATCTGCACCCTCGAATGCGGTGCAAGGCCTGCACGGCCAAGGGCGATGCTCAATTCGGGATAACAAAGGCACCGAGATAAAATGAGCGGATATAAGAGCGAGAACACCGTCGCAACCAAAGGCGGCAAGCTTTTTGAGCACTACTGTGATTCGAAGGGCTGCAAAGCGTGGGGTTCGTTTGGCTACAAGACGGCCTTTGGACAGCTCTGGTTTTGCCGTGAGCATAAACAGGAAGGCGAAGACGCGCTGGCAGGCAGAAAGAAATAGGCGCCCGTTCACAGGCGCCCGTTGGAATTACCTTCCAGTCTTGCATCCTTTGCCGGTACGGCAGTGACTTTCTGGCTTCCAGCTAGCCATAGCCGACGCTGTAGATGCCCCAGCCAAGAGTAAAGCCATCGCGATAATTGCAAATTTCATAGCACCCTCCAATATTCCCTTCCCCTGCGGAAGGTTGGAGTACATTCAACCAATTCAGGCTTGTAGATTAAATACGCCATCCGCCGTATTTCGCGCTGGCTGGACGAAAACAATAAGCGCACTACATTTCCAGCAACCGGAGGCGCGCATGTGCGGACGATTTACCCAGACCTATACGTGGGCTGAAATCCACGCGATGTACAATCTGACGGCAGTTACGCCTCGGAATATCCAGCCTCGCTACAATATCGCGCCGACCACGCAGGTGGGCGTCATAACGCAGAAAGACGGCGCACTCGACTATTCAGAAATGCGTTGGTGGCTCGTGCCCAACTGGTGGTCGAAGGATCTGAAGAGTGTACCGGCTACTTTCAACGCTCGGTCTGAAGAGATCGCCAGCAAGCCAATGTTTCGCTCCGCCTTCAAAAGCACCCGTTGCCTTATCCCGGCTTCTGGTTTTTTTGAATGGACGGGCCCGAAAGAAGCGCGCCACCCCTGGTTCATCTCTGCTAAGGACGGGAAGCCCCTGACGTTCGCAGGCCTGCATGAGACATGGCGCGACCGAACCACCGGCGAAGAGGTGAAAAGCTGCACGATAATCACCTGTGCCGCTAACGACTTCATGGCAAAAATTCACACCCGAATGCCCGTCATCTTGGACGAGAAGGACTGGCACCTCTGGTTGTCAGAGCCACGTGAAGATTTGCTCAAACCCGCAAATGACGACGTACTGCAAGCGTGGCGCGTGTCGCCCCAGGTTAACAACAGTCGCTACACTGGCGATGACACCATGGAACCTATCAAACCCATGGAATAGCCTTTTCTGCGCCAAGGGCATACTTTTCAGAAACCTTCTGGGCCGTTCCGCATTAACCTATATCACTTGAATCAATGCCCCACGGCTTTTGCTTTGGTTGAGGACTGAAGGGAGGCTAATCATGCCGTTTTTTAGCGAGGGAAGCCGCATTTATACAATCGAGGAAGTGAACTTTATGCGACGGATTTATTCCGATGCTGTTGTCCTGCTCGATGAAAGCGAAAGAGAGTATGTGGGGATAGAGCTCTCTGGCACAATTATCATGCTTTATGAGAGCGGGCTTCGAGACCTCGGCTACATGTCAGAATTGGCCGCCAAATTGACACACCAGAAATATCAATTCCGGCATCCAGAAGATCATTTTCCCGCCGCAAACTCCAATATGGAACCAGCCGATTATGATTAACATCATGGACACTTTGCGGAATTCGTTGAAGAACGAGACACGAAAGTCGAAGTAAGCAGTTCGGACAGTGCCCACCGACCCGACTAAGTATTTTTAGAATAAATAAAATTCATACTGAATGAAACTTTTTAATAGCTGCCGAGTTCTCATCTCCAGAGCACAATCCATCGATCACTAAAATCCCGACCTTCGGGCATTTTTTATCTATGCAAAGGAGACAATCAACATGAACTCTATCATCTATTTAGTAGGACTAGTTGTCATCGTGTTGTTCATTCTCTCTTTTCTGGGGTTACGTTGATGGTAGATCCAACTGTCGTAGAAAAGACGTCTGATCGCGGCTATGTAGACTGGGCGGCAATCTTTGCTGGCGCTACAGTGGCATCAGGTGTGATGGCCGTCCTGACCACATTCGCCGGCGGCCTTGGCTTAAGCTCATTTTCCGTCGATGAAGGCGGGGATATAAGTACGGTATGGCTCGTTATTACGGCGCTCTTTATCGTCATATCGACGGTCGCCTCTTATATGCTCGGCGGATATATCACCGGAAGAATGCGCCGCCCCGCTGGAACCGCAACTCGTGACGAACTAACCGTTCGGGACGGCCTGAACGGCTTGGTTGTATGGGGTTTGGGAACGATCGTTTCCACGCTACTACTCGTCAGCGCTATTTCAGGTGGCGCAAAAGCGGTTGGAAGCGCGGCTGAGACAGCAGCACAAACCGCTGGTACAGTTGTTGGCAGCGCCGCTCAGGGCGCCGGTCAGTTAGCGGGCGGCATCGTTTCAGGTGCAGGGCAAGCTGTCTCGGGGCTTGCGCAAGGCGCAGGGCAAGCGGCCGCTCCATCCGTAGAAAAGATGTTGCCGCAAGGACTGAAAACCAACCCATTAGACTATCTTACAGATAGCCTGCTGCGCACAGACGCCCAAGGAAGCTCTGTGGCCGGTCAGGAAGCACAGAACTTGGCCGATTTCCAACGTCAGATAAGCGGCATTCTGGGAAACCTGCTTAGTACTGGCGAAATTTCTGACGCTGACCGCGCTTGGCTCACAAACCAAGTCGCCACGCGGACGGGACTTAGTCAAAATGACGCCCAGACGCGAGTGAACCAGACCGTTGAGCGCGTTCAGGCTCTGCGCTCCGAAGCTCAGGCGAAAGTGGAAGAAGCAAAGAAGGCACTCGCCGACGCTCAAGCACAGGCCGAGAAAGCTGCTGAAGAAGTAAAGGCTCAAGCGGCTGAAACTGCTGAAAAGGCCAGAATAACTGGCATTCTCACTGCATTCCTGCTTGCAGCATCTGCTCTCGTTGCCGCTGTGGCAGCCTACATCGGAGCCATACACGGAGGCCGTCATCGCGACGAAGGCAGAATTTGGGGTGGCTTATCTTACCACAGATAACCAATCCGCTTAGGCGAAAAGGGCTCTGGAGGAATCCGGGGCCCTTTTGATTTTTTTCCCAGATGGACAACCTCTTTGGCCGCCGGCCATCGAGCCGCCGAAGAAGGCGGCCTACATCCCTGAAAGGCAGAAAGTTTGAAGCCTGACTTCATGTCAGGCTTTACTTTTTTGACCAGATGGGTAAATTTTTGTCGCCCTTGGGAGAGAGGGCTCAGTAGCCTTACCCCGCGCGTTTTTCGCTGCGGGGTTCTTTTTGATACGAATTAAACTTCCGCTAATGAATCAATTGTAGGGCCGTTGGTACAAAGTACGGTTTGCCCTTAAGTGACCTTAATTGTCCGCTTGCTATTCGCGTGCAGTCCGTCCACCATAGGTTGTCAGCTTTTGATTGAATACGGGCTCAGCTGACGCGGGCTGAACTGCCCTTGCCCGCAATTTGAAAGGAGGACGCTATGTCTTCCAACATCCATAATATTGATTTTCACTCAAACCATCGCATACTGAAGCAGATGATTATGAAAGCCGGTTATCTAACAGCCAGGATGAAGCCACTGCCGGGTCCTCATTACAATGACTCGGTATTGATTTTAAATAGCTTTATGGCTGAGGTCATGGGCGACATTCAAGCGAATGCAGGCCCCCACACTGATGGCTCATTCTCTTACGGCACAGCTTAACAATCATCATTTGAGGGAGCCCGCACCGGGCCTCTCAAATAACTCGTTATTTCTATATGAAGACAACAGAAATAGTAATAGATTTAAGTTTTTCTCTCTATGAAAGAGATCGTGAGATATTAATAATTTGACAAAATTTATTTAAGCTGATAAAAGCTAGAAATCGAGATTTTCTTGCTGAGATTTGCTCCCTGCGCGATTAGCACTGCGCGCCGAACGAAAACTCCCTTTAAAAAATCGTTTCATCTCTGCGTTTAATTCAAACGCGGATATCAATATTGCTATGAAAGGGGTTCATATGAGCACCGGCACAGTTAAATGGTTTAACGCAGCAAAAGGCTTTGGTTTCATTCAGCCTGAAAACGGCGGTTTGGATGCGTTTGTTCACATCTCCGCTGTTGAGCGAGCAGGTATGCATACGCTCAGTGAAGGTCAGAAGCTGACTTATGATCTTGAACAGGATCGCAAGTCTGGAAAAATGTCCGTTTGTAATTTGCAGGCGGCTTGAATGAAGTTTCTTCTTTCTAGTGACCACGGATGTACTGGCACAATCGGAAGAAGTTGACTTTTGGGGTCGGGCAATAGCCCGACCTTTTTTATTGCCCGGCAAGGGAGCCAACACGAAAGAGAGATTAGAATGAATAACCATGAAGTGAATATCGGAATTACCATTCCGAACAGTAACTTTAGCGTGGTGAAAAATGCTGTTGCTACACAGCGCGATATTGAAGACGCGCATAAACAGATGTCATCCCCCTCAGAAGATTGGACAAAGCTTTCGAATATACTTAGGCGGTCGTGCGGAGGCTCATCGCGAAAACGTTCTTTTCGTAGATAAGAACCCAAGGGAGCCGCGTTACTGGCTACGTTTTTCTTCTCGTTTCCAAAGCCTTCAGCCTCTCCGCGAAATATATAATCTTATTCAGATCGTACATTCGGCTGGCCGCGTCTTTCTCACCGAACCTATAGCAAGCCTTGAAGATGTTGCCGAGCGCGAAGGACATGCCTTTGTGCTCGATCAGGTCGTTTAGCTCGGTCGCATGGGGAGGCAGCTCGTAATAGCTCGTGCTGCCGCCGTCGGAGGTGACTGATTTAAACTTGAGGTCGGCATAAATGGGCGCTGTTCTGTCGACGACGAAACTCATACCTCTTCCCTCACCTTCCGCTTCGGCTCTTCAAACTTCTCAGTTACTGGCCCGCCCGCAAGCAGACCGCGCAGCGCCGACAGCTTATCGCGAACAAGCGGGCGAAACCGACGCGCCGCGAACGGCGGATTGTCATAACCGAACTGCGGGCAGATGCCTCGATCAATGCCCTTAAGGCGAACGCCGATGTAGTTGCCCTGCGTGTAATGTTCAAACGGGCCTATCCACGAAATGGTGTAAACTTCGCCTTCCCGGATTTCGATGAACTGCTCGAAGCCGACCTTGGCATCGATGCAGACCACCTGATCACCAACTTTGAAGGGGATCATGGCGCCTCCCCGATCATTTCGAGAGCTTTTGTATAGCGCGCTCGGTGCTCTTCATCGTCGCCATAGGCACGTAGATTGTCGCGCAGGTCTGCAATCTTCACCGGTCGCGCGATAGGGTTAGAGCAGGCCCGTTTGACGTAGACGAGATAGTCTTCATCATCGCGCCGAGTTATCGCGTTTAGAGCGAGCACGATGTCGTCATCAAAACCGAACGAATAGATATCGTTCAGCGAGGTATTCGTGTGCTCGATCATGTCGTGCATAACTGCGAGGATCTGCGTTTCACGCGTCTCCTGAGCCATCATGACGCGCAGCGGATGCAGAATGTACGGGTCGCCGTTGTCGCTCTTATGGTCCATATGCGCCGCTGCCGCTACCGCAATTGCTGTTTCAAGGTTACTCATGGGTTTTCTCCTGCGGCGCTTGCTTCAATATTGCGGAACTCGACCAACACTCCGTACCGCTTGGCCCGCTCGATGCCCTCGATCATACCACCGCTAATGCCACGGTCACCGTAAACAACGCATTTATCCGCCACCCGATACCACGCGAGGCCAGCCTCGATGCCGAGTACACGTTCATCAGGCCGCAAGTCGTCCAACACCTGCGTATGTAGCAAATGGCTCGCAATCGGTGCTTCGCCCCGGCGCAGACTATCTAGAAGGCAAGCGCGCGCATATTCGGTATTGCGCTCCACGTCGCCGCTGTAAGGGCTTTCGATGATGACGAGTGGCTTGCCGGTAGTTGGCGGGTTGTCGTTATAAGGTGTTGGCAGGCAGCTTATAACCGCCCCGCCTGCCCTCATCTGCCGTTCTTCAACAGCCGCTCGTGCAGCGCGGTCTTCTGCTTCTTCATGCATATTCTCTCCTCGTGTTTTTGGCTGCGGTGGTTAGTATTTTGGTTAATATTTTACTAACATCACATTGAATTTATTTAATGTTTGCACTTACGTCTGTTCATCTAGCGTTCAGTTCGCTCCCGATATCTTGCGGACAACAAAGGAGAGCATTCATGTTCAAGAAAGCTGTACTAGCCGCCATCGCTATGACGTTCGTTGCCGCTCCAATGGCACAGGCCCGCGATTACCATCACAGCAAGCCTGCTCCACAGCGCTATGAGCCGCAGCGCCCGCATCACGGCAAGGAGTTCTATCGCCATGATCGCCGCGACTACGGCCGTCATCAGTGGTCAAAGGGTCAGCGTTACAGCGATTGGCGCCGCCATCAGGAAATCCGCGACTACAATCGCTACGGTCTTCGTAAGCCTGGTCGTGGCCAGCATTGGGTTAAGGTCGATAATCAGTACCTTCTCATTGCAGGTGCCACCGGATTGATTGCTGGCATTCTTGCTGCACAATAGGACAACGAAGTGAGAGGCGGGCAAAACCCGCCTTTTTCTTTTTAAGCTGCAGCCCGCTTAGGCTTGTTATCATTCGCGGCGACCGGCATGCGCGCGGCACCTTGGACCATTTCAGGCCGGAGCGTCAGCCGCGATACTTCTCCGTACAGCTTCGAGTACGTGATGACCTTCGCCGATCTGCCTGACAGCCAGCCCCCGCCAGCAGCATATGCGTCTGGAGCCGCGAGCGTCTCATGGCGCTCGACATACATCAGTCCGGACTTGCGCCCCTCGTCCGAATGCAAATGGCCGATATGCGCATAGGCGTACTTGCTGCGGCCATACATTTCGCGAAACATGCCAGCGAGTGTCGCATCGACATTATTGACGCCGCGCTTATGACCGTGATGCGCAAAGATCGCTGTCTTGCCCCACTCGTAGGCGTAATAAAGGCTGGGCGAATTATCGACGGTGATGCGGGGCTCGGTTTCGTACATCGCTGCAAGCATTTCTCGAAGCCATGCCGAGGAGGCCGGGTCGTGGTTGCCCTGCGCCATAATGATGTGCACGTGCTGATGTTTTTGCAGCAGCATGTCGATGACACGCCGAACGGTCCGGATGATTACGCGAATTATCTTCTGCAGTCGTGAGTCCGAATCCAGCACGTGCTTGCTGGCAGGCGTGACGGTTTCCATGCTGTCGTAGTGAGCAAGGTCACCGAGTTGCGCCAGCACGGCAGTATGCGCTTCAGGCGCGAGTTCTATCGCGGCTGCGAACCAGTCCGTAACAAGCTGCTCTGCAATCTCGATATCGTAATCGGCGCCGGTTTCTTCACGCCATGCCAGCATCCCAAAATGGGCATCTGTCAAGCAGAAGAAATTGAGAAGGTCGGCATTCGTGCCGCGCGGAGCTGGCATGATTCTTACACGCGGCAGGCTTTCCGAAAGAGCCGACACCATGGCATCGAGTGCCGCACGCTGTGCGATGGCATCAGCCCGCTCCATAATGTGCTGGGTAATCACCCGGCCTTCGGCATTGACGAGCGTCGTCTTGCCTTTGACCGCAAGGCCAGCCGTCGGTTCATAAACAGGGCCAGCCTCTTTCGTCTGGCGCATATAAGTGCCGTTCGGCGTCTCGGTCAGGCTTTTGATCGCATAGCCGGGCAACGTCGGCGACGGGCCCAACAACCCCAGTTCAGCCGCCCGCTTTATACTGTCGTGGAATGCCGACTTCTTAATGCCGAGCGCAGCGGCAGCCTTAACGAGCGTGCCGTGCTCGCGGTAGGCCTCCGCGCGGCGCAGGAGTTCTTCGTGTGAAAGGCGCGCACCCGCGCCCTGTCTGTCATGGGACATACAGTCTCCTCGTGTTTGGTTGGTAGCCGTGGTGAGCGGCGCAAAAGGAAGGATGGAATGTCTCGATAAATGTGGTGTTAACGGCGCATGAAAGAATGATTTCAGTAATAAATATTCATGTAAGAAACGATTTCATAATTAAAATTTGGGCTGGAGTACGGCCGCCGACTCACCATAAATACTTCAAAATTAAACAACATAGGTGTTTAAATGCGTGCGATTTTGGCCCTAGGCGCGTTACTTGTATCCAGTATTTATGTGGGCGCGGCAGAAAAACCCATCGAGTCGTACTACGCTCGATTAAGCGCCGAAGATCATTTCAATTCAGCGGGTGAGCGCCTAACTACAGCGGCAGCGATTATTCGGCAGGATCGAGCAAACTTCCATGTTTATGGGAAGCGCGATCGTGAAGATGATTCGGATTATACGTTTTCTGACAAGGCTAACCGCGCCCGACTCGAACGAATGATCGCCAACGGCCATTACCTTGGTGGCGCCGAAAGCGCGGTGCTAAACGGAACGCCGCTGATATATGTCGAAATTTACGAAAATTACGTCGCGGTCTCAGTCCGGGACGATTGAAATCCGACATCATACGGAATGCGTTACTTGTGGCCCCTCCGCCGCGTTTATGACGCCAGAGTAAAAACAGTGGCCCGATAGTTGTCATATTTTTTTGCTTGCTATCAACAACCACAATATTGCCGAAGCACTACCCACCAGCTAGAAGCGCGTATGATTTCAATTTCTTGGTGGGTTGCCGCCCTCGTCTATATGTCAATCTACTGGCCGATTACCGTGATGATAGCGGCGGCTATAGCCATAACGGCATTCTTGGGAACGAAGAGCGTGGGCTGGCGCGCTTTCTGGAGTGTTCTCGCATTCCTCATCGTGGCGCCAGTTATCTGGTTCTACACGCTTGCATAAATAGGAACCACGGCCCAGCGGGGCTGACAGCTCTCTTTAAGCCGTCTGCATTCACATGATCCGAAGAGTACTCTTATCTGAAAAACAGCAGTGAGCTCTTGGCGCCTACAGCTTACCAAAAATGAAAAGAGCGGCCCGAAAGCCGCTCTCTCAAAAACTAGTTACTTGGCCCATCGGCCTTCGTACTTAAACTCGGTGGCCTTTTCGAGCTGTTCCTTGGTGGCGTTCATTTTCGCCGACCATTTCTTATCATTCTCAGAATAGACAATCTCGATGGCATCCGGATCAACGACTACGTACTTTTCGCCGACGCCCAAGAAGCCGCCAACCGATACGATATAGCCTTCGACGTCACCGTCGCCCATCACTACATCCTGGATCTTGCCGATACTCTCATCGTTAGAATTCGTAACATCAAGGTTAAGAATATTACTAGTAATAACGTCGGTAGGCTTTGCAGTAACAAATACCTCTTCTTGCGTTGCGGTAGCGCTCTGCGCATTTGCAAAAGAAACAAGTGCGGCAGTTGCAACAGCAGCTAACAAAATACGACGCATATTTTATTCTCCATTCATATTTGGCATTTGCGAACGTATAATGCGCATGCGGTATCTTTTGTTCCCACTTTTTAGGAATTAATTTCTACTTCTCACTGATTTTGGCTGCATCAGATTATCAATCCGCTCGGTAAGCCCATCGATGCGGTGCGCCACGCTTTCGATGGCCCGCATGATCTGGGACGTCTGTTCCTGCATGCCCGCCTTCGTGGCGAAAGTTTCGGCCGAGCGCAGCTTGTAGTCGGAAAGCTCTTGCCGCGTCAGGCTGGCAAGAGCCGTTGCAGCGTCCGCTTTCGCCGCGTTGCGCGTTTCAGCTTTCGCGATCTGGCTTTCGACGTACTTCCAAAGCCCGAACAAAAAGCCCATCAGCATCACGATAAAGCCGACAACGGCCATGATTTCAGCGCCGGTCATCCGATAATCCCCCTTGCTGCCACACCCAGCCAAAGGCAGGCCAGCCACATTCGCGCCCTCACGGCTTCACCCCGCACAGCTTTTCCAGTTTCGTGTTCTCCGCGAGGATCTGGCGCTTCGTGCCGTCGGTCAGGCTGTCCTCGATGCTCGGGCGGACAGGCCGCGCGATGTCGCAGTAGCTACCGGCTGTCACGCATCCACTGAGACAGAGCAGCGTCAACATCACCGCCGCCAAGCTTGCTGGTTTCATCTTCGATTTTCCTTGCTTTGTTGGCGGCCTTCAGCCGGTCGGCAGTTGCGCTTGTGGCGTTGTCCGCCCTGCCCTTGAGGTAAGCGCCCGCCAGAATCGCAAGGGCCGCACCGATAGCCACGGCCCAGCCTGTGATCTTGGAGCGCAGGGATAAGAGCCGGGTCATGTCGGCACTCCAGTTAACATAATGGAAGCACTGCCGTCGCATTCGCGGCGGATGAGGTAGCCATCTCGCGTCTCGGTGATTCCCTGAGCGAAGGTCAGCTTGGCGTCGCGCCATTCCTGTAGGTTATTGCCGATCCGCACCAACGCTACTTCGGTTTCGGTGTCGTACTGTATGGCTGCTGTAATTATGCTCACGCCGCCACCCTCTTCAGCTCAAGCCTGCCGCTCTTCCAGAGCCAGAAGCCCGCGCCTGCTGCGACCAGCAGAAGCGCGACAGTTGCGAATGCCCACGGGTTAGCCACAGCGCCAATAAGGCTGGTCGCCATAGTGCCCGCCCCGCCTGTCAGCATCAGCTTTACGGCCGGGCTTTCGAGAAGCGGCACATCATCAGGCTTGGCGTCCTCGGCCGCGGCGGGCTTCATTTCACGGGCAGCCACAAGGCTGTCGAGGAAATTGCGGTAATAACCGGCGATTAGGCTGGCCTTGTCGCTGCCGTTGACGATAGCGCGGGCGCCCACTGGGTTAGCGTTACCGGCGCCGAAATAGTCTGCCAGCCGCTTGCCCGTGAACTTGCCGTTGATCATCCCGTCGAACAGGATGCTGATAGCCGTGGCCATCTCCAGCGCAGCGTCGGGGTTATCGCCGAGGCCATACTTCTTATAGTTGTCCTTGCCGGTGATCATCGCCAAGGCGCGGCCACGATATATCCAGCCATCGTTCGCGCCAACATTGCCCATGCGGCCGCCATAGACCTTGTTAGCCAAAGCCTGCGGGTTGCGGACATAAGGCTGGGCGCTCTGCACAGTGGAGAAGCGCGACGGCCAGACCTGCCGGATGCGTGCCGAACTGGTGTAATTGAGGTTTTCTTCGATCGGCTGCATCTTGCCGCCGGTCTCGTGGAATGCCGTCGCGAGCACATAAGCGGTCTGCTCGTCAGGCAGGCCTCGGCGCTCAGCTTCAGCCAGAATTGCCGACGTGCCGTCGACCTGCGCTTGGCTCAAGCGCCCGCCAAAAGGCGCGCGCCTCGCATACGCGAAGAACGTTGTTTTGTTCATGGGGATGTCCTGTAATGGAGTTGGGAGCTCAATTAGCGCTCCGTGCGCACGGTTCGTTCTGAAGCGTAATTCCAATTGAACGAACGAAAGATCCTCCCGTTCGTTATTTCGAGACCGTTAGTCTGATCATTGGAGGAATGGGTATGATTAGAAATGGTTTCGACATGCGTCGGGAGAGCGATATGACTTGGTGCGTGTATGACGTGTTCAACGGCGAGATTGTCTCTATTGAAGGCCATAAACAGTCCGGTCTCAGCGAAAGTGACGCCAAGGAGGCTGTCGATTTGCTGAACCGGAAGTATATCGAACGCCACCAAGAATGCGGATCCGGTCGGCTGCCTTGAAGACATCACAGGATCATTCGCTTTGTTAGCGTAATTGAGCCACAAGCCAGTGTTCACCGGAGATGAGGCGATGTACAAAGCCGCCGGTAATTGGCGGGCGATATGAACCACTGAATGTTGGATAGACAATGTACAAAACTGCAGCTTTCGCAGCACTGATAACAGTATTGGCTTCCGCTCTTCCTGCGCATGCGCAGAGTATAGAAATCGGCCCGAACGGCATCCGCCTAGTAGAACCTGAAAGTGATCGCCCGCGATATCGCGAAGATATCAGCGAACGTCGTGCGGCACGCATCGCTCAGAGAGAGGGCATGGATGAAATTGACAGCGTCTCACGTAAACGCAATGTCTATATCGTCCGCGGAGTGGACCGTTACGATGATGAAATGCGGGTAGTCATCGACCGGTATTCCGGCGAGGTACTGCAAGTTCGCTGACAAATAGCCCCGGCTTGTGCCGGGGTTTTTCTTGAGGATTTTGTCATCGGTGGGTTGCCCGGTGAGCGAGCAAGGGCCATTACCGCCTGATCTTCTCCAAGACAAAGGTAATTCACCAAATGCTCGTAAGATGGTCCGGTTTCGGAATGGTTTCCGTTTTTGTGTTGATCGCAGGTATGCTGGGGGCGACTTTCCTGTTGAGACCGTATTTCATGCAGACCATGGCACTTCATCCAGCGGCATATGTCGCAAACGGTATCGGTCTCATTGCTGGCGCATTAGCAAACCTTTTGGTGGTTGCGGCTTTCAAGAAGATTTCAGCGGACACGTATCACAGCTTCATGGGTATCAGCATGATTGGATGGTCAGTCATCGGTGCGGTCGGCGGCGTTGCTCTCACTGTGTACGGATGGACGCTGTAAACACTACAGCCGCCAGTTGTTTATACTTTAAATTGTGAGATAATTGGGGTTAGCGCGCTGAGGTTACCCTCCCTTGCAGCGCTACCTCGGATGTGACGTTCCGCGCACCGAGGTTTTTTTTGAGCAGGAATTAAAATCCTAACAATCGTGCCTTTAATCTGGGACGGGGCGCTTATCGTTGCTTTCAGCTAGATTTCCTAAGGCGCCTGCCCCGGTTAATGCTGCGTGAACCACGAAAGCGTCATGTCGAAATAGGTGCTGTGTCCGCACGCCTGCGAGGCTTCACGAGCTATGCTGCCGCGAATAAGTCTGAAGCTGTTGAACACCGTGATATTTCGATTGCCACTTAGACGAACCATCAGATACTTGAATGTTCTAGACGTCCAGTCGCGCATAAAGCTCTGGTGAACCGCCTCTTCCGGGTTGGCATAGACAACATCGCCACCCATCTTAACGGTCTTGGCAAGTAAGCCTTCGATTTCTTCTGGTGGATGTTGCAAATCTTCATCCATCGTCACAACCCAGTCGCCAGAACTTTTCATGATGCCCGCCACCGTTGCGGCGTGCTGGCCGTAATTCCGCGACAGGTGGTACGGCTTCACCCACTCATATTCTGTTCCAAGATCATCAATGATCGCACCTGACGCGTCCTTTGCCCCGTCCTCGACAAAGATAAGTTCTGACACCTGAAACGGTGCGCCGTCATCGAGAAACCTTGTCCGCACAGATGCCACGCGCTGGCAAATCTGTCGAAGATAAGCCTCCCCCGAGTAAACTGGCACGATAATGGAAATAGAAATCATAAGAAGCCCCAAAATTCCCTTGCTCCGTGGATTAACAACTGTCAGAAGCGGCTTCAAACAGAATCTCTCGGGCACGCGATGAATGTGATAATCCAGTTTGGACGATTTGGGCTGGTGGGCCTTCTGAACACGTTCATCACACTTATCGTAATTGCTGTTTTAACGTGGCTCGGCGCTTCTCCATTTGTCGCAAATGCAATTGGTTACGGTGCTGGTCTTGTGAATAGCTACTTCGGAAACATGAAGTGGACGTTCAAATCTGATACCAGTTGGAGACGAACTATCCGTTTTTTGGTCGCCTTCGGTATCTGTTATGCCGTAAATGTCTACATCTTGCATCTATCATTGCCGCTGGCTCAGTATCAGGTGTTAACACCTCAACTGATCGCAATGGCTTCATACACGGTGCTATTTTTCATTCTTTCACGGGCTTGGGTGTTTAAGAAGTGAACTCTGTAAAACTTGGCAAAGAAACGCTGTTATGGACAGCGGTTTCAATTCTCGGACTTATTTCCGTAATATCGTTGTTTCTCGGCGTAAATAGTCCAGATGACATTCACCAGAATGCGCAGCCGGCAACTTCATTCTCGGCAATCGTCACTCACTGGAACAATTTCCGGTATTTCATCGTGGTGATTTCTCAACCATTTGTGAAGTTCGGCGTTCACTACAACGAATTCATGCCATTATGGGTCTTTTCATTAGTGACCGGAATATCTGTAGCGTGTTTTGCGACTTTGAAATATTGCAAACTGCCGCTGTCATATCTTCCCTTCTTTATCGCTATTGTAACAGTCCACGGCTACTTTACGAACATATTCTACTATCCGATGTCGTATTCCGTTTTCGGATTTGGCTTTCTTTTTACGGGCCTTGCGGTGCTCTGCCTAGCAAAAAAAGGTTGGCTCTGGACCGCCCCTTCTGCGGTATTGGTCGGCTTGGCTTTGATGTCATACCAACCGGCTGCGCTCATCATTCTACACGCTGCAGCGCTTAGCTATTTGGCTCGCTGGCTCGGAGCCTCCGAAGACTTCCCTGATATCTTTCAGGATGTTATTAGGGCACCGATTGCTTTTGTTGGCGGCGTGGTAATCTTTCTACTCACCGTAAAAGCGCTATCAGACGGAACAGGCAGGGCGGTCGATCCCGGCAACTTCTTCCAGAATATTCCGCCTTACCTTTATACCTTGAAGGAAATGCTATTCGGCCTTACCGCAACGAATAATATATATCCTCATATCCAGCGCATCGCCGTCATCATTGTATTTGTTGTCGGTCTAGCCACGGTAATTCGCAATCTTTCACGACATAGCGTCATTTCTGGATTTGTGGCCGTAACCGCCTTAGGATGCGCTTACTTGATATTTCCAAGCCCATTGAATTTGTTTTCGGATTTATTCTGGCCGTCGCCGAGAAGCATTTCCGCCAGCGTGTTTTTCTTAATAGGGCTGCTCTTCATTCTCATAAACTGGTACAGTAAGTATCTGAAGGCGCAGTGGCTTCTTGCAGCTTTTGTTATATTTATCTCTGTTTCGTCTTCTCATCAAATCAAGGTTATGTCGGGAGCCATGGCTCAAAATCTGGTTGATGAATTCGCAGCAAAACAAATTCTGTCAGATATCGACAAAGTAACGGCTATCACTCCACAAACGAAGATTGCTGTAAAAAGCACTTGGAAAAATGGCGTCACAATCAACCCTTATATTTCCATCGACAACGGACTATCCGCTTTCTCCACGAACTGGAGCAACAACAACATACTGTGGTTGAATAGTCAGATCAAGTACACCCGTGTTCTTCCTCCAGAACATTCCTGCGAAGTGAACCCTTCCCCGCTTTTTTGGAGCATCGAGAAGACAGATGATACTATTGTTGTTTGCATGAGATGAATAATCACCTCATGCTAGCGTACCATTCACCGAAATACGAATGTTGTCGACACAAGGCATTGTAAACTCGGTTAATGTCCCTTACGACGATCAACGTGTCGGGACATGCCCTCCTGATCAGACCGAATACTTAACTCGCTAGATAATGGCTCTTGACAATGAACGACAACGGTTACTTCAGATTTCGATGGGTAATTCCAGATTAACTCTGGACAACCGTTGGCATTTGCGACAAGCAATGCGCAAGCTCGTACGTCTATTTCCATCACCATCCAAATTATCAATTTTGATTTCGCCTCTGGAGGGGCAAATGTCCGAAGAACGCATGCACTTAGAGAATGCTCATTATGATCCGTTCTATGCGAGCCAACACGTAGCTCGTTATGAGATGTTGCGCCCCTTTTGTGAAGGGAAGGTTATTCTGGACGTTGCTTGTGGCGAGGGTTATGGCTCAGCACTCCTTTCTCGGTGGGGCGCGAGAGAAGTCGTCGGCGTTGATGTGTCAGACGACGCGATAACTAACGCCAGCAAATTATTCGCAAGCGAAACAGTCAGTTTTATTAAACACGACGCCCACTTGATTGACGAACGATTGAAACCGAAGAAGTTTGATATCGTCGCTTGTTTCGAGACTATCGAGCACCTAAAGGATCCTGCCAAGTTCCTTTATGCCGTTAAAAAGCTTCTAAACAAGAAGGGGATAATCGTCATAAGCTGCCCAAATGAGAAAAACGATTTCTCTGGCGAAAACGATAATCCTTATCACCTTGCCGCTTACTCGTTCCACGAGTTCCAGTCATTGACCGAAAAGATTCTTGGCAAAGCAAGCGGATGGCTATTTGGCACGCCAGCCCAAGGCATGGTAAATTTCTCGTTCAATGATAGCTTAGCATTAAAAACAGACGCGAAGCTATTGGATATTACTGAAGCTGCAGATATCCACTCATCGTCGTTTATTGCACCCGCCTCGCACATCAGCCCTTCCGAGCAGAACTGTTTGTACTTCGTTGGCATGTGGGGTACTCGACCTCAAAGGTCTTCGATCGTTTCTCCTGTATCCTACCCCGCATTCATATCGCCTTGGGTAAAAATTGAACATCTCGAAAAAACTCTGGCCGCCAGAACAGAAATGGTTGAAACGTTGAGCCAGCGCTTGAACGAAGTCCGCTCCGAGGCTAGCACTTATAAGACCAAGGTCTTGCGCCTTGCGAAAGAGCTAGATTTTGAGAAGTTACAATCTGGCATTCGATTTTCCTCTAATGCTCAACAAATTCAGCAGCTTACAGCTGAATTAGAAATGTATAGAAGATCGAAATTCGTTCGAGCGGGAAGGTTGGTTAACCGTTTATATAGCGTTCCAGTTATCGGCCATGCATTAAGACTTACTAGAAAAATCTCTAACATTTTTATTAGGTAAGTCTATGTACTCTCCAATCAAATATGATGTTTCTATTATCGTAAGCATTCACAATGATGCAAAATTCTTGGCGCGGACAATATGGTCTTTCGCCGAGGCGGCAAATTTCGCATCCCTACAGGGCATTTCAACTGAGCTGGTGCTAGTTCTTGACAACCACCACGATACGGTACCCCATGCACTAGACCAGTGCGACTACTCTGCATTTGCTAATGTGCAAAGAGTGATGGTTTCGGTTGGCTCGCTTGGCCCGTGTCGCCAAGCCGGCATTGATGCCGCTTATGGGAAATACGTCGCACTGAGTGATGCGGATGACTTAATTTCCTACAACATGATCTCAGAGATGTTTCAGCAGGCTGAGAAACATGGTGGAAAGATTGTCATTTTCCCGGGTTGGCTTGTTGCATTTGGTGGGCAACATCACCTCTATAAAATGTTCCCGCTTAATCAGGTCAGTGAACTAGCTCTATTCGATCACCATCCTTTTATTTCCCGTTCATTTTTGGCCCGCGATCACGCTAGAGAAATTCGTCTGGCGGATGTCCCGGCAAATGGTCAATATGCTTATGAGGACTGGCACCACAACGCCACCTTGGCTGCGAATGGATTTGAACTGACTACATGTCCAGACACCGTGTTCTTCTATCGCAAGAAGGGCGTCAGTTTGTTGAATACGGTGAATGCATCTTCAAGCAAGGTTATTCCGTTTTCGGACTATTTCGCTCCTGAGAAGTTCTTGAAGCTTTGCGCCCCCGCGCAACAGCACTATAAAAGCGTGATGGAGGGGACTGAGGTTCCTCCAGATATGATCTACTCTTCATTCGTATCTTCAACAGCTTTAGTAGAGCTATGTTCTTCCGCCAACGTCATTGACCCTGCCGTCGATATTCGCCATCTATCGCCTGGAAACTCATTCTCTAATCGCAAAGACGATCTTACCGCAGGAAGTGCCTATTACAAAATATGTGAACACTTCAATGGTAGAACCAACTACACTGATGTTTTCATCCTGCCGTTTTTCACAATGGGCGGGGCTGAAAAGGTCATTATGAATATCATCGAGGATATTCTTTCGGTCGATGCGAACCGTGAGATATTGTTCATTTTTGGCATGCAATCCAGTGCGCCGCAGTGGTTAGAGACGCTCCCAAAGCAAGTTACAATCTGCGATATGTCGCAGTTCTGCAGCCTTTCACGCGAAGAAACGGTTGATCTGCTTACCCTAAGAATTATTCAAGCGTTGGCTCCTGGTGCAAATCTCTATATTAAGAGTTCACCATTTGCTTACCGTTTCTGGGGGCGCTACGGCGATCTCCTGAGCGGGCAAAAAAGCACTCTACTTCGCTTCTGCGATGGTTCGTTTGAAATGCAGTCGCTGCCGTTCACGGTGGGCTTCGATTTCAATTTCATCTCCGAGTACAGCGATACTCTAACGCTTATCCTTTCTGACAATCGCTACATCAACGATGCAGACCATGCACGCCTGCCCCATCTATCGGGCAAGCAAGATGTCCTTTACTCCGTTGCCACCCCGGCTGCGACGGAAGATGAGTTAGACGAGCGATACGATCAACTTCATGATAGGGTAATTTGGGCATCTCGATTCGACCATCAGAAGCGACCGGAACTCTTGCCATTACTTGCAGAAGCCCTCGAAAAAGAGTTTCCATCGGTGACACTGGAGGTATGGGGCGCCGCTGTATTGGGGACTGGCGACATTTCCCAATTGGCTGCTCATAAGAATATCGAGCTAAAGGGCACCTACCAATCATTTGAAGAAATCCCGTACGGTTGTTCTGATGCTTTCATATATACCTCTAGGTTTGACGGAATACCGACCGTAATCCTGTCTGCACTCTCTGTAGGTATGCCGGTGATCGCACCCCGCTTGGGTGGCATTCCTGAGATCGTGATAGATGGAGAAACAGGCGTACTCGTAGAACCATATTTGGCCGACGATGGATTAGTAAATGCCTATATCGAAGCCATTCGCCACATTCGAAGCAGCCCAGAGGTTCGGTGCACCCTAGGGAGAAATGCATTGCGAATAATCCGTAACCAGCATTCCCCGGAAAAACATCTCAATATAGTCAAAAAACACCTGCTCTCATAGAAAGCAATCTCATTCTAGTTCTTTCTCCACGTACCGGATGGACCTACTAATTATTGCCGCGGCACCCTACCACTGCGGTCGTAGACGAAGCATTTAATTATATTCGGCCAAACTCTAAGTTTGAGGAAAAACAACTGCATCGCTCGTTATTTGCTTCAAATTTTAACTTGAAATGCGGCGTCGATCTGGGCTTGCGTGGTGATTGATCCAGATGCGATAGCGGCCAGCAATTGCGCCTCGATCCCGTAGCTGTTTCGGACGTGAAGGCGGACGGCTGCGGCAAGATCGTCCATTTGTTCGTTCGTCAGGGGGCGAAACCCACCGTCGGCAAACTTCCACGGATCGCCATCGACACGTTCGCATTTTTCGATGGCAACAGCCTCAGCAATGATCTTACTCTGGCTTTTGCGGTCGGAAAGAACCGGCCAGCCATTCCAGACGGTTCCGCCAACTTCGCGCTCCCAGCGTTTGGCGGCTGCATAGTCTTGCAGCGACATGCCAGTCGAACTTATTGGTGGTGGGCTTCCTAACACACCATCCTGCGATATCCACAGCAAGCCTTGCGCCGCATCTTCCCACTGTTCGTCCGTCACATCGACAGCATTGCCCGGTATGCCGGGGTGTTCCTTGCCGTCGTCGCTTGGTGGATATGTGGCGTCGTCATAAAAATAGAGCGGATAGCCCTCTGTTCCGAAAACGATCTTTTTCATTTCGTCACCCTAGAAGAAAGCCAGATGCCCAGGTGCGACCGCCCTGGAGTGCAGGGTTTCCAGACATACTGTCCAGAGATGTGTAAAATTGCACGGTATTACCAGCTGCTAAGTTCATCGCGCACGAAACCGAATTCGGCATGTAGTAACCCGTTTTGGCTTGAAACGAACTGTTGTATGTCGCACCATTCAAGCGGATAGCGCAGCCTCCCTGCCCGATATTTGTTGTGCCGTCTATGATTTGCACCCAAAGGCCAAACCAATACACACCCGCAACAGGTGCTGTGAATGTCGTTCCGTTCCAGTGGTTACCGATGTTGAACTGGGTTGATGTGAACGAAATAAGAGTGTCGCCGTTTGCGATATTTACGCTTGAAGCCAGTCGAGTATGAAATGCCGGGCGATTGGCGCTGATAGAAGCTCGCAAAGTGGCTACATCTGGATCGTCGAGAATAGTGCGCATGAATGGCGTCAAGGGCGTTAAGCCCGCTGCATCCCCTGCTGTTAGGTACGGCATCGTGTTTGCCGCAGCAGTACCGCTGAGATTAAGCAATGCGATTGCTGCCGCGCCCAAATCGCTTACAGCCAGATCGCCATTCGCATCGGTGCGCAAGAATTTATTGGCTGCCAGTGCAACTTGCTTCAGATCGCCCGTAGCATCCGTCTGCAATATCTGGCGCGCCGCCAACGTCAGCGCCGCCAGCTTGTCGAGACTGCCGTTCGGGTCTGTCACGAGGTCCGCCAACTCATACTCACCCGTAGGCCCAC
>NZ_BAABRX010000004.1:0-372054 GCF_040372265.1 Brucella sp. NBRC 113783 | reverse complement strand
ACGACACGCTCACGCAACTCAATCGGATGCGGCTTGCCCATGGTGCATCTCCTTCCATGAGACAAGTGAATCACAGATCAAGCCAAACGGGAATCCCGAATCCGGTTAACAGCGACATGCTTTAGTGGATTTTTCGAATTTGACGTTTGAAACAGCATCTATGTCAGCCCGGATTCAAACGTCAAATTCAATCCACTAGAAGCGGGCAACAAAAAAAACCGCCTTCAAGACTTAAGGCGGTTTTCGATTTTCAGCACCCAACTCAGGCTGGCTTGATCGTTTCCAGCAATTCGCTGATCGACACTTCCACCGAGGGGCGGATGTCCTTGCGCCACAGCGCAAACGCGACATTGGCTTCGATGAAGCCTGCCTTGGAACCGCAATCGAAAGTGCGGCCCTGATAGTCGAAGCCATAGAATTTCTGCGCATCGGCCAGCTTCAGCATGGCATCGGTAAGCTGGATTTCGTTGCCAGCGCCCTTTTCCTGCTTGCTCAGAAGTTCGAAGATTTCCGGCTGCAAAATGTAACGGCCATTGATGTAGAGATTGGACGGCGCGGTGCCCTTGGCGGGCTTTTCGACCATCTGGGTAATCTCGAAACCGGAGCCGATTGCATTGCCCTTGCCGACGATACCGTATTTATGCGCCTCTTCCGGGTCGCATTCCTGCACCGCGATGACATTGCCGCCGGTCTTTTCGTAAAGCTCGACCATTTCGGCGAGGCAGCCCTTCTTCGACTGCATCACCATATCCGGCAGCAGAAGCGCAAACGGCTCATCGCCGACCAGCTCACGCGCACACCAGACCGCGTGACCAAGGCCAAGCGGAACCTGCTGACGGGTAAAGCTCGTCGTGCCCGGCTGCGGCTGCAAATCCTGAAGATGATCGAGTTCGGCCTTTTTGCCGCGTTCGGCAAGCGTAGCATACAACTCGACCTGCGCATCGAAATAATCTTCGATGACCGCCTTGTTGCGCCCGGTGACGAAAATCAGATGTTCGATGCCGGCCTCACGCGCTTCATCGACCACATACTGAATGACGGGCTTGTCCACGACCGTCAGCATTTCCTTGGGGATCGATTTGGTGGCGGGAAGGAACCGGGTGCCGAGACCGGCAACGGGGAAAACGGCTTTGCGGATTTTGCGGATCGAACTCATTCGTCTCCTCGATTTTCACTAATGCAATCTTGCTATCAAAGCATTGAAGCAACTGAATTTCAAATAAGGCTATTTCATTAAAGAACGACGAAATTACATGGATCATACCATCACATTAAATGAACCATTCTTAATGTTGCTTGATTCAAAAATTTTTCCAATTTTCCGGCAAATTTTGCCGCAGCGCCGCCCATGGTAAACCAAATGCTAACCGACAGACTATAATTTGAACATTCAACTGGTCGATGCCAATTTTACACTGCCAAATTGAAACAGTGGATGGTATTAGTTAGCGCATGCAATCTGAACCGAGCGGCATCGACATTCTTAAGAAACACGCCGGAAAACAAGACGTTCCGGCATGAAGATTGCAGAAGGGAAACACAGAATGCTGCGATTTCCATTCACACTGGGACAGACGCTGAAGCTCAAGGCGACCGCTACGGTTGCCGTTGTGGTGCTGGCATCCACCCTTTCGACCGGTTCGGCTTTTGCCGATGCGAAATTTCGCCAGTGGGTGGCGAATTTCCGTCCGGTTGCCATCAACGCCGGCGTTTCGCCTTCCACCTTCGACCGCGCCTTCCGCGGTGTCGATGCTGCCGATCCCGTCGTGCTGGAGAAGGCGCGTTATCAGCCGGAATTCACCGAGCCTGTCTGGAATTACATCGACAATCGCGTGAACGAGGACTCTACAGGCGTCGGCCAGAGCATGGCGCGCAAATGGGGCCCGTGGCTGCAGCGCATCGAACAACGCTTTTCGGTTGATCGGAATATTCTGCTCGCCATCTGGTCAATGGAAAGCAATTACGGCGAGATTCTCAAGCGCGACGACGTGATGCGCGATGCGGTTCGTTCGCTCGCGACGCTGGCCTATGCCGATCCGAAGCGCGCCAAATATGGCCGCACACAGCTGATCGCCGCGATGAAGATCCTCCAGACCGGTGATATTGATCGCGGCCATCTTTCCGGTTCGTGGGCGGGCGCCCTCGGTCATACGCAGTTCATCCCGACCAGCTATCAGGCCTATGCGGTCGATATGGATGGCAATGGCAAGCGCGACATCTGGAATTCCATTCCCGATGCGCTGGGCACTGCCGCCAATCTGCTGCACCGCAATGGCTGGCAGCCGGGCCGGACATGGGGTTACGAAGTGGTGCTACCGGCGGGCGGCAAGTTCCCATCCGGTTCGCTGACTGTCGCCGAATGGCAAAAGCGCGGCGTCGTGCGCGCCAATGGGCGTGCATTCCCCGACCCGAGCGAAAAGGTGACGCTGAAGGTGCCGGATGGCCGCAAGGGCCCGGCATTCCTGATGACCAAGAACTTCTTTGTCATCAAGCGCTATAACAATGCTGACAAATATGCGCTGGCTGTCGGCCTTCTGGCAGACCGCATCAGTGGCTATCAGGGGCTGCGTCAGGACTGGAACCGTCCGTTCACCCCGATCACCATGAACGAGCGTCAGGAATTGCAGACGCATCTCAAGGCGCTCGGCTATTACGACGGTAATATCGACGGCAAGATCGGCTCCACCTCGCGTAAAGCCATCGAGGCCTTCCAGCAGCGCAACGGCTTGCAGCCGGATGGACATCCGAGCAAGGAAGTGTTGTCAGTCCTGCGTCGCCGTTAAGACGAACCGCAGATTTATCGGAGCGCGTTTCCCACGAAGCGCGCTCCGTTTCATTTTTGCGCCATGCCGTATTATGATGGCTTTGCAACGAAAGCGGAACTGATGCGCAAATCTCGGATTGCAGTCGAAATGTTGAAGGCGGCCAGTGTCATGCTGGCAGCGCTGGCGCTGCTGCTTTCCGGTCTTGCCAGTGCATCAGCGCAGGAACGGCCACGGACGCTTTTCGACTTGCTGTTTGGTTCGCGACAACCGCAACGCCAATATGAGCAGCCCCGGCCCCAGCAGAGCCGCCCAAAGCCGAAACGCGCACCCAAGGCGACGTCTCCCGTCACCCGCAAAGCCGCGCCACAGGTGGCAGTGCCCACCGTGCCTGTCATCGAGAAAAACCCGGATGCAAAAAAGGTGCTGGTGGTCGGTGATTTCATCAGCAGCGGCCTTGCCGAAGGGCTCGATGTGGCCTTTGCGTCTGATCCGGATGTGACGGTCACAACCCGCATCAACGGTTCGTCGGGCTTTGTGCGTGAGGACTATTTCAACTGGCCGGAAAATATCGGCAAGATACTGGATGAGGAAAAGCCTGCCGCCGTCGTCGTGATGATCGGCTCCAACGATCGTCAGGCGATCACGGCCAATGGCGCCAGCCTCGCCGCACGTTCGCCGGAATGGACTGCGGAATATCAAAAGCGCGTGGACCAGTTCGTCAAGGCGATCAATGACCGCCATTATCCGCTGGTCTGGGTCGGGCAGCCCGCCTTCCGTCCGAAAGGCATGTCACAGGACATGCTGGCGCTGAATGAAATCTACCGCACCACCACGGAAAAGGCGGGCGGCAAGTTTGCCGATGTCTGGGACGGCTTTATCGATGAAGACGGCAATTTCACCCAGACCGGTTTCGACATCAACGGTCAGACGGCGCGCCTGCGCGGCAATGACGGCATCAACATCACTTCGGCTGGCAAGCGCAAGCTTGCCTTCTATGCGGAAAAGCCGCTGCGCGCCTATCTTGGCGGCGGCAAGGAAGAGGGCCAGCCTCTCCCGGCTGCCGGTGCGCAAGACCCGTCCAAACCCGTGGACCGGGTCGCACCCGTCAGCCTGCGCGACATCAATAAGGACGAGAGCGGCGTTTTGCTCGGCGGCAATCTTGGCGTACGCCCCCAAAATACCCACCCGGCACCTGTCGAGAAAAAACCCGCACCCGGGCGCGCCGATGATTTTTCATGGCCGCGCCCAAGCGCAAATCCCTAATAGATAGCCTACTACTCGTTATATCAATAGTATATTAGCGCTTTGAATAGAGCTTTCCGCGTCAAATCTTAGCCTAATTATTATATTCCGCGCTGTTTCCATCATCGTTCTCATCGTCTATCAGAAAGCACCGTTCGTCCAATTGGGCGCACAATTGCGGATGCGGTCTATCTGGCATCTGCTCGATAAAAAGAGGCGTTTGAATGAACATCGCATCCAAACCTTCTGTCGATTCCGATCGGGAGGAGGATACCCACCTTGCGCGCAATCTATCCAACAGACACCTGCAACTGATCGCCATTGGCGGCGCGATTGGCACCGGCCTTTTCATGGGCTCGGGCAAGACCATTTCGCTGGCTGGCCCTTCGATCCTGCTCGTCTATGCGGTGATCGGCTTCATGCTGTTCTTCGTGATGCGCGCATTGGGTGAAATCCTGCTGTCCAATCTCGAATATCGCTCATTCGCAGATTTCGCGGGCGATTATCTCGGCCCATGGGCGCAGTTCTTCACCGGCTGGACCTACTGGCTTTGCTGGATCGTGACGGGCGTGGCAGACGTGGTGGCCGTATCGGGTTATGTCTCGTTCTGGTTTCCCGAACTGGCGCTCTGGATACCGGCACTTGGGCTGATCTTCACGCTTCTGGCGCTCAATCTGCCCACCGTTCGCAATTTCGGTGAAATCGAATTCTGGTTCGCGCTGATCAAGATCGTCGCCATCGTCGCACTGATCATCGCCGGCGTGTACATGCTCTCGACCGGCTTTACCCTGCCGAACGGCAGCCGGGCCTCGGTCGCGCATTTGTGGAACCATGGCGGCTTCTTCCCCAACGGTTTCCTCGGCTTTGTCGCCGGTTTCCAGATCGCGGTCTTCGCCTTTGTCGGCATCGAACTCGTCGGCACCGCCGCCGCCGAAACCAAGGACCCGGTGCGCAATTTGCCAAAAGCCATCAACTCGATCCCGATCCGCGTGGTGCTGTTCTATCTCGGTGCGCTGTTTGTGATCATCACCGTGATCCCTTGGGATCAGGTCGATCCAAGCTCCAGCCCGTTCGTCGCCATGTTCTCGCTGGCCGGTCTCGGCATCGCCGCCCATGTGGTGAATTTCGTGGTGCTCACCTCGGCAACGTCGAGCGCGAATTCGGGCATCTACTCAACCTCGCGCATGATCTACGGCCTCGCCACCTCGAAGCTGGCGCCGGAGGCGCTCGGCAAGTTGAACAACCGCAAGGTGCCGGTCAACGCGCTGTTCTTCTCGTGCATCTTCCTGCTGGCAGGCGTGGTTCTGCTCTATGCAGGCCAGAGCATCATCGAAGCTTTCACCATCGTTACCACGATCTCGGCGCTGCTCTTCATCTTCATCTGGTCGATCATTCTTGCGTCCTATCTGCAATATCGCCGCAAGAGCCCTGATCTGCATGAGAAGTCCACGTTCAAAATGCCGGGTGGACGCGCCGCCGTGGTCATGGTCTTCGCCTTCTTCGCCTTCATTTTGTGGGCGCTCGCGCAGGAACCAGATACCGCAGCAGCCCTGAAGGTCACGCCGTTCTGGTTCGTGTTTCTCGCCATCGCCTATCTGGTGATGAAGGCACGGCGCAGCCAAAGCTAGTCTCAATCAAAATGTATAAAGGGCCGGAGAATTCCGGCCCCAATATGCTGTCGTTCAGAACCGATAGGTCACACCCAAAACCGGGCCCTTCAGGCGAGAATCGAACACATAGCCATCGCGGTCATAATCGACATGCAGCGCCTTGTAGCCCGCCGAGACCGACAGGTGATCGGTGAGCAGATAATTGACCGTGCCAAGCACCGACCAGGTCAGCTCAGATCCGGCACCGAAGCCGCCAATATCCGCCTGTGCCTGCAAGGAGAGCTTGTCCGTGAGTCGCAGAAGCGCTCGCGTGCCGACCACCGGATCGACCCAGTTGAAGCTTTCGCCATAACTCCGCGTCAGGCCAAGCGCGCTCACCGTCACATCATTGGAAATGTGCCAGAAGCGGATGCCGCCCAGCGCATCAAGCGTGAATTTGGGCGTATCGACCACGCGATAACCGGCTTGCAGCGTGGCCATGAACTGCTTGCTGTCCACATCGCCCTTGACGACCGTGCCCGATGGAATGGCAATCGGCAGCGGCGGCAGGTTGCCGTAGGCGTGGCTTTCAGTCGTATCGACATACATCATGTCGCCCGAGACGACAAAACGGTCGTAGCGGCCCCAGACATTGACGAAGCCGCTGAAATTGAGATCGCTCAACACATCGGAAAAGGACTTTTCGATGCCGATGGTCGGTGCGCGCTGGAAAGGCGAAATATCGCCCTTGAGACCCGCAGCCCAGACATAGGGTGTGATTTGCAGGGCCCAGCGCCGGCTTTCCACGACGGGCGGCGCCTCCGGCGGAACGGTAACCGCATCGGCGGCACTGGCAGCCTGTGCGCCGCAAAGGGACAGGACAATGGCAACGGCGTAGTGACCTGGTCTATTCAAAATGCGCCCCTTCAAGCCGAAAGCGTGTTTTTGTGAATGCGCCCATCCTTCATGATGAGCTTCATCGTGCGGTCTGGATCGGCAATCAATGAAATATCATCGAGCGGATTGCCATCCAGCACGAGAATATCCGCATAGGCTCCCGCTTCGATGCGGCCCAGTTTTACCGGATAAGGATTGCGCGGCCCCGAAAGCGCGACCAGATCGGCATTGCCGCTGGTCAGCATGCGCAGCACGTCTGCATTGTCATACCAGCGCGCAAATTTCGCCAACTGCCTGCCTTGGGTCGCAGTGCCCTTCGGGTTGAACAAAATGTCGGTCCCGAGCGCCATCTTGACCTTGTACTTCCGCCCAAGCTCGATTGCCCTCACCGTGCCGTCGGAAATCTGCTGCTGTTGCTGGCGCTGCACCGGGTCGGATTTCGGATTGGCATCCTCGTCGGAAAGAAACGGCTGAATGCTCCACCACGCATCGGCATCGGCCATGCGCTTGACGGTTTCCTCATCGGCAAGCTGGCCATGCTCGATGGATTTCACGCCGCAATCGAGAGCCCGCTGAATGCCGGCGGATGTATAGGTGTGGATGCAGACATAGGTGCCCCAGTCGGAGGCGGCAGCAACAGCCGCCTTGGTCTCGGCTTCGGTGAACTGTATACCGTCGATCGGGTCGTAAGATGAGGAAACACCGCCGCCGCCCATGATCTTGATCTGGCTTGCGCCGAGCATCAACTGCTCGCGCACGCGGCGCAGCACTTCGGCCTCGCCGTCGGCAATGGCCGATATGCCCGCCCGTTCCGCCACGCTCAGATCGCTCTGCGCGCTTCGCGGCAGATCGGTGCGCATACGAAAATCGCCGTGACCGGAGGTCTGCGAAATCATGGCGCCGGATGGGTAAATGCGCGGGCCCACCACGCCGCCCTCGTCAATGACGCGCTTGAGCGCGAAAGACGGCCCACCAACATCGCGCACCGTCGTGAAGCCGCGCAGCACCGTGCGCTCGGCTTCCTGCGCGGCCACCAGATGCACATAGGGAATATCGGCTGTCATGGCCGCCATTTGCGATATTCCGGCCAGAATGGAGTGCCAGTGGGCTTCGATCATGCCCGGCATCAGTGTGCGACCACCGCAATCTATAACGTCCGCGTCTGCGACCGTTTCCTGCGCGCCGACCAGCGCCTTGATGAGATTTCCTTCCACCAGAACGTTCTGGCCTTCGATGAGCTTGGCGCTGGTGCCGTCGAAAATCTTCACATTGGTCAGGAGAAACGGCTTTGCCGGGGCTTTGGTCTGCGCCATCGCCGTGCCGGTCAGGCCCAGTGCCGATACGGTAAGCGTTGCGGCGGCAGCCTTGAGCAGATTGCGGCGCGACAGCTTCTTTTCCATTCGTGCCATCAGTTGCAGGGCTTGCGGGCTATGGCAGGCGCAGCTCCATCCGTGAATGAGGTGCCCGTATTTTTGGCCAATCCGTATCGACAAGACGCACCCCTTCTTTTCGTTTGCGAACGACAGCACGCAGGAAAGCTTCAGGAAGCCGAAGCGATGACTTTCATGTTAGAGGATTCTTCAATAAAAACATCTCGAATTTGCCGGTTTCCTTCCTTCGATGTATATATTTTCCATCGCACGCAACGCGAATAAAGCGGCGAATGACCTTTCAAGCCATATTGCCGATTTGATTTTTAAATTTGGAGTAAAAATTGCGCGGTGAACAAACGGTTCTTCAACTCTCGATAGGCGTTACTCTGCTGGTCGCCGGTTTCGGCGTCGTATTCGGTCTTTTGTCCGGTTCATTCTCCATTGTCTTCGACGGTGTCTATATGCTGGCCGACGCAGCCATGAGCGGGCTCGCGCTGATCGTATCGCGCCTCATCGCGCTCTCCGCATCCCCGGAGCAGCCCAACCGCAAATTGCGCGAGCGTTTCACCATGGGGTTCTGGCATCTGGAACCGATGGTGCTTGGCCTGAACGGCATCATGCTGACCGGCGTTGCGATCTACGCACTCATCAATGCGATTGCCATTATCATGCAGGGCGGTCGCCATCTCGAATTCACCTATGCCATCTTCTATGCGGTGGTTGCGCTGGTTGCATGCCTCGGCATGGCGTGGTTCGAAATGCGCGCCAACCGCGTCATAAAATCGGAGTTCGTGGCGCTGGATGCCAAGGCGTGGATCATGTCGGGCGGCATTACCGCCGCGCTGTTGATCGCCTTCCTGATCGGCTATCTCGTGGAGGGCACCGAGCTTGGTTGGATAGCGCCCTATATCGACCCGACCGCGCTGGCCGTGGTCTGTCTCGCCATCATCCCTATGCCTATCGGCACGATAAAACAGGCGCTGGCCGACATATTTCTGGTTACGCCCGCCGATCTCAAGCAACATGTCGACAGCGTGGCGCAAGACATTGTGAAGCGTCATGGCTTCATGTCCTATCGCGCTTATGTCGCCAAAGTCGGTCGCGGCAAACAGATCGAACTTTACTTTATCGTTCCGCCCAACCTACCACCCCGGCGGCTGGAAGAATGGGACGCTTTGCGCGATGAAATCGGCAATGCGCTGGGTGAAGAAAGCCCCGACCGCTGGCTCACCATCGCCTTCACCACCGATGTCGAATGGGCGGTGTAACAAATGCCTTATCCCGACAGCTTCTTCGCCTGAATTTTCTGCGAGAATGCCTCGACCGTCACATCGTAGTGGTCGCCCTGCACAACATCGAGAATACGGCTCGGACGAAAAGCGGCGATGTTGACGCCGCCCTCATGGCGGAGGCTATCGAACAGGATGCCGTTTTCTCCGGCAGCGCGCATTTCCTCGCCGAAAAGCTGCGACGCGCGATAGTCGTCGGATGCATAGATTTCAGGTCTTGCCACCTGTTCGCCGCTGATATCGATGAAATCGCCTTCAAGGCGCGCGCTATAAACGCGGAATGTCCGGGAAAGCGTTTCCTGCCCCGTGGCCACCGCCTCACGGCGCATATGATGCGCGACTTCCACTACGGAGGTGGTGATGCTGGCGGCGGCATACCATGCGCCGAGCTCCGGCCCGTTGAACCGCATGCCGCCCGGCGCGACATGCAGAAATGTCGCCATGACGATGCTGGAATTCGGCCTGCCGAACACCCATTCCTCATGCGGTAGCCTTTGCAGACGTTCGACCAGTAGCCGGTCATTGGTCCAGCCGGCCAGTTCCATCACCGCTTCCAGATCGGCAGCGGTCGCCACCGTGTCGAAAAGTCCGACCGGAGGAAAACGCGACGGAATAAGCCGGTAACTCGGATGCGGCGCGGGATTGCGCCTCACGAGAACACCACGTCGGCATCGCTATAAGGCGTGAAGGCGCTGTCGATCTCGTTTGGTTCCATGAAGTGGCCGCCACGGGCCGCATCGAGAAACCGCCGCACAGTCAGCAATCCGTCCTGCGTGCCACCGGTCACCAGCCTCAGCGGCGGATGCCCGCCAAACACCGTTGCGCGATTGGGCGTCGTCAGCCAGCGCACGCCCGCCGTCTCATCCGGATAAAGAACACCCAGCGCCTGATGAATGCCGAGCACGGCAGACAGGCGCGTCAGCACATCGACATCCAGCGTGATATCGCGATGTTCGCGCACGGCTTTCACCCAGTTGTAATAGGTCGAGCGCGACGGAAGACCCAGAACCAGCAGACGCTGCTGCTCGTCCAGCCCCCAGAGATCGGCAATGGCCAGAAAGGTACGCAGCCCGGGCGCACTCAATCGCTTGCGCGATAATGGGCCGAAACGGCGCGGATCGAGAATGTCCGGTCCTTTTTCAATCCCTGTCTTTAACACCGCCGCGTTCCGAGCCATGATCGTCTCCATTCGTCCAGAATGGAATATAGTCCAAATTTGGACTTTTACAACCCTGCGTTATAGACAGCGATTATTCAGCCGCGATGAGCGGGACGTTGGCAGCACCCGGAAGATCGAAGTGGACTGGACGCAACGATACATAGCCATTGCGGATATCCAGCACATGGGAATAGACCTGCGCGCCGTTTTCCAGCACCGGAAGCTTTTCCTCATGCATGATGCTGATGACGATGGCATCAGGGCAGCGGCTCTTCAGGGCGGCATGGAAGCGCGCCTTTGAAGTCGGGTCGAGCGCGCCTGTGGCTTCATCAAGGAAGATGATCGAAGGCTTGTGCAGGAGAATGCGCGCCAGCACGATCTTCTGCTTTTGCCCGCCAGATAGAACCATATCCCACGGTGCACCACCGGCATCGCTATCGTTCATCTTTTCGATGAATTCGCCGAGACCCGCTTCATGCAGGACCGCAGCGACGGCAAGATCGCTGAAGCTTCCGGCATCGCCCGGCAGGCTGACAAGCTGCTTCAGCGAGACGGACGGGAACTTCGCATCCTGCGTGGCATAGAGCGTGGTCGCGTTCTGCGGATAGATGATATCGCCGGTGCCATAGGGCCAAAGGCCGTTTAGCGCCTTGACGAAAGAGGTTTTGCCCGAGCCGGATTCACCGCGCATATAGACCCAGTCGCCTGCGCGGATATTGATGACGCCGGAACGCAGGAACGGCGCTTCGCTGCCCGGCCCCTGCATCAGCGTGAGGTTGCGGACGGACAGGCCGAAGCGCGGGTGCTGACGGCCAAAGGCAAAGCGGTTGACGCCCGAGCGCGCATAGAAATCCGTCGGGTCCTGCACATTTTCCATGGCGCGCGCCAGCCCGGTCACGCGACCGGCATTGGCGCGCAGATTGGCGATGGCAGGCATGACCTGAATGAACCACGAGCAATCATTGATCATGGCGGTGACGAGTTCCGCGCCCGTGACATAATTCCGGAAGCTCACCGATCCGCCCATATAGGGCAGAAGGCCCGGAATATAGGCGACGATGCGGTTGGACAGGAAGCCATAGGCTTGCTGGAAGGCGAGATAGGCCGCGTCAAAACGATTGAGCTTATTCCACGTTCCGTCCACATCCTTGTAGAGACGTTCGTTCACCGAACGCTGCACGGCCTCGCCATTAGAGGCGGAAATCTGGAAACTGCGGCGCAGAAGGGTCGTCCACTCGCCACGATAGGAACCTTCCGCCTGCTGAATGCCGAGATTGAGGCGTTCCAGACGACGACCGATTTTGACGGCGACGAATGTGCCAAGCGGCACGTAAATCAAGATGGCGGCAAAGGCGAGAACCGCGCTGCCATAGGAGCCGAAGACTTCAAGCCCTTCCACATCCGTGGACATTTCAATCAGCTTCTGCCCGATGAAGAAGGCCGACAGCACGACGCCGACAATACCCATTACGAGGCCAATGGCCCCGCCTGTCATGCCCTTGATCGACTCCTGCAAGCGCTGATCGACATTGTCGATCTGGTCCTTCCCGCGGCCCTGCTGCAAATGGAAATGCGTGTGCCTGCTATTAAGAAGCGCTGCGGAAAACTGGTCGTTCAGCCATTTGCGCCACTTGCGGTGCAAGGTGGTTGAAAGGAAATGCCGTGACCCTACCAGCATTACATCCTTCGCCAGCATCAGCAGAATGAGAATGCCTGCATTGATGGAGATCGTCGCCAGCGGGTTTTGAACCGGTGCGGTATTGGCGTTGACAATGGAGTTCATCAGATGACCGGAGGCTTCCGCCACCCACACCGTCGTCTTGCTGACGAAAGCCGTCAGAAGAAAGATCGCGGCGGTGAGCGCCCAGGCTTCTCTCCAGCGGTCCGACACCCAATAGGCGCGCATCAGGCCCCAGAATGAGGTCATGCTGGCCACGGCAGACTTATCCCCTTGTGGCAGGCTTGCCTGCCGGGATTGTCGTTTTATCTGCCGTACACCTTTCAATCCGCACCTCGCTTCCAGTTCACCAATTGTAACACTGCGTAACACATTGCAACAAACTGTGGTTAACGCGATGTTAACAGTCAATACAAAACGAGAGCACGGATTCTTGAAAAGCCGAACACGCCGTCTCAAGGACCTGAAATTATTGAGCTATTAGGTGTGCTAAATTTTATCGGAAAGCGCCGTTTTGTGCGGAAAACCGGCATTTAGAAGCAAATATGCAACATGATTCGGCATGATTCCACTTCACTTGGCGAGAAACGCCTGCAAACGCGGCACCACGAAATCGAGGAAAACCTTCACACGCTGGGGCAGGCGCGCGCCACCCAGATAGACAGCGTTCACCTCTTCCTCGTCGCTCTCGATCACATCGGCCAGCACCTCGACGAGCCGACCGGCAGCTATATCGTCGCGGGCGTGATAGTCACCAAGGCGGGCAAGCCCCAGACCGGCGACGGCCATGCGACGGACCGTTTCACCATTATTGGCGAGCAACGAGCCATAGACGGCGCGGTCGACAATGCGACCACTTTCCTTGAGCGGCCAGACGGGCGCCATACGGCGGAAATTGAACCCGATGCAATTATGGTCCGCAAGGTCGTCTACCGTCAGCGGCGTGCCGCACCGCTCCAGATAGGCCGGAGCCGCCACAATCTTGCGCCGGGCCAGTCCGATCCGGCGCGCCATCATGCTGGAGTTCGGCAACCGACCGGTGCGAAGCGCCACATCGGTTCGATCACGATAGAGATCGATAATCTCGTCGCCGAGTGACAGGTCCACCACAATATTGGGATAGGCGGCAAGAAATTCCGGCAATATCGGTTCCAGTCCCAGCGTGCCCAGCGCGACCGATGTGTTGACGCGCACCGTGCCGCCCGTGCTGGCCGAGCCTTGCGACAGTTCGCGCTCGATCTCATCGAAGTCGTGCAGGAGCCCCTGGCTGCGCTCATAATAGATGCGCCCCTCGGCGGTCAGCGACAAGCGGCGCGACGACCGTTCCAGAAGCCGCACGCCCAGCCGCGTCTCGATGCGGGAAATCAGCTTGCTGATCGTGGACGGGTTCATGCGCAGCAATCGTGCCGCCTCAGAGAAGCTGCCCGCCTCCACGACCCGCAGAAAAACCTGCATCTCACCGGCGCGATTATCCATTCATGACCTCATCTGTGAAATCGTTTCATAGATAATGTGGAACGCCAGCGCATTTTCAAGTGAGAATGTTGGGCCTATTTCTTGGGACATCACAGGTTTCTAATAGATTCCTGACTGGAAGCGTCTGCCTCCCAAGCTTCGTGCGCCTCCGCGCGAAACGCGTCCAGCCAGTCAACAGGAGTTACCATGAAGTTCATCAACGCACATGGCGCGGCCATTCCCGCGCTTGGTTTCGGCGTTTTCCGCATGTCGGATGCCGAAGTGGAAGCCATCACTCCAGCCGCACTGGAAGCAGGTTTCCGCCATTTCGACACCGCCCAGATTTATCAGAACGAAGCAGCCCTTGGCCAAGCCTTGCAAAAGGCAGGCGCGCGTCGTGACGATCTGTTCCTGACCACCAAGGTCTGGGTCGATAATTATAGCGAAGAGAAATTCGCCTCTTCCGTAACCGAAAGCCTGGACAAGCTGCAAGTCGATCAGGTCGATCTGCTGCTTCTGCACTGGCCAGCCCATAAAGTATCGATTGCCGAACAGGTTGACCTGCTGAGCGCAGTTCAGGCTTCCGGCAAGACGCGCTTTATCGGCGTCAGCAACCAGAATATCGCGCAGATGAAAGAATCGATTGAACGCAGCCCCGCGCCGATCGTGACCAACCAGATCGAGGTTCATCCTTATCTCGACCAGAACGCGATTGCCGCAGCCGCTAAGGAAGCAGGCGTTGCCATCACCGCCTATTTCGGCATGGCCGATGGGGCGGTTCCGCGTGATCCGGCGTTGCAGGCCATTGGCGCGAAATACGGCAAGACCGCCGCACAGGTTGCGCTGCGCTGGCTCATCGAACGCGGCTTCATCACGCTTTCGAAGACCGCCAAGCCGGAACGTGTCGCGGAAAACTTCGACCTGTTCGACTTTGAACTCAATTCTGAAGACATGGCAGCGATTGCAAAGCTCGCCCGCCCCGATGGACGTCTGGTCAGCCCTCCCGAGCTGGCGCCTGTCTGGGACAAGTAATACGGAGATTTCGCTATGAGTGCTTCAACCGCTCAGACAAGCGCAACCAGCGCGGCCGGTTTCAACTGGCCGCTGCTTGCGCTTGCAATCGGTGCCTTCGGCATCGGTACCACCGAATTCGCGCCGATGGGCCTGCTGCCTGTCATCGCCGATGGTGTGAACGTATCGATCCCGACCGCTGGTCTTCTGGTCAGCGCCTATGCCATTGGCGTGATGATCGGTGCGCCGATCATGACTTTGGCCTTTGGTCGCTTCGGCAAGCGCACCGCGCTGATGCTGCTGATGGCGATCTTCACCATCGGCAACATTCTCTCGGCAATGGCGCCCGATTACTGGACGCTTCTTGCCGCACGTCTGGTGACAAGCCTCAACCACGGCGCGTTCTTCGGTCTCGGCGCAGTTGTTGCGGCCAGCGTCGTGCCGCCGGAAAAACGGGCCAGCGCGGTTGCGACCATGTTCATGGGTCTCACCATTGCCAATATCGGCGGCGTCCCGGCAGCCACCTGGATCGGACAGCAGATCGGCTGGCGCATGTCGTTTGCGGGAACTGCGGTTCTCGGCCTCGTCGCCATTGTCGCGCTCTGGCTTTCGCTGCCGCGCGGTGAAGCGGGCAAGATGCCCAATATCCGTCAGGAACTGGGCGTTCTGATGCGGCCAACCGTGTTGAAGTCGCTGGCGACAACCGTGATGGGCGCAGGCGCGATGTTCACGCTCTACACCTATGTTGCCGCCGTTCTGGCTGATCGCACCGGCGCTTCGGACGGTTTCGTGACGCTGGCGCTCGTCATCATCGGCGTGGGCTTTACCATCGGCAATGCGCTGGGTGGCCGTCTGGCCGACTGGTCGCTCAATGGCGCAACGCGGATCTTCCTCGCCATGCTCGCAGCCGTCAGCTTCGTGCTGCCGTTCGCGCTCAACAGCCATGTCGGCGCGCTCATCAGTCTGCTGGCCTGGGGTGCTGCGGCATTCGCCATCGTGCCGCCGGTTCAGATGCGCGTTATGCAGGCCGCAGCCGAAGCACCGGGGCTCGCTTCGTCGATCAATATCGGCGCATTCAACCTTGGCAATGCAGTGGGCGCTGCTCTGGGTGGCGCGGTGCTGAGCGCTGGCTACGGCTATGCCGCTATCCCGGTGGCCGGAGGCCTTCTGGCTGCAGCGGGTCTGCTCTTCACGTTGTCACGCCGCCCGAAAGTGGAGCTTGCCGCTTCGGCTTGCTGATAAAACCTGGCTCCGGCGCGCGTTTCGTTAATCGAGCGTGCGCCGGAAGCGCAACAGCGCCATCGTGGCAAAGAGAACAACGAACAGGATCAGCGCATTCACCTCGCCGGCGATGTCGGCAAGGGTTGCGCCTTTCAGCATGACGGCGCGCACGATGCGCAGGAAATGCGTGAGCGGGAAAATCTCGCCCAGAGTCTGCGCCCAGTCCGGCATACCTCGGAACGGGAACATGAAGCCCGACAGCATCAGCGATGGCAGGAAAAAGAAGAAGGTCAGCTGCATGGCCTGCATTTGCGTGCGCGAAGCGGTCGAAATCGTATAGCCGAGCAATACCAGCGACAAAACGAAGATCAGCACGCAAGCCAGAAGCAGCGCCAGCGATCCGACGAACGGCACGCCGAACAGAAGCTTTGCCGCAACCAGCACGACCACCACCTGCACCGCGCCGACAGCCAGAAACGGCAGCACCTTGCCCAGCATGATCTCGGCAGGCGTGGCGGGCATGGCAAGCAGGTTTTCCATGGTGCCGCGCTCGGTTTCACGGGTCAGCGCCATGGCCGTCATCATCACCATCGTCATTTGCAGGATGACCCCGAGCAGACCGGGCACGATATTATATTGCGACACGCCTTCCGGGTTGTAACGGCGATGCACGATCACCTGCAGCTGACTGCTGGCGGCATCCGTCGCTTCGGCCTGTTTGCCCTGCTCGCGCAGCAGCGCCTGACTGGCCACGGTGCCGAGCGTCGAAATCGCCCCGCTTGCCACCGATGGATCGGTAGCATCGGCTTCGATCAGGATTTGCGGCGCATCGCCAGCATCCACCCGCCGCGCGAAGTCGGAAGGAATGGTGACCACGAAAGAGACTGTGCCGTTGGCGAGCAGCGCTTCGGCTTCGGCAGCGTTTTGAACCACATGATCAAAGCGGTAATAACCGGTCGTTTCCAGCGCCGAAATCATCGCCCGGGTGTAATGATCCTGACTTGTCACGACGACCGCGCTTGGCAAGCTTTTCGGGTCGTTGTTGATGGCAAAGCCGAACAGCAGAAGCTGCATCAGCGGCACCACCAGCATCATGGCGAAGGTGATGCGGTCGCGCCGCATCTGGATGAATTCCTTCATCAACATCGCGCCAAGACGCTCGAATGAAAACCAGCTGCCGGTCATCCTTTGCTGCTCCCGGCCTTGCTACTCCCGTCGCTTCCCGCTTTCGACATATTGTCCTGCGCATTGGCCATGAACTGGATGAAAACATCCTCAAGGCTGGTTTCGCCCGCCTCGACCGCGATGTCCTTCCGGTGTCTGATCTTGTCGAGCGCCGTTTCAAGTTTGGCCCGGTCGGAGCCTACAACATGCAGCGTCGCGCCGAATGGCGCCACCTGCTCGACACCCGGCTCGTTCTCCAGTTCGCGCGCGACATCGCTGAGCCGTTGGCCGCTGACGATGAAAGTCGTCAGCCCCGCCTCGGCGATCACATCCTTGACCGTTCCCGTCGCCAGAAGCTTGCCATAGGAAATATAGCTGATGCGGTGGCAGCGTTCGGCCTCATCCATATAGTGGGTCGAAACCAGCACCGTCAGGCCGCCATCGGCAAGGCGGTGGATCTCGTCCCAGAAATCGCGCCGCGCCTTGGGATCGACACCGGCGGTCGGCTCGTCCAGCAGCAAGAGCTTCGGCTTGTGCATGATACAGGCGGCAAGCGCCAGCCGCTGTTTCCAGCCGCCGGAAAGCGTTCCGGCCAGCTGGCTGCCACGCGATGTCAGGCCAAGTTCTTCCAGCGTGCGCGCGACGTGCTCCCGCACCGGCTTCAGCCGATAAAGCCGCGCCACGAATTCCAGATTTTCGGCGATGGTCAGGTCTTCATAGAAGGAAAAGCGCTGCGTCATGTAACCGACCTCGCGCTTGATCTTCAGCCCTTCCGTGCGCAGGTCAAAACCGAGCACCTGCCCCTCACCTTCGTCGGGGGTCAGCAGGCCGCACATCATGCGGATGGTCGTGGTCTTGCCGGAACCGTTCGGCCCCAGAAAGCCGACAATCTCGCCCTCCGCCACCGACATGCTCACATGATCGACGACGGTTGCATCGCCGAACCGCTTCACCAGGCCTTTGACATCGATGGCGTTCGGCATGATCGCCTCCGTTTACCGGTTCGCCAGATCGACATCGACGATCTGGCCCGGCTGGAGCGGCGAAGCCTGATCGACCGGATGCGCCTCGACGAGATAGACAAGTTTCTGGCGCGTTTCGAGCGAATAGATCACCGGCGGCGTAAATTCAGGGTCCGGCGACACATAGCTCACCTTCGCCTTGAGGTCTGCCGCGCAGCCATCGCAACGGACCGACAGCAAGTCGCCCACCCGAACGGAGGAGAATTTTGCTTCCGGGATATAGACTTTCAGCTTCACAGCGCCGTCCGGCAACATGGTCAGCACCGGCGCGGTTGGCCCGGCAATATCGCCCGGATTGCGGATGACATCGGTGATCCGCCCGGCAGCAGGTGCAACGATGGTGCGCTTGGTCAGGTGCCAGCGCGCGGAATCGAGTTGCGCGGCAGCGCTCTTGACCGCGTTTTCAGCCGCCTTGATTTCTTCCGGACGGGCGGGCAAGCGCCCTACGGCCAGATTGGCCATGCTCTGATTGATGGCCGCTTCGGCGACCTCCACACTGGTTTTGGCATCGTCCAGCTGGGCCTGCGTCATCACCCCGCGCTTGGCGAGGTCCTGCGTGCGCAACAATGTGCGCCGCGCATCATCGGCCTGCGCATTGGCAGTGCGCACCGACGCTTCCAGAACCGCAATTTCATCCGGGCGTTTGCCAACCTGCAAATCCGCAAGCTTCGCCTCGGCCTGCGCCAGTGCGGCTGCGGCCTGCGCAACCGCAATCTTCGCATCCGTATTTTCGGTGAGCGCAATCGGCTTGTCTGGTTCCACACGGTCGCCGCGCTTCACCATGACGGATTGCACCTGCGCAACTTCGAGCGGTGCGAGCTGCACGAACTCGCCTTCCACATAGCCCACGGCCAACGGCTGGCTGCTGCATGCCGCGAACAGATAGGACGCGAAAGGAACGATACAGAGAAGGCTCATTGCACTTCGTCCTTATTGTGCTGCGCATCGCGGGCGGCAAGAATGGCGAACAGATTTTGCCGCGCAACGGCTGCAACCGCCCTGGCCTCATCGGGGCCGAAAGCCGCCCAGCCCATGCGCCGCTTCACCGCCTCTTGCCCGATCCGGAAATAGACGACCTGCCCTAACAGCGTAAAAATAGTGAGGCGCGTCTGCTCGCTTTCCGCCGCTTCGCCGGTCGCCGCCTCCCAGACGGCGCAAAGCCGTTTGTGGGTCGGCTCGAAAACGCCGGAATAGATGCGGTCGAGCGCTGCGGTCGGATGCGCCAGTTCCCGCAACAGAAACTGAACGATTTAGCCGGACGCCGGTTGCGCCACGATGAACTGCACCATCCGTTCCAGCGCGACGCCCAGCTGCTGACGCGCGGCCTCCTTCGTCACCGCGGGCTCGCCGATTGCCCCGTAATGACCGAGCGCCTGACCGGCAACGCCCTGTATCGTCTCGACGATATAATCAGCGGCGGCAAGCCGCAGACCTTCCTTGCCGCCGAAATGATAGGCGATGGACCCGATATTCGCCTTGGCAAAACCCGCAATTTCGCGCGTCGACGTGGCGTCGTAGCCTTTCGACCCGAACAGCCGCAATGCCGCATGGATCAACGCCATGCGCGTCTGATCACTGGGGAGCGATGTTTCGCCTTGGCCAGTGGAGCTGGCCGGACTAGTCCGACGGGGCGGTTTCATAGGATGATTTAATCAATCGATTGATTAAATGTCAAGTTGCCGAAAACTGCGTGCATGCATCGCGCAGTTTTCGGTCGGATTGAGTGCGGTTTTACGAAGGCCCTTGCCCGTCACTGCGCGCTGGCGATGACTTTCTCCAGACGCGTCTGCACGATCTTCGGTTTTTTGGCGGCGACGATCTGATCGAGATTGGCCGGATTGTCGCCAACAGCGATCAGGGCCACCATGCCCATCGCAAAATGCGGCGTGCATTTGACGAGATAGGCGCCGGTCTCCGTGACGGTCAGCACATAGGTCTCGTTCATCTTGCTCTTGAATGGCGCGGCACCGGCGGGAAGCATGTCCTTGACCGACTCGACATAGTGCCCCTTGTCCACCGAAATGAAGGTCACCGTGTCGCCCGGCTTTGCCTTGATATAGGCCGGTTCGAACACCATGACGCCTTCAGCGCCCTTGTTCAGCATGTGAACTTCAATATTTTCAGCAAAAGCGGGCGCAGAAAGAAGGCCCAAGACACCGGCGGCAAGTCCCAACGCGGTCATACGCATTTTCATGTCGATCTCCATCACGAGCACCGCCGCTGCCCGGGCAGACAGGCCGAAAGCGCCCAAACATGCGGGCAAAGCAGCCCGCAAACGGAAATCTAGTCCCGCTGTATCAGGTTTTCCTTGATTGCAATCAAGGAAACTTAAAACTACGCGCCGACGGGCATGACCATTTCATTGAGTATCTGGACAGGATGCCGGATGGCGCGGCTGTCAATCGCCTTCACCTGCGAGCGGCAGGAATAGCCGGTCGCCATGATGATATCCCCCTCGCCGGACGATGCGAGGATGCCGTTCCAGCTTGCAGCGTACAGCTTTTCCGAAATCGGGCGATTGCGGACCTCATGGCCGAACGTGCCCGCCATGCCGCAACAGCCTGTTTCCGGCACATCCAGCTCCACGCCGATCTGCTGGAACACGGATTTCCACTGCTTCATCGAGGATGGAACATTGCTGCGCTCGGTGCAGTGCCCGAGGAGACGCAGCCGCTTTTCACGCGCCATAGTGTCAGCGCTACGCAGACGGTCGCGATGGGCGTCCAGCCATTCCTGCATCAGATTGACCTCCGCCTTGATCCGCGCCGCCTCGACCCCCTTATATTCGCTGCGATAGGTCAGCGTCATGGAAGGGTCGAGACCGACCAGCGCAATGCCCATCTCGGCCAGTTCGTTGAGATAGCGGATGGATTTCGACGCGGTTTTCTCGAAAGCGCCGAGATAGCCGTGAACGTGCAGGGCCTTGCCGTTCTGGTTGGGTGCGGCGAGATAGGGCGTGAAGCCCATCTTGCGCGCCAATTGCAGCGCGGCCAGCCCGACAGCCGGGTCGAAATGGGCCGTGAAGGCATCCAGCACGAACACCACCGCCTGTTGCCGCTGCGCCTCCGTTAGTTTGCGCATCCGCTCCGGTGTTGCCACCGCCACGCCCATGCGTCGCGCTTCACGCGCCAGTGACAAAGCAGGCATTTCCGGCAGCGCCGTCAGCCCGGCCCGACGCATCAGCGCCTGCCCCAGAGATGACCCAACCCATACATTATAGGCGGGCTTGAGCCGCGCAAACAAAGGCAAGGTGTTCTCGATACTCGCCACCATCATATCCTTGATCGGGCGGGCATAGCGTCCATAGTAGATTTCGAGAAATTTAGCCCGGAAGGCCGGAACGCTGACCTTGACCGGACATTGCCCCGCACAGGCCTTGCAGGCTAGGCAGCTATCCATCGCCTCGCGCACTTCATGCGAGAAATCGTTGCGATTGGCGGGGTTGATCGAGTTCCACAGCCTTGCGGGCAGCGTGCGGATTGCACTGGCACTGCGAGCTTTTCCTGCTTCCTTGCGCGGGTCTTTCCCGCTCTCCGCCATCAGGCGCAGCCATTCGCGCATCAAAGAGGCGCGACCCTTCGGCGAATAGCGGCGGTCGCGCGTCGCCTTGTAGGAGGGGCACATCAGGCTCGCATCGTCGAAATCGAAACAGGCGCCATTGCCGTTGCAATAAGCGGCGTTGTCGAAAGCTTCACGGATTTCCAGACCGATGATCCGGTCGAACTGGCCGCGCAGCGGCACCTCATCGATCTTCAGCAGTGCCTGCGAGGCGGGCGCTGCGATCTTGCCGGGATTGAGCCGGTTGCGCGGGTCGAACAGGCCCTTGATTTCCTGCAGGCTCGGATAAAGCGCGCCGAAGAATTCCGGTACATATTCCGACCGCACGCCCTTGCCGTGTTCGCCCCACAGCACGCCGCCATATTTGCGCGTCAGCGCAACCACGCCATCGCTGATCTTGCGCACCAGCGGTTCATGATCGGTCCGCGTCAGATCGAGCGCCGGGCGCACATGCAGCACGCCCGCATCGACATGGCCGAACATGCCATAGCTTAAGCCCTCGCCGTCGAGCAGCGCCCGAAACTCGCGAATATAGGCGGCAAGGTTCTCCGGCGGCACTGCCGTATCCTCAACAAACGGCACCGGACGCAACGGCCCATCGACATTGCCGAGCAGACCGACCGAGCGCTTGCGCATGGTCCAGATCGCCTCGATATCCTTTGGATCACGCGCAATGGTGTAAGGCTTGCCGCCATCGGACTGATCGGCATCAAGCGCAGCAATCACTTCGCGGAACTTGCTCTCCAGCTCTACCGCGCTGTCGGCCACCAGTTCCACAATGTTGATGCCATTGGTTGGGCTGCCGCCATCATCCGGGAAAAAGCGCGCAATGCCCGGCCAGACAATGTCCTTCTTGGCAAGACCCAGCACCTTTTCGTCGATGGTTTCGACGGAAGCGACCTTCAGCGCCACTAGCGCGCGGGCATGTTCCAGCGCGGTGTTGAAACTGTCATAGCGAATATTGATCAGCAGCGCATGGGCCGGGATCGGCAGAAGATTGACCTCGACCTCCGCGATCATCGCCAGCGTGCCTTCCGATCCGCACAGAATGGCGTTGAGATCGAAACGCCCATCCTCGCGCCACAGATGCTTCAGATCATAACCCGTCATATAACGGTTGAGGTTCGGGAAAATCTCGTCGATCAGCGCCCGTTTTTCGGTCGCGATGCGCGCAACAGCGCGATAAATTTCACCGATACGACCGGGCTTCTGCTGCGCTTGCGCCAGCGCCGGGCCGTCGAGCGGGCGTGACCACAGTTCCTCGCCATTGGTCAGGACGACATTGAGCCCCAGAATGTGATTGCTGGTCTTGCCATAAAGACACGACCCCTGCCCGCAGGCATCCGTGCTGACCATGCCGCCGATGGTGGCACGGTTGGAGGTGGAAAGCTCCGGCGCGAAGAACAGGCCATGCGGTTTCAGCGCCTTGTTGAGCTGGTCTTTCACCACGCCCGACTGGACGCGGGCCACGCGCCGTTCCGTGTCGATGTCCAGAATGCGGTTCATGTGGCGCGAGCAATCGACCACAATACCGGAGGTGAGCGACTGGCCATTGGTGCCGGTGCCGCCGCCGCGTGGCGAAATCACCACGTCGCGAAATGCCGGTTGTTCCAGAACCGATGTAAGGATTTTCAGATCGTCCGTGCCCTTGGGAAACACGATGCCGGTCGGCTCTACCTGATAGATCGAATTATCGGTGGAATAGACGGTACGCGAGCTGTCGCCGACTTCCACGTCACCTTGAAAGCCCGCCCGGGCCAAGTGCTGCGAGAGTTCGAGTGTGAGGCCGTTGAGGGGCTGTTTCCTGATCAGAGACGGTATCATGCGGGACTCAAAAAATCTGCATCGCCATGGGCGGCACGCCGCATGCCGGAGTGGTCCCACTACGCTATATGAAAAGCAATGTCGAGGCTCTCCGATGCCGCGATTGCCGCAGGCTTCGTCTAACACTATAGTTGCAAATTCGTCAGGCCGTGGCGAAAGGAGTGATTTTCGAGTACCGGAGCGGAGCGTACTTTTGGGTACGTGAGCACCGGCGCACAGGAAATTGCTCGTTGCAGACCGGCATGGCGAAGAATGCAGCTGTAGTGTTAAACGCGCTCAAGCTTTACGTGAGGCAGCGGCGGCAACTCGACTTCAATCGGATCGTCAGCGCGCACATGCCCACCAGCGAGAACGATGGTCATGACACCAGTTTTGCGGATCACTTCGCCATCCGGCATCTTGTCGAGCACTGCCGAGAGAAGGCCTTTCTGGAAGTTTTCAATCTGCGGGCATGGATTGCGCAAGCCTGTCACCTGCAACACCACATCCTTGCCGATTTTAAGCAAAGCGTCTCTCGGCAAACCCAGCAAATCGACACCCCGCGTGGTGACGTTCTCGCCAAGATCAGCAGGCGCGATCTGAAAACCTTTTTCCGACAGTTCGTCGAAAAGTTCGGCCTGAATGAGATGCACCTGTCGCAGATTGGGCTGGGTCGGATCCACCTTCACGCGTGAACGGTGTTTCACCGTTGTGCCCTGATGCGCATCGCCCTCGACACCAAGCCCGGTCAGGATATTGATTTCCGGTACGGGCTGCTTGGAAAAACGATGTTCCCCATCGCGTGCAACGGCCACGACAAATCCACCACGCATGATCCTCATCCCATCTGTTGCTCTGGCCATTTGTGTAGCGACCAAATTACTGTTGCAGAGCAGGTTTCTCGCAAAGGAAAAAACACTCCCGGCCTGCTATCATAGGTTATAAGACATTTATGTGAATGCAGGCAGGACGAGGCGCAGATTGCAACAGAAAAACGCGCATAGCGAGTTTCGCTGGGGGATATGGGGAACTGGCGCCATTGCCAGCGCCTTCGCAGCCGATATCGCTGCCGTTGAAGGCATGCGCGTTTCCGCCGTCTGTTCGCGTACGCTGGAAGCGGCGGAAGCTTTCGGCAACCGTATCGGCGCCGCCAAGACCTTCAACACGGTCGGCACATTCCTTGCAGACCCGGATATCGATGCGGTCTATATCGCAACGCCCAGCGCCATGCATGTCGCGCAGACCTTGCAGGTCATTGCCGCAGGCAAGCCCTGCCTGACCGAGAAACCGCTGGCGCTTGATGCCGCTGGCGCGGGGCGTCTTTCGGCAGCCAGCGAAATCAGCGGGACTTTCGTGATGGAGGCGATGTGGTCAAGGTTTCTTCCCGCCATACAGGCAGCGAAACGCCACATCGAGACGGGCACCATCGGCAAGGTCACGCGCATCGACGCGGACCTCTCCTATCTGCGCGCCTATGACCGGCAGAGCCGCTTCTTCGATCCGGAACTGGGCGGCGGGGCAGCCTTCGACCTCGGCGTCTATCCGGTCTCGCTGGCGCTGTTCTTCATAGGACCGCCGGAGCGCTCGCAGGGCCGCTGCAAACGCGCCGATAACGGCGTCGATCTGCGCACGGAGATCGAACTGTTCTGGCCCGGCGCGGAAGCCCGGCTCTCCTGCGGCTTCGACCGGGATGGCGACAATCGTATGCTGATCACGGGAACCAAGGGCGCGCTGTTGTTGCACGGACCTTTCCTGAAGGCCCAGCGCCTGACTGTCTATTCCGCTGGTGCATCGAAATCACCCTTTGGACCAGGCAAAGGCTCCGGCCTGTTTGGCAAGATCATCAACCGCCTGCCCCTGCCGGGTCGCAAAATCGAAAACCACACCTTTTCCGGCAACGGGCTTCAGTTTCAGGCGCTGGCCGTGCGCGATGCCGTGCGCAATGGCGCGATTTCAAGTCCGGTCATGCCTCTGACGGACAGCACAGCCGTGGCGGACATCCTGCATCGGATCGTATCGAGCGATTAGAAACTGCTCTTCATCTGATACGGCACCGCGCTGTCGCCAGCATTGTTGAGCGCCAGCGCGATTTCGGTAATGTGCAGCGCCACATCACCGGAAAAGAACGCCGTCGCGCCCGTTTCGATGGCGCGCGCCTGATCGGCGATACCGCGTGCAAAATCGATCTGCGACGGGTAAGCAGGCAAAGCGGATTTACCGTCCTTTGGATAGGATAGCTTCTTTCCGGCAACCGGCTTCCACGACAGGAACTTGCCGATCCGCACTTCAAGGATGATGAAAAGCCGCGCCCAGAACCGCGTCTTTTCATCCGCCTTTTCAAGCCGCACGGCAGAGCGGTTGTCCCACAGATCGTCCACGCTGATCGAGCCCTTGTCACCCACCACCGTCAGGCTGCGGTCGCGCGGCATGGCGAGACCCGATGTCAGCCGCGCCACAAGGCCCGACTTGAAACGCAGGCAACCGACCGAAAAATCGGGAGCCATGTGGAGATGTTCCGTGCCCGGCCCCTTGTCGGGAAAGGTGATCGCAGAAAACGCCGTGACGCTTTCCACCGGGCCGAACAGCGAAACCAGCCATGACAGCGCATAGCCTGCATGTTCGAGCGTGCAGCCGATTTCAAATTCGTGCAGGCCGGGCCAGGCCGCGCCGGAGGCCGAGCGCCATGTGGACCATCTGTCGCGAAAAACCGGGCCGTCTTCCATCTGCGCATAGACGAGACGCGGCGTGCCGATAGTGCCGATAGCCGAGGAAACCAGCCGCTGCGCATCGCTGAGACCATTGGCGGGTGCAGCGGCCAGCGTCAGGCCGCGGCTCGCGGCAAAATCGACCAGCGCGCGCGCCTCATCGAAACTCATGGCGAGCGGCTTTTCGGAATAGACATGCTTGCCTGCGGCGAGTGCCGCCCGCGAAATCTCATAATGGCTTTCCGGCGTCGTCAGATTGACCACGATCTGCACGTCCGGGTCTGCCAGCACGGCATCGAAACTGTCATAGACCTGCACGCCATAATGCGCCGCAAATGCCTTGAGCCGCTCCGGCGACCGATCATAGACGCCGCGCAGCACCAGTTCGGGATAATTGCGTAGGGTGGTCATGTAGTAATCGGCGACGAAACCCGTGCCGACAATTGCAATATTCATGAATGATCTCCGGTAGAAGCGGCCAGCCTTTTCGGTATGCTGATTCTGGATGTCAGTCGCAGCCCGAAAATCCCCAACAAAGTGGTGAGCCAGACCGGGTCCACGCGTCGGAAGAAGAAGCTTTCCATCATCGCGTTCAACGTGCAGAAGAACACGATCATCAGGAAGTAATCGGCCAGAAGCAGGTTTTCGCGCTGCGGCCTGCACCGCATATAATTGACCAGCGGCATCACGATGATCACCGCCACGCCGCAGATCAACCCCGGAATGCCCATGGCGATGACCAGATCGAGATAGCCATTATGGGCATGGACCATGTTGCGCACATCCCAGCCGAGATAATAAGGATTGGCCGCCTCCAGCGCGATGGGCGATTTCCAGAAGCTTTCATAGCCATAGCCGGTCCACAATCGGCCCGGCAGATTTTCGATTGCAAATTGCCAGATCGACACGCGCCCGGTGAAAGTCGCGTCAATGCCGAGGCTCTCGACAAATTGGCGGACCGGATCGAACAGCACCGTCCCGAAAGTAAGGAACGCGAACAGGAACTGAATGGAAAAAATCGCCGCAACGGTCAGAAATCGCAGGCCGAATGCACCCGGCACCATTACCAGCAACATGGCCATCGGCACCAGCGCCATGGTGGTTTTCGAGCCGGTCTGCGCGACGAAGAACAAGGCCGACAGGCCAATCAGCACGCCGCTGACGCGCCAGCCCCGCCGCCAGAGATAAAGCCCTGAAAAGGCGAAAGCCGCCATGACGGGACCGGCCACATTCTTGTGGCTGAAGACACCGCGCCAGAGATAGGAGTTCTGCGGTTCGATCGGGTCTGCACCATGGGTTGCCCCCGCAGGCAACAGCACCACGCCAGCATAGGAAATAACCAGCACGACAGATGCTACCGTCATCAAAAGTCGTGCATAGCCATCGCCGTCCTGCGGCAACGCGAGAACCGCGACGACACAGCAAACGCCGATCATCGTGAAAATAGCGCCGCGCATGACTACAGCCGGATAGATGCTCTGCATGAGCGACGCGAATAGCAGGAGAAACATCAGCGACCAGCCGAAGCCGACAATCCGCGCCACCTTTCGCGGGTCGGCCAGCGTGGCAAGCGCCAGCATGGCCATGACACCCAGAAGGCTGAAACCGAGCTGGTTGATGATATCGCCGCCGCCACCGCCATCGGTTTCCGGCTCGGGCATGAATGGGCGAAACGAAATCATCAAAATGCACATGATGATCATGGCGGCAGCGAGCGCCACCTTCCGCATTTGCGCACGGTGCGCCCCCGCAACCCCGGCTGCGACAGCACTGGGTGCGCCGCTGTCAGTTTTTGTCCGGGTTGCGATACTGCTCATGCTCATATCCAAAATGCGCCATGACCCGGCCCAATCCGACATGGATATAATAGGCGCCGACGGAAACCCAACGCGCCTGAACCGCCTTGTAGACCGCCTTGAACGGCGAAAAGCCCAGCAGAAACGCGCTCTTGAGAAAGACCCGCGCCGCGCTGAACGGTTCGTCCTTGCGCTTGCGCCGCTCCATCATGGTGGAAATCATGCCATTGCGCAAACCGCGCGCCCGAATCCAGTCGGCTTCCAGCCGCCGCGCCGGGACGGTTTCACGCACCGGGGCTTCCGCGCACCAGCCTGTCTTGAAACCCTTGGCGACGGAACGGCTGATGAAATCCGAATCGCCGCCGCCGGTGAAGTTGAACATCGGATCGAGAAACGGAAAACCCGCCGCTTCCAGCACAGGCCGCGCCACAGCCAGATTGCCGGATGAATAGAGCGTCGGCACCGGTCCGCTCTGCTGATAGGTCGGCAGGAAAACCGGATGCCGCGCCCACGCCTCCGAGCCCGGGCGGTCGAAAACCGGCACCTGCGGGCCACCGACCAGATCGACGCAATAGCGTTCCGCCGCAGCGATCATATTTTCCAGCCATGACGGGTCGGCCAGTTCGTCGTCATCGATCACCAGCACATGCTTCATGGCGGGGAAATAGCCAAGCGCTGTCAGCCAGGCCGCATTATAGGCGTTGCAATTGCCGCGCTGCATTTCCACGATCACCAGACCGCGATAAGTGCCCGCCGCAAAAAGCGGTGCCGCGACCGCCGCGCCCGCGCGTTCCTCCGCCTCGTTTTCCACCACGATGATCGCGAATTGCCGTCCGGTCACCTGCCCCTTCACGCTTTCCAGCGTGCGCAGGAGATGTTCGGGGCGGCGAAATGTCGGCAGCGTCACGACCACCTCGACATTTGCAAAATCCAAATGGGGTGTTTCAGCAATGACTTGAATATGATCGGGAAGCTTCGGCGTTCTGTTGTCCATTATATTTTCAACCGCCGCCCTATTTCCCAATGCAAAACCAATTGGCACTCTTGCCGGAAATGCCCTATTTTTGACACGTAAACTTCTCTATGCCACATCAATTCTTCAATCGGTGCGGTTGTACTGAAAAACAGCGCTCCATCCGATTCAACAAATTGTTTTCAAGCCCTTATTACCAGCCGAGCGTTTAAGGATCATTTACACCGCGCGGCTATGAATCGGGGAATAAGAAATACGGCATATCCGCAGGAGTCGAATTGCAACCGTTGCGTCTTGTCTTCGTGACATCCCTCGTACCCCACGAAGATGCTTCGACTGGATATGAAGTCGCCAATGCCGCTGTCATCAACGGGCTGCGCCGGGCGGGTGCACAGGTCACGGTCATCGGCTTCACATGGCCCGGGCGCAAGGCTGCAACCGACCGTGATGTCGTCGTGCTGGGCGAAGTGGAAGTGCGCACCGAAGGCGCAAGTGCGGCGCAGAAAATCGGCTGGGTGGTCAAATCCTTCCTGACCGGGCTGACGGTTTCCTCCGCCAAGCTGCGCGTCATTTCCCCGATGAAATTTCATGACGCCATCGTAGCTTGCGGCGATTTCGACGCCTATGTGCTGAATGGTGTTGCCCTGCCGGGCGCGTTCGAAACGGTATTTCGCGACAAGCCATCGCTTTTTGTCGCCCATAATGTGGAACACCGCTCAGCGCGCGAAAACGCCGAAGACGCCAAGGGCATCATCCAGAAACTTCTGTTCGCCCGCGAAGCCCGCATTCTCAAGCGGCTGGAAAAGCGGCTCTGCGACAATGCAGATTTCGTCTTCACCTTTGCCGAGGATGATGCGCCAGCGTTGGGCCTGTCGCAGACAAAAGCCGCGACCTTCCCGCTGGTCATGCCAGCCGGGCGCGTATCGGCCAAACGCGATATCGCCTATGACCTCGCCTTGATCGGCACCTGGACATGGCACCCGAACCGGATTGGCCTTGAATGGTTCCTCAAAGAAGTGAGGCCTTTGCTGCCCGCAAATATATCCATCGCGATCGCCGGCAGCACGCCAGCTGATCTGATTGCCGCATGGCCGGGCGTGAATTTCGTCGGCAAAGTACCGGACGCTACCGCCTTCGTTGAAAGCTGCGCCGTCGTGCCACTGATCAGCCGCGCAGGCACGGGCGTTCAGCTCAAGACCATCGAAACCTTCGAGCTTGGCATGCCAAGCGTCGCCACCGCGCATTCTGTGCGCGGCATCGCCCGCATTCCTGAAAACTGCACCCTTGCCGACACGCCAGCGGCATTTGCAGCGGCGATCCAGACGCGCATTGCCAAAGCCCGCGCAGGTGACCGTCAGATGCTCGACGGCAAGGCGTTTACCCGCTCGCAGATCGACGGCATGGATCAGGCGCTTTCACGCGGGCTGGATGCGCTCCGTCTCGCGTCAAAGCGTGCGGACGGAGCGCAATGATGCCGGAACCAAGCCCCGTTCACGCCCGCAATATTCTCGGCATCAAGGTCACCGGTTTCAACTGGGACCAAGCGCTCGACTTTTTCGACAAGGCGCTCGAAGACGGACAATTCCTGCGCGTGGCATGGCTCAATGCCCATTGCGCCAATGTTGCCCATGCGGATGCGACCTATAGGCAGGCCTTGCAGAGTTTTCTCGTGCTGCCGGATGGGGTCGGCGTCGATATTGCAAGCAAGATCGCCTATGGGCAGAAATTTCCCGCCAATCTCAACGGAACGGATTTCGTGCCGCGCCTTCTCGGCCATATCAAGCGGCCCCTGCGCATCGGGCTGATCGGCGGGCGGCCCGGCATCCCCGAACAGGCTGCCGAAGCTTTTCGCGCCCGCGCGCCGCAGCACGACTATCGGGTCTTTGCGGACGGGTTTTTCGGAAGCCACCAGATGACCGCCATCCTCGACCGGCTGGCGGAATATCGCCCGGACATCGTGCTGGTCGCTATGGGGGTGCCCTTGCAGGAATTGTTCATCCGAACCCATATCACGGCAGCGCATTGCACCATGGCCTGCGCGGTTGGCGCCTTGTTCGATTTTCAGGCAGGCGCCACCGAACGCGCGCCGCAATGGGTGCGCGACATGCGCCTCGAATGGGCCTACCGGCTGATGCGTGAGCCGGGCCGGCTGGCCGGGCGCTATCTCGTCGGCAATCCGCTTTTCCTGTGGCGGGTCGTGCAGCATGCAGTTTCGGGATATTTCAGACAGGACAAGCGATGAAAACGGCACTGGTAACGGCAAGCTACCACAAGGATTTCGAGCGTTGCAAATTGCTGTGCGAGACCGTGGACCGTCATGTCAGCGGCTTCACCAATCACTATATCCTTGTCGAACCGCGCGATGTCCCGCTTTTCCGGCAGCTGGCCGGGCCGCGCCGCATCATTATCGACGAGCGCGAGTTACTGCCGTCCTGGCTGCGCGTGTTTCCCGATCCGACATCGTTCGGCAAGCGCCGCATCTGGCTGTCGCCCAAAACAAAACCGCTGCGCGGCTGGCATGTGCAGCAATTGCGCCGCATCGCGGTGGCGCAATTGCTGGAGGAAGACAGCTTTCTCTACATGGATTCCGATACGGTTTTCCTGCATCCATTCGATTGCAACAGCCTGTGGCATGGCGAGCGGCTGCGCCTCTTCGTGCGCCCCAATGCGCTGGCCGATCCGAAATGGACGGAGCATCCGTTCTGGTCGGCCAATGCGGCAAAAATTCTCGGCATTCCCGAGACGAAAACCTCGCTCAATGATTATGTCGGCCAGCTGATCGCATGGCGGCGCGACACGATGCTTTCCATGTGCGAGCGCATCGAACAGCAGACCGGACGCCACTGGGTGGCGGGCATCGGGATGAACCGCCGTTTCTCGGAATGTTTCATCTATGGCCGCTATGTGGAAGATGTGCTGAACGGTTCCGGTCACTTTACCGACACGCATGATCTGTGCCGGGTGATGTGGTTCGAGCCGCCGCCGACCGAAGCGGAATTCCGCGCCTTCATCACCGAAATGGAACCCTATCAGGTTGCCATTTGCATGCAGTCGTTTCTGGGGCTTTCAGCCGACGATATTCGCCGCATCACCAGCGGCTGACCTTAAATTCGTTTGGCTGGGAGCTTCAGGCTCGTATAGGTGAAGACCAGCGACAGGATATAAAGCGCGCCGAAGACAAGATTGAGGCCCGCAATCCAGTCATTGCCGCCAGCGGCATGCCTGAGCAGAAGCCAGACAAACAAAGCCTTGGCAGCCGTCATGATAACGAGGCTGAGCGTCCGCAGGCCCGACTGGCCGCGCGCATAGAGAAGCTCGGTCTGGTATTCGATCAGATTGCGGAACCCCGGCACCAGCAGAACCAGCGGCAGCAGGCTGACAATGGCCGCGACATTGGCGCCGAGCGCATTGGGAAACACCCAGAGGAAGATCGCAAGTACCGCAAGCCCGCCCGTTGAGACGGCAAACACCGACGCTTCCAGCCCGGCGCGCAGACGCAGGCTCGACAGCATGTCGGGCTTGCGCATCAGCTTTTGCACCAGCATCATGTTGAAGGAGCGTACCGGCAGCGCCGTCAGATCGACCAGCCGCATGACAATGGCATAAAGCCCGGCTATTTGCGGCCCGCCAACACTCAGCACCAGCAACTTGTCCAGCTCGCTTTGCACATAGAAAAGCAGTTCCGCCCCGGCGACCGCAACCGAATCCGCGATGCGGCGCATATAGAGTTTTGGCCGGAAACGAATTTTCCGTCGCGGATAGAAGCAGATCGACACGGCAAGCGCCGCGGCATTGGCCGCAAGATACCACCATGCCCAGTGGGCGACGTCATGCACCGTCGCCATCCAGGTGAACAGCACCGCCGCAACCGCGCGCGTGACCGTGCCGAAAATGACGAGGCTTGCCGAAATGCCGAAACGGTTGAGGCCGTTATTGACGATGATGATGACTTCCGCCGACCGCCAGAACAGGGCTTCCGCCGCGATGATAATGGCGAAAGGCAAAAACGTGATATCCCGGCTGAAGAAGACCAGATAGACGAGCCAGGAGCAGAGCGCGAAAAGCGGCAGCGATCCCACCACCGCCATGAGATAACCCGCGCTATAGGTACCGAGAAGATGCGGCTTGACGGTGGCGATGCGATAAAGCGGCGAGGTAAAGCCTAACGACACAATGCGGGACAGCATGACGCCCGTGCCCGATGCGGTTGCGAAAATGCCGAAATCGCCGGTTGGCAGGGTATTGGCAAGCGCGATGAAATAGACCAGCGAAACCACGAGCCGCCCGACCGAACCAGAGACGAGCGACAGATAATCCCTGAACAGGCCGGACTTGAGACCAGATTTCAGGCGATCCATTTTTTGAAATGCTTTCGCTATCACCAACGAACCTTTGTCTTCGTCGCATCGCTCATGATCTCGCATGTTTCACGGGCCGAAGCGAAAAGCCAGCGCAAAACCCGGCATACGATATTGAATGGTTAACCGGTTGCATTTTCCATCGGGAGAATTGCAATAACATTAACCAATTTTTTCCCGTAGGCACTTACAGTCTCAACCCAAACGGGTTTTCAGAGTTCGGATATTTCAGGCAATGAGCAGCGATGATAAGCGTCATAAAGAGGGGAGCGGGAAACCCCTTCTCTCATTCTCCGACGCGCCAGCTGCCGTAAGCCGGACATCGAACGCTCCGACGCCACCCCAGGCACCTCCCCAAACACCCCCGTGGACTCCCCCCGCTTCGAAAGAGGAGCGCGAGGATTTCACTCGTACGCACGATCTCAACCCGGAGCGGCTGACCGAGGAAGAACTCGAAGCCTTGCAGGAACGGCTTGCGGCCATCGAGACCGAGCTTGACCGCAAGCTGGTCGAGCGCCAGCGGCGCAAGCGGGTCGCGCGCGAAAGCGAGCCGCCGCTTGCTGATGAAACAAACCATCACGAACCGGGGGCCGCGACCCCACCCGCCACCACGCAACCCGCCCCACAGGCCGGAAACGGTGATTCCGGCGATGGCTGGCGTCCGCTGATCGACCCTTATGCGGCAATCGACGTCATCAAGGGATCGCGCAAGCTACTGCTTGTCACCACCGTTCTCGGCGGCATTGCCGGTGTGCTGATCGCACTTTCCATGCCGACCATGTATGTGGCGACGACCGATGTTCTGGTCGATCCACGCAACATCAAAACGGTGGGCACCGAACTGACCCCCGGCCAGCTGCCCACCGACGCCTCGCTGGCGGTGGCGGAAAGCCAGGCGCGTATCATCGGTTCCAGCAGCGTGCTTTTGAAGGTGATCGACCAGACCAAGCTTACTGAAGACCCGGAATTTAACGGGACGCTGGTGCCAACCGGTGTGGCCGGTTTCTTCGCGCAGATCCGCGACATGCTGTCCACTAAGAAGACAAGCGACGGTCAGGCGCTGGAAACGCGGGTTCTCTACAATCTCTACAAGGCGATGACCATCGCTCGCGATGCCAAGACCTTCATCTATTCGATTTCGGTCAAAACCCGCGATGCGCAAAAATCGGCCTCACTGGCCAATACGATCAGCACGGTGTTTCAGAACGAGCTTGCCTCGATGCAATCCGACGCAACGCGCCGCACATCGGAAGAATTATCCACCCGGCTGGCCAGCCTGCGCGCAAGCGTCGAGCAGGCGGAAACGGCAGCAGCCGATTTCCGCGCCGCGCATGATCTCGTGGATGTTGACGGCAAACTGATCAGCGATAGCGATTTGAGCTACCTCAACCAGCAGCTTTCCAACCAGCGCGCCGAAACGATGCGGTTGCAGGCCCGCACGCAGGTGATGAACAGCGCCACATCGGACAATGTGGTGGCCGGTACATTGCCGGAAGAGTTGCGTTCCAACACACTGACCACTTTGCGCGCGCAATATGCGCAGGCAAGACAGGCGGCCAACGGCATGTCCTCGCAATTGGGGCCCCGCCATCCGCAATTGATACAGGCGCAATCGCAGGCAGGCGCAATCCTCGGCGATATCGACGCCGAACTGCGCCGCGTGCGTTCCTCGCTTCAGGTCGAGGTGCAACGTTCGGTTCAGCAGGAGAAGGAATTGTCGGCTCGTCTGGCGCAATTGAAAGCCCAACAGGCCAACAATAATGGCGATCTGGTCAAGCTGCGCGAACTGGAGCGGGAAGCGGCAGCGCGCCGCTCCGTCTATGAAGCCTTCCTCCTGCGCTCGCGCGAAACCGGCGAACAGGAAGGCCTCAACACGGTCAATATCCGTGTGCTTTCGGAAGCGCGTCCGCCGCTCGATCCTTCGGGAAAATCGCGCAAGCTGGTGGTGATTGCAGGATTGATCGCCGGTCTTCTGGCGGGGTTTGCCATCACAGCCGTCCGCAATTTCGGACGGCTGCTGCGGCTTTCAAGATAGTCTCAGGCGGCGCGCGGCACCTTGCGGCCACTTGCCCGCAGAACGCCGTGGGCACCGTCGAGGTGGCCGGGCTTCAGTTCAAGCGCCAGAAAACGACGCTTTTCATAAGGGCCGGGCATGGCCAGTTCGCCGGTCTTTTCTGCCGTGAAGCCGAAACGCTCGTAATATTCCGGATCCCCCACCAGCAGGATCGCGCCATGGCCAAGCGTGCTTGCTTCGGCAATCGCATGACGCATCAGGGCCGAACCCAGGCCGCAACCGGCAGCCAACGGATCCACAGCCAGCGGCCCAAGCAGCAGCGCGGCAACCGGAAAGCCGAAGGCGTCGATGCCAGCCTGCACATTCCACAGGCGAACGGTGCCAGCGAGAGCGCCATCGGCGCTCTCGGCAGCAAAGGCCAGCCCTGCGGCGGGAAGACGACCGCGACGCAGCTTTTCCGAAGACTTTCTGCGGCGACCTTCGCCCATGGCACGGTCGAGCAGCGCCTCGCGCGCCAGCACATGCTCTACCGTCTCGCCCGCTATCGCAAAAGCAGGCGCAGCAACGGGGGCAAAGCCCGGCACGAAGCCAGCGGCATCATTGTCCTGAAAATCGTGAATTGCATTCATCACATCTATCCCCGCAAAGCGGCAGCAGCACACCCTGTCTAGTGCCTTGCGGCACCAGACAGATTGAGAGGATCCTCAGGGTTAAACCTGAAAGATCAGATGACGTAGGATCGGAGCGGTTCGAAGCCGTTGAACGCCACCGCCGAATAGGTGGTGGTGTAAGCACCCGTGCCTTCGATGAGGATTTCGTCACCGATGGTCAGCGAGACCGGCAGCGGATACGGCGTCTTTTCGTAAAGAACATCCGCACTGTCGCAGGTCGGGCCAGCCAGTACGCAAGGCTCGGTTTCGCTACCGTCATGCGGGGTCACGATCTGATAGCGGATCGCCTCGTCCATGGTTTCGGCGAGACCGCCAAACTTGCCAATGTCGAGATAGACCCAGCGCACATTGTCGTTGTCCGCCTTGCGGGAGACCAGAACCACTTCGGTCTTGATCACGCCTGCATTGCCGACCATGCCGCGGCCCGGTTCGATGATGGTTTCCGGGATGCGGTTGCCGAAATGCTTGGACAGCGCGTCGAAGATCGCCATGCCGTAAGCCTGAGCGGTCGGCACGTCCTTGAGGTAACGGGTCGGGAAACCGCCGCCCATATTGACCATGCGCAACACGATGCCTTCATCGGCAAGGGTGCGGAACACCGATGCCGCATCGCCAAGCGCGCGGTCCCAGGCGGAAAGGTCCGTCTGCTGCGAGCCGACATGGAACGACACGCCATAAGCGTCGAGACCGAACACCTTGGCATGACGCAGCACGTCCACGGCCATTGCAGGCACGCAGCCGAACTTCCGCGACAGCGGCCATTCGGCGCCTTCACCGTCGGTCAGAACGCGGCAGAACACGCGGCTGCCGGGAGCGGCGCGCGCAACCTTCTCGACTTCCTCCACGCAATCGACCGCGTAGAGACGGATGCCCAGCTCGAAAGCGCGCGCAATATCGCGCTCCTTCTTGATGGTGTTGCCGTAGGAAATACGGTTCGGTGTTGCGCCGGCTTCCAGCGCCATTTCAATCTCGGCAACCGAAGCGGTATCGAAGCAGGAACCGAGCGAAGCGAGCAGGCGCAGGATTTCCGGCGCAGGATTGGCCTTCACCGCATAGAAAATGCGGGAATAGGGCAATGCCTTCTCAAAGCTCTGATAGTTCTCGCGGACAACATCGGTGTCGACGACGAGGCAGGGACCGTCCGGGCGACGGGTGTTGAGGAAATCAATAATGCGCTGTGTAGCCATGGTCGTTCTCCTGCGGCGACCCTAACCGGGCCGTTTTTGGTGCGCAATCGCGAAAAGTTGCTGCCTTTTCTGACAAATGCGCATAAAAACAAATACTTAGAGCATCGCCCCACCCCCAAGGGGCAGGAAATTCTCTAAGAGACAAAGGTGCATGAGACCCTCGCCGCGAAGTCAGCCTTTGGAGGCGCTGATATCACACGAAAGAGCATGCGGCGTTGGAACAACGCTAGATCCGCGTTATTCCGCTTTGTCTGCCTTGGATTGGAATTGGAGAACCGCATCCGCACTACCGGCAATGAAGGTGTGCCTCTTCAGTAATTTCGGCTTTTGGACAGCCGAAAGACACCAGAAAGGCCCGCACCGTCGTTGCTTCAAGATGTCCTCGATCTGGCGGTTGGCCAACAGATCGACTGGAGCGGTTAGGTCCAGGTACCGTACCGAATTCCTCACCATTCGAGGATCGGCGGACACCCACAGGCACGTGCGACTTTGGGCAAGGGCGATATAAGCGCAAAGCCGTGACCATTCAATGACAAATCTTTGTCGAAATGAATTTATTTTTCGACCGTTTTGGAGGCAAAGCGCGCTTGCCATTGTTCAGCAAGAGTGAAACATTCCATCGGAAATCTTCACTTTCTATTCAAAATACAGGCAGATTCCTGCCCCTAATGGTGAACAATGACCACCTTCGATCCTTTCAATGCGATCATCGCGAAGCCCGAAAATCCCCTTCCCCACGCGGAAAATGGACCGCTTTTCGGCGAGCGGCTGGCGGTCAAGGACATATATGATCTGGCTGGAATGGTCACCGGATGCGGCAATCCGCAGATTCTGGTCGAATCACCCCCCGCTCAAAAATCCGCTCCCGTGGTCGAAAAGCTGCTTGGCGCTGGTGCCGAAGTCATCGGCAAGGCCCAGACGGACGAGCTTGCCTTTTCGCTGATGGGGCAGAATTCGCATTATCCCCATCCCATCAATCCTGCCGCGCCGGACCGCGTGACGGGCGGGTCGTCGTCGGGCTCCGCGGCGGCAGTCGCAGGCGGGATCGCCGATATTGCGCTCGGCTCCGATACGGGCGGGTCGATCCGCGCGCCTGCCAGTTTCTGTGGCCTTGTTGGCCTGCGCACCACCCACGGCCGCATCCCGCTTGAAGGCATCATGCCGCTCGCACCGTCACTCGATACGATCGGCTGGTTTGCACGCGACGTCTCGCTTTATGAAAAGGTGGGCGCGGTCCTGCTGGGTGGAGACGAACAGTCGTTTCAGCTGACCCAGCTTCTCTATATGCCGGTTCTGGAGCAGCTTCTGCTCGGACAGGCGGAAACCGACGCCTATCGCGCCATGTTCGGGGCAATTCGCCCGCATTTTTCGGGCCTGAAGGCGGCGAGTCAGCCAACCCTGTCCATCGACGAACTTTATCTCGCCTTCCGGCAGATACAGGGCGCCGAAGCTTGGGCAAGCCACGGCGCATGGATATCCTCCGGCGAACGCCAGCTCGGCCCGGGTGTCGTTGATCGCTTTACCTATGGATCGCAGATGACGCCCGAGATCGTGGCCCAACAGCGGACGAGGCGCGCGCGTTTCACGCAGGAGCTTGAGGCGATCATCGGCGATCATGCCGTGCTTGCTTTGCCCACGGTCCCCGGAGCGGCACCGCTCGCAAACGAACCTTTCGAGGCCTTGCAGGCCTATCGTGAACAGGCATTGCGCTTGCTTTGTCTTTCGGTGCTTTCGGGTCTGCCGCAAATCACATTACCACTTGGGCCGCTGGGCGAAGTGCACGGCGCGCCCTTCGGCATATCTCTCATCGGGCCACGTGGCAGCGACCGGGCGCTGATCGCGCTTGGCAAAACCATTCTTGAAACGCGGGGCTAAAACAGATGGACACGCTGACACGTATGCGCGCCTTTATCGACGTGGTGGAGGCGGAAGGGTTTTCTGCCGCAGCGCGAAAAATCGGGCGCTCCAAAGCCCTTTTGTCCAAATATGTGCGCGAGCTGGAAGACGAGCTGGGTGCGCGCCTTCTCAACCGCACCACGCGCCAGTTTTCGCTGACCGAGGCGGGGCACACCTATTACCACCGGGCCGTGGAAATCATCCGCGAAATCGACGCGCTTCAGGATGCCGTCAGTGAAACCAGTTCCGATGCGCGCGGGCGCATAAAACTGTCCGCGCCACGCACCTTTGCCGATGCGGTGATCGGCCAGTCGCTGATCGATTTCTGCCTTGCGCATCCTGAAATCGTGCTCGACGTGCGGCTGGACGACCGCTTTGTCGATCTGGTCGAGGAAGGTTTCGACCTCGCGATCCGCATCACGCGCTTGCAGGATTCTTCCCTCATCGCGAAGAGGCTTTCGCCCTTCCATTCCATCCTGTGCGGTGCACCGGCGCTGATCGCCCGCGTCGGCAAGCCCGAACGACCGGAAGACCTGACCGACAGGCCCTGCATCATCGACACCAATGCCCGCTCACGCAACAACTGGCACTTTCGCAACACGGATGGCTCGATGATGACCGTGCCGGTCAATGGCCCCATCGAGGTCAACAGCCCGGTCGCCACCAAAAACGCCGCTCTGGCGGGTCTCGGCTTCTGTTCGCTGCCCGCCTTCATCGCCGAAGAAGAAATCGAGCGCGGCAGGCTGGTCGCCTGTCTCGACGAATTTATCGTGCGGGACGGCGGCATCTATGCGGTCTATCCGCATCGGCGCTATCTGCCGGCGAAAATCCGCGCGCTTGTGGATTTTCTCACACAATGGTTCAAGGAACGGGAGCAAGGCGGAGCCGCGAAAAGCCCGACTTCATAAAACTATCGGCGTTTTGGGCTATGTGTCCCACTTTCGCCGTCTTCGGCTTCGAGCATTAGGTAGTACTTACGGAAAGACTATATGCAGGTTTCGTCATCGCGGTTCAAAGCCCGGTTCGCCCGGACCACCACAGCGGCCCTTCTGGCTGCTGGCCTCGTGCCGACGGCGGCGCTTGCCCACCCGCATGTCTTTGCCGAAGCGCGTCTGGAACTCACCATTGCGCCGGACGGCACGGTTCAGCAGCTCGCCCATGTCTGGCGCTTCGACGATGTGTTTTCGTCAACCGTGCTGATGGAATTCGACAAGAATGGCGATCTCAAGCTCGACCATAAAGAGCTGATCGATCTCGGCCATGTCATCAATGAATCCATTGCAGAGTTCAAATATTTCCAGACCGTTCAGGAGGATGCCAAGGATGTCGCGATGGTGAGACCCAACGATCTTGCCGCGACCTTTACCGACAACCGCCTGCTGATCGTCTTCACCAGCAAGCCCGCCAAGCCGCTCAAGCTGCAGCCCGGCCACAAGGTGAGTTTCGGCGTCTATGACCCGACATTCTATACCGCGATTGACTATGTGGACGACAAGGAACTTGTGGTGAAGGGTTTGCCGCAGGGCTGCAAATCGACCGTCGTGCGCCCCGATCCCGATCAGGCCATCGCGCAAAATCAGGCAACGCTGACCGAGGCCTTCTTCAACGATCCGGCGGGCACCGACATGTCGAAGATTTTCGCCACCCGCCTTGAAATCGACTGCGCCGCGAAAGGATAGACGAGCCGATGAAGAAAACGGCAACGCTCATACTCACCTTTGGTCTGACGATCCTCGCCGCGCAGGCGCTTGCGCAATCGTCGCTTGGCATCGGTGCGAATGAAGTGGCCATGACGCCGACCGGACCGTTCGCGCATATCATTCTCTGGATGAACGAGCAGCAGCGCGCATTCTATCTGGCCATGACCACCGCGCTGAAAGCCATGCGCGAAGACCCGTGGCAGGCGTCCATCCTCATCGCTCTTTCCTTCATCTATGGCATATTTCATGCCGCCGGTCCCGGCCACGGCAAGGCGGTGATCTCCTCCTATATGATCGCCAATGAAACAGCGCTGCGGCGCGGCATTTTCCTGTCTTTCATCTCGTCGCTGTTGCAGGCCATTATGGCGATTGTCGTTGTTGGCCTCGCATGGCTCGTGCTGCGCGGCACCGGCATTTCTATGAACCAGACGGCGCGCTATATGGAGATTGCCAGCTTCGCGCTGGTCCTGTTCTTCGGCCTGTGGCTTCTGGCCCGCAAGCTGCCGCTTCTGTTCCGCAAACCCAAAAACGCAGCACCGCTTTTTGCGAGTGCACCGCAACCGGCCATGGCAAGCGGCCCGGCATGGCAGGGCAGCATTTCGCAGGCCACGCGCGCGGCAGCAGGCGGCAGCACGGTCAAGCTCAACTACAAGCCAGCCGCAGCGGCGGCGACTGCGACGGACCACGCCTTCATCGGGGATAGCGATGTCTGCGCCGCCTGTGGCAATGCCCATATCGCCGATCCCTCGACACTTGGCGACAACTTCAACTGGACAACGGCCTGGTCGGCGATTTTTTCGGTCGGTCTTCGCCCCTGTTCCGGGGCCCTGATCGTGCTGACCTTCGCGCTGCTCAACGGCCTGATGCTGGGCGGATTACTCTCCGTTTTCGCCATGGCCTTCGGCACGTTTCTCACCGTGGCTTTTCTCGCCACACTGGCGGTCACAGCCAAGAATGTCGCCCTGCGTTTTGCGGGCAGCAACGCCATGTCCGGGCGATTGAAGGCAGCAATCGAGGTCTGCGCCGCCCTTTTCATCGCGCTTACCGGCGCGTTGCTGCTGAGCGCCGCATTGGCCGGCTAAATGCGGTTCGCTTGCTGCGGCTGAATCGACCTGTCGCGTCGGCGAAATTAAATCCGATAAGGGTGGTTTTGCACGTATTCCCCCAGAAAAGGCGGCTATAAATATCGGAAAATTATACCGTATTGCCGATTTTTATAAAATAATATTCTAATATTAATATCGGATCGGCTCTCCCGGAAACCATTCAAATGAACCGTTTCGATGGCTAGTCATTTCAAGAGGATGTTCCTCAACATTAATTCATTTCAACGTGTATGCCCTCATTTTTCATAATCCCCCTGTCAATCAAAACAGAAGGGATTCTTGGTTATGAAAACGAACGGGCAGCGCATTTTCTCTGCAGTCATCGCTCTGGGAATGCTCGGCGCAACAACGGGCGTTTCCTTCGCCCAATCGGCGGCAAGCGAGGCAACGGCACCGGCTGGGACCTACAAGCTTGATCCGACACATGCAGCCTTGCTGTGGTCCCTGAAGCATAACCAGATTTCCAACTATACCGCCCGCTTCAACAAGTTTGAGGCTACGCTGAAGCTCGACCCGGCCAAAATCGAAAATTCCTCGATCGAAGTGACCATCGATCCCACTTCCGTCGCCACTGCCTATCCGGCGGACTACAAGGCCACGCATGCCTCTTCCGGTTATGCAACCTGGGACGAAGATGTCAGCCGCTCGCCCAACTTCCTGAACAGTGACGCCCACCCGACAATCACCTTCAAGTCCACCAAGGTCACGTCGACCGGCGCAACAACGGCTGATGTCACAGGCGACCTGACGTTTCTGGGTGTGACCAAACCCGTCACACTGAAGGCGACGCTCCAAGGCGCAATCGACAGCCATCCCTATGAAGGCGTGCCTGCGGTCGGATTTGCCGCTGAAGGCACTTTCAACCGCACCGAATTCGGTCAGCCGCTTGGCCCGGTCGGCCCGGAAATCACCATTCGTTTCGATGGGGAGTTCATTCAGGAAGCGAGCTGACGCGCGCTTGACTGAAACCCACCGGCTGCGCCTCCTCCCAAGCCGGGCCGGTGGGCTTGCGACATTTCAATCACGAAGTTTTTTTGCCCGGTGTCGCAATGGCGACATCTGGGCACCGACCCGTCAGGATGACCATGAACACTCATCCCCGCTCAACGTCCTCCCGCTACAGCGCGATTGCCATTCTGTTGCATTGGGCGATTGCCATTCTCGTCATATCCATGATCCCGATGGGCTGGTGGATGGTGAGGGCCATCAACAAACCGGACACGCAGCAGCTCGCCTATCAGCTGTTCCAGCTGCATAAATCCATCGGCTTCGCCATTCTGGCCCTGACCCTGCTTCGCGTGATCTGGCGCCTGACCCACCCGGTTCCGGCACTGCCATCGGACATGAAGGACTGGGAACGCGTGCTGGCGCGCGCAACCCACATTGCCTTTTATGCCCTGCTGCTGGCCATTCCACTGACCGGCTGGGCCTATGTCTCGACCGGCTGGGCGATCAGCACGGATCGCCCGCTGATGGTATCGACCTCGTGGTTCGGTCTGTTCGACGTTCCACCAATTCCAGCCATGGACGGCATGCGCAATGTTGCCTTCGGTGCCATGGGCGCCCATGCTTATATGGCCTATGGGGGTGCCGCTCTCATTGTCCTGCATGTTGCCGCCGCGCTGAAACACCAGCTGATTGACCGCGACGGCGTGCTGGCCCAGATGCTGCCTTTCCTGCGCGCGAAAGATCATGGGGACACGGCGCTTCCCGGAAGGGCGATGTTGCCACGCGGCCTCGGGATCGCCTTCATCGTCATGATCGGGCTTGCGGGTTTTACCATGCATCTGCCCACCACCCCTCCGCCAGCACAGCTGACCGTCGCAGAAGCGACGCCGGTGGCGGCCTCCCCAGCCGCAGAAGCCACAACGGCAGACGCCAATGCCACCAGCTGGGCTATTGATCCGGCTGTATCGGCCATCCGCTTCACCGGCACCCATGCAGGCAAGGACTTCGCCGGGCATTTCAGCGAGTGGACCGGCAATATTCGCTTCGATCCCGACAATCTTGCCGGATCGAAAGCCGTGATCACAGTCAATACCGGCTCGGCCACAACCGGCGATGCCACGCAGGAAAGTTCGCTCAAGAATGGGGAATGGTTCAATCCCCGGCGCTTTCCAGAAGCGCATTTCGAAACCAAGAGCTTCCGCTCGCTCGGCGGCGAGCGCTATGAAGCCGACGCTATCCTGACGATCAAGAACAAGGCCGTGCCGGTCGTTCTGCCCTTTACCTACAAACCGGAAGGTAACATCGCCACCGTGGACGGCAATATCGAGCTTGATCGCGCAGCGCTTAATCTCGGGATGTTTTCCGATCCGGCTGCGGAATGGGTGTCCAAGACGATTGCCGTCACGATCAATGTCACGGCAGCAAAAAGCTGATGCCGAAAACAAAAATCCCGGCACTTGTGCCGGGATTTTCTGTCTGTCTATGCAAATTGCCTATTCTGGCCGAAACTGGTCCGGAGCCGCATCCTCAAACGCCGGTAGCGCCGCGCAAGCCTTTGCCACTGCCGCAATTCGCGGAAGGTTCTCCCATTCGACGCCCCAACGGCTTGCATTGTAAAGCTGGGGAACCAGCACACAATCGGCCATGCCCGGCGTGTCGCCATAGCAGAAGCGACCTTCAAAACCCCGATGGTCGAGCAGCTTTTCGAAAGCAGCCAGACCACGAGCAATATTATCCTTGTTCCACGCTGCGCGGGCTTCCTTGCCCGCGAGCGCTTCGACCTGCGCCAAGACCCGAAGGTTGGAAACCGGATGGATTTCGCAGGCGATTGCGTCAGCCAATGCGCGGACATGCGCCCTGCCCGCTGCATCGCGCGGCAGCAGGGCCGGGTCTGGCCGCGTCTCGTCCAGATATTCGATGATCGCCAGCGACTGCACCAGCACCAACCCGTCAATTTTCAAAACGGGCACAAGACCCTGCGGATGCAGCGCCAGATGCTCGGGCGAAAACTGCGCACCCGCAGTGAGGTCTACCGGCACCCGATCATAGGCAATCCCCTTCAAGGCCAGCGCGAGACGAACGCGATAGGCCGAAGACGAGCGCCAGTAATCATATAAAGTCACCGTCATGGCTGTGCCGGAAGAATCTGGCCGACGCAGGGTCCAAAACCGATGCGATAACCATCGCCTCTCGCTTCCGCAAACAAGGCAATCTCGTCGCCGTCCTCGATGAAGGTGCGGCTTTCGCCATTCACCGTAACCGGTTTCTTGCCGTTCTGCGTCATTTCCAGAAGCGCGCCGGTCTGTTCAAGGCTCGGCCCGGAAATCGTGCCGGAACCAAGCAGATCGCCAACCCGCATCGGGCAGCCGGTTTCGGTATGGTGCGCCAGTTGCTGCGCGCTCGAATAATACATGACATTGTAATTTGTCTCTGCCATGCGTTGGCCGTTCATGGTCCAGCCGATGGCGAGATCGTACAATCCCGGCCGGTCTTCCTGCAGATAAGGCAGAAGCGGATTGACGCGCTCCGGGCCTGCGCTGCGGAACGGCTCAAGTGCGGCCTGCGTCACAACCCATGCACCAATGGTCGTCCCCAGAGCCTTTGACTGGAAAGGCCCCAGCGGCTGATATTCCCAAGCCTGGATATCGCGGGCGGACCAGTCATTGAGCAGCACATAGCCGAAGATCATGTCCTCCGCCTGCTCGACGCTAACGCGTTCGCCCATCGTGCTGTCGATGCCGACGATAGCGCCCAACTCCAGTTCCAGATCGAGCTTTTTACAGCGGTCCCATACCGGCCCCTGTTCGCCTTTGGTCTGTCCCATGGGGCGGCGGATCGGCGTGCCCGTCACCACCACAGAGGAGGCGCGGCCATTATACCCGATCGGCATATGGGTCCATTGCGGCGGCAAAGCGTTTTCCGGCCCGCGAAACAGCACGCCCACGTTGAAGGCATGATTTTTCGATGCGTAGAAATCGGTAAATTCCGTCACGCGGATCGGCAGATGTAACCGCGCATCGGCCATTGGCATCAAGGGCAGGCTGGTGTCGCCGCCTTCACGCAAAAGCTCCGTCAGCGCTACCCGCACCTCGTCCCATCTGGCGCGGCCCAACGCCATGAAGCCATTGAGCTGCGGCTGGGCGAAAGTGCCATCGGCATCGATGAGGCCCGCCGCTTCGCATTTATCGAGATCGAGTATCATATCGCCAATGGCAACGCCGCAACGCGGTGCATCACCGTCGACCGAAAACACACCATAGGGCAGATTGTTCAGGGGAAAGGGGCAATCTGCATGATTGGCGCTCTCCACCCAGGACCGGATCAAAGCCAATGTCCATCTCCTCATTTCAAAATCATCGTCTTCGAGTGCCCGGAATTGGAAACCGAAGCACCCGATGCATCGCGCATCACTTCACGCCGGGCGTGCCGTCGAACTTCTTTTCGAGATGGTCCCAGACCTCGATATATTCTTCCTGCATGGGGGCCTCGTGCGCGGCGAATTCCGTCAGATGCTGCGGGAAGCGGGTCTCGAACATGAAGCTCATCGTATTGTCGAGCTTTTCCGGGCGCAGTTCCGCATTCGACGCGCCTTCAAATGCGTCGCGGTCCGGCCCGTGCGGCAACATGCAATTGTGCAGGCTGATGCCGCCCGGCGCGAAGCCCTGCGGCTTGGCATCGTAGACGCCATAAATATTGCCCATAAGCTCGGACATGATGTTCTTGTGATACCATGGCGGGCGGAATGAATGTTCCGCCACCAGCCAGCGTTCGCGAAACAGCACGAAGTCGATATTGGCCGTGCCTTCCTGACCCGACGGTGCTGTCAGTACTGTGAAGATCGACGGATCGGGATGGTCGAACAGAATCGCCCCGACCGGAGAATAGGTGCGCAGGTCATATTTATAGGCGCAGTAATTGCCATGCCACGCCACGATATCGAGCGGCGAATGGTCGATCCATGTCTCGTGGAACTGGCCGCACCATTTGATGACAACACGCGAGCGCGCCTGTTTGTCCTCATAGGCTGCAACCGGCGATTTGAAATCGCGCGGGTTGGCAAGGCAGTTGGCGCCGATAGGACCACGACCCGGCATATCGAATTTCTGACCGTAATTCTCGCAGACGAAACCGCGGCATGGTCCCTCAAGCACCTCGACGCGATAGACAAGACCGCGCGGGATAATGGCGATTTCCTTGGGCTCAAGATCGATGATGCCAAGCTCCGTGCAGAAACGCAGACGTCCTTCCTGCGGTACGATCAGCAATTCACTGTCGGCGGAGTAAAAATATTCGTCCTCCATCGAGCGGGTGATCAGATAGACATGGCTTGCCATGCCGATCTGGATGTTCACATCGCCCGCCGTGGTCATGGTGCGCATACCGGTGATCCACGTCAGGTCTTCGTCCGGCCCCGGCAACGGGATGGGGTCCCAGCGATACTGGCCAAGACTGGTGATATTGCGCCGCTGCGGATCGCCGACCGGCAGATTGGGCGCAGTTTTCCAGTACGGCACGTCGATCAGCTTGAAACGGCCCGTATGATGAACGGACGGGCGAATGCGATAGCACCAGGTCCGCTCGTTCTGACCGCGGGGCGCGGTGAAAGCGGTGCCGGACAGCTGCTCGGCATAAAGCCCGTAATTGCATTTCTGCGGTGAATTCTGGCCTTGCGGCAATGCGCCCGGCAGCGCTTCGGTTTCAAAGTCGTTGCCGAAACCGGGCATATAGCCCTCTACGGTTCCGGTCGTTACCGATGCGCGGACCATGCCCTGCGGGATCGCTTGAATGGTCATGATTATTCCTCCCGGCAAATTCGTTGCACTAACAACGATAATAACGTTGCGAATGCAACGAAGTCAACGCTTCTTGTGCAGAGCTTGTTTTTCCGTTGTATTTGCAATGAAACTCTGCTCCTTTCCTGCAAAAAGGAGACGTGCATGGCGTTCGAACTCGACAGTTTCCTGCCCTATCAGCTGAGTGTCGTGGCCCAGCGGATCAGCGAGCGGTTTTCAAGACGCTACGCCGCCGAGGCAGGGCTGACCATTCCCGAATGGCGCGTGCTGGCGCATCTCTATCGTAGCGGCGAAGTCAGCATTCGCGACATCAACACCCGCGTCAATCTCGACAAGTCGATTGTCAGCCGGGCTGCAACGCGTTTGGAAAGTGCTGGCCTGCTGCACAAGTCGGATAACAATATCGACCGCAGATTGATTGTACTCGCCCTCACCCCCAAGGGGGAAGCGCTGATGCATCGCCTTGGCAAGATCGCCGACGAATTTCAGGCGGAGATCCTGAAAGAGCTGGGCCCGGACGCCGGGCATTTTCTCGACGGGCTTGCGCGCCTCTCCGGCGCGCACCCCGCGCGATAGGGTTCGTCTTATTCTGCCGCAGTCACCTGCCTTACGGCGTTGTGCAGCGCGGCAATGCCGGTTTCCAGCGCCTGCCTGTCCGGCTCGGACATGGCGCCCAATATGGCATTGGCCCTGGCATCGACCTCGCCAAAGACTTGTTGAAACAGGGCCTGTCCCGCATTCGTGATGGCATAGTGCCGCAAACGCCGGTCTTCTTCGGATACGGCGCGGACAATCAGACCTTTTGCCTCAAGCCGACTGGCGGCGCGGCTGACCTGCACCTTGTCGAGCGATGTGCGCTGGGCTAGCTGCACCGAATCGATGGACCCTGCCTCCGCAAGCAGAAACAAGAAACGCCATTCTTCTCGCATCAGCCCATATTTATGGCCATAGACTGCAACGAGTTGCCGGGAAAATGCTTCCGCGACAATCGCAAGCCGATAGGGAAAGAACGTTTCCATACGCATTACATACCCCCTCACAAAGTCTTTGCATTTCAAACAGTTTCACGGAATGGACGAACAATTTCAAAGGCTTTTTCACAAACACGGCCCATCCGAAGATCGTAAAGATTGCGGTTCACGGAAGACCTCAAACATCGTCTGCTCCCCGGGCGGTTCACACCACTATTAAGCGTTGCCCGTCGCTCCTGCGGTCTGCATACCTCCTAAAAATGCCACTCCAGTTCATTGCATATGTAACGTTGCTATTGCAATGAACTTGACATCGTTGCAAATGATACGATTATAGGGAGCCGGTATCGAGGAACCGGCTTTTAAAATTCTGTGCAGCGGAGGAGCACCCATGAGCACATCAGCACCGGCGGGGACAGTGGACGCCGCGCAGACGCAAAAATCGTCGATACGACTTCTTTTCGCGGCCAGCACCGGCACGATCATCGAGTGGTATGATTTCGCGGTTTTCGCCTTTTGCGCCGCGCTTGTTTTCAACACCGCATTTTTTCCGGCTGTCGATCCGATCACCGGATTGATCGCAGCCCTGTCCACCCAGGCCGTGGGCTTCATTGCCCGCCCGGCGGGTGGCTGGTTCTTCGGCGTTCTGGGTGACAGGATCGGCCGCAAACAGGCGCTCGTCATCAGCCTATTCCTGATGGGCGGCGCGACGGTCGCAATGGGCCTGCTCCCAACCTACCAGCAGATCGGTGTGTTCGCACCGCTCCTGCTTCTTCTCATGCGCCTGCTGCAAGGCTTTGCCATTGGTGGTGAATCCACTGGCGCACTGGTGCTGATTGCGGAAAGTCTTCCAGCCAAACAACGTGGGCTTTGGACCGGCTTTCCGATGATCGGCGGACCGGCGGGCAATGTGATCGCCACAGCCGTTATCGGTGCCGTCATCGGCCATTTCGGATCGGAGGCCTTTGTCGAATGGGCATGGCGTATCCCGTTCATTGCTTCCATCCTGCTGATCGGTCTTGGCCTTTGGGTCCGTCGCAAGGTCGAAGAATCGCCCGCCTTCGTCCAACTTCGAGAACAGAAGACCGAACCGGTCAAAGCCCCGCTGCGCGAAGCAATTTCGACCCAGGGCGGAAACATGCTGCGCGTCCTGTTCGTCAAGGCTGGCGAAAGCGCGCTGTTCTACCTCTTCTCCACATTCTTCATCGTATTGGCCACCGTGTTTCTCAAGGTGCCACGTGAGGCAGCACTTGGCGCACTATTCATCGGCTCGATTGCCGAAGTCGCGGTCATCCTCGCCGCTGGCGCGACCGCTGACCGGATCGGACGCCGGGCAGTCACGCTGGTGGGGCTCGTCGGCGGTATCGGCGCTGGCTTCTGGCTTTTCAGCCTGCCTCCCGGCGCAGACACTGCGACGCTTACATGGGCAACGGTACTGACGCTCTCTTTCCACGGAATTATCGTGGGCGGCATGTCGGCCTATTTTACCGAACTCTTCCCTGCACGTGTTCGCTATACAGCTATGTCGACATCCTATTCGGTCGCCACAGTCCTCGGCGGAGCGCTCGCCCCCATCATCGGCACATGGCTGCTCGAAATATTCGGGACGCCCTTCGCGGTTGCGGTCTATGCAACACTGATGGCCATTCCCGCGATCTATGTGATGATCACCACACCTGAAACCAAGGGCCGGGATCTTGTGAACTGAAACTGTTCCCGTTTCTAACGAAAAGCCGCATCTTGATGCGGCTTTTTGTTTTCGGTGCACTTTATAGGTCGAAATATCGTAGCTTTAGCGAGGTAAAACCGAGCTCCCCATCAGATCAGCATCGATGGCGTGTGCGGCCTGACGGCCTTCGCGGATTGCCCAGACGACCAGCGACTGACCCCGGCGCACATCGCCTGCGGCATAGAGCTTGTCGACATTGGTGCGATAGTCCTGCTCATTGGCCTTGACCGACTTCGAGCCACGGCGATCGGTAACGATGTCGAGCTTGTCGCCCAATTCCTTGACCACGCTGTCTTCGCCCGGACCGGCAAAGCCGATGGCAATGAATGCAAGATCGGCCTTGATGAAGAATTCCGAACCGGCAATCGGTTTGCGCTTTTCGTCCACCTGGCAGCACTTCACATGGGTCAGGCGGCCTTCTTCGCCGATGAATTCCAGCGTTGCGACCTGAAATTCGCGTGAAGCACCTTCAGCCTGGCTTGAAGAGGTGCGCATCTTGGTCGCCCAATAAGGCCAGACACTGAGCTTGTCTTCCTTTTCCGGCGGCTGCGGACGAATATCGAGCTGCGTAACGTTCACTGCACCCTGACGGAAGGCCGTGCCCACGCAGTCCGATGCGGTATCGCCACCGCCGACCACGACGACATGCTTGCCACCAGCGAGGATCGGAGCCGAAGCCCATGCAACGGATTCGATGTTCTCGCGACCGACGCGGCGGTTCTGCTGCACCAGATAAGGCATGGCGTCGAAAACGCCTTCCAGATCGGCACCGGGAATGCCTGCGGGGCGCGGGGTTTCGGAGCCGCCGCTGTAAAGCACGGCATCATAGGTATCAAGAAGACCGCGCAGCGGCTTGTCGACGCCGATATTCACGCCGCACAGGAAGCGGACGCCCTCACCTTCCATCTGCGCCACGCGGCGATCGATGTGGTGCTTTTCCATCTTGAAATCCGGAATGCCGTAACGCAGCAGACCGCCGGGGCGGCTTTCGCGCTCATAGACATCCACCATGTGACCGGCACGGGCAAGCTGCTGTGCGGCAGCAAGCCCAGCCGGGCCGGAACCGATGATGGCAACCGACTTGCCGGTCTTGTTGGCGGCAGGCTGCGGCACGATATAGCCAAGCTCATAGGCCTTGTCGCCCAGCGCCTGCTCGACCGTCTTGATCGCAACCGGCGTGTCTTCGAGGTTCAGCGTGCAGGCTTCCTCGCAAGGTGCGGGGCAGACGCGACCGGTGAATTCCGGGAAATTATTGGTCAGATGCAGGTTGCGGATCGCCTGATCCCAATTGTTGTTATAGACCAGATCATTCCAGTCCGGGATCTGGTTGTGCACCGGGCAGCCCGTTGGCCCATGGCAGAACGGAATGCCGCAATCCATGCAGCGCGCAGCTTGCTTCTGCACTTCACCATCCGTCATCGGAATGGTGAACTCGCGGAAGTGGCGGATACGATCCGACGCTGGCTGGTACTTTGCCACCTGACGGTCGATCTCTAGAAAACCAGTTACCTTACCCATTCTTCTACTCCCCTCGGCCTGAGACCAGCGCATGGTCTGCTTTGCCGGAAGTTGCCCTGTCCGCCGCGTTATCTTTAACGCGCAGGCATGTCAGGACGTTGTTATCTCTTCATATGGCGAAGGGCGCCCGACCCAAAGGTCGGGCTCCGCTTGTCAGGATCACTCAGCCGCGACACCGATCTGCGCACGCTCCATCTCTTCCAGAGCGCGACGGTATTCGACCGGCATGACCTTCACGAATTTGGGACGATAGCTCTCCCAATTGTCGAGAATGTCCTTCGCCCGCGTCGAGCCTGTGTAATGCAGATGGTTGGCGATCAGCTGCACCAGACGTTCCTCATCATGATGGGTCATATTGGCCGAAACGTCCACACGGCCCTTATGCATGAGGTCACCGCCATGGTGATGCAGCTTTTCGAGGATGTCGTCTTCTTCCGGCACCGGTTCCAGCTCGACCATCGCCATATTGCAGCGCTGGGCGAAATCACCTTCCTCGTCGAGCACATAGGCGACACCGCCCGACATGCCCGCCGCGAAATTGCGACCCGTCTGACCGATAACCACGACGACGCCGCCGGTCATGTATTCGCAGCCGTGGTCGCCCACGCCTTCGACAACCGTGACCGCGCCGGAGTTGCGGACGGCGAAACGCTCGCCTGCAACGCCGCGGAAATAGCACTCGCCTTCAAGCGCACCGTAAAGCACCGTATTGCCGACGATGATGGAATCTTCGGCGACGATACGCGTATCTTCCGGCGGACGGATGACGATGCGGCCACCCGAAAGGCCCTTGCCGACATAATCGTTGCCATCGCCGATCAGCTCGAACGAGATGCCGCGCGCCAGGAACGCACCAAAGGACTGGCCAGCCGTACCGCGAAGCGTGACGGCGATGGTGTCGTCCGGCAGACCCTTGTGGCGGAACCGCTTGGCAACTTCGCCCGACAGCATGGCACCGGCAGAACGGTCAACGTTCTTGATGCCAATGTCGATCTTGACGGGCTTGCGTTCTTCGAGCGCAGGCAGGGCCTGCTCGATCAGCTTACGGTCGAGAACGTCTTCAATCGGATGATGCTGACGCTCGGTCCAGTAGATCTCGTGCTTTTCAGCCTCAGGCTTGTAGAAGATACGGCTGAAATCGAGACCCTTGGCCTTCCAATGGTCGATCATCACCTGCTTTTCCAGAAGCTCGGTCTCGCCGATGATCTGTTCCAGCTTGGTGAAGCCCATCGAGGCCAGCAGCGCACGCACTTCTTCCGCCAGATAGAAGAAGAAGTTGATGACATGTTCCGGCGTGCCCTTGAAGCGCTTGCGCAGAACCGGGTCCTGCGTCGCCACGCCGACGGGACAAGTGTTCAGATGGCACTTACGCATCATGATGCAGCCAGCAGCAATCAGCGGAGCTGTCGAGAAACCGAACTCGTCGGCACCGAGCAGCGCGCCAATGACCACGTCGCGACCGGTCCGCAAACCACCATCGACCTGCAAGGCCACGCGGGAGCGAAGCCCGTTCAGCACCAGCGTCTGGTGGGTTTCGGCAAGGCCGATTTCCCACGGGCTACCGGCATGCTTCAGCGAGGTGAGAGGCGAAGCGCCCGTGCCACCATCATAACCCGATACGGTGATGTGGTCGGCGCGCGCCTTGGCAACACCGGCGGCAACCGTGCCGACGCCCACTTCCGACACCAGCTTGACCGAAATATCGGCAGCCGGATTGACGTTCTTCAGGTCGTAGATCAGCTGCGCCAGATCTTCGATCGAGTAGATGTCATGGTGGGGCGGCGGCGAAATGAGGCCAACGCCAGGCGTCGAGTGACGGGTCTTGGCGATGGTCGCATCGACCTTGTGACCCGGCAGCTGACCGCCTTCGCCCGGCTTTGCACCCTGCGCAACCTTGATCTGGATCAGATCGGAGTTGACCAGATATTCCGTCGTCACACCGAAACGGCCCGACGCCACCTGCTTGATCGCAGAGCGTTCCGGGTTCGGCTTGCCGTCCGGCAGCGGATAGAAACGATCTGGCTCTTCGCCACCTTCACCCGTGTTCGACTTGCCGCCAATGGCGTTCATCGCGCGCGCCAGCGTGGTATGCGCCTCTCTGGAGATCGAGCCGAAGGACATGGCGCCCGTCGAGAAGCGCTTGACGATATCGACCGCCGGTTCAACTTCATCAATGGAAACCGGCTTGAGGCCGCGTTCCTCGGCGAAGCGAATATCGAACAGGCCGCGAATGGTCTTGGCCTGCGCCGACTTGGAGTCGAGCATGCTGGTATATTCGGTGAAGGTGTCCGGGTTCGAAGTGCGCACTGCATGTTGCAGCTTGGCAACCGCATCCGGCGACCACAAATGCGCCTCGCCGCGCATACGGTAGGCATATTCGCCGCCGACTTCGAGCGAGGTCAACAGAACCGGGTCGTTACCGAAGGCATCGGTGTGACGGCGCACGGTCTCTTCCGCGATTTCGTCCAGACCAACACCTTCGATGCTGGTGGCCGTGCCGAAAAAGAACTTGTCGACGAAGCTCGACTGCAAGCCGACCGCATCGAAAATCTGCGCGCCACAATAGGACTGGTAAGTCGAGATGCCCATCTTGGACATGACCTTGAGAATGCCCTTGCCGATCGACTTGATGTAGCGCTTGACCACTTCATATTCATCGACTTCCGGCGGGAATTCGCGACGGCGATGCATGTCGAGCAGCGTGTCGAAAGCGAGATACGGGTTGATCGCTTCCGCACCATAACCGGCAAGGCAGGCGAAGTGATGCACTTCGCGCGGTTCGCCCGATTCAACCACGAGGCCGACCGAGGTACGCAGACCCTTGCGGATCAGATGATGATGCACGGCAGCCGTCGCCAGCAGAGCCGGGATCGGAATGCGGTCCGGACCGACCTGACGGTCGGACAGGATGACGATGTTGTAGCCGCCATGAACAGCCGCTTCGGCGCGGTCGCACAGACGCTCGATGGCGCCATGCATACCGGCTGCACCCTCACCCGTATTATAGGTGATGTCGAGCGTCTTGGTGTCGAAACGATCTTCCGTATGACCGATGGAGCGGATCTTTTCCAGATCGCCATTGGTCAGGATCGGCTGGCGCACTTCCAGACGCTTGCGACGCGAATTGCCGATCAGGTCGAAAATGTTCGGGCGCGGACCGATGAAGGAGACGAGGCTCATCACCAGTTCTTCACGGATAGGATCAATCGGCGGGTTGGTGACCTGCGCGAAGTTCTGCTTGAAATAGGTGAACAGCAACTTCGACTTGTCGGACATGGCCGAAATCGGCGTATCCGTGCCCATCGAGCCGATAGCTTCCTGACCGGTGGTCGCCATCGGCGACATCAGGATTTTGGTGTCTTCCTGGCTGTAGCCGAAGGCCTGCTGGCGGTCGAGCAGGCTCACATCCTTGCGCAACGCACGCGGTTCGACCGGGTTGAGGTCTTCCAGAATGAGCTGGGTGTTGCCAAGCCACTGCTTGTAGGGATGCTTCTGCGCGATCTGCGACTTGATTTCATCGTCGGAAACGATGCGGCCCTCTTCCATATCGATGAGCAGCATACGACCCGGCTGAAGACGCCACTTCTTGACGACCTTCTTTTCGTCCACCGGCAGAACGCCAGCTTCCGAAGCCAGAATGACGAAATCGTCGTCGGTCACGATGTAACGGGCCGGACGCAGGCCGTTACGGTCCAGCGTCGCGCCGATCTGGCGACCGTCGGTGAAGGCCACGGCGGCAGGACCGTCCCATGGCTCCATCAGGGCAGCGTGATATTCGTAGAAGGCGCGGCGGTCATCCGACATCAGCTTGTTGCCGGACCATGCTTCCGGGATCAGCATCATCATCGCATGGGCGAGGCTGTAGCCGCCCTGATGCAGAAATTCGAGCGCATTGTCGAAGCAGGCCGTATCCGACTGGCCTTCGTAGGAAATCGGCCAGAGCTTGGAAATGTCGTTGCCGAACAGTTCGCTATCGACCGAAGCCTGACGCGCCGCCATCCAGTTCACATTGCCGCGCAGCGTGTTGATTTCACCGTTATGCGCAACCATGCGGTAAGGGTGAGCCAGACGCCAGGAGGGGAAGGTGTTGGTCGAGAAACGCTGATGAACCAGCGCCACCGCGCTTTCGAAGCGGGGATCGCGCAGATCGTTATAATAGGCGCCGACCTGATAAGCCAGGAACATGCCCTTATAGACGACCGTGCGCGCCGACATGGACACGACATAAAAGCCGTTATCGTCGCCGTCATTTTCCTGATAGATGCGGTTGGAAATGACCTTGCGCAGCACGAACAGGCGACGTTCGAACTCGTCGTCGGTTTCGAGCATCGGGTTGCGCCCGATGAAAACCTGAACATGGAATGGTTCGGTCGCGGCAATATCCGGCGCCTTCGACAGCGACGAATTATCGACCGGCACTTCACGGAATCCGATGAACTGCTGGCCTTCGGCAGCGATCACTTCCTTGACGATTTCTTCCGCATGGGCGCGCAGCTGGGCGTCGCGCGGCATGAATAGGTAACCCACGCCATAATGGCCCGGCTGCGGCAGGTCGATGCCCTGCCGCGCCATTTCCTCGCGGAAAAAGCGATCTGGAATCTGTACGAGAATGCCAGCGCCGTCGCCCATCAGCGGATCAGCGCCCACGGCGCCGCGATGAGTGAGGTTTTCCAGCATCTTGAGGCCGTTTTCCACGACCTCATGCGACTTCTTGCCCTTCATATGGGCAATGAAGCCAACGCCGCACGCATCATGTTCGTTGCGCGGATCGTAGAGACCTTGAGCTGGCGGGACACCCGCCGCCTTAGTTTTTCGCGTCGTTCGGGTGGAAGCCGTCGTCGCAGCTTTGACGTTTTCGTTCTGCACGTTGTGAGAAACCACATTCGTTACAGATGGCGTCAAATGCGTCATCGTCATTCCCTCCGTTTGGCCCTCTTCATGAGGCGCGCGATCAGTATATACCGAGATGGTGACAACCATCTCGCTGGTGTATTCATTCTATGGAAAGCCTTATCGACAAGGCGTTGGACGAGGTTCCGGGCAAATGGCAGAGCCAAGCGGGCAAAGCCGATGCGAGGAACGATGTTTAGCGCCTTATTCTCATCAGGCTCGGACAGACGACACCCAGCCCGCCAGATAAAGGCGCACTCGAATCTCCCCTGTCACAGTCGGAGCGCCGGTTACCGTCAGGCCATTGGCCTGCCAGCACAGCGCTTTTATTTCTGAAACCGGCGGCGCGGGGTTCAACCCATGTTTTCCGTCTGCCTCAGCTTCTAATTGGACAGCATTGCTGTCCTAATTACGTATGACAGAATTCAAATTGCCTCACAAGATGGAAACGCAATTTTTCTCAGCAACTTCCGTAATAAAATGTCGCATGCCCATATCTTTGAGACTTTTAATTGCGCATACGGCTTATTGCGTCAGTTTGGCGCGGCTTAAGGTGAACGCACAAAGCATGGAAAAGTGACAGGCCGCGTCCGTTTTTTCATCATTTTCAGTATTATCGCCTTTCTCAAGTCCCGTTATAGACAGTCGGCAGCAGCTGTCGCTGACACACTGGAATCGTTGCGAGTGGAGACAACCGTGCATTTTGCTTCAGACAACTGGGCGGGCGCCCATCCGAAAATCGCCGAAAGCCTTTCGCTGCATGCAGCCGGTTTTGCCGCCGCCTATGGCGCGAGCGAACTCGACAAGCGCGTTGAACAACGTTTCAACGAGGTGTTCGAGCGCGAAGTGGCCGTCTTTTTCGTCGGAACCGGAACGGCCGCCAACTCGCTGGCGCTGGCCAGCGTCAACCGTCCGGGCGGCGTTTCGCTGGTGCACCGCGAAGCGCATGTCATCGAGGATGAATGCGGCGCGCCTGAATATTTCACCGGCGGCGCGCGGCTGCATCCGATCGATGGCGCATTGGGCCGTATCGACCCCGAGCTTCTCAAGCGCGAACTGAAGCGCTTCAACCCGGCTTTCGTCCATGCCGGACAGCCGATGGCCGTCAGCATCACGCAGGCTACGGAAGTCGGCACGCTCTATCAACCGCAACAAATCGCCACCATTTCCAAAATCTGCCGCGATGCCGGTCTGCCGCTGCATATGGATGGCGCCCGCTTCGCCAATGCGCTGGTTACACTGGGCCTGACCCCGGCTGAAATGACCTGGAAACAGGGCGTCGATATCGTCTCCTTCGGCGGCACCAAGAATGGCTGCTGGTGCGCGGAAGCGCTGGTCTTTATGGACCCGGCACGCGCCAAGGACCTACCGTTCATTCGCAAGCGCGCGGCGCAGCTCTTCTCCAAAACGCGTTTCGTCGCGGCCCAGTTCGACGCCTATCTGCAGGACGACCTCTGGCTGGAACTGGCGCGTCATTCGAACGCGCTGGCGGCCCGACTCGCCGGACACATCAACGCCTCAAGCCAGATGCGCCTTGCCTGGAAGCCCGAAGCCAATGAAGTCTTCGCCATCATGAAACAGTCGGTTTACGACCGCCTGCGTAATGCCGGAGCGATCTTCTACGACTGGAACCCGCCGCATTCGGAAGAAAACCGCATCAGCGAGGGCGAGATTTTCGCCCGCTTCGTGACCAGCTTCGCCAATACGGAAGAAGATGTGGATCGGTTCGGCGACATGATCGCTTAAACAAAAAAGGCGGCGCTTTGCAGCGCCGCCTTTCTCATATCTATAGGCTTATCCGCGATTAGTGCGCGGTTTTCGCTTCGATCTGCTGAGCGCTGTCGGAACCAGCCTTGGCGACTTCGATCTTGCGCGGTTTCATCTGTTCAGGAATCTCGCGCTTGAGGTCGATGTGCAGAAGGCCATTCTTGAGGCTTGCACCAGCGACTTCGACAAAATCGGCAAGCTGGAAGCGGCGCTCGAAAGCACGCGAAGCAATACCGCGATAAAGCACTTCACCGATATCGGACGCCTTTTCGTCAGCCTTCTGGCCCTTCACGGTCAGCTGGTTGCGATGGGCTTCGATTTCGAGTTCGCTTTCGGAAAAGCCCGCGACGGCCATGGTGATACGATAGGTGTTCTCACCGGTGCGCTCGATATTATACGGCGGATAGGACTGGCTACCTTCCGGCGAAGCGAGCGAATCAAGCATGGTGAAAAGCCGGTCGAAACCAACCGTGGAACGATAAAGCGGGGAAAAATCTACGTGACGCATGTGTTAGCCCTCCTTTAGAGCGACATGATGCATGGTTCGGTATGATCCTTGTCTAAAAACCGCTTTGCGGTGTCCGGGATCATACATGGCGGCGAAACTCCCTTATTGGCGAATTCCTTTATGCCGGCGGCCCCTTTGTGGCGACCGCAAAACTCATTTGGGAATGGCTGTTTTGCTTTTCAAGGCCGTTTTCAAACAAGAACCGTTCCGGCATTGCCTACACGGCATGTCACTTCGCGTAACAACTCCTGATCCGTAGCGGGCTACTTTTTTGGGGGCAACGCACGACCTGAACCCAAAATGAACATCATCTTCCACGAGCGTTCATTTGCTTGGGGCTAATGTCCCGTCATGCCTGTCACTCGACAGGTTCTATTAAGGATCACGGTTATGAAAAAAGCTGTTCTCGCTTTTGCCGCACTTGCCACCGTCGCTACTGGCTTTGCGACCCCTTCCCTTGCAGACAGCTCGGGCTTGCGCGTCCAGGTTCAGTATTACGACAATGATGGTTATCGCCCCCGCCCGCCGCGCCCGGATGCACCGCCTCCCGGCTACGGACGCCCGGACCGCCGCCCCGACTGGGGTGATCGCGACACGATGCGCCCGCGTGAAGTGACCCGTATGCTGGAACGCCGCGGCTATGCGGTCGGTGACATGCGCAGGGATCGCGACACCTATTTTGTCCGCGCCACACGCCCGAACGGTCGTCGTGTGATCGTCATGGTCGACGCCTTCTCTGGACGTATCGTCGGCGAACGCCGTCCCGACCGTTACTAACCATCTCAAAATACGGAACGTCTGGCGGCAACGTCCCTTGCCGCTGACGATCCTTTGGCCGGAAGTTCGCAAGCGAACTTCCGGTTACTTTTTGTCATCATTTCGCGCATAATAACGGAAACGATCAGGGCATTATCATTCGGGAAAGGCTGCGCAACGGATGTCGGAACTGCTGTTCGAAACCGATGCGAATCCAATTCCGCATGGAATACGGTCGGGCTTTTTCACAAGCCATTCCGACTATCCCGACAGGACATTGCGTTATAGCATCCTGAAGCCGGAAACTGGCCCTGTGCGCGGCACGGTGATTGTGCTCCAAGGCCGAAACGAATTCATCGAAAAATATTTCGAGACTATGACCGAGCTTGCGGCGCGCGGCTTTGTCGCCGCCACCTTCGACTGGCGCGGACAGGGCGGCTCGCATCGGCTGCTGCCGGACAGGCTTCGCGGTTATGTTCGCAGTTTCGACGATTATCAGGAAGATCTCGATCATTTTCTGATCGACATCGTTTTGCCCGACTGCCCGCCGCCCTTCTATATTCTCGGCCATTCTTCCGGCGCCATGGTGGCCCTGGCCTCGATGGGCAGCCTGTCGTCCCGCATTACGCGCATGGTGCTGTGCGCGCCCTTCATGGGCCTTGCTGCGCAGAAACTGAGCGATGATGTTGTGCGCCGCATGGCCGCCACGCTGCGGCGCATCGGGCTCGGCACGCTCTATGCGTCCGGCAAAAAAAGGCTGACAGCACGGCCATTTGCGGGAAACCCGCTGACCAGCGACCCCGCGCGCTTTATGCGCAACACGGAAATCACGCGCCTCTTTCCCGATCTGGCGCTGGGCGGCCCGACAGTGCGCTGGGTTTGGGGGGCGCTCGAAACGGCACGCCGCATCAATCAGCCGGACTTCTATGAGGAAAGCCCCAGCGTGCCGGTGCTGATCATTGCCGCAGGCGATGACCGCGTCGTCTCGACGCCGGTGCTGGAGCGCTTTGCTGCGCGCACGCGCAATGTCTCACTGATCACCATCGATGGCGGGCGTCACGAACTGTTGCAGGAAGCCGATTTCTATCGCGAACAGCTCTGGGCCGCGTTCGACGCCTTCATTCCCGGTTCGTCGGATGTAGAAACCATGCCGGAAACCATCGAGCCTGAATTTTCCGGCATCTGACAAGACGGTTTGGGGAATTAGCCCAACGCGCCGATTCCCCGCACCAGAATTTAGCCGTTCAGCAGTTCAAGCGCGGCCCTGTGCAGTTCCGGCGTGGCGGCTGCGACGATATCGCCAGCCTCTTCCGCCGGGCCGCCATCGCGGCGCGTAACCACGCCGCCCGCCTGTTCGATTATCGGGATCAGCGCCACGATATCGTAAGGCTGCAAGCCGGACTCGACAACGATATCGACATAGCCGCCCGCAAGCATGGCAAAGGCGTAGCAATCGACACCATAGCGCGACAGGCGCACAGCGCTTTCAAGGCGGTCGAACCCCTTGCGGTTTTCGCCTTTGAACAGGGCAGGCGTTGTGGTGAACAGCGTCGCATCCGCCAGTGTCGCGCCCTTGCGCACGGAAAGACGGCGCGGCGCGTCGCCATCGCCTTCACGCAGCAGATAGGCGCCCTCGCCGTCGCTATAAAAAAGCTCGCCCGTGAAAGGCTGCGACATCATCCCGGCGCGCGCATCGCCATCCACCGTCAGCCCGACCAGCGTACCCCAGACCGGCAAACCCGATATGAAGGCGCGCGTGCCATCGATAGGGTCGATGACCCAGACGTGGCTGCGGTCAGTATTTTCGGGGCCATATTCCTCGCCCAGAATGCCGTGCTCCGGATAACGGTGGCCGATGACGGCACGAATCGCCCTCTCCGCAGCACGGTCCGCTTCGGTAACAGGGTCGAAACCGACGCTGTATTTGTTGTCCACCGCGTTCAACTGACGAAAGCGCGGTAAAGTTTCAGCCGCCGCTGCCGCTGCCACTTCGGAAAAAAATGCCTTGTCGATGAGCAACCCCATCCTCCTGTTTCCATGACATGGCTGCAACTTGTGCATCCATGCTAATTTTGCTCAATTATTGAGCAAGAAAAAATTCGCCCAAAAAAGATGCGCATTTTCTTGACGCAACCAGCTTTAGCGCGTAGCTTAAAGACTAGACAGGTCTTCCTGTCGATGCCTTTCGGGGCATTTCCTCCCTAGTCTTTGGCCGCGTTCGTATTGCTCGAGCGCGGCTCTTTTTATCGGCATGAGACCCGGACTGGTTGCGGCCTTACCTATTCGGCAGCCAGCGGCGGCGCGATGAACAAATCATCCGGAAGCGATGTAAGATAGCTCAGAAACTGATGCAGATCGCCACATAACGTTTCGAAGCCCGCAAGTTTGTGCAGCGACTGCTCGTTCACATAGAGACTGCGATTGATCTCAATCTGCAAGGCATGGCACGCAACGGCTGGCCGACCATAATGCTCGGTGATGAAACCGCCCGCATAGGGTTTGTTATGCGCAACCGAATAGCCCAGTTCACGCAGCAGCTCGATGGCCGCCTGCGTGAGGCGCTCGCTGCAGGAGCGTCCGAATCGGTCGCCAATGATGAAATCCGGGCGGGAGCCCACCTCCCCCGGACGCACACCCCCCGGCATGGAATGACAATCGATCAGAACCGCATAGCCGAACCGCTCGCGGGTCGACTGCAACAGACCTTCCAACGTGCGGTGATAGGGCTTGTAGAGGCTTTCGATGCGGTAAAAGGCTTCGGCAAGGGGGATTCTCCCCGGATAGATCAATTGCCCCTCGCCCACCAGACGCGGCACCGTGCCCAGACCACCGGCGACACGCGCCGACTGGCTGTTGATGAAGGGCGGCAAGGTTTCGGTGAACATGCGCGGATCAAGCTCATAGGCTTCGCGATTCACATCGAGAAATGCGCGCGGGAAATGGGCTTTCAGCAGCGGTGCGCCGAGCCGCACGGCAGACGCGAACAGCTCATCCACATAACAATCTTCCGAATGGCGGATGCTGAGACTGTCGAGGCGGGATAATTCCAGAAAGGATTGCGGATAATAACGACCGCTATGCGGCGAGTTGAATACGAACGGAATTCGCTGCTCTGCCGGAGCATTCACCTCGAAAGGCGGTATCAGGCTGAAATCACGCTCCAAACTCATATTTTGATCCGTCTATGCATGTCTTGTTTGCGGCGGCTGGACACAGCGCACCGGCAGGCTCGACAAATTACGTCAACCGCTTCGCCGGTGCAAATACCAACAGGGAACGCCGAATTCGATCACGAACTGAAAACTGCGGCAATCCCGTCACAAATGACAGGTTGTTGCCAAATGCATGCCATAACAATTAACATTCGCGCGAGCATTCATTTCATATTTACCAAAGAAGCGTTTTCTAGAGTGGAAAATTGAATCGTTCACGCTGTCCAAGCACTGGAGCGAACGATGGGAAATTCGGACGGACCAATGAAAAGAATTCTTCTTGCTGAAGACGACAACGATATGCGGCGCTTTCTCGTGAAGGCACTGGAAAAGGCCGGCTATCACGTGACTCACTTCGATAATGGCGCCAGCGCCTATGAACGACTGCAGGAAGAGCCGTTCTCACTGCTGCTGACCGACATCGTGATGCCGGAAATGGATGGGATTGAACTGGCGCGCCGTGCGACGGAAATCGATCCAGACCTGAAAATAATGTTCATTACGGGATTCGCAGCCGTCGCCCTGAATCCTGATTCTGACGCCCCGCGCGACGCGAAAGTGCTTTCCAAGCCGTTCCATCTGCGTGACCTGGTGAACGAAATCGAAAAAATGTTGATCGCCGCCTGAGGCGATCACTGGCCAAGGCGCGGTTTTCCGGGCTTTTGAAAAGTCTTCAACAAAAAGACGAAAAAACTTCATAAAAGGGCATTGACGGGCGCAACGCGATATGGTGTATGCGCCACATCGAATGGGCGTATAGCTCAGCGGGAGAGCACTACATTGACATTGTAGGGGTCACAGGTTCAATCCCTGTTACGCCCACCATTCGATCCAGAAAGCCTTGTGTTTTCAATCACTTTCTTCCCCATTACAAATAGTATGTCTGCCGCGCTTGTGTGAATCTTGAATGCAAGTGACCGGCTTCGAATATGTGTTTATCCTGCCCGCACCCTTCGAGCGCGAGCAGGACTTGCCGTTAAAGATTATATTGTTGGCGCGCGATATCCCCGAGACCGGCTTGATCAAGGTTCGTCAAAGGCGCTAAAAAAGTCACCTGAATTACGCCCGGATCGCGTCCGATTTCGATAGCGCCGTTGATCGTAGCCCGGTTGCGCACTTCCGAAACGGTCATATCCAGCAGCTTTGCCGCTCTTTCCAGGCCATTGACAATAGCCGCGTTCATATTGGCCGCCGTGCCAATGACGGAAATCGGCGCCACTTCCTCAACGACTTTGACGCCCCACTGTTGAGCCAATTTTGCACCGCGTTTCTTTTCTTCCTCCGTGAAGGGCCTTGCCAATGGCGGCAGATCCTCAAGCAGCGGAAACAGCACGGGACCGTCATTATTGTAGCTCTTCAGCACCTCGACCTGCAGGGTGACGCTTCCGGCCACATCCATTGTGTGCCCTGCGATTTCGCCATCCCCCTGGGCAGCGTGCATGTCACCCATATAGACGCCAGCGCCTGGAACCTTGACGGGGCAAACCAGAACGGCACCGGCGCGCACCGCATCGATGTCCATGTGCCCATCGGTCTTGTGCTTCTGCAATTCCTCCTGGCTCAAGGCATAAGGGTGCGGCGCACCGACAAGGAACGCGCCGAAGTCGCCAGCGTTATGGGAATCCGGCATAGCCTTCGAAGGGGTTGTGCCCAGCTGCCCAAGAAATGGGCGCATGCGCACAATGGCGCCGACGAGATCAGCCGGAGCGTAGTTCAACACGGAGTGCTGCACCGATTGATCAGGTAGCGACGCATAGTGATTGGCATTCTTGGCGATGCGTTCCGCAGCGTCCTTGTTGACCGTCAGGCCAACATCCTGCGCTTCGTCGAACACCACCGTGTAACCATGCACAATCTCGAATGGCTTGATCGCCGTTCCGCATTTGTTGCAGCGCACGGAATCCTGTCCCACGCCTTCAATATGCGTTTCGGGCCAAACTTCTTCACAGACAGGGCAGCGCGCCGCAACAAACGGATCGCCGAGACAATATTTGTTCGAAACGGCGTCGTGACCGGACGCTGTTGCCAATGAGGTTACGGAAATATCGCGAATGCGGATGACAACACCGTCGCCAACCTCTGCGCCCTCAATATAGACTGGCTTGGTCACTTCGTGTCCACCGCGGAGACGCGGCGTAATCATCGGCCCCCAGCAACCTGGCGCGGTATTGGCGATGATCGTGCCGCCATTCTGCAATGGACCCAACATCGGTTCGGACGGGTCCAGAACACTATTGGTAAAACCGTCTACGACGACGCTCCGCTTCGCAATATTGGATGGTGAATCTGCCATGGTCGCTCTCCCGCTGGTTTGTATCGAAGCCAGATCATAGCTCCGATAGCCTTGACCACAAGGAAAGAACGCCGAGACCTTGCCGGACCGTGCATGAAATGCCCCCTCTCCGGCTGCTCGCGACCGTAACGGGCGTGGCGCAATTAGCGCTCACCTCCCGTTTCAGCCATCAGCGTCTTCTCTGGACAAGCGGCCTGCTGAAGCCGCTATTTGGGCGAGGTAATGACCTTTGCGAATCCTCCAAGGGCACGATCATTCAACTCCAAAATTTCGATCGCTAACCACCGATAAATTATCCGCAGCATGGCCGTTCATGAAGTAGGTTGTAGCAGCTTTGATTCTGCTATTAACATTCAACTTTACAAGAATAGATTCTATATGTGACTTTACCGTTCCGGGACTAATATTCAAAATCTTGGCAATTTGCTTATTCGTGCAACCGTCCAATACGAGCCTAAGTATCTCTTCTTTCCGATTGCTCAACAAGCCGGAGTTCCTACGCCGGTTCCCCATGGAATTTATCTCATTTGAGTAACACGTGAACCCGGAATTAATAACGGATATTACATCATGCAAACCGTCGATTGAGGTACTCCTCTTGATAACTGATTTTATATTGTAACTATCAAATCCACCGCGGCGAAAGCTACTGTCATCGCCAACCATCAATATTATTGGAACGAGTGGCAGTTTTTCTTTAATCTTTTCAAGTGACCCCGTCAGGATTGATGGGGAACAGTCACCGGCAATTAACACCGCTGACAATATCAAGTTTTCGATGTCTTCAGACCAATCTGAAATCGAATTACACCCGTAAATACAATAATTTTTGTCGATGTTCTTTAAGCCATGCATTGTCCCTCGTAAATATATATCATGGCTGTCTATAATTAGTAAATTCATTTTATTATCCACTTAAAATAGACGAATCAATTAATAAAGTATATATATGCAGTAATTTATATTAAATATCATTAAGTCCAAATTATTTCTAAAAATTACGCCCCATAGATTAAACATTGTTTATTCCCCATAGTTTAAATTATATAAAAATATCTCGATTAATTTCTTCCCTATTTTTAAGAGCCTGAATCAAGAAGCGGCATGTGTGTGCGAAAATGGTGATTTTCGAGTACCGGAGCGGAGCGTATTCAAGGTACGTGAGCACCGGAACGCAGAAAATTGCCATTTGCAGCCACACAGGGCGACTTTTGGAACAGGCTCTAAGGTGCTCTCAAGAACAGATCGCGCTCAGCGGCCCGTCTGCGCGTTAAACCGGGCAACGCCATTCCACCCGCCTTGTTCCATCGCAAAAATTGTTCTGCAGCTTCTGTATATTGACCGTGGTTCAGGAGGCGAAGCAGCGTCGAGCCTTTCAGATTGGCCAGCCCTAGATTGAATGCGAATGATACGAGAGCATCGAATTGATTCTGGTTCATACTGACGGCGACATACTGGATGACGCCCCCTTCGAATTTCCTCAAATCACTTTGAAGTAAATCCTCTGCCTCCAATTCCGTTAAAGGCCGGTCAAATCGCTCTGAAGGCAGTATTAAATGGCCATAGCCGATAGTCCATTTTCCTACAGCATCTTTGTATTTCTCGAGCCTCAAACCTTCAAACTCTTTAATCAAATTTAGACCAGATTGACCTATTCTTCGTTGTTGCTCCATAACAATAACCTCAGGATTGACGAACGGGCTGTATGTGACGTGTGTACTCGTCGATCAAACGCATCACGCTTTCCGGCGGCTCAAACGATGCAAACTCCATCTCGATATCTACATGGCTGGGGCAGCGCCCATTTTTGTCATGCGCAGTTGGAGAGAGGCTTACAATAAAGCGGTTCGTCGTTTCTTCCCCGGAAAGAGCAGAGGCGTCCATTGGCTCGATGGCTTCTGTACAGACGGTCAAGAATACTTTCATCTTTTCCAGAAGAAGCCCGCGAGGCGTAGACATCGCCACTAGAGGGATTTTGATTTGATGGTCGTCATCCAGCTCGATATCAACGACTTTAGGCTTAAGGCGCCCATCGCCAATGTCGTCAAAGAAAGGCTCCATAGCCTGTAAGTATTGACGCGCGACCAATCGGTTTGCTGCCATGGCTGCGTGCTGCATACCGAGTGCAATTTCATCTATTGATAATACCGGTCGATTACTTTGAAAAAAATTAGATCCATGATCTTTTGAAGAAGTATCAGATTCTTCAATTCCGGTCTTTTTATATAACCAATCTTTTATAGACATAATACTACCTTTTGGGTGAGAAGATCGCCCAGCGATCTTCTCACCTCGATTCAATTTTATTAATTAATAATATTTAATATTAATATTTGTAATTAATTAATTTATTATTGGCTTAATTTGTGTCGCCTCCATTATTATTTTCGCTAGGAGTGAGCATCAGGTTCTTTGGATCCGTCTTAGGGAAATCCACGGCTTTGACATCCTTGTGCATCACAGGCTTGGTGGCAGCGTCTGTCAGGAAGTCAATGACTCGCAGCAGCGCTTCCGGCGCAGGCTGACGCTTTACCTGGGTATGAATGCTATACTTCGCCCGGGTGTCCGTTGATCGCGTTTGTTCGGACTTATGCGATACGCGACCTGCTAGTTTAACGCTGAAAGGCCCCCAGCCGATGCTGCCTTCGGCCGTTGCATCAGCCTTAGTCGTGCTCTGGGATTTTTCTGCCTGCGTAACTTCCAGCTCAAAATCAATAGTACCCTCTTCAATGCAAATATTGGGGTGAGCAATAGTTGCAAGCAAAGGAATACGCATAGTCTTCTTGAGCGTAGATGGAGTTCCATCTTGCTCGTTGATTACGGTCTCGTCGTAATCGAACTGAACGGCAATAGCGACGCCGTCCTTAATACATACCTTTAACAGAAATTCTGCATAGCTGTGGCTCGCCTGTAGCTGAGCCTTAATCATGGCCTGCAGCGGCCCGCCGATCATATCTTCGACGGGCAGAGCGTGAATGACAGAACCAATAAAATTCGTATCCATTTTTCAAATCCTTAATTAAATATATTGATGTGGACCACATGAGACACAGTAATGGAATTGATGAAGCGCCGAAATCCGCTGCATAACCGTGAGCGGCGTGGCCTAGTTTCACTGCCATCAGACATATGTGGAACAGCATAGTATGTAGTTGTGGGGGTCGCGTCAGATCGGTGACTGCGCCCCATGTCTGAACCAGACCGTGTGTCGAGACCGCACTATTCCTTTGGCGCGCGTTGCTTGTCGCTTGATGTATCCGACAAGCGAAGCTTCGGCGGTTCTCCATCCGCGAGACAGTTGATCACAACGTCAACGATCCCGGAGGCAACAAAATCCGCCCGAATTCTATTTTGGAGTTCTGCGCCTTCCTTGCGGTCTCTCGTCTGCCCAAGGGACCATATGGCAACACCGATCAACGCATCTGGATTAAGACGCTTCAGACGGCGGATAGAGAACCTTCCGCGTGTCGCGTACTCCACATTGAGATAGCAGACCACGATAGCGGACGCCTCGGCGACAGCCTCTTTTTTCAACTGGCTTGGCAACAAGCCCGCATGGCCGATAACAGTGGCGCGCGCACCCTGTACGGACAGCACCTGAGCCACCATTTCGGCGGTAATGTCATCCAGCGCATCATGGCCGCCGATACAGACGACAGTTCTCCCCTCACCGGGCGGAAGTTCGACCTTGGCCTTTTCCTTGGTGGCCGCATCGACCGTCACATCTTCATCGTTGTCCAGTTCTTCATTTGCAATCATGCGAAGATTGGCAACAAGCATATCTGCGCTGCTGGTGACGTCCTTCAGCTGCTTTTCATTCAGCGCCCCGCGCGCCCTGTCCTGTTCCGCAAGGAGGAGCGCCGGGATGGCAACAGCGCCATAATATTCAACCAGAAACTTCTCTTCGAGGATTTCTTCCGCATTATCCGTTGCTTCGATCGGGTCTCCCGCAAGCAGGCGTTGATAGAGCCTCTCTTCCGGGTCTAGGACCGGCTCGTCGCCGAACAATATCTCGAAGAACTCAAACTGCGGCACATGCCGCCCCAGCACTACGAGACAAACCGTCAGCGGGGTTGAGAGTACCAGCCCAACAGGTCCCCAGAGCCATGCCCAGAAGATCGCGGATACAATGATTGCAAGGGGGGACAGTCCTGTTCGCGAGCCGTATAGCCACGGCTCGATGACGTTATTGCTGATGAGTTCCACAATGATGAAGAGCGCGATGGTGCAGATGAGCAATGTCCAGCCGGGCGAAACCGCAAATGCCAGAAATATCGGCATGACCGCAGCAATCACCGGCCCGATATAGGGCACAAATCTCAGCACTATAGCGAGCATGCCCCACAACAGCGCATTGGGTATGCCAAGCAGCCACAGGCCGATGCCCAATGGCACGCCATAGGCAATATTGACCATGAGTTGGGTCAGCAGATATTGACCGACGCGACTACCAGCTTCCTGAAGGGCTTCGGTGGTTCGATGCAAATCGCCATAACCGACAAGCCGGATAAACCTGTCGCGCAGTTCTTCCCTTTCAAGCAGCATGAAAACCACGACCACGATGACAAGGCCGGTTGTCGCCAGCGGGCTGATCAGCGGCCCCAGAACGTTTTCCAGCGTTTCGATGGGGCTGCGGCGCGAGAAGACTTCAACCAGCACCGGTTTTCTCTCCGGCTCCGGATTGATCCCGGGAACATCCGGCTTTTCTTCCGGACTGTTGATCTCGGCCCCTACCCGTTCGGCGAAGCGGTTCAAGCGGTCGATGATCCCGCCTTCCGTGCCTGCCTTCTTCAAATTCCGTATTTTCTCAATGATGTTGTACTGGTAGGTCGCGATGTTCTGCCCAACCTCCGTCACCTGAAAGGCCAGGATCGCGCTGAAAATCGCGATGATCAGGAAACCCCCGACAACACTGGTGATGATCGCCACCAGCCTCGGCAGCCGCAGCCGGCGGAGGAAGGCCACAATCGGCGCCAGCATGAAGGTGAGCAAAATCGCTATGGCCAGCGGCAGGAAAACATCTTTGGCGAAATAGAATATGGCAATGACCCCGGCCATCGCGGCCAAAGTCGGCAACCTGGTGTTGGCTGAGTTCAACGGCAGATTTCGATTAGGAACCCCACCATAACGGTCCATAGTGCATCCGGCTAATAATTGGTCACCTTATTAATGGAGATGACCAGTTTTTGTTCCGTGAATTGAACCCACAAGACGCGAGATAAGATAAAAGCGGCCCTGCAGCCGCCTTTTGTCAGAACTTCGCACCGACCCGCAGTGCGAATGCGTGGTCTCGCGCGCCAGAGCCGCCGAAGCCGGTCTGATATTCTACGCCGGTGGTCCATGCATTTTCGAAACTGAAATCAAGCGACAGACCGACATTTCCGCTATCGCTGCTCTCGCCTTCGATGTCGAGCGCATAAGGAAGCCCACCGAGTGCGCTGTAGCCCATTGCGGTCCGGCTCGCCCCTTGAAAATCATGCGCGTATTCTGCCCGCACACCCGGCGTCAAACGGCCCCATGTGTAGTCGATGGCGTAATTGGCGCGCAGACCAACCACACCCGTGACGGTGTCCACGGTTTGATCGCCATAGGTCAGCCGATAGATGCTGTCTCCGCTTTCGGCATAGCCATCGAGCCAGGAACGCGACATTTCCAACCGGCCATAGGGTGAAACCAGCCACGTTTCCTGACGAAATTCGTAGGCCGCCGTCAGAGACCCGAACATCTGGCTGCCGTCGCGTTTGCCGTCGGTCAAACTTCCGTCTGTCGTGATGAAACGGATGGAATCAAAATCCAGAATGCTGCCGCCCACCAGCGCATCGATAAAGAAATTGTCGAGCGGCTTGAAACTGCCATAGAAGGCAGCGCTGTAAGCATTGGCACGGCTTTCCGTGCCGTTGTCACCAATGTCGGTCCGATCCCGCCCATAGCCTACGCCAAAACCGGCCACGAACCGTTCCGAAAACCGATAGTCGATACCGCCACTCACGCCCACAAGCGTATAGTCCAGATCGAGCTTGCCACTATCGCGCTCACCAAAATTGACGAAGCCGCTGCTCCAGAATGCGAATGGTCCAAGGTCAGGGTCCAAAGCTGGTGCGGGCTGTTCCGGGTCCTTCAGGCCGATCACCTTGCCCGGAAAAGCATTGCGCTTTTCCGGCGCATAGCCAAGGGCCGCATTGGGCGTTGCAGACGCTGAAGAAGACCGGTCGGACGGGTCCACCGATGCCGCGTTGGACGCCTGCCCGCCGAGCCGTACACCGAGACTGGACTTTCTGCGGTCGCCTTCATCATGCAATTGCTCAAGCCGGTTTTGAAAATTCCGGGTTTGAACTTGCGCAAAACGTCGTGCCGCACTTGTCTGCGCGTTCAACAGGCCGATCACTTCGGGATCAAGCGTCGGGTCCGGGAAGACCGGCACCGCACGGCTGACAACCACCGTGTAGCTGCGATTGGCGCCGCTTGGCGCAGTTACAACAATCGAAACCGTATTCGCACCAACCCCCAACCCCACCGGAGCGCTTGAACTTCCCGACGCAACATTGCTTCCTGCAACACTTACCCGGGCGGAAGGCTCGGAAACGGTTGGCACGAATGAAATGCTCTCGACACCATTCTCGACATTGACAGAATAGCTGAGCGTCTCCTTGTCAAATGCCGGGTCCAGCGATCCGACGCTCGGAACAAGGCTCGCAAGCGTTGCATCCGCCGACACGGCGCGCGTGACATTCACCATATAGCTGCGTGTCGTTCCATTTTGCGCAATGACGACAACCGTTAGGGTCGTATTGCCGATGCCCAACGGGAACGCACTGCTCGCGCTACCGGACGCAACGGCTGCTCCGTTGACCGTGATGGTTGCCGTCGGATCAGCGGCAGTGGGCGTCAGTTGTAACGACGATGTTTCGGTTGGAACCGCCAGCGCGTAAGTCGTCGCGCTCGGCGAAAATGCCGGGTCAAGAGATCCAGCGCTCGGAACAAGGCCCACCAGTTCGGCATTGCCGGACTGCGCGCGAATGACATTGACCGTATAGCTCTTCGTGGTGGTTCCATCCTGCGCGGTAACAGTCGTGGTAACCGTGTTGCTCCCCACCACCAATGGGATTGAAGCGCTGGACGTTCCATTGGGCGTTGATGCCCCATTGACGACAGCCGTTGCGTTGATATCTGCAAGCGATGGTGTGAACGAAATGCTCTCCACATCGTTTGCGACATTCAACGTGTACGAGCTCGTGTTGGGAGCAAAGGTCGGCGTTAAAGTACCTGTGCTGGGAATAAGATTCTGCAAATTCGCATCGGATGATTTAACAACTGAAATATCCAATATGTTGGACGCAAGATTTTTATTTCCAAAAAAACTCACGGCAGCGTTTTCTGGTAATTGTATCTGAACCGATTCACTACTTTGAACCCGCATTCGAAGCGTATAAACTATATTGTTAACGGATGAATCCAAACGATAAGTAATATCATGGAGTCCTGTAGTGGATATCTCGAAATCGTTCTGGTCCAGCCCCGATACCGCTTCCGAGAAAGTGATGGTAATGATCTTCTCCTCGCTGGAGGCGGGCGACGACGTTGAAAGCACCACTGTTGGATTGGCTGTATTAACAAGAACCCCGTTCGTAGCACCAACATTGTTGAGTGTAAGATCGGCTGGCTGACCCGCGTTGGTCTCAATTGTCCCGCCGTTCAAAACTATCGCAGGCCCAATGCTAATCCCGTTTGCATCAATGTCGCCAGGCTGGATAGTATAGGAGAAAGTTAAGCTGTTGCTGCTTACATTCCCTGGTGTTGGTGTATAAATCGCATTTCTTAGGGTTGTACCTATAACGATTGGTATAACCGGATTCCCAATTACGGAAAACAAATCATCAAAATTCACGACGAAGTTCAACTTATCACCGGCTTTGTAGTAGCCGGATCTTGGAACGGTCACTGACATGACGGTCGGATTTTGTCCCAATACAGTAATTGTTACTGTATTTGAAGCACTGCCAGTGTCGTCCGTTACTTGATATGTGAATGTATCGACGCCGCTGAAATTCGGTGCAGGTGTATACGTGAAGATTCCGGTTTCAGGAAAGAAATTGGTAATGATGCCATGCATCGGGTTTGATGCCAGTGAATAAGTTAGCGTTCCGCCAACAGTCGCCCCAATCCAACCAACGATAGACCCATTGCTAAATATAACATGTTCTATCGGGGCCGCCGTCGGCGCGGATTGAGCCGCCAACGAACCGGATATCAAGGCAAAAAGCCCGACTATCATCGCACAAAGATAGCGCCATCCCGGCGCGCCACGCATCCCCGCTAGTGTCCCCGACCGCACGATGTCCCCCTTGCCCCGAACAGCTTATTTTCTGTCACTAAAATGCATTGGCGACAAGAGAACATTGAATAGACATACAGAAACATTTAAAATACGGCATATGTCGTATTTTACATTGTCTTTAGAAAACAACTTTCAACACTGCATGGAATGCCTGAATATCACTGCGCGCATGAGTAGAAGATGGTTTGTGGTCGCGTCCTGTCACAAACGCTGATCAATCAATCATTATTTTTGACATGACATTGCCTTGCGGCAGCGGTAACTGCTCGTTTTAAAATAACGGTTTGGCGGGTTATTATGTCGACGGGCATGCAGGAAACAAAGCCGCTGGTCGGAATTGCGCTGGCATCGGCTGGCTATGCATGCTTCGCCTTGCAGGATGCACTGGTGAAATGGCTCGTCGCCAGTTATGCCGTGCCCCAAATCCTCTTCATGCGCAGTCTGGTCATTGTCGTGATTACCGGCGCTTTGGTGCGCTATTACCGCCACCCGTCGATCATGCACAGCCCCTATCGCGGCACGCTTGTCCTGCGTGCCGGGCTGATGCTGTTTGCATGGCTTTTGTTCTATAATGCCGCCAAGTTTCTTGGCCTTGCCGAATTGACCACGCTTTATTTCTCCGCACCGATCATGGTCATGTTTCTGTCCATTCTCGTTTTGAAGGAGCGGATTGGAACCGGACGCTGGATTGCCTGTTTCGGCGGCTTTGTGGGCGTTGTCATCGCGGCCAATCCGGGCCATTCGCCAAACCTGATACCCGCCATCATGTGCGTAGTGGCTGGCTTTTGCTGGGCATGGAGCACGATCCTGATCCGGCTCGTCAGCCGCAGTGAAACAACGCTGACGCAGATGTTCGCAACCAGCCTGATCTTCGGCATTGCCTGCGCAGTTTCCTTTCCATGGCTCTGGCAATGGCCGGATGGTATGGGCTGGGCGCTCATGTTCGGCCTCGGCTTGATCGCAACGCTTGGCCAGTATCTTCTCTACGAAGGGTTTCGTCACGCGCCCGCATCGGCACTTGCTCCGGTCGAATATACTGGCCTCATCTGGGCCTTTGTCTATGGCTATGCGATCTGGGCGGAAATTCCGGCAACAAACGTCTTCGTTGGCGCCTTGCTGATCGTCGCTTCCAGCTTTGTTCTGGTCGGGTGGGAACGCTACGAAATCTCCGCGAAGCGCAGGCGCGCCGTCTGAGACGGGCGTGTTCGCTAGACGGCGAGAATATATAGCCAGAACGACATGGTGACCGCTGAAAGCAGCGTGCCGATGAGAATGGCATTGGCCGCCACACCAGAGGCGCGGTTATAATAAGTTGCGAATATATAGACATTCACACCGGCGGGCATGGCTGCAAGCAGCACGCCATAACGCGCAGTTTCCATGGGAACTTTCAGCACGCCGATCATCAGCGCATAGGCAAGTGCTGGATGCACCATCAGCTTGATGATCGATGCGATCAGAGCCTGTTTCCAGTTTTCCGACAGCTTGAATTGAGTCAGCGCGCCGCCGATACCAAACAGCGAAACCGGCACGACCGCCTGCGCCATCATCGAGAAAAACGCATCCGCAGGCTCGATGAGTTTGATCCCGAGGCTGGAGCCGATGATGCCGGTGGCAATACCCCAGATCAGCGGATTGGAACCGATGCGGCGCAAGGCGACGATAATCGTCTTGCTCAAGACCTGACCATCACGGCGCACAAGCTCCATCGTCATCATGCCGACCGTCAGCAGGATCGCACCATGCAAACCGATGATCGACAAGGTAACCGGCAGCGCCTGATCGCCATAGGCGCGGGTCATGATCGGCAGGCCGATCAGCACCGTGTTGGTGAATGTGCCGGAGAACCCGACGGACACGCTCTCGCCTGGGCGGTTTCCATAGACTTTGCGGGCGATGGTAATGCCAAGCACAAAGCAGATGATCGCCGCGACATAAAACGGGCCGATGATCTTGAGATCGAAGGCGGAACGAAAGTCGCTCGTCGTAATTGAGTAAAACAGCAGGCAGGGCGTCGCAAAATTGTTCACGAAGGAAATGAGACTGCCGACACCAGAAGCGGGAAAGAACCCCGTTTTCACAGCAATAAAACCAAATGCCATGAGCGCGAATATCGGCGTTATAACGTAAATGATATCGATCATTTCAAGACTTCATGGAGATTCAACTTTCGCAATTCTCTTTTTATTATCAAATAATATTATTCGATCAATAAGAGAATACGAATATCCACGTCATAAATATCGATAAATTTAAATCCAGCTTCCACATAAGCTCAATTAATGCTTCGAAGCCACCTTTATGTTCCGACATTAACCGCGAAGATCATTAATATTTAACTATATGCGACGCTTTGCATATTTGACCGGGAACCACCCTGTCCTGTCAACATAATATAAAGGCTTGCTGGTGCTAATATCGCCTCAAGCAGGGGTTGCAGACCCTCAAGAGCTTTTAGGCAAAGGTGCGCCGGATAAAAACGCTTGCGTCGACGCGCACCAAGAGCGGGGAAATGAATCATGAATGAATCCATTCGGGAAATTCTGGCAAAGGTCGGCGGATTGCCCATAGCCGTGACCGACATTGCAGACGATGCCGATCTTTATACGGCGGGCCTGTCGTCCTTCGCCTCGGTGCAGCTGATGCTGGGCCTTGAAGACAAATTCGACATCGAATTTCCGGATCAGTTTCTGAACCGCAAATCCTTTGCGAGCATCAGCGCGATTGAACAGACCATCACCAGCATCCTCAAGGATAACGAGGCCGCATAATGAATGCAGGCGGGGGGAACAGCCTTTCCGAGCGTGCCGGTCGCGTAGCAGCCATCGCCGGAAAATTCGCTGATCAAGTCGATAAGGAAGGGCGCTTTCCGCGCGAAGCCATCGATGCGATGAAGGCCGAACGATTGCTGGGCATTCAGGTGCCGCGCGATCTGGGCGGCGAAAGCGCCGAAATCGACCAGATTGCAGAACTCTGCTGCATTTTGGGGCAATCCTGTGCCGCAAGCGCGATGATCTTCGCCATGCACCACATCAAGCTTTCGAGCCTTGTGGAACATGGGCAATCGGTTGAATGGCATCGCGGCTTCATGCGCGACGTTGCGGACCAGCAGTTGCTGCTTGCGTCCGCCACCACGGAAGGCGGCATTGGCGGCGACCTGCGCAATTCCATCTGCGCAATCGAAATCGACGGCGACACCTGCCGTCTGGAAAAGAACGCCACGGTTATTTCCTATGGCGTCTATGCCGATGCAATCCTGATCACGTCGCGCTCGCACGAAGGTGCAGCTTCGTCCGATCAGGTCATGACAGTTTTCCGCAAAGACCAGTACACGCTGGAAAAGACCAATGAATGGGACACGCTGGGCATGCGCGGCACCTGTTCGGAAGGCTTTGTATTTCGCGGCGAAGCGGACAAGGTGCAGATCCTGCCGCATCCATTTGCCGAGATTGCCGCGCAATCGATGCTGGCCCAGTCACATACATTGTGGAGTTCGCTCTGGTACGGCATCGCCGTGGACGCAGTGAACCGCGCGCAGGCTTTTGTGCGCGCCGCAGCGCGCCGCAATCCGGGCGCACCGCAGCCGGGCGCTTTGCGTGTCGCGGAAGCCTCCAACATGCTGCAAATGCTGAAATCGGAAATCGTCGCCTGCCTCAAGACTTATAAGGACGCGAAGCACGACGCCGACAAGCTCGCTTCCATGGGCTTTGCCATAGCGATGAACAATCTGAAGATTGCCGCATCGCAGACCATTCTGCAGGTCATCAACCACGCCATGCTGGTGTGCGGCATCATGGGCTACAAGAACGGCACGCCCTACAGCCTTGGCCGCCATTTGCGCGATGCGCATTCGGCGCAATTGATGATTTCCAACGAGCGCATCCTCGGCAATACGGCGACCATGCTGCTCATTCACAAACAGAACACAAGCCTCTTGGGATAACGCCATGGACGCGCAAAGATCTTTTCTCAACCGGCTTTTCGATGCCGGACTGCTGATTGAAACCGGCGTGGACGGCCTCTATGGACGCTCCGGCCAGTTTGAAGATGTCATCGTGGCCTTCGAGCGCCTTATTGACCGCACCGGCGGCGGCGATGGTGCCGAAGCGATCCGCTTTCCGCCCGGCCTCAATCGCGCTTACTTCGAAAAAAGCGGCTATATGAAGAGCTTCCCGCAGCTGGCCGGCACGGTGCACAGCTTCTGCGGTTGCGAGCTGGATCATATCAACCTCATCAAATGCATGGATGAGGGGCAAGACTGGACGCTGGAGCAGAAGGCAACGGACATCGTCCTGACGCCCGCCGCCTGCTACCCGCTTTACCCGACCATTGCCAAGCGCGGTCCGCTGCCGCAGGGCGGCGGCCTCTATGACCTGCAATCCTATTGCTTCCGCCATGAACCTTCGGTGGACCCTGCCCGCCAGCAGTTGTTCCGCATGCGCGAATATGTGCGCATGGGCACGGAAGCGGATGTGATGGAGTTCCGCCAGCTCTGGATAGAGCGCGGCACGGACATGATGAAGAAAGTCGGCCTGCCGGTGGAAATCGACGTGGCGAACGATCCTTTCTTTGGACGCGCGGGTCGTTTGCTGGTCAACAACCAGCGCGACCAGAACCTGAAATTCGAATTGCTGATCCCGATCACCAGCGTCGAAAAGCCAACCGCCTGCATGAGCTTCAACTATCATCAGGACCAGTTCGGCGTGAAATGGGGCCTGTCGCAACATGACGGTGAAGTCGCGCACACGGCTTGCGTCGGTTTCGGACTGGAGCGCATCGCATTGGCGCTGTTCCATCATCACGGCCTCGACGTCAAAGCCTGGCCAGAAAGCGTACGCAACGAATTGTGGGGTTAAAGCATAATCCGACCGGAGTGAAACGAGGATCGATCAAGGTTATGCAGGCAGTCTTTCCGCATATCTCGCCAGAAACCTACGCGCCGCATGCGCTGCATGCGCAGACACGCATCTGGCCCGAAACCAATTGCTATGTCGATCTCTGGATCGAAGTGCTGGCATCGCTTCGGGTCGTGCCCGAAGCGATGCTGGGCTTTACCCTGACGCAGGATTTCGAGGGCGACCAGTTCACCTTCTTCAAGGTGCCGCTGGAAGACCTCGAAGCGCTCTATGGTGTGCGGGCAACGGAACTTGCGATCTTCGACAGTGTGGAAGGCCATATCGCGGAACAGATCGGGCGCGGACGGCTGTGCATGGTGGAGATGGACAGCTATTTCATGCCTGACACGCAGGGCGTGAGCTATCGCACCGAACATGGCAAGACCACCATCGCGATCAATCGCATGGATGTTGCGAACCGCTCGCTCGATTATTTCCACAATGGCGGCTTCTACCATCTGGAGGGCGAGGATTTTAACGGTGTCTTTCAGCGCCATCTGACAGAAGCAGACCTGCCCTTCCTGCCCTATACGGAATTTGCGAAGTTCCCGAAGGAAATGCCCGGTGAAGCGCATCAGCGGCGCGTGGCAGAAATTCTGCTGCCACGCCATTTTGCGCGCAGGCCCAAGGCCAATCCGATCCGCGCTTTCGCCGCTGTGTTTCCGGCGCAGGTAGAAGCCATCGCCGAACGCCCCTTCGGCTTCTTTCACAAATATGCGTTCAACACGCTGCGCCAACTTGGTGCAAATTTCGAACTGGCTGCAAGCCATCTGCAATGGCTGGGCGAAGGCAAGCGTTTCACCGCTGCTGCCGCCGATGCGATCCAGATCGCCGAAACGGCCAAGGCCGTGCAATTCCAGCTTGCGCGTGCCGTGATGCGCAAGAAATTCGACGCACTGGCAAGCGCGCTGACACCTGCCGCCGAAGCATGGGATCGCATGACGGGGGCGCTTGCAACAGAACTTGGCCGCGATGCTGCCTGAACAAGCTGCATCAAGCCGCCCGCTTGCCGAAGGCTGGCGGCTTTTCCTGACCGCAGACAATGAGGCCGCGTCGCCCGCTGATGTGCCGCGCAACGGCGCGTATCTCGATGCGCCGGTTCCGGGCACGGTGGCGGAAGCGCTGGAAAAAGCAGGGCGTTTCAGCCGCACTGCTCCGACACCGCTGCACAATCAGGATGCGTGGTATTTTCTCGACCTTACCGAAACAGCCGGTGAGGCGGTGTTGCATTTTGCGGGCCTTGCCACGATCTGCGAAGTCTATCTGAACGGCGCTTTGGTTCACAACAGCGACAGCATGTTCCTCTACCACGACCTGCCCGTCACGCTGACCGGCGCGGATGAGCTTGCGCTTTGTTTCCGCGCTCTTGGCCCCCGCCTGGAGCAGAAAGGCCCGCGCGCACGCTGGCGCACGCAATTGATGAATATGCAAGGCTTGCGCCTGATCCGCACTACCGCGCTCGGCCATATGCCGGGCTGGTGCCCGGACGTTCATGCCGTCGGCCCTTGGCGGCCAGTGACGATCAGCCGACCCGACGCGGAAACGGTCAGCAGTATTTCCATCCAATCCACGCTTCATGAAAATGGCGACGGAGGGCTTGCAGTCAGCTTCACCTATCACGGCAAGGCTGAAAATCTGACCCTGCATTGCGCGGGTTCGCAGATCGCCTGTGACAGACAAGCGGATAGCCGCTGGCAGGCACAGCTGACCGTCCCGGGCGTAGAACCGTGGTGGCCGCATACTCATGGCGCGCCGACGCTCCATGAACTGGAATTGTCGCTCGGCAACGAAAAGCAGAAGCTTGGCCGAACCGGCTTTCGCCGCATCGGCGTTGATCGCGGCGCAGACGGAAAATCATTCGCGCTGGTGATCAATGGCGAGACAATCTTTTGTCGCGGTGCTGTCTGGAGTTCCGCCGATATAGTCCGGCTGCCGGGCGCACGCGCCGACTATCAACCATGGCTGCAGCTTGCGCAGGACGCTGGCATGAACATGCTGCGCGTCAGCGGCATTACGGCTTATGAAACGCCTGACTTTTATGCCGTTTGCGACGAGCTCGGCATCATGGTCTGGCAGGACTTCATGTTCGCCAATTTCGACTATCCGGTGAAAGACGAAGGCTTCGTCGCCAAGGTACAGGCGGAGACGCAACAACTTCTTTCCGCCATTCGCCATGCTCCTTCGCTCACCGTGTTGTGCGGCGGCAGTGAGATTTATCAGCAAGGCGCCATGATGGGCCTGCCCGAGACAATCTGGAAAGGCGCGCTGACCGAAGAGATTTTGCCCGCCGTTGCGCGCAAACTCTGTCCCGGCATTCCCTATGTGCCGAACTCGCCCTGTGATGGCGCTCTGCCCTTCATCAGCAACGAAGGCGTCAGCCATTATTATGGCGTCAGCGCCTATTGCAGGCCGCTGGACGATGCGCGCCGCGCCGAAGTGCGCTTTGCGACCGAAAGCCTTGCTTTTTCCAATGTCCCGGAGGCACGCACGCTCAAGGCGCATCTCGACGTGCCCGCCGTCCATGATCCGCGCTGGAAAGCGCGTGTTCCGCGTGATCGCGGCGTGTCATGGGATTTCGAGGACGTGCGCGACACCTATCTGGAAATGCTCTATGGCTACGATCCGGCCCGCTTGCGGCGGGAGGATATGGAGCAATATCTACACCTTTCCCGCGCCGTCACGGCGGAAGTGATGGAGGCGACTTTCGCCGAATGGCGACGACCGGCAAGCACCTGCTTCGGTGCCTTGGTCTGGACGTTTCAGGATGTGTTGCCCAGTGCCGGCTGGGGCGTGGTCGATGCGACCTGTGAACCCAAACCCTCGTGGTATGGGCTGAAACGCGCTTTTCGCCCGGTGCAGGTTGGCCTGACCGACGAAGGCGTCAACGGGCTTGCCATTCACGTGCTGAACGAACAGCCCCATGACGCCGATTTGACACTGGAACTCACCTGCCTGCGCGCCGGTGCCCAGTCGGTTGTAAGCGGTCGCCGCGATCTTTCGCTGACAGCGCGTTCCGGTGTCACAATACCGGCAACCGAATTGTTCGGCGCATTTTTCGATACGACTTATGCCTATCGCTTCGGGCCTCCGGCCCATGACGTGACGGTCGCCCGGTTGAAACGCAGCGAAGCCACTATCGCCGAGGCCTTTCATTTTCCGCAGGGGCGCACCAAAGCCTTTCACGATGCGACAATTGAATGCAGTGTCGTGGAAGAGAGCGGCAACTGGTTTCTTGATCTCAGCACAGCCGTGCTGGCGCAATCGGTCAGCATTGACGCCGAAGGCTGGCGGGCAATGGAAAACTGGTTCCATCTCGCTCCCGGGGAGACGAAGCGCGTCGCGCTTCTTCCCCGCCATGATGGCGAAGGCAAACCGTCCGGCGAAATTCGCATTGCCGGATCGTCGCGAAGCGTCTGGTTTTAACGCGTTTTGAAAGCCAGCGCGCGGATGGCGTCGATATAGACGTTGCGCGCATGTTCGGGCGTCAGATTGTGATCGGCGTCCGGAATGACCGCGACCTTTACATTGTCGAAGCCCTGCACCTTGTCGCCTGCCTGATCGAAATAGTAATTGAAATGCTCGCGGCCGCTGTCCTTCTCGGCATAGACCAGCGTCAGCGGCACCTGCCGCAGCTTCAGTTCATCGAAAGCCGAATAGATCGCCCGGCCTTCAACGGTGCGGCTGCGCAAAAGCTTGCGCGCCAATCCGCGAATACGTCCGCTGACGCCGCGTGCAAGGTTGCGCAGGATAGCGCGAATATCGAGTTCTCCGCGAAACAGGCGCTTGAACGTATCGAGTCGCATGGCGCGGCTGCCATAATCTTCCAGCGTCCGATTGCCTTCCCGTACCACATCTTCGACCGAAAGCTCCGGCGCCCAATAGAATGTCACCGGATTGACCAGCACGGCACCCGAAATCCGCTCGTCCAGCACCGCGCAATGCAGCCCGAGGAAAGCGCCGCTGCACCGCCCCGCCACAACCGGACGCCCCAGCCCGATGACATCCAGATAATCCAGCGCGTCAGCGACATCCATTTCCGGCGCATGGGTATAAAGCACCTGTTCCGGCATGCCCGGAATGGGCGGGCTGTCACCGGCATTAGCGATATCAAAGCGCAGCGACGAAACACCGTCCCGCGCCAATCTGCGCGCCATATCGACCGTGGTGCGGCCCCATCCAACGCGCCGATCATAAGAGGACGAGAGGAAGAGGACCGTATGCCCCTTGCTGTCGCCCAAGGGTTTGCACAGCACACCCGACAGACGATTGTTCGGGCCGAAGGCCACCGGCGTTTCGACGAAGCCGTCGCCCCTGATCTGTCCGCCGAGGTTGGTTTCATCGGCACTTTTTTGGGCCGGTCTACCATCCGCAAGCGCCACTGACCAATCGACCAGTCTGTCGGCAACATTCAACGGCAGATGCGAAATAACCGGGTTGGAAATCAGCTTGTCGTAATCGGTGAAGGCTTCCACCGTGACTGCCACGCCGAGCTTTTCCAGATGCCCGGCCAGTTCCGCATCGTTCGGGCGGTCGGCCCTTGCTAGCAGAAGGCACGTGTCCGCAGGCTTTTCAGAGAGCGACAGGAGATTGATCTTCTTCACATCTGCGGCAATTTCGGGCGTCATTGTCAGGGATGCAATGGAAACCGCCCCCTTGATCCGCTGCGCATCAGGAAGGCCAAGATCGGCATCGACCATGCTCGACCACACCGCCAGCTCGCGGGTGTAAAACCGACCGGAAATCACCGGTGCCAGCAGCGCCAGCGCCGCCAGACCTTCAATATGTGGAGCCGTTTCAGCAGCAACCGCCGCGCCAAGGCTCTGCCCGATGATGACAACACGGCTCGCGCCCGACAAAAGCCGCGCCTTGTCCGCCGCTTCGATCAGCGCCTTTCGCCAGCGTTCCAGACCGGAAGAAAAATCAATGTCATCGCGCCCGTCGCCGGTGCCCGGCCAGTCGAAGCGCAAGGATGCAATCCCATGCTGAGACAGCCTGTCGGCAATGATACGCCAGAATTTCCGGGTCGTGCAAAGTTCTTCCAGCCCCCATGGGCTGGCGAAGACGACGACCGTATCGAGCCCCGTACCATAAGCACGCTGAAACAGGCCCAGAGTGTCGGAAAAGACAATCGGACTGGCCGCCGCCGTGCCCTCCAGAGGCTTGGAAGATGGTAAAGTTTCCACGCCGTCGCCCATGCCCGGTATCCCCACCATATTAACAACGCCTGCAATAACGGAATTTAACCACAGAACCAAGAGGCCCTATTCAACATCTGAAGATGCGATCATTTAAAGATGTAGACCATATACTCTTATTACCGGGCAGTATGACACTTCATCCACCAGGCAATGCCGGTTCATTTTCGAAAACGCTGTAACAGCAGATGCTTTCTTATAACATTCTTGTGAAAATGATCTCCCAATCACAATCTTGATATTCGCGTTAACCGCTAATCAGGAAATACTATGCAACCAAGGCCCATCGAAATTGAGCCGGATTTGGCTGGGGGGCCAGGATGGGTAACGCGATCATGACATGCCGCCGTGCGGTGACAAGGCCTGCGCCTGTCGGCTGCGCGATCCCGGTCCAGTTTCTGCATTTGTAAAGACCGACCTTGCACAGCCAGGTTTATCTGTCGGATCACCACTGACCGCCATTGAGACCAAGCCAATCACTTTGGGCATTCCAGTGCCCTGACCTCGCTTCTAAAGGCTATCGGGGCTATTTCATTCCATGATGACCGTTCTCAATTGCATTGCCACGCAGCATGACGCGTGGCTGACAACGTTGGCAGCGCTGATCTGCCTCGTGGGTTCCGCGATCACGCTCAATCTCGTCCGCAAGGCCGCCAGATGTCATGGCTTCGTGCGCTATGGCTGGCATTTTCTGGTGGCGATCGCATCTGGCTCAGCCGCCTGGTGCACGCATTTCGTCGCCATGCTGGCCTATGAGCCGAGCGCGCCCGTGGTGCTTCTGCCAGACCTTACCATCCTGTCGCTGGCGATTGCCGTTGTCGGCACGGGAATCGGCTTCGTGGTCATGACCGGCGGCTTTCCCCGCTTTGCCCCCGTCATCGGCGGCGCCATGGTGGGCGCATCGATTGCCACCATGCACTATATCGGCATGCTCGCCTATCGCGTGGACGGGCTGATCGAATGGAACATGGATTATTTCTATGCATCCATCGTGTTTGCCGTGTTGTTTGGCTCGCTCTCCGGCCAGTTTTTGATGCGGCGTCGCTACCCGACCTCCTACCGTCTGGCGGTTCTGGCCTTTACCGCAGCCGTCGTCAGCCTGCATTTCACCGGCATGGCGGCGCTGACCGTGACGCCGATGAACTATCTGCAAGAAGCGGAGCTTGCCGACAAGTTCACCCTTGCCACTTCTGTCGGCGGAGTCGGCCTGATTGTGCTTGGCACTGCCCTTGCCAGTTACCTGATCGACAGCCACGTCCAGTCTTCCAACCTGCGGCAGTTGCAACACATTGCCCGTCACGACTCGCTGACCGGATTGCCCAACCGCACCCAGTTCGTTGAACGCCTCAGCCGCGAAAAGGTCAGTGCCGATAATGGCGACCACCGCATTGCGCTGATCGGCATCGATCTGGATCGCTTCAAGGAGGTCAATGACCTCTATGGCCACGCCGCGGGTGACAGGCTGCTTTGCGAGATTTCGGCCCGCATGACCGAACATCTGGAAAGCGGCGAGCTGATCGGTCGCTTCGGCGGCGATGAATTTGCAGCCCTGAAGACATTTCAGGATGAGGACGATCTGCGCAGCTTCGTCTCCCGACTTAACATAGCGCTTAGCGATCTTGTGGACCTTGGCAATGCCGTTGTGCGCCCCGGCGCAAGCCTCGGCATCGCAATCTATCCAACCGACGCCGAGGATGTGGAAAAGCTTCTGTCCAATGCGGATATGGCCATGTATCGCGCCAAACAGAACATTGAGAACAAGATTTGCTACTATGAAAGCAGCATGGATGAAGCGGCGCGCAAGCGTGCGGCGCTGGCACGCGACATCTGGACGGCGATTGACGAAAACCAGTTCTTCCTGAATTTTCAGGTCCAGCGCAGCATCAAGGATGGCGGCATATCGGGCTATGAAGTTCTGCTGCGCTGGCGTCACCCCGTGCAGGGTCTGGTGCCGCCAACCCTGTTCATTCCGATAGCCGAAGAATCGGGCGTCATCACGCAGCTCGGCGAATGGGTATTGCGTGCAGCCTGCAAAGAAGCGGCAAGCTGGCCCGTTTCCCGCAGGATAGCGGTCAATATTTCCCCGCTACAGCTCAGCCATACCGGCCTCGTGGACACGGTTCAAAATATATTGAACGAAACCGGCCTACCGGCAAAACTGCTGGAGCTTGAAGTGACCGAAGGCGCGATCATCCGCGACAAGGCGCGCGCGCTGCATATCCTGCGTGAACTCAAGGCGCTTGGCGTCAGCATCGCCATTGATGATTTCGGCACCGGCTATTCGTCGCTGGCGACATTGCGTTCCTTCCCCTTCGACAAGATCAAGCTCGACCGCAGCTTCGTCACCGATCTGGACCAGAACGTGCAGTCGAAGGCTTTCGTGCGGGCGATTCTGGCGCTGGGCCATAGCCTCGATATTCCGGTGCTGGCCGAAGGTGTGGAAACGCAGACGCAGATGGATATTTTGCAGGAAGAAGGCTGCAATCAGGTGCAGGGCTTCCTGCTTGGGCGGCCCGCGCCCGCCATTCACCTCGGCCTCGACAAGAAGGGCGAGGCGCAAGCCGCCTGAAGCCAGTCCACAGTGGGCCGGGACGCGGCGCGCGGCGCTATTACCGCCGCGTGCGAATCTGCCTATAATCGCTTCATGCCCATTCGACATTTAAGCGAAACCATCATCAATCAGATCGCAGCAGGCGAGGTCATCGAGCGCCCCGCCAGCGTGATCAAGGAATTGGTCGAGAATGCCATCGACGCTGGCGCGACCCGCATCGAGGTTGTGACCGGCGGCGGCGGCAAGACGCTGCTGCGCGTCACCGACAACGGCTCCGGCATTCCCGTCGACGAGTTGCCGCTCGCGGTTTCGCGCCATTGCACGTCCAAGCTCTCGGATGACGTGCACGATATTCGTGCACTGGGTTTTCGTGGCGAAGCCCTGCCCTCCATCGGCTCGGTCGCCAAACTGACTTTGAAATCACGTCCGCAGGATGCGGATGCCGGATTTGAGGTTTCCGTTTCCGGCGGTCATCTCGAAGGCCCGCGCCCCACGGCGCTCAATCGCGGCACGATAGCCGAAGTGCGCGATCTCTTTTACGCCACGCCCGCCCGTCTCAAATTCATGAAGACGGACCGTGCCGAAGCCTCCGCCATCACCGATGTGCTGAAGCGCATTGCCATTGCCTTCCCGCATGTGCGCTTTTCGCTGTCCGGCACCGACCGCACGCCGTTGGAAATGCCCGCGACTGGCACGGGCGCCGATGCCACGCTGGAGCGGATCGGGCAGGTTCTCGGTCAGGATTTCTGCGAAAACGCGCTTTCCATCGATGCCGAGCGTGACGGTGTGCGGCTTGCCGGTTTTGTCGGCATACCATCCCATAATCGCGGCAATGCACAGCACCAGTTTGCTTATGTGAATGGCCGTCCGGTGCGCGACAAGCAGATTTTCGGCGCGCTGCGCGGCGCTTATGCCGATGTCATTGCGCGTGACCGCCATCCGGTCGCCGTGCTGTTTCTGACGCTCGATCCGGCACTGGTCGATGTGAATGTGCACCCGGCCAAAGCCGATGTCCGTTTTCGCGATCCCGGCCTTGTGCGCGGCCTGATCGTGGGCGCGATCAAGCAGGCGCTGTCCCAATCCGGCATCCGTCCGGCAACCGGCGGCGCAGAAGCCATGTTGCAGGCTTTCCGCGCCGAAGGGTTTCAACCAAAGCAGTCTTCGAACAATTATGCCTCGACAAGCTGGCGGCCTGAGCGCCCAAGCCCGCGCAGCGAGTGGTCGCCGCAGACTGCACATCCGGCGCATAGACCGCTTGATTTCGGCAACGCGCCTGCCTTCCACGAAAGCGAGCAGGCGACAATCGATGTCGTGAATATTCCGACAGCCGATGCGCGCGCGACCATGAGCGAAGCCCCGGTCGAATTGCAGCAAAAGCCGCTCGGTGCGGCCCGCGCGCAGATTCACGCCAATTATATCGTCTCGCAAACCGAAGACAGCCTCGTCATTGTGGACCAGCATGCGGCCCATGAACGGCTGGTCTATGAAGCGCTCAAAAACGCGCTGCACTCGCGCCCGATACCGGGGCAGATGCTGCTGATCCCGGAAGTGGTCGATCTGGCGGAGGAAGACGCCGAGCGGCTGGCAAGTCATGCGGAAACGCTGGCCCGGTTCGGGCTGGGCGTGGAGCAGTTTGGTCCCGGCGCTATCGCTGTGCGCGAGACACCCGCCATGCTTGGCGAAATGAACGTGCAACAGTTGATCCGCGATCTGGCCGACGAGATTGCCGAGCATGAAACCGCCGACGGATTGCAGGCCATGCTCAACCATGTTGCGGCCACCATGGCCTGCCATGGATCGGTACGTTCAGGACGCCGTCTGAAGCCCGAGGAAATGAACGCATTGTTGCGCGAAATGGAGGCAACGCCCGGTTCCGGCACGTGCAATCACGGACGCCCGACCTATATCGAGCTGAAGCTGAGTGATATCGAGCGGCTTTTCGGCAGACGTTGACAGGATTTGGTATAAGGACCTTCAGCGCCGCTGGACGCCAAGGTTCGCACTTGCTAGAGTTCAGTGCAAAGGTTTTACACACATGAACAGATTTGAATCGCCCCGCTCATCCTCCGAAGCTGTCCTGCGTTATCTCGACGGCGACTATGAAATCGTCAAGCACGGTTCCTATGTGCTCTGTGCCGTTACCGGCGCGCAGATTCCGCTGGACGAATTGAAATATTGGAGCGTTGCGCGGCAGGAAGCCTATGCGACCGGCCTCATTTCCTTCGAGCGTGAGCTTGAGTTCAACCCGGAAATGCGCAGCCGCACGAAGGCTTAGTTTCCTTATAAAGACCGGCTTTTAAAGCGCTCGATCGCCGTATCAAGGATATGATGGAGCGCATCCGTGCGCTCGAATTTCAGATCGATATCGAGAACCGCCAGTTTCGACAAAAATTCAGCCGGCACACCGACCATTGTGGCGAGACGCACATGGTCCTTTGCCGTGGTGATCAGCCCCAGCCCCTGCCTGCGGGCCGTATCGATCAGGTCGCGGATTTCATCGGGTTCAAAGCTGTGATGATCGGGAAACGAGCGCGTTTCCGCGATGACGCCGCCAGCCTGTGCAAGACTTGCATAAAACTTGTCGGGATTGCCGATACCGGCAAAGGCCAGCCAGCGCTGCCCCGCAACAGTAGCCGACGATGAAGGCAAAAGCGCGGCCTCATAGATCGGCCGTCCGGCGCGGGCCGCCTGACGGATCACGAAATCCGCAGCATCGCCTTTGCCGATCCGCAACAGCGCGTCGGTCTTGCGCATCTGGTCGGTCAGCGGCGCACGCAATGGACCCGCCGGGATAACACGGCCATTGCCGATGCCCCGCCCCGCATCCACCACCAAAAGCGCAAAATCGGCATGGAGCCGCGCGCTCTGGAACCCGTCATCCATGATGATGAAATCGCAGCCAAGCGATTGCAGATGCTGCGCGGCCTTCACCCGGTCGGGCGAAAGTGTTACCGGCGCATGGCGCGCCAGCAAAAGCGGTTCATCACCGACATAGCGGGCGCTGTCATGGCCGGGGTCAACGACATGCAACCCTTTATAGCTCCCGCCATAGCCGCGCGAGACGATGCCGGGCTTCAGCCCGCGCGCCTTCGCGCCCTTGGCAAAGGCAATCGCCGTGGGCGTCTTGCCTGCCCCACCGACGGTGAAATTGCCGATACAGAGAACGGGCAAAGCGATTTTGGGTGGTTCGGACCGGATCAGGCGTCGCCCGGCGATAGACCCGTAAATCCAGGCGGCAGGGGCCAGTGATCTTGCGCGCCAGTCGAGCTTTTCCCACCAGAATGGCGGCGCTTCGCTCGCCATATCAGATGCCGCCGTGGACGTAGGCAACCTCGTTGCGATTGCCGGGGAACTGCGCCTGCAGCACAAGCGGCTGGATGAACGGCTCCAGCGCGACAAGCGTGCGATCAAGCGCGCCGCGCATATCCTTCACGGTGTTGACGCCCGCATTGATCATGCCGCGCAGATGCTGCGGATTGTTGAACAGGAAATTGATAGCCCCGGCGAGCATGTTCCTGTCCTTCACGATGCGCGCGCCGCCATTCTTGATAAGGCGCTGGAAGGACTCGCGGAAGTTCTGCACATTCTTGCCAGTCAGCACAGCTGTACCCATCATCGCCGGTTCCAGCGGATTGTGCCCGCCTTCTTTGGTCAGCGAATTGCCGATGAAGGCAATCTCGGTCAATTGCAGATAAAGCCCCATTTCGCCAATTGTATCGCCGAGCAGAATATCGGTATCCGCTTCAACGGCCAAGCCACTGCTGCGTCTGGTGACTTTCAGCCCCTTTTCCGCCAGCATCGCTTCGATGGCAGGCGTGCGATCCGGATGACGCGGCACGATGATCGTCACGAGATGCGGATAGCGCACCTTCAGCATCTGATGCACTTCTGCGGCGATTGCCTCTTCTCCATCATGGGTAGAGATCGCAGCCCAGCTGCGCCGTCCGGCGATCTGCCGCTGCAACATGGAGAGCGCTTGTGGATCAGCAGGCGGTGGCGTGGTATCGACTTTCAGATTGCCCGACACGCTGACCGGGCGGGCGCCAAGCGTGCGGAAACGGTCGCCGTCGAGTTCCGACTGGGCCACGACATGAGCGAAATTTTCGAACAGGGCTTCTGCCAGCGCGGGCCGCTTTTGCCATCTGGCAAAGGAACGATCCGACATGCGGGCATTGACCAGCACTTGCGGAATATGACGACCGCCGAGCGACAGCACCGTCGCGGGCCAGATTTCGGATTCGCAGCCGATGGCGAGGTCCGGCTTCCAGTGATTGAGGAATTTGTTGACCGCCGGTTGCAGGTCGAGCGGCGCATATTGATGAATGACCTTGGAGCCCAGCTGATCGGCCACAAGCTTTGCAGATGTCACCGTGCCAGTGGTCATCACGACATGAATGCCGGTGGAGGCAATGCTTTCGATCAGCGGCGTGATGGCAACACTTTCGCCGACACTTGCCGCATGGGCCCAGATGACCGGACCTTGTGGGCGGGCGACGGCTGACTTGCCATAACGCTCACCACGGCGCTGCCGCTCTTCCTTGCCGCGCGACGCGCGATAGGCAATGTAAGGCCCCATGAAGGGATAGGCGGCGGAGCCGAACATGCGATAGGCTGACAATATATTGCGCGCCCAGCGTTCGCTCATTTCGCTTTCTCCAATGCCGCATAGGCGCGCACCGTGGCGTCATTCAGCAGGCGCGTCAGTTCCATGCGTTTTTCTTCCAGTTGCGTTTCATCGGCGTCGGCATCTACCCAGACATTGTCGGCGCGCACAACAACGGACCGTCCAAAAGGCAGTGGAATCGTCGTCTTGTCCCATGACTTCTCCAAAACATGATTTCTCGAGAAGGCATAAGCAACCGGAATGATCGGTCGCCCGGACAATTTCGCCAACAAAATGATCCCCTCGCCGGCCTCACGCGGCGTGCCGTGGGGAATGTCGGCGATGATCGATGCCGACTGTCCTTTTTTTAGCGCATTCTTCAAGGTGAGAAGCGCACGCGCACCGCCTTTTTCTGGCTGTGCCCGCGAGCTGCGCCCGCCGGACCCGCGCACGGTCATGAGACCGAGCTTTTCCGCGACGCGGGCGTTCAGCTCCGCATCGGCGCTGCGCGAAAACATGGCGACCAGTTCGATCCCCTTGGGGCAGATGAACGGCCCCATCAGATGCTGGCCATGCCAGAAGGTCACGATGAAAGGATCGTCCTTGCCGACCAGCGCTTGCGGATCAGCCGAGCCCTTCAGCCGCGTGTTGGTATAATAGACAAGCTTGAAATAGCTCGTGATGAGCCAGACCAATATCGACTTGACGACAGCTGACTGCGCCAGCGGCCCGCGCACGCGCTTCCAAAGACGCTTGGCAAGGCCGTCTTTTTTCTTGCGCCTGTCGGGCTGGGCCGCGGGCTGAACGGACCGCTCTTCGCCTTCCGTCATATGTTGGTCTGGACCGGGCAAACTGCTCAGTCCGCCTGCAGGGTCACACCTTCGGGATCGAGCAACCGATGCAGGTGCACGATGAAATAACGCATATGAGCGTTGTCGACAGTCGCTTGAGCCTTGGCCTTCCAGGCGGCTTTTGCGGATTCGTAGTTGGGATAGATGCCGACGATATCGAGGTTTTCGAGATCGCGGAATTGTACGGTTCCAAGCTTGGACAGCTCGCCGCCGAATACCAGATGAAGAAGCTGCTTTTTGTCGCCTTCGACACTCATGACAATAATCCCTGAACAATTTTGGTTCGCGGCATGATTAACCCAACGGTCACTCCGCGACAACACTCAACATTTCACGCAGCAAATTCCCGCTGGCCGCGACAAGAGCGCCGTGGCTCCGCGTCGGACCGCCATAAATGAGCGGAAGAGCATCGTTTGTCAGAATAGCCCCGCCCGACTCACTCAAGATGAGATCGGCTGCAGCCAGATCCCAATCATGCGAATTTGGCCGAATGAAGGTGCCCGCAATATCGCCCCGTGCCACCATCGCAATACGATAGGCAAGCGACGGCACATAGGCATGCAGCTTGACCCTGTCGCGCCATGTTTCCGGAAATATGGTCGTTGCGCTACGCGCCGAAGCGATGGTGAGCGTCCCGCCCTCCGGCGGCAGTTTGACATGGATCGGCGCATCGTTTTGCACCGCGCCAAGTCCCTGCCCGGCCTCGATCAGTTCTTTGCGAACCGGACATTCCAAAACCCCGGCAATCGGCCTGCCGTCCTCCACAATCGCGATGCTCACGCACCACTGGTCCTGACCGGCAATATAGGCACGGGTGCCGTCGATGGGATCGACGACGAAAGCGCGCCGCCGCTTTGCCTTGGCGCGGTCATCGGTGGTTTCTTCGGAAATCCAGCCATAATCGGGGCGCGCCGTCAAAAGCACGTCTTTCAGATAGCGGTCCACCGCAAGGTCGGCCTCGCTCACCGGCGAGTGACCGTCCTTCAACCAGACTTCCGGCGAGCGCCCGAAATAACGCATGGCGATGCGTCCGGCCTCGCGGGCGGCATCGCGCAACAGCGCCAGTTCTGCACGGGCTTCGCTCTGTTTGTCAGTTTCCGGCAAGGGTCATGCCTTCGATCACGAGGGTAGGCGCGGTCATCCCGAAATTGCGGTCGATATCCGATGCAGGTGTCAGATTGAGGAACATGTCCTTGAGGTTCGACGCGATGGTGACTTCGCTGACCGGATAGGCCAGCTCGCCATTTTCGATCCAGAAACCGGAAGCGCCACGACTATATTGGCCGGTGATCATATCGACGCCCTGCCCGAACACTTCCGTCACATAAAAGCCCGTGCCGACAGCGCGGATAAGGTCTTCCGGCGACTGCGCGCCCGGCTCGATGGCAAAATTGGTCGAGGCAGGTGAAACACCGGACCCCGAGCGCACGCCGCGTCCGTTGCCCGTCTGGCCCAGTTCGCGGGCGCTGGAACCGGACAGCAGCCAGTGTTGCAGCACGCCATCCTCAATCATGGTCAGCGGCTGGCCCTCAATGCCTTCACCGTCGAACGGACGGGACGACGAGCCGCGCATGCGCAGCGGATTATCGGTGACGTTGATGCCCTGCTTCAATATCTGCTTACCCAGGCTGTCGCGCAGAAAGCTCGTCTTGCGCGCAACCGACGCGCCATTAATGGCGCTGGCCAAATGCCCGGCAATACCGCGTGCGAGGCGCGGATCAAAGACCACCGTGACCGGGCCGGTCTTCGCCTGTCGCGCGCCAAGCCTGCGCACAGCGCGTTCACCGGCGCTGCGCCCGATGGCGTCCGGCGTATCGAGATCGGCGAAATGCAGCCGCGAACTGAAATCATAATCGCGCTCCATCCTGGTGCCTTCGCCCGCAATGGCCGAAACCGAGCGACCGAAGCGCGTGGCGGCATAGTGGCCAGCAAAGCCGGTGGAGGTGACAAGCACCAGCCCGCCGAGGCTGCGCGATGCGCCCGCGCCGCCGGAATTGGTCACGCCTTTGACTTCAAGCGCTGCTGCTTCCGTCGCCAGCGCATCCTGCGTCAGACGGTCGGTGTCGATTTCGGTCGTGTCGTAAAGATCGAGATCGCGCGGCGACTTTACCAGCAGCGCCGGATCGACAAGCGCTTCATAGGGATCTTCCGGCGCAACGCGCGCCATGGCGACGGCGCGCTCCGCCAGACGGTCCGGATCAGCGCCCGCATTGGCCGAAACGCTGGCGATCCGCCGACCGACAAAGACGCGCAGCGCAAAATCGTCGCTCTCCGACGATTCGGTTCCCTCAACCTTGCCAAGCCTCACCGAGACGCTGACGGAGCGGGCACGCATCACCACGGCATCGGCATGATCGGCGCCAGCACGTTGGGCAGCCTTCACCAACTGGGCCGCGCGCTCGACCAGCTTTTCCGCTGAATTATCTGAAATCATTGCATAATCCCGCTTTGGCAAGCTCGCCTCCGCCTGACCGGACATTGCATTGTGCAACGGGTCGTGACCGGGACTTGCTAAAAAAATATCGTCAATTTGGTCGACATTGGGCTGATTGCAGCCATATCTTGTTTCTATATTGCCGAAATCGGGGGGCATCAAGGCAAGCCCGTCCACATTTCTCCAAATCCTCACGTCGCGAGACCCGTCCGTCTCCGAACCACAAGAGCGCACAGCATGATTCCGACCGGTGGAAATCTCTACCTACAGGCCCTGATGATCCTTGGCGGCGCCATCATCGCCGCACCGCTGTTCAAGCGTCTGGGGCTTGGCACAGTGCTGGGCTATCTGGCCGCTGGCATCACGATTGGCCCCGTCGCGCGCCTCATCGCCGATGGCGAGGAATTCCTGCACTTTTCCGAGCTTGGCGTGGTTTTCCTGCTGTTCATCATCGGCCTCGAACTGAAGCCGTCGCGGCTCTGGGCGCTGCGCCACGCCATCTTCGGGCTTGGCGCGGCACAGGTTCTGCTATGTGGCGCGGTTCTCACCGCGCTCGGGATTTATCTGGCTGGCCTCAACCCGGAGGCCGCGATCATCATCGGCTTCGGTCTTGCACTTTCCTCGACGGCCTTCGCCATGCAGGTGCTGGAGGATCGCGCCGAGACCAACCAGAAGCATGGGCAGCGCGCTTTCGCGATCCTGTTGTTTCAGGACCTCGCCATCGTTCCAATTCTGGCGATCATTCCGGCCCTCTCGCCGAATGAACCCTCGCAGGCAAGCGCGGGCTTTCATCTGGCAACGGCGGTTGCGGCCATCGCCGCGCTCGTCATTGCCGGGCGCTATCTGATCAACCCGATGTTCCGGATCATCGCCAATACCGGCGCGCGCGAGGTTATGATTGCCGCCGCCCTCTTCGTCGTGCTGGGATCGGCAGGATTGTTGCAGGCCGCCGGTCTGTCGATGGCGATGGGCGCATTCATCGCTGGCGTATTGCTGGCGGAATCCTCCTATCGTCACGAACTGGAAGCCGACATCGAACCGTTCCGCGGTATTTTCCTCGGCCTGTTCTTCGTTGCGGTGGGCCTGTCGCTCAATCTCAGCGTAATTCTGGAATATTGGAAGACGATCCTTCTGGCCGTGCCGGTGTTCATGGTCGCGAAGATCGCCGTCATCTATGTTCTGTGCCGCATCTTCCGCTCCAGCCATAACGACGCCGTGCGCATCGCTTTCCTGCTGCCGCAGGGCGGCGAGTTTGCCTTCGTTTTGTTCTCCGCTGCTTCGGCTGCGGCGATCATCTCCAGCGCGCTTGGCTCTGAACTGGTGGCGGCTGTCACCGTATCCATGGCGCTGACCCCGCTTTCGGTGGCCATCGGTTCGAAGCTTCTCATCAAGGACAAGCCCGTCGATGAAATCGAAGAGGATTTCGAAGGCGCCGGTTCCGACGTGTTGATGATCGGCTTCTCGCGTTATGGCCAGATCGCATCGCAGATCCTGCTGGCTGGCGGTATCGACGTGACGGTGATCGACAAATCGCCCAACCGCGTACGCGCAGCAGGCAAGTTCGGTTTCCGCATCTATTTCGGCGATGGCACCCGCAAGGATGTGCTGGAAGCTTCCGGTATCCGCAAGGCCAAGATCGTCGCGGTGTGCACACACAATAAGGAAACGACCAACCATATCGTCAGCCTGATCCAGTCGGATTATCCGGATGTGCGCCTGTTCGTACGCTCCTATGACCGCGAGCATACGTTGCAGTTGCGGGCGCAGGGCGTGGAATACGAGTTGCGCGAAACTTTCGAATCCGGTCTGCTTTTCGGGCAGCGCACGCTGGAAGGTCTCGGCATGGCCGAGAACAACGCCTATGCCATCCGCGAGGATGTACGCCAGCGCGACGAGGACCGGCTGCATGTTCAGGCGTCGGAAGGCATCATGGCCGGGCGGCATTTGCTGTTCAACAAGCCCGTTACGCCTGAACCTCTGGTCAAGCCGACGCGTGAAGGCCAGCGCATCGACAAGACGGTGGATGCGCCTTCGCCTGCCGCCAATGACGATACGATGGAAGATGCAATTCCCGCCGAATAAAGCGGGAGCTAGGACAGCGTCGGAAGATTATCGCCCTCGATAATGCGGTCGAGGGCCTGTTTCAGTTCTTCGCGAACCCCGGCGCTCTGGTCGAGAATCTGATCGAATTTCAGGAAATCGAGCAGCCCGATGCGGCCGACATCCGGTCGCAGAAAAATATGCGGGGGGCGAATGCGGAATTTGTTCTCGATGATCGAACACATGGTCAGCTGATTACCGCCGATGACCGCTTCGAATGTCGTGGGCATATAGTCGTCATCACCGGGCGGTGCCCCAACGACATCGATGCCGATGACGATATCGGCCTTGTCGAACAGAAGATCGAACGGCACCGGATTGAAGAGACCGCCATCGACAAGAATGCGGCCATTGCGGCGCACCGGCGCGAAAACCGGAGGAATGGCGCAGGAAGCCGCAATAGCGGAACGCAAATCCCCATCGACAATCTGAACTTCCTTGGCGGCGTGGAAGTCCGCCGCCGTGATGCTCATGGGAATCTTGAGATCTTCCACATTGGCGGGCAGCGATGCCGGAAGAAAGGCATCGATAATTTTCTCGATGTTGAACTGGCTGACGCGAAAGCCGCCTTTCAGCAGTTCAACCCAGCGGGATGGACGCGTCTGCCACATGCGGCGCGCAACTTCCGAACGGCGATTGAAGATCGCCGCCATATAGTCGTGTATTTCTGTGCCGCGCATGCCGTTCGCCATGCCCGCGCCGACAATCGATCCGATGGATGAGCCAGCGATGGCCACGGGCCTGATGCCCAGTTCGTCCAGCGTTTCGATGATATGCAGATGCGCAATGCCGCGCGCGCCGCCGCCGCCGAAAGCGACGGCAATGCGGGGCGATGACGGCATGGCGTTATCCAACACTCTATCCCCTTGAGAGGAATCTTCGGTTTTTAGGCGCCCAAGGCTCTGATGAGATTCGGGCTATGGGGAGCCGAAAATGGTGGGGTTTGAGAACCGGAGCGGAGTGTACTTAAAGTACATGAGCACCGGAAGTCGTATGATCCCGAAAAGTTGCAGACTTTTCGGATGAGATCATGCGCATAAACTCAAACCACGCCATTTGCAGGCCGCCATTGCCCGAATATCGCAGAGCCTCAACTCTTAGCGGGTCCGTAAATCAATATCGCCGGTTCGGCATCGAGCAGCTTCTTGGCAATAGCCTTGATCTGATCGAGCGTCACCGCCTCGATAAGCGCCGAGCGCTTGTCGATATAATCGCGCGGCAGTCCCGCATCCTGCAAGCTGACCAGTGTTTCGGCAATCGCGCCCGAAGAATCAAGATTGTTCACCGCGTAAGACCCCTTGAGGAAGCTTTTCGCGGCGGCAAGTTCGGCTTCCGTCGGACCGTCGCTCGCCATGGCTGCCACCTGCTCGCGAATGATCTTGAGCGAATCCTGTGCCTTTTCCGGGCGTGTCGCGGTGGAGATCACCAAGGCCGTGACATGGTCATGCAACACCAGCTGCGACGAAACCGAATAGGCGAGACCGCGCTTTTCTCGCACTTCGGCATAAAGCCGCGAGGTGAAGCCGCCGCCCAGAATGTGGTTCATCAGATAGGCCGCGAAGAAGTCCGGGTCTTTGCGCGGGATTGCCGGATAGACAAACCGGATCGACGTCTGCGGCACATCGAAGGAGAGGCTGGTAGTGGTGCCGAGCGCCAGCTTGACGTCAGGCACCGGCACAAGCTCAGCCGCTGCGGGCAGATCGCCGAACACCTTGTCGAGCATCACGCCAAGGTCCTTGGCATTGATCGCGCCGACCACACCGATGGTCAGCCGGTCGCGGGCGAAATTCTTGCGATGGAACGTCACCAGATCGTCGCGGGTGATCGTCTGGAGCGATTTCGCCGTACCTTCGTCGGGACGCGCATAGGGATGGTTGCCATAAAGCACTTCCGCGAAACGGCGAGCGGCAATGGTGCCGGGGCTGCGCTGTGAAGCCTCGATGCTGGCCACGACCTGACTGCGAATGCGATCAATGGCGGGCTGGTCGAAGCGCGGCTTGTTGACCGCCAGCGCCACGAGGTCCATCACCGCATCGCGATTTTCCGCCAGCATGCGAACGCCGCCGGAAACGGCGTCCTGCGTGGCGGTGAAGCTCATTTCGGCGCCCAGATTATCGATCCGTTCCTGAAACGCATCGGAATCGAGATCGCCAGCGCCTTCATCGAACAGGCCAGTCATCAGATTGGCGAGGCCTTCCTTGCCTGCGGGGTCCTGCGACGTGCCGCCCTTGAACGAGAAGCGCATGGATACCAGTGGCACCGAACTGTCCTCCACCAGCCAGGCATGAATGCCCTTCGGCGAGACAACTTCCTGAATTTCGATGGCGCGCGCAGGCAATGCGCAAATCACGAGAAGCGTCATGGATGCGACCAGAACGCTTGCGAACGAGCGAGCGCGAGAAGCAAAGACGCGTTTGAAGTTCAGCATGATTATGGTCTTCACTGGATCGCTCCCTCTGCACCATTGCCGCTGGCACCGCTTGCGGGCGCGTTGGGGTTCTCACGGGCATTTTCCGGTTCGGCATCGGGTGGCAGGAGGTAGCTGGTCACCGACTGGTCCTTGACGAGATACCGCTCGGCCACATCACGAATCTGATCCACCGTCACGGATTTGATAAGGTCTGGCCATTTCTGGATATCTTCCACGGACTGGCCAACAGAAAGCGTCGAACCATAAATCCGCGCCATACCGGCCTGACTGTCACGCGCGAAAATAACCGCCTTCAGGAAGCGATTGCGTGCCTGATCCAGTTCGGTCTGGGTCACGCCGTCCTTGACGATGCGCGCAAGCTCGGCTTCCACCGCCTTCTCGACATCGCCCAGCGTTGCGCCGTCGCGCGGTGAGCCATAGACCGAGAACGTGCCGTCATCCAGCGCATCACCGCCATAGGCTGCGCCCGTGTTGGCCGCGATGCCGTTTTTGACGATCAGCGTCTGATAAAGGCGCGAACGGGTCGAGCCGCCGAGAATTTCGCTCAAGAGATCGAGCGCCGGCGCATCACCTGGCTTCACACCGGGAAAGCGCTTTTCGTTGGCATAGGACGGAACCAGCCATGACATGCGGAAGGAAGGCGTGCTAATGCGCGCATCATGCAGCGTCACCACGCGTGCGGCATGTTTTTCAGGCTCCTGCGGGCGGTCGCGCGGCAGAACTTCAGCGCGCTTCGGTACGCGGGCCCAGGTCTTGAGCGTCAATTCACGCACGCGTTCCGGCGTCACGTCACCGGCGATGACCAGCGTGGCATTGTTCGGCGTGTAATATTGCTGATAGAAATCGATGGCGTTCTTGAGGCTCAGCTTTTCCATTTCCTGCCGCCAGCCGATCACCGGCTTGCGGTAGGGGTGGTTATAGAACAGCACCGCATCGGTGTTTTCATTGAGCATGGCCGCCGGGGTGGAATCGACGCGCATGCGGCGTTCTTCCAGAATGACTTCGCGCTCGGTCGTCACGGCTTCATCGTTCAGCACCAGATTTTCCATCCGGTCCGACTCGAAATCCATGATCATTTCCAGCGCTTCCGGCGAAACCCGCTGATAATAGGCTGTGTAATCATAGGAGGTGAACGCGTTTTCTTCGCCGCCGATCGACGCGACCTTGGCCGAAAATTCCCCTGCCGGATGGGTTTTCGTACCCTTGAACATCAGATGTTCGAGAAAATGCGCAATGCCGGAAACGCCCGGCACTTCGTCTGCCGAGCCCACATGATACCAGATCATCTGCGTCACCACCGGCGCGCGATGATCGGGAATGACCACGACTTTCAGGCCATTGGGCAAGGTGAAATTGCTGACGCCATCCGACTGGGTGATTTCCGGCAGAGCCGCCTGATCAGCCTGATCGCCTTGCGCCTGTGGCGCGGGCGCTGGCTCGGCGGCATCGGTTTGGGCAGGGGGTTGATTTTGAGCTTCAACGGAGCCGGTTGCGAGCGGCAAAGCCAGCGCGAAACCAAGAGCGGTCGATAAAAACAGGCGTCGGAGGGAGGTGTTATTCACCAAGCGACATCTCCAATCGGTTTCATTTCCGCCCGGCCTTTCCGGGCGGCATGCTTCAAATCAATATCGGCGACACCGTCGCCGCACAAAAAGAACGCGACGGCAAACACCGCTGCAAATCATCTCAATCGGCTTTGATTTGGATGAGCCGAATGATTGTGCCGCCATAGTTCCGCTCGTCAAGCACAACAAATTGTTCGTCAAGCTCGAGCGAAGCTTCGGCAGCCTCTTCAAGCACCAAAAGTGCGTCAGGATTAAGCCAGCCGCCCTGAAGTGCCGATAAAAATGCTTTTTCGCCCATGCGCCGCCCATAGGGTGGATCTGCGAAGATCAGATCGAACGGTTCCATCGTGCCGACAATGCCAAGCTGGCAGGCGTCACGGCGGAGAATCTTCGTGTGGCCCTGCAAGCCGAGCGCCTCGACATTTTGGCGCAACAGCCCCCGGCCCTCCGCGGATTCCTCCACGAAGGTCGCGTATCGCGCGCCGCGCGAAAGGGCTTCAAGACCAAGCGCGCCGGTGCCTGCGAAGAGATCAAGCACACGCGCGCCTTCCACCTTGTCGGGAAAGCTGTGCGCGAGAACATTGAACAGGCTCTCGCGCGTGCGGTCCGTAGTGGGGCGAATGGCGTTGGTGGACGGTGTTACCAGCGGGCGACCGCGAAACTTACCGCCGACGATCCGCACCGCCGCCTCCCGATCTGCCACCGCCGCCTGGTTTTCCGCCGGTGGGCTTGCCACCGGTCGGCTTTCCACCCGGGCGTCCACCAGGCTTGCCGCCCGATTTGCCAGCTGGCTTTCCACCTTCAGGACCGCGACGCGGGCCGTCGCTGAAACCGCGTGGAGCGCCACCGCTGCGCGCGCCTGAACGCGTGTCGCGATCGGAACCGCCGAAACGGCCCTCGCCGCGCGCACCGCCCGGCTTGTCGGACTTATATGGCTTGTCAGACTTGAACGTCTTGCGACCCTCAAAACCGCCCTGCGAGCGCTCGCCGGAAGCTGCATCGCGCAGTTCGGCGCGCTCACGCTTGCCGGGGCGACGCTCCTTGTGCCCATCCTCGCGCTTTTCGCGCGTTTCCGAACGACCACCTTCAAAACGAGAGCCTTCGGCGCGAGGGCCGTAAGAGCGACCTTCCGCTCCCGGCTTGCCGCCAGCGCGCGGACCGCTTGAACGCTGGCCTTCCGGACGCTTGTTGTAACGGCGTTCGCCGCCCTCTTCGCGACCTTGCTCCGCATCGTCCGAACGGCGCGGACGCACCTGCATGTCGCCGCTGAACTTCGCGCCGCGATGCGGCATCTGATGTTCGACGCGAGCAGGCTTGGTAGCGGCCTTCTCGCCCTTTGGACGTGCGCCGGGCGCCATCCACACATTGGCATTGCCGCGACGGCGCGGCTCGACCTTTTCTGTCTTGTCTTCGCGTCCACGACGGCGTTCCGGGCGGCTGGAAATCCATTCGCGCTCACGCGGCGCGCGACGGGTTTCGCCTTCCTGTTCCGGTTGAGCTTCTTCCATCTCGCGACGGGTGCGGCCCTGCACAGCGGCATTGGAGAACTCGTTGAAGATGGGCGCGTCGAAATCGGCACCGGAATCTTCAACCAGCTTGTCGCCCAGCTGGTCGCGCAGCGTGCGGCCCTTGATTTCGCGCACAGCGCCTTCTTCAAGATCGCCAAGCTGGAACGGGCCGAAGGACACGCGGATCAGGCGACCGACCGTCAGACCAAGCGCGCCCAGAATGTTCTTCACTTCCCGGTTCTTGCCTTCGCGCAGACCAATATTGATCCAGACATTCGCGCCCTGAACACGCTCAAGCTCGGCTTCGATGCTGCCATAGAACACGCCATCGACAGCGATACCGTTCTTCAATTCATCGAGCTGCGGCTGCGTGACCTTGCCATGGGCGCGCACGCGATAGCGGCGCAGCCAGCCGGTAGACGGCAATTCCAGAACCCGCGACAACCCGCCATCATTGGTGAGCAGCAGAAGCCCTTCAGTGTTGATGTCGAGACGGCCAACCGACAGCACGCGCGGCATTTCAGCTGGCAGTGCGTCGAACACGGTCGGGCGACCTTCCGGATCGCGATTGGTGGTCACGAGACCCGCAGGCTTGTGGTAGAGCCACAGGCGGGTGCGCTCGGCCTGTTTCAGCGGCTTGCCGTCAACCGTGATCACGTCGGTGCGCTTCACATTGACCGCAGGACTGTCCAGCACCTTGCCGTTGACCGCGATCCGCCCGGCGGCGATCATCGTTTCGGCTTCGCGGCGCGAAGCGATGCCAACACGCGCCAGACGCTTGGCGATGCGTTCGCTGGTATCTTCTTCGGTTTCCACATCGCGCGGGGCACCCCGGCGCGGACCGGCGCGGCGCGCGTCATCCCGGTCGCCTTCATCGCGGCGCGGTCGGCTGTCACGACCGGGGCGGTCGCCGCCGCGTCCAGCCGGGCGTCCGCCCGAACGACCCTCGGGGCGTCCACTACGGCCATGAGGCGGCTTGCCGCCCTTGTTATCGTCGTCTTTAGTCATCTGGTATTGGCCTCTCAGCAGCGTTTCCGTATCACCTTGCACCGTCGAAAGCAGGCAAAGGAATGTCTGGAACGAAAACGCCGTATAAATCTGTTCGCAAATCGGTTTCGATTTCGAGAATTATGCAGTAACAAATCGCTCCAGTGCTTGCGAGCGAAATTTCCCGATCAATGCACGAAATGGAGTGCGCATGAAAGAGCGGGCACCCGCAACCGTTACCGACATGGCAACACCGATGGGCGCCGCGCTGGATGAAGCACGTGCTGCAGGCGCGCGCGGCGAAGTGCCGATTGGCGCTGTTGTTGTTCATGAAGGGCAGATCATCGCCCGCGCGGGAAACCGCACGCGGGAGCTGAACGACGTGACCGCCCATGCCGAAGTGCTGGTCATTCGTCAGGCCGGTAGGGCCCTGCAATCGGAGCGGCTTGTCGATTGCGACCTCTACGTGACGCTGGAACCCTGCGCCATGTGCGCGGCTGCGATTTCCTTTGCGCGCATCCGCCGCCTCTATTACGGCGCATCCGACCCCAAAGGCGGCGGCGTCGAACACGGCCCACGCTTCTACACCCAGCCCACCTGTCATCATGTACCGGAAATCTATGCAGGGTTTTCGGAAGGCGAAGCGCAGAAAATCCTCAAGGATTTTTTTCGCGAGAAACGCTGACCGGCATGTCCGACCCCACTATCAGCCGCCGACAGAATATTCTGGTATTTGCGCTTCTCATGCCGCTGATCGCTGTCCTGCTTCTCAGCTGGCTGGGCGCGGTCATTGTTATCAATCGATATTTTCCCGCACTGGCAATCTCGGCGGAAGATGTGCTGAATTATATTCTGGTCGGCGTCATTGCGATTTTTTACATGCCCTGGATTCAGGCGCGAAGCTTTCGCCGCCAGTTGGCAGAGTTTGAAAGCCAGCCACCAGCGCCCGTCAGCATTAGGTGCAAACGCTTTGGTCTCTATTGTATCGCCGCTTTCTCCCTGCTGCTGGCGTTCGGGCCATTATCTTTTCAGAGGCAAATATACAGCTGGGCCTATGGAACAGGGCTGGTGACCCGGTCCATATATCTTATTGAACTGCTATTTCTGGCGGGGGCTTTGCTGGTCATTGGCGTCGCAGCAGGTCTTGCAAAGATCATCACACGCATTCGCGCAAAAACGGCGGCGTCCGAACCGGACCATAAGGATCAAGCCGAAGTGGCCAGAATCTGGCGCGATTGCTTTGGCTATACCTATTGCCTCTGCGCCGCCTTATGTCTTCTTCCGGGGTTCTTTATCCTCAAATTCCCGTAAGGCACGGGGGCTTATCAGCCGCGAGCCTTATGCCCCGTCATATGGCGCAGTGTGTCGTCACGCAGCGCGAAATGGTGGAAAAGCGCCATGAAGACATGGCAGCCGATGACCGCCAGCAGAACCCAGCCGAGCAAGCCGTGCAAAGCATTGCCCGGAGATGTCAACGCGTCATTTTTTACGCCTGTCTCCGCGAAAATTTGCAGACCGAGAAACGAAAAGCCATGCCCATTGCCATAAGAACGCAACAAGCCGAGCGCCGGGACGGCAAACATCAGCCCATAAATCGCCAGATGCCCAAGCGATGCCATCTTGCCCACAAGACCGTCTGTCTGCGGACGGCGACCGAGATTCAAAATACCCCAGACGCCACGCAACAAAACCAGCACCAGCAATGCGAAACCAAGCTGGTGATGCATCGACCAGAAGAAACTATATATCGCGCTGTCCTTGGCGAAGACGCGCAGAATGGCCGACATGAACTGCCAGAGAAACAAGAGGGCCATCAACCAGTGAAAGCTTCGGGAGACAACGCCATAACCATTGCGGCTGTCCCAGATCGTGTTTGCGTTGGCCATTGAACTGTATCCTATAACTGAAAGTGGCACGGTGCCTTATGCCAGCGATGATGTCTTTGATTGAAATCAAATAGATGTCATCTCGAACAATATTAAAAAAATAAATTTATTACGAAACAATACCTTTATTCATCTTGAAAGAGTATGTCTCTATTATGTCCTAAACAAAACAGCCACGGCGGATATTCGCGCCATGGCTGCTCAAACTGTTACAGAATAATTCCGGAATTAGTTCCAGGGAAGATAATCGCGCCAGCCCTTGGATTTGCCAGCGGCCTTCTTGCGCTCGCGTTCCTTTTGCGCCTCATCCTGACCCAGTTCGCCGGTAGCGGCGGTGGACGCCGGTTGGCGATAGGCAAGCGGCGGCTCGCTCAGATATTTGCGGTTGGTAGCCGACCCCTGCGTCTGCGCCGCACGCTCTGCCTTCAGCGCGGCGATCTTCTTGGGATCGGCGTTCGGTAAACGGGAATCATATTCTTCGCGGCGGCTGTTGCCGCCCGGCAGCGCCGTCTGCAAATTGCTTGCAACCGGGCCGTCAGCTTCGATCGGAGAGACGAAGTTTGGATTGTCACGGTTGGCCGTGATTTCATCGCGCAGGCGCTTACGGCGCTGTTCCGGCGATTCTGGCCAGTTTGCACCACCCGCACTTGCAACATTGTCCTGCGGCGCAGGAAGCTGACCCTTGTCGCCCGGAGCCGGACGTACAAGATCGGGACGCGGCTTGTAGTCGATGCGTTCTTTCTTGTTCTTGCCCTGACCGAAGCTCGCCATAATGGAAACGTCGTCAAGGAGCTGTGCGCCCGACGTCTTGTCCGTTCCGTAGGTTGGCGATGACATGCAGCCTGACAGCGAAAGACCCGCTACAGCCGTCATAAGTATCAGAACTCGTCCGTCAATCTTCATTAGCGCCACTTCTTTTACGCCTGTCGATTCTTTGTTCGCGAGGCTTGCTCCAGCGTGCCTTGCCTCAAAAAACCGGCAACTCCAAGGCAGATCGTAAATTTTCCGAGGACTGCCTTGTACATGAGAGCAACCCATGCGGCAATCCGGCATTAACCGCTATTTCACCATGTTCACGCGCAAGGCTGCAACCCCTGTCACGCAAACAAACAATCCGCCCCGGATGAAACCGGAGCGGATTGCGATCTCTGCAATCAGGCGTCGAGCTTGCCGAGCGCCTTCAATTCGCGCAGTGCCTCGGCATCGCGCGCCGACACTTCCGGGAATTCCGGGTCGGAACCCACATCGGTGGTGTAGCGCCACGACCGCGCGCATTTTTCGCCTTCGGCACGCGCTGGCACAACGGCCACGCCCTTCACATCGCCAAGCATGAAAGCGCCTTCCGGTGCCGCTGCATCGCTGAACGAGATGCCGCTGGTGATGCAGATCTCCGCAAAATCGAGACCATCGAGCGAATCGCTCAGGCTCTTGTCGGAGATATGGACCACCGGCGAAGCTTCCAGCGACGAACCGATGCGCTTGTCGGCGCGTTCCAGTTCGAGAGCGCCGGTCACGACGCGGCGAACCGCGCGCACCTTGCGCCACTTTTCAGCCAGCACGTCGTCGCGCCATTCGGCCAGCGTCGGGCGGAACTGCTCGGCATGAACCGAAACCGACTGCGGATAACGGTCGAGCCATGCTTCTTCCATGGTGAAAGGCAGCATGGGCGCCAGCCAGGTCGTCAGGCGGTCGAAGATTTCGCGCACGGTCTGCAATGCGGCCTTGCGGCGCACGCTAGACGGCGCATCGCAGTAAAGCGCGTCCTTGCGGATATCGAAATAGAAGGCCGAAAGCTCGACATTCATGAAATCGATCAGCGAGCGCGCAATGCGTTTGAAATCGAACGCATCATAGCCGGAGCGGACGACTTCATCCAGTTCGGTCAGACGATGCAGCATCAGGCGTTCAAGTTCCGGCAGATCGGCATAAGCGACGTTTTCGCCTTTATCATGCGCCAGCGTGCCCAGCATCCACCGGATGGTGTTGCGCAGCTTGCGATAGGCGTCGATATTGGTCTGGATGATGCTCTTGCCGAGACGCTGATCTTCCCAATAATCGGTCGTCATGACCCAGAGACGCAGGATATCCGCACCGGATTCCTTGATGACGTCCTGCGGCGTAACCGTATTGCCGAGCGACTTCGACATCTTCTTGCCGTGCTCGTCCATGGTGAAGCCATGGGTCACGACGGCATTATATGGCGCGCGACCGCGCGTGCCGCAGCTTTCGAGAAGCGACGAATGGAACCAGCCGCGATGCTGGTCCGAGCCTTCGAGATAGACGTCTGCGGGCCACTTCATGTCCGGGCGGTCTTCCAGCGTGAAGGTGTGGGTCGAACCGGAATCGAACCAAACGTCCAGAATGTCGCGCACCTGCACCCAAGGCTCATCGGCGCGGTTGCCGAGGAAACGCTCGCGTGCGCCTTCGGCAAACCATGCATCGGCACCTTCCGCTTCAAATGCATCGAGAACACGCTTGTTGACCGCATCATCCTGAAGGATGTTGCCTTCCTCATCCACGAAAACGCAGATCGGCACGCCCCAAGCGCGCTGACGCGAAAGCACCCAGTCCGGGCGACCTTCGATCATCGAACGCAGGCGCGTCTGACCGGCAGCCGGGACGAAACGCGTATCGTCGATGGCCTTCAGCGCGCGCGAACGCAGTGTGGTGCCGTCGCCAAGGTTCTTGTCCATATAGACGAACCATTGCGGCGTGTTGCGGAAGATGACCTGCTTCTTAGAACGCCAGGAATGCGGATAGGAGTGCTTCAGGCGACCACGGGCGAAGAGCTTGTCACGAGCAATGAGCTGATCCATCACCGACTTGTTGGCGTCGCCCTTCTTGCCGTTGTCGTCGATGACGCGCGCGGGGCCGCCTTCACGGTCCGGGCCAAAGCCCGGTGCGTCCTTGGTATAGTAGCCGCCATCATCGACCGGGAACGGGATGCTCGGATCGATACCGCGCGCTTCCAGCTCGCGAACATTGTTCATCCAGGCTTCAAAGTCTTCGCGGCCATGGCTTGGCGCGGTGTGGACGAAGCCCGTGCCCGCATCGTCGGTCACATGGTCACCGTCGAGCATCGGAACTGCGAACTCATAGCCGCCGCCAAAGCCCTTCAGCGGATGATCGAGCACGACCTTGCCAAGCTCATCGGACGAAACACTGCGCAGGCGCTTGAACTGAAGCTTTGCCTTGGCGAAGCTTTCTTCGGCCAGCTTGTCGGCGAAGATGAGCTTTTCGCCAGGACGCGGGCCAAAATCATTCTCGGCTTCCGTGACTTCATAAAGCCCGTATGCGATACGCGACGAATAGGACACGGCGCGGTTGCCGGGGATGGTCCATGGGGTGGTCGTCCAGATCACCACATCGCTGCCAGAAAGTTCGTTCTGACCAGCGACCGGGAACTTGACCCAGATCATATCCGACTCGACATCATGATATTCGACTTCGGCCTCGGCGAGCGCGGTGCGTTCGACAACCGACCACATCACCGGCTTGGAACCGCGATAAAGCTGACCGGAAGCCGCGAACTTGAGAAGCTCGCCAGCGATACGCGATTCAGCATGGAAGTTCATCGTGGTATAGGGGTTTTCGAAATCTCCGAGGATAGCAAGGCGCTTGAACTCATCCGTCTGGACCTTGATCCAGTTGGCGGCGAATTCCCGGCATTCCCTGCGGAATTCGTTGATCGGTACTTCGTCCTTGTTCTTGCCTTCGGCGCGATATTTTTCCTCGATCTTCCACTCGATCGGCAAGCCGTGGCAATCCCAGCCCGGAACATAGTTCGAGTTGAAGCCGCGCATCTGGAACGAGCGGGTGATGACGTCCTTAAGGATCTTGTTCAGCGCATGGCCGATATGGATATTGCCGTTGGCATAGGGCGGGCCATCGTGCAGCACATAGAGCGGGCGGTCTTTCGCCTGCTCGCGCAGCTTCTTGTAAAGGTTCATCCCCTCCCAGCGCTCGACGAACGGCGGTTCGCGCTGCGGCAGGCCCGCGCGCATCGGAAATTCTGTCTGCGGCAGATTGAGGGTTTTTGAGTAATCGATCTTGGTCGTCTCGGTCATGATGGGTATTCGCCTGTGGAGCCTCGGCCAGAAATGGCGGGCATGTGGATCAACGATAACAGGGGGACTGTAAGAGCACAGCCGGTCGTTCCCGGACCTCCGCACCAGTTATTGCCTGGCAAAACAGCCATTCAGGCAAAGCGGGAGGCCGGGCCAATAATTCGTATGGCCGTCATGATAAGCCGAAAATCCGTCATCATGGGCACGCTTTTAGCAATGAGCTTTGCAGGAATAAAGAGGCCAGGGGAACAAAGACGCAATAAAACTGCATCTCTGCCCCTGAATATCTTCACAGTAGCATCGGCATTGGCTGCCGAATGGTCTTAGTCAAGCGAGAAGTCGAAGCGATAGGTCGCCGACACGCCAACCATGAACTGGTCGCGCGAGCCGCGCTCCTTGACGATGCTCGAATCCTTCGCCGGGCCCTGCAGGCGGGTATACTCACCGAACAGGCTGGTATCGATCTTGTCGGTCGCCTTCCAGTTGATGGCGCCGCCGAAACCGGCCGATTTGAAACCCCCGCCGGGATTATATTCCGACAGGCCGGAAGCAGCAGATTCCTCGGCATCGACGCCGTAATAGGTCTTGAAATAGTCCTTCGACGCGAAGGTCGCGCGCGGACCCGCAGAAACGCGGATGACTGGCGTGACATCATAAAAGGCGTCAGCGGAAATGTCGGCAACCACGCCCTTATGGGCGCGAATGCCCTGGCGCACCTCGCCGCGCACGCGCATCCAGTCGGTCGGATAGACTTCGGCAAAGCCGCCCACTTCACCGCCGAACTTGGTGTCTTTCAGTCCGTGAATGTCGTCGTCGCGTTCGAACAGCAGCTTGCCTGCCAGACCGGCGCGGATGCGGTTGTTGTCGATCAGTGCGAAAGAGACATTGTCGTTGCGCGAGGAAAACCGCGTCGACTCGCCCTGACGGCCGAGCGAAATCAGCGGCTGCGCGGAAAAGCGATATTTGTTCGAGCCTTCAAACTTGGGCGCAACCAGCCCGGCGGCGCCGACCTTGAGATACCAGTCACCAGACCAGAAATGCTTGCGGGTCGGCTGAACCGTCTCCGCGGCATAGATATCGGTCTGCTGCACATCGGCGGCATAAGCGATGGAACCGAAGGGAATGAGAGTGCCTGCAACGAGGGCCAGTGAGAGAATACGCAAAACAAATCTCCGACAAACAGCACCTCGAAAGTGCGCAAGGTGTTTAACACTCTCTGACCGAAATACGTAAAATTTAACTTAAATCTTAGGTGGAAAAATAGCTCTTTACAATTCACCTGAAAGAAAGAGCGCGATCCAGCTCTGAAAGCGGGCGCGCGCCGGCCAGCAAGGCGCGGGCCTCTTCTTCATCGCGCTTCATCTGCACGATCAGCGCGTCCAGCCCGTCGAACTTCACTTCACCCCGCAAAAAGCCGAAGAACGAAACGCAGGCGTCTTCGCCGTAGAGATCGCCGGAGAAGTCGAACAGGAATGTTTCAAGAAGCGGTTTACCGTCGCTATCCACCGTCGGGCGGCGACCAAAACTGGCGACGCCGTCATGCAGACTGCCATCCTGCCTGCGGAAGCGGACGGCATAGATGCCATGTTTCAAGCTGGTCTGGGCGCTGACCTGCATATTGGCCGTGGGGAAGCCCAGCGTGCGTCCAAGCTTCTTGCCGTGGATGACTTCGCCACAAACGGCATAGCGATAGCCGAGCAAACCTGCCGCTCCGGCAACATCGCCGTCGCAAAGCAGATTGCGAACCCGCGTGGACGAAACGAGATTGTCGCCCTCATCGGTAAATGCATCGACCAGCGTGACGTGGAAACCAGCGCCCTCGCCTGCCTGCAGGAGAAATTCCGGCGTGCCGCGCCGACCTTTTCCGAAATGGAAATCATAGCCAGTCACGACACGGCTGGCATGAAGCTTTTCGACCAGTATATGCTGCACGAAATCCTCCGCCGACTGGCTGGAGAATTCAGCGGTAAAAGGCTGTTCCACCACCGCATGGAAGCCCATATGCCGCAGGATTGATGCCTTTTCACGCGCATCGGTGAGGCGGTCGATCGGCTCGTCCGGCTTGAAGAAGCTGCGCGGATGCGGCTCGAATGTCAGCACGACCGCAGGCAGATTTTCCTTGGCCGCGATTTCCAGCGCCCGCTCGAGCACGGCCTGATGTCCGCGATGAACGCCATCGAAATTGCCGATGGCCACCACGCAATTGCGCAGGCGCTCCGGCAGGGTGTCGGTTCCCGAAAGGCGTTGGAAATCAGAGTTCGTCATGGTGTGCCTGAGTCTTGACTGGCTTATATCGGGGCTTGCTGATCAGACGAGTGCATAAAGCGAGGCGACCGGGCGATGGCCGTGTTTCTCCAGAAACGCTTCCATCTTCTCAAGATCGACAGCCCCGTTATCCGCATAATCGGCGGCGTGTACGCCGCCCGAAATATAGAGCACATCGAGACCGAAACCGGCAGCGCCCTTCACATCGGTCAGCACACCGTCGCCAATGCCGAGAATACGGCTTTTGTCGACGACGCCGCCGCGAATTTCTTCCGCCGCATGGAGCGCCGCCTCGTAGATCGGGCGATGCGGCTTGCCGGCGATCAACGTGCGCCCGCCCAGCTGGCCGTAATCGCGCGCAAGAGCGCCCGCACACCAGACAAGACGCGGACCGCGCTCAACCATGATGTCGGGATTGGCGCAGATGAAAGGCAGATTGCGCGAACGCAGACGCTGCAGCAGATCGGCGTAATCGGCAGGCGTTTCCACATCGTCATCGGCAAGACCGGTGCAAACGACACCATCGGCCTCGAATTCTTCCACCAGCTCCACATCCAGCCCGTCATAGATCGACAATTCGTTCTCACGACCGATATGCAGAACTTTGCGCGGACCTTCGGCGATCAGATCGCGGGTCACGTCGCCGGAGGTGACGACACGGTCATAGGTATCCGCAGGCACGCCCAGCATTTCCAGCTGCGCTTCGACACCCGGATGCGGGCGCGGAGAATTGGTGACGAGAATGACCGTGACGCCTCTGGCGCGGGCGCGCTTCAGCGCATCGACAGCAGCCGGATGTGCAGCAACGCCATTATGCACCACGCCCCAGACGTCGCAGAAGAACACGTCATACTGGCCGGCCAGGTCATCGAGGCTTTCAAGCTGCTTCATAGTCTTCCTCTTGATATTCCATTTCTGAGGCGAGCAATGCCCGCTTATCTGCGCTGCATGGGCTCCATCTAACGCAGCCGATCAAAACTGTCACGAGCTTTACCGCCAATAAGCCGAGAAAGCGCCGCGTCTAAACACCCCATCAGGAAAGACTTAATAAGCTTACTGGCAGATTCACCGATCATTTACCGCGCTTCGTGACCGACTGTTAGAAAGATGCTGCTAGGAACAGCGCACAACCTTTCGGTTCAACCAAAAGCAACACAACCTTTCGGGCGGGCGTGGATTTGAATAACTGGAGCGGACCAGCAAGGCGGCTATGCGCTGCCTGTGTGACCGGCTTTGCACGCAAGGCCAATTTCGGACGCCTTGCCGAAAGAGCAAACCGGTTTCGCGGGGATGAACGTGGCAATTTCGCGATGATCACCGCCATATTGCTGGTGCCGCTGCTCCTTGTCGGTATGGTCGCGATCGATGCGACCAATCTCATGCGCACCCGCAACAACGTGCAGGCCGCGCTTGACGCTGCGGCGCTGGCGGTCGGCAAGCGCTTTTCGACCGGCGCGAGCGAGGCCGACATGCAGGCCTATGGCGGCAAGGTCTTCAATGTGAACCTGACCGCCCTTGCCGCAGACCGCGTCGCCTTTGCCATCAACTTTCCTCGAACATCGAACGATGACCAGCAGATCGAGGCCACCGCAAGCTTCCGATATCCATCGCTGTTTGGTTCCATCGCAGCCCAGCTGACCAATTCGGCTGACGATTGGGACAACAAGCAATATGCGATGAGTTCCTTCGTCCGGTTGAAGAACACCGTCGAAGTGGCGCTTGTGCTCGATAATTCAGGCTCGATGAATGACACCGGCGCAGGTTCGAACAAGCAACGTCTGCAGTTGCTTAAAGATGCCGCAACGCAGCTTGTCGACACCATGGCTGCACAATCGGCGCTGATTACGCGTGTTGAAAAGCCGATACAGTTTTCGCTCGTACCTTTTGCCGGATCGGTCAATGTCGGGCCGAACTATCTTAAAGAAACATGGATGGACCCAAGCGGGACCTCCCCGGTCAACCTCGAAAACTTCACCCTGCCTGTTGAGATCGATAATACGCGCAGCATCATCGAAAACCCGAAAGGCAGCGGCCTTTACTTCAAATCGGGCAGCGGCTGGGGCACGGACAACAACAAGGCATTTTCCCGCGCCGCGCTCTATGCCGATCTTGCAAAGCGTTCGTCCGCCTCCTGGATTCCATGGGCGGGATGTGTCGAGGCGCGTCCCGGAGCATTGGCGCTGGACGTGACGCCCCCAACCGAGAGCAAACCGGAAACTCTGTTTGTGCCGATGTTTGGTCCGGCGGAGTATTACGATGTCGATTCGAAAAACAACCCGACGAATCTTACGCTGAACAGCTGGTGGACGGACGATTTGAAATTGAGCGGCGCGGCCCGCCAGAAGGACCTCAAGAAATATTATCTGAACAACGTGCTGTCGAAGCGTTCTGATGGCGGTGGCCCGAATTACAGCTGTACTACTACAGCCATCACGCGCCTGACTGATATCACCAACGATGCGGGTAAGGCCACGATCAAGACGGCCATCAAGGCCATGCAACCGAATGGCGGTACGAATGTGCCCGAAGGCATGGCTTGGGGCTGGCGCACGCTCGTCCAGGGTGCACCCTTTACGGAGGGTCGCCCGTCGACCGACCGCGGCAACGACAAGGTCGTCATCGTGCTCACCGACGGCGCTAATACCTACTACACCTATAATTCGCTAGCAGGATCGAACAGGGATAAGGCCAGCAATCTGTCCTACTATTCGGCGCATGGCTATACGAGCCGCACCACGAAGGGCTACAGCCAGACCCGGCTGTTTCAGGAAAGCGGCGTCTCCGTTTCGCAAGATAACGGCGTCTACACCAAAGCGATGAATGCCCGCTTTGCTACGCTTTGCAACAACGCGAAAAATGCCAACATCATCATTATGACCGTCGCGGTGGACCTGAACAGCAGCAAAACGGACGAAAAAGCCCAGATGGAGCTTCTAAAAACCTGCTCGTCCGATTCCCGTGTTCGCCTCGACGGCGGCAAGCCAGCGAAACTGTTCTGGAACACCACGGGCGGCGAACTGGCCGAAACCTTCCGTCAGATCGGCGATGAGCTGTCAAACCTGCGCATCGCGGGTTGATCCTGCAAACCGAACCACCATATGCGGAGCGGGCCACCCGGCCCTCCGCATGTTGGGCCGCCCGATCCCTTCGCGAACGGTGCAAATTAACCATCATTCGCCTGTCAAATTTTTCAGGCAATCTTGACAAGAAAAGATACGGCCTCTATCTCAAAGGCACGTTAGCACTCTGGAAGAGAGAGTGCTAACAGCGCGGATCGGCTTGATCCGCATAACAGGGTTCAACGTCTATAACACCAAGGGTTATACCATGGCTGATATCAAGTTCCGCCCGCTTCATGACCGCGTCGTCGTTCGTCGCGTTGAATCGGAAGCAAAGACCGCTGGCGGGATCATTATCCCTGATTCCGCTAAGGAAAAGCCGCAGGAAGGCGAAGTCGTCGCTGCTGGCGCCGGCGCTCGTGACGAAGCTGGCAAGCTCGTTCCGCTGGACGTCAAGGCTGGCGACCGCGTTCTGTTCGGCAAGTGGTCGGGCACGGAAGTCAAGATTGGGGGCGAAGACCTGCTGATCATGAAGGAATCCGACATTTTGGGTATCGTCGGCTAATTCATTTAGCCCGGAGCATTTCCAGCAAAAGTGCTAAGCGGTTTTGCGTAGGATAATGCTTAAAAACAAAGAGACAGAGCGGTTTCGCTCCTGCCTCAAAACCAATTCACCATACCTGACCGGGATATTCCCAGGAGAGTAAAATGGCTGCAAAAGACGTAAAATTCGGTCGCACTGCGCGCGAAAAGATGCTGCGCGGCGTCGATATCCTCGCTGACGCTGTTAAGGTCACGCTCGGCCCGAAAGGCCGCAACGTCGTGATCGACAAGTCCTTCGGCGCTCCGCGCATCACCAAGGACGGCGTTTCGGTCGCCAAGGAAGTCGAACTGGAAGACAAGTTCGAAAACATGGGCGCACAGATGCTGCGCGAAGTGGCTTCCAAGACCAACGACACTGCCGGTGACGGCACCACCACCGCGACCGTTCTCGGTCAGGCCATCGTTCAGGAAGGCGCCAAGGCTGTTGCCGCTGGCATGAACCCGATGGACCTGAAGCGCGGTATCGACCTCGCAGTTTCGGAAGTTGTTGCAAACCTTCTCGGCAAGGCCAAGAAGATCAACACCTCGGAAGAAGTTGCACAGGTTGGCACGATCTCCGCTAACGGCGAAGCCGAAATCGGCAAGATGATCGCTGAAGCGATGCAGAAAGTCGGCAACGAAGGCGTCATCACGGTTGAAGAAGCCAAGACTGCCGAAACCGAACTCGAAGTCGTTGAAGGCATGCAGTTCGACCGCGGCTACCTGTCGCCGTACTTCGTCACCAACCCTGAAAAGATGGTTGCTGACCTCGAAGACGCCTACATCCTTCTGCACGAAAAGAAGCTCTCGAACCTCCAGGCTCTTCTGCCGGTTCTCGAAGCTGTCGTTCAGACCTCCAAGCCGCTCCTCATCATCGCTGAAGACGTTGAAGGCGAAGCTCTTGCTACCCTCGTCGTCAACAAGCTGCGTGGCGGCCTGAAGATTGCTGCCGTCAAGGCTCCTGGCTTCGGCGATCGCCGCAAGGCCATGCTCGAAGACATCGCGATCCTCACCGGTGGTCAGGTTATCTCCGAAGATCTCGGCATCAAGCTCGAAAGCGTTACGCTCGACATGCTCGGCCGCGCCAAGAAGGTGTCGATCTCCAAGGAAAACACCACGATCGTTGACGGTGCAGGCCAGAAGGCCGAAATCGACGCGCGCGTTGGCCAGATCAAGCAGCAGATCGACGAAACCTCTTCGGACTACGACCGTGAAAAGCTTCAGGAACGCCTTGCCAAGCTCGCTGGCGGCGTTGCCGTGATCCGCGTCGGCGGTGCAACGGAAGTTGAAGTGAAGGAAAAGAAGGACCGCGTTGACGACGCCCTGAACGCAACCCGCGCTGCGGTTGAAGAAGGTATCGTTGCTGGCGGCGGCACCGCTCTGCTCCGCGCTTCGGTTCAGATCAAGGCCAAGGGCATCAATGCTGACCAGGAAGCTGGCATCAACATCGTTCGTCGTGCGATCCAGGCTCCGGCCCGTCAGATCACGACCAACGCTGGTGAAGAAGCTTCGGTCATCGTCGGCAAGATCCTCGAAAACGGCTCCGACACCTTTGGCTACAACACGGCCAACGGCGAATATGGCGATCTGATCGCTCTCGGCATCGTTGACCCGGTCAAGGTTGTCCGTACGGCCCTGCAGAATGCAGCTTCGGTTGCTGGCCTGCTGATCACCACGGAAGCCATGATCGCTGAACTGCCGAAGAAGGATGCAGCTCCGGCTGGCATGCCTGGCGGCATGGGCGGCATGGGCGGCATGGATTTCTAAGAAATCCATAAAGCACGCCCATGAGTGGATAAGCCTGCGCCGCAAAGCGGCGCGGGTGGCGGCATGGACTTCAAGCAAGTCCATAAAGCACTACTTTAAAGAGAACCTCCGGTTTCGACCGGAGGTTTTTTTATGCCTAAAGGACTGATGCAACGCCCAATTATGCACCCGCTCCGATGCGGGATCGCGACCACTGGGCGCCTTTCTGTTACGCAGCGTAACCATCTGTGATTTATAAAAAATTTACCCTTCGCCCCCTTTGCCCAAGATAAAATTCTATTTTAGCAAGTTCTCATTGACTTGAGGCAACCATTCGTGGTCAATCCGGTTGAAATGAGATGGACTTCCAGTTTGCCCCCGCACCCCGGAAGTCCTGTCTCAGGCGACAGGAAAGGCAGGCTTCGGCCTGCCTTTCCACTTTCAGACGCTTCTTTCACAGATTTCCGGCGACCACATTTTTGTGCGTATTTGCGAATGCAGGCCCGTTCGTGCTTTTGCCCGACGCGCTTCAACTTGCCTCCCGCCGATTTTGCCCTATCGTTATCGCAACGGAAAGAGGACGGAAAATCTCATGCGCAAAGAATTGCCTATCGACACTGCCCCCAAGGATGGTCGCAAGATTACGGTCGTCTGGACCGACGAAGACGACCAGCGGAATGAATCCATCGCGCAATATCGTTCGCTGGCGCAATTGAACGCTGGCGGGGGGCAGTGGGACGAGACCGACACCGGCTGGTGGACCTTCACCGACAGCAAGACCCAGCGCAAGATCGAACCGACCGCGTGGATCTCCGAAACCGAGGGCGGCGACGACGATAATGAAGACAACTGAAGAACGCGGAAATTTTCCGCTCAAATAAAGTTGAATTTTATAATCATATTTTGTCAAATAGCGACGTAAGGAAAATACGGAGCTACCAATCCCTCGGTAGTGCTATATTCATTGCCATGACGCCCGGTTGCGGGCTGAAAGCTAGCCGGAGACATGAAATGACCGCCACGCGTACCGAAACAGATACTTTCGGACCGATCGATGTTCCCGCCGACCGCTATTGGGGCGCGCAGACGCAGCGCTCCTTGCAGAATTTCAAGATCGGCGGCGAGCGCATGCCCCTGCCGCTCGTCCATGCTCTGGGCGTTGTGAAACGCGCCGCAGCGGAAACCAATATTGCGCTCGGCAAGCTTGATCCGGTTCTCGGTCAGGTCATCGCGGTTGCAGCTTCCGAAGTGATTGAAGGCAAGCTTGACGATCATTTTCCGCTCGTCGTCTGGCAGACCGGTTCCGGCACGCAGTCGAACATGAACGCCAATGAAGTGATCTCCAATCGCGCCATCGAACTGCTTGGCGGCGAAAAAGGTTCCAAGAAGCCGGTTCATCCGAACGACCACGTCAATATGAGCCAGTCGTCCAATGACAGCTTCCCGACAGCGATCCACATCGCCACGGCGGTTGAAGCCGTCAATCGCCTTTACCCGGCGCTGGAGCATCTGACCAAGGCGCTCAAGGTCAAGGAAGACGCCTTCCGGGACATCATCAAAATCGGACGCACCCATACGCAGGATGCAACGCCCGTCACGCTTGGGCAGGAATTTTCCGGCTATCGCGCAGCGCTTGAATATGCGCGTCATCGTATCGAGCAATCGCTGGCCGATGTTTTCCTGCTTGCGCAGGGCGGTACGGCGGTGGGCACCGGTCTCAATGCGCCGATTGGCTTCGACACCGGTTTTGCCGATGCGGTCAGCGAAATCACCGGCCTCTCCTTCAAGACCGCGCCGAACAAGTTTGAAGCGCTGGCGAGCCATGGCGCGGTTCTCAACTTCCATGGCAGCCTGAACGCGCTGGCGGCTGATCTGTTCAAGATCGCCAATGATATCCGCTTCCTGGGTTCCGGCCCGCGCTCCGGCCTTGGCGAATTGTCCTTGCCGGAAAACGAGCCGGGCTCGTCCATCATGCCCGGCAAGGTGAACCCGACACAGGCGGAGGCCATGACCATGGTGGCAACGCAGGTCTTTGGCAACCAGACCGCCGTGACTGTCGCCGCGAGCCAGGGCCATTTCGAACTGAACGTCTTCAAGCCGGTCATCGCCTATAACGTCCTGCAATCGATCCGCCTGCTCAGCGATGCGATGGTCTCTTTCGCCGATCATTGCGTGGACGGCATCGAAGCCAATGAAACCCGCATCAAGGAATTGCTGGACCGGTCGCTGATGCTGGTGACCGCGCTGGCGCCCGCCATCGGCTATGACGGTGCAGCGAAGATCGCCAAAACCGCACACAAGAACGGCACGACCCTGCGCGAGGAAGCGCTGGCGAGTGGGCTTGTGAGCGCCGAAGACTACGACCGGCTCGTCCGGGCGGAGCGCATGATTGCGCCTGAATAATCAGGGGCAAATGATCGTCTACATGCAGTGAACGAACTGTCGAGAATTATACGTCTTTTCTTGACAGTAGTTAGTCGATAATTGGTGGCTTAGTTCAACAGGAGATAGCTCCCCCATGTCCTCGATTACCCCACAGTCCAACGGCGCTGTAACACTCATCGCCCGCGTGTTTCTTTCGATCCTCTTCATCATTGCCGGTTTCGGCAAGCTGACGGCTATTTCCGGCACGGCTGGTTATTTCTCCAGCATCGGCCTCCCGCTTCCAACGGTTACGGCTGTGGTCGTCGGCCTCGTTGAGTTCGTGGGCGGCATCGCCATTCTCGTTGGCTTCCAGACCCGTATCGCAGCCGCCATCGTCGGCCTGTTCACCATTGGTGCAACGCTCGTTGCGCACATGGACTTTTCTCAAGGCATGAACGCCCTGATGGCGCAGAAGAACCTTGCCATCGCTGGCGGTCTCTTCCTGCTCGCTCTGCATGGCGCAGGCTCGCTGTCGATCGACGCCAAGCGCGGCTGATCAAAGCCTGAATCACAACGCACCGCCTTCGATACTATTGGGCGGTGCGCATGAAATGAATAAAGCCGCGTCCGCATGAAACATCGGGCGCGGCTTTTTTGTTCTGCTCTCGACCGCTTTCGCACCGCCAGCGCGAACACGCAATTTTTATCGAAACAACCTTTTCAGAATCTTCTTCCGATATAGTTTGTGCGGGCAGAGCACCCCGATAATTAAGCCTCCCATTTCAGCATTTAATGACCACCGCTCCGCAAACGATCCATTGCATGCCCAAATTCCTCCCCAAGCATAGATTGTAGAGAAAAATGTCTGTTTCCACCGCAACCCGCAGTCAGTCTCCCACTGGCTCAACCCCTGTTGGAAATTTCGGTTTCGCGCTGACCAGCCTGACCGTTCTGTTCTTCATGTGGGGCTTCATCACCAGCCTCAACGACATTCTGATCCCGCATCTGAAGAACGTCTTCCAGCTCAACTATACCCAGTCGATGCTGATCCAGTTCTGCTTCTTCGGCGCATACTTCATCGTATCCCTGCCCGCCGGAGCATTGGTCAAACGCATCTCCTATAAACGCGCCATCGTCGTCGGCCTTGTGGTCGCTGCGATTGGCTGCGCGCTGTTCATCCCGGCGGCGTCATACCGGGTCTATGGGCTGTTTCTCGGTGCGCTTTTCGTGCTGGCTTCCGGCGTGACGATCCTGCAAGTATCGGCAAACCCCTATGTGACGATCCTCGGCAAGCCGGAAACAGCCGCCAGCCGCCTGACGCTGACACAGGCGTTCAACTCGCTCGGCACTACGATTGCACCGCTTTTCGGCGCATTGCTGATCCTGTCTGCTGCAACCACCGACGCTACCGTCGCGTCCGAAGCGGATGCAGTCAAATTTCCCTATCTCCTGCTGGCACTGGCCTTCGTCGTCCTCGCCATCGTCTTCGCCATCCTGAAACTGCCGGATGTGGAAGCGGAAGAAAGCGCGGTCGCGGACGAAGGTTCTGCCTGGCAGTACCGGCATCTGGTGCTGGGCGCCATCGGCATTTTCGTCTATGTGGGCGCGGAAGTCAGCGTCGGCAGCTTCCTCGTCAATTTCCTGAGTGACCCGAGCGTGGTCGGACTGTCCGAAACCGAAGCTGCGCATCACGTCGCCTATTTCTGGGGTGGCGCCATGGTTGGCCGCTTCATCGGTTCGGCAGCCATGCGCTATATCGATGACGGCAAGGCGCTGGCCTTTAATGCCGTCGTGGCCATTCTGTTGCTGCTCCTCACGGTCGCGACAATCGGCAATGTCTCCATGTGGGCGGTTCTGGCCATTGGCCTGTTCAACTCGATCATGTTCCCGACCATCTTCAGCCTGGCGCTGCATGGACTTGGCAAACATACCAGCCAGGGTTCAGCAATTCTCAATCTCGCCATTGTCGGCGGCGCGATCATTCCGCTGATCCAGGGCGCGCTGGCGGATACGGTCGGCCTTCATTACGCCTTCCTGATGCCGATCATCTGCTATGTCTATATCGCCTTTTATGGCCTCGTTGGCAGCAGACCGAAACGCTAATCCAAAACACAAAAGCCGGTCTGAACTCAGACCGGCTTTTCATTGAACGTCATAGCATAACGAAAGCGTCAGGCCACGAGACCCTTGCGGATACGCTCGGCAATTTCCGCGACACGGGCATTGCCATGGCTGCGGCGCGCCGAGACGAGGCAGGCCTGCGAGCGCAGGATGATGCCATCTTCCAACACCTTGAGACGATTGGCGCGCAAGGTGGAGCCGGTGGACGTAATATCGACAATCATGTCGGCGGACCCTGCCGCCGGAGCGCCTTCGGTCGCGCCGAGGCTTTCCACGATGCGATAGACCTGAATGCCATGCTTTTGCGAGAAGAACTGCTGCGTCAGACGCCAATATTTAGTGGCGATGCGCAAACGGCGACCATGACGCTGGCGAAAATCGGCAGCCACGTCATCAAGGTCGGCCATGCTGGTCACATCGCGCCAGACTTCGGGCACGGCGACAACAACATCGGCGTGACCGAAACCCAGTTCCGCCTCGATGGCCACGCGCTCATCGGCATGGGCCAGTGTTTCGCGCACGAGGTCTTCGCCTGTCACGCCCATATCAACGCTGCCATAACCCAGCTCGCGGGCAATCTCGGAAGCCGACAGGAACAGGATATCGAGATCGTCTTCGCCTTCGACGCGCGCACGATAATTACGGTCGTCATCCGGCAGGATCACCTTGTAACCGGCCTTTTCGAGAACGGCGAGCGTCTGTTCCTTCAGCCGCCCCTTGGACGGCAATGCCAATGTGACGCTCATTTCGTTGCTCCCGCCAGCACTTGCAGCCGGTCCAGCCAGATCGAGAAGCCGACGCCGGGAATGTTTTCGGAAGCGCCGAGCATGGTCAAAAGCCGGTCGTAACGACCGCCGCCCGCCAGAACCGCATCCTTTTCTACGGCCGCGGCGCGGATTTCGTAAACGAGGCCGGTATAATAATCGAGCGGACGCCCGAACGACGCGTCATAGACGATATCGCTGGTCTTGATGCCAGCCGCGGCAATCGCTTCGGCACGGGCTTCGAATTTCTGAAGCACAGCGCCAAGATCGAGCGCATTTTCGGATGCGAAGGCCCGCAATGTCACCGCCGCGGAATCGAGCGTGACATGGGTTTCCAGAAACTGCTTGAGCAGATCGAGCGCCGAAGCGGGGAACCGCGTGGCGGCCAGATCTTCCTTTTCGATCAGGCGGCGGGCGATTTCCGCAGGCGAACGGCCAGCGCCCGGCGAAATGCCAGCTTCCAGCATTTCTGCTTCCAGCGTGCGCGCAAGGCCGGTTTCGTCACCTTCTGCAACGAGAACGGCCAGCGTTTCCGGCAGCGAATCGCGCAGCTTGTCGCCCGTCAGTTCGGCCAGAGCCAGTTGCATGGAATGCGCATCACCGAAGGAACGCAGCAGCTTCTTGCGCCAGCCCTGCGGCAAACCAAGCGCTTTCAGCATGCCTGCGAAAACCGACTGGTCACCCAGCACGATTTCGAGCTTGGCTTGAGGGACAACGGAACGCACACAGGACAGCGCATCGGCAATCGAGCGCGCATCCGAAGCCGCTTCATCGGCAGCACCCAGATCCTCGATGCCTGCCTGAAGAAACTCAGCCGCGCCGTCACGGCGCTGGCGAAACACTTCGCCGAGATAAGCGTAACGCTTCGGCGTTGCGGCATTGAGCGCAATATGGTTGCGGCAGACCGGAATGGTGAATTCCGGCCGCAGGCACAGGCTGTCGCCATTCTCGTTTTCGGTGAGGAAAATGCGACGGCGCAGATCCTCGCCCGCCATATCCAGAAATGGATCGGCAGGCTGGATCAGCGGTATTTCCACCAGATCGGCATCGCGCGCATCAAGCTCAGTGCGAAGCGCGTTGAAAACCGGCGATGTGCGCGTTGCAACCATGATTCCGATCACTTTGCGGCTTGAGCGCGGTCCTGCGCCTGACTGCTGAGAATTTCCCGAACCGCTTCGACCAGTCCGTCTTCCTTGACGGTGATCTGCGCCGGACGGCTCTCGCGCCAGGTCACATTGTCCTCAATCTCGGCGGAAAGGCGCTTGCCCTCGACCAGATCCTTGATCTGCACTTCACCGGCTTCGCGCTCCTGCGAGCCCTGAATGATCACGCATGGCGCATCGCGACGGTCGGCATATTTCATCTGCGCCTTCATGCCGGAACCGCCGACATACATTTCAGCGCGGATGCCCTGCTGCCGCAGATCGGAGACCATCTTCTGATAACGACCGAGGCTTTCCGTGTCCTTGTCCATCACCAGCACGACGACCGGGCCGACGACATCCGACACATCCAGCTTGCCGAGGTTTTTCAGCGCCGTCATCAGGCGCGAAACGCCGATGGAGAAGCCCGTCGCCGGAACCGGCTCGCCACGGAAACGCGACACGAGGCCGTCATAACGACCACCGCCGCCAACCGAACCGAACACGACCTTCTGGCCGTCTTCATTGGTCACGTCGAACAGAAGTTCGGCTTCGAAAACCGGGCCGGTGTAATATTCAAGACCGCGCACCACGGACGGGTCGATCTTCACGCGGCCATCATAGCCGCCTGCCGAGAACAGCGCCTGCATGTCGGAGAGTTCGGTGACACCTTCTTCGCCCTTGGCATTGCCTGCAACGACGGCGCGCAGATTGGCAATCGTATCGGCTCCGGTCGTACCACCGGCGGCGGTAAAGGCCAGCACCTTTTCAATTGCAGCAGGGCTAAGTTCAGCACCCTTGGTAAAATCGCCGCTTTCGTCGAGGCGACCCTTGCCGAGCAGAAGGCGCACGCCCTCCGGGCCGAACTTGTCGAGCTTGTCTATGGCGCGCAGCACGTTCAGGCGCTTGGCAGCATTGCCCTCGCCTTCAAGGCCGATGGCATCCAGCACACCGTCCAGAACCTTGCGGTTGTTGACGCGGATCGCATAGTCGCCACGACGAATGCCAAGGCGCTCCAGTGTGTCGGCCATCATCATGCACATTTCGGCATCGGCAGAGACGTTCGGCGCGCCAACCGTGTCGGCGTCGAACTGCATGAACTGACGGAAGCGGCCCGGGCCCGGCTTCTCATTGCGGAACACCCAGCCATTGCGATAGCTGCGATAAGGCTTCGGCAGCTGCTCGAAATTTTCGGCGACATAGCGCGCCAGCGGCGCGGTCAGATCGTAGCGCAGCGACAGCCACTGCTCATCGTCATCCTGAAAGGAAAACACACCTTCATTCGGACGGTCCTGATCCGGTAGGAACTTTCCGAGCGCGTCGGTATATTCCACCAGCGGCGTTTCCACCGGCTCAAAGCCATAGAGGTCATAGACTTCGCGGATCGTCGCCATCATCTTTTCGGCGGCGCGCAAGTCGTCCGGAACCCGATCGACAAACCCGCGCGGCAGCCGCGCCTTCATCTTGTCCGCTTTATCGGCCATTTTTCCTGCCTGATCGCTAAATATATACAATACATGCCGGAAAAACCGGCAGCAAACCCGTTGCCGGTTTCCTAACCGATCAAGTCCGTTGCGGCAAGTGCGGGAAGCGTGTTCAGCGTGCGGCAATGGCGACGGCAGCGCCCGCCATCACGCCAGCGCTGGTTCTATTGGCAATGCGCATCATGCGCGGGCTGCGCAAAACGCGCCGGGCCTGCGCGGCCAGCACCACCCATGCGGTGTCTACTGCCGCCAGCACGACAAACATGACAGCCAGCAGTTCTGCCCAGCCGACAAGCGAAACGTGGTTGATATTCACGACCGTCGGCAGAATGGCGATGTAAAAGACCATGATCTTCGGATTGCCGAGCGTGACGGCAAGTGCACTGAGAAAAAGCTTGCGCCCTTCACCCTCGCGCGGAATGGCGTTTTCATCCGCTTCTTCATTGACCGGGGCGGTCCACATTTTCCACGACAGATAGATCAGATAGGCCACGCCCGCATATTTCAGCACCAGAAACGCGGTGTGGAAGCTGTTGGCGAGAGCGGACAGGCCCCAGACGGCAAGCGACAGCCACACGGCATCGCCGAGCCAGAGGCCAAACATGAATGGAAAGACGCCCTTATGCCCACGGCTGATGACACGCGCAACCAATGCGCCGACATTCGGCCCCGGCGTGCCCGCAGCAACGACCAGAATACCCGCGAAAGCAATGAGCGATGTCAAATCCATAGCCAATCTCCGAACAAGCGCGTTTTTCTGGCAGAAAGACTGCTCCTTAGCAATCCCTGTTTCTTGGCGCGTAGCTTATTGGGGCCGCTTGAATGCCTGCCGCAGTTTTTCTATTTGGGCACGGCAGTGGCAGCCTTCGATGTGGTCGTTGACCAGACCCATGGCCTGCATGAAGGCATAAACCGTTGTCGGCCCGACGAAGGACCAGCCGCGCTTTTTCAAATCCTTGGAGATGCGGATGGATGTATCGGTTTTCGGATTGGCCACCAGCGTCGGATAATCGACCACGGCGGGGCGGTCCGCCGCACCCGGCTCGAACGACCAGAAATAGGCCGCTAGCGAGCCCTTTTCCGCGACCAGTTCAATGGCGCGGTTTGCATTGTTGATGGTCGATTCGATCTTGCCGCGATGGCGCACGATACCCTTGTCGGCGAGCAGGCGTTCCACGTCTTTTTCGTCATATTGTGCAACGCGGTGGAAATCGAAGCCGTCGAATGCCGTGCGGAAATTTTCGCGCTTGCGCAAAATCGTCAGCCACGACAGCCCCGACTGGAAACCTTCAAGGCATATCTTCTCGAACAACCGGAAATCGTCGGAGACCGGCACGCCCCATTCATTATCATGATAGGCGAGATAATCCGGCAAGACGCCCGGCCAGAAGCAGCGGGTCTTGCCATCCTCGCTGACGATCAAACCTGTCTTGACCTCGGCAACATCACTCATTTTCCCGCCTCCATTTTCTTAGCTCACGACACTATCCGAAAACTGTTTCCCACTTTTCGGGGACATGCGCAAAGCTTCATCGATCATTAAACATGTGACGCAACCCGACGCTAACCACAACTCTACTTAGAGCTTCAGGCAGGCAGAACACGCGACCGAAATTTACCTTTACGATTCCATTGGGGCGCACAATCCCGTCATGAAATTGAACGTTGTTCTCCTGACAGGGCATGTCAGGAGGTGCAGCCAGGCAACCGCGCCAATGAACCCAGACAGGTGAAGAAACCCGGATGATGGCGCAAAGAGGGACGGATCTGGACCATGAAACCACGTCATCTTCTTTTGATCGGATCGCTCGCGGCGATTGCCGTTTCCGTCGTCAGCACCGGCATGGCCTTCGCCAGTGAACGTTATGCAACCCTGCCGCCGGTCGCAGTCAGTCCCGATCTGTCCGCGCCTTGGGTAGCGCAGCTGCACGGCCAGCCTGCTCGCGTGCGCCAGATGCCAGACGGCACCGTCCAGCAGCCCGTGCGCCGCACAACGGTCAAGCAACGCCAGAAGCAGAAATCGAGCTATCGTCAGGTTTCGTACCAGCGCCCGGCGCAAAACCCGGCCACGGCACCGGCCAAGCGCCAGATCGACCCGGCCTATCTGCCGCAGAGCGTTTCCTATTCCGGCAAGGAAAAGCCCGGCACCATCGTCATCGATACAGGCAAGCGCTTTCTCTATCTGGTCGAATCCGGCGGCACGGCGATGCGTTATGGCGTCGGCGTCGGCAAGCAGGGCTTTAGCTGGAAAGGTTCGCAGCGCATCAGCCGCAAGGCCGAATGGCCAAGCTGGACGCCGCCGAAGGAAATGATCGCCCGCGAGCGCAAGAAGGGCCGCATCCTGCCTGCGCGCATGGATGGCGGTGTCAACAATCCGCTTGGCGCACGCGCCCTTTATCTCGGTTCCACGCTTTACCGTATTCACGGCACCAACCAGCCATGGACCATCGGCAAGGCCATGTCTTCCGGCTGCATCCGCATGCGCAACGAGGATGTGACCGATCTCTACGAACGGGTTCCCATCGGCGCCCGCGTCGTGGTTCGCTGACCCGTTGCGGAACAGTTTTACAGTTGAACAAAGCCGCCCTGTCCGCAGGGCGGCTTTTTCCATTCATAATTCTGAAACGTTGGATTATTTGAGGAAAAGAGCCTGCAACAAGTCGCAAAACGACCTGAAAAGGCTTTTGCTTTTCCCGCGAACACCCATATGCTGCCAGTGATGATTTGAGAAAATATGGACGGAGCCGCCAGAGGGCGGCCAGAAATGCGGTTGTACCGGATATGAGCCGGTGCCGTATTTTGATGGAGGGAAAGGATAGTTCATGACCGTACCGACCGTAAAACTGAATGACGGCAACCATATTCCGCAGCTCGGTTACGGTGTCTGGCAGGTGGGCAATGATGAAGCGGTTACAGCGGTCAGCGAAGCACTGAAAGCGGGCTACCGGCACATCGACACTGCCGCGATCTATGGCAATGAAGAAGGCGTTGGCAAAGCCATCAACACTTCGGGCATTGCACGCGGCGACATCTTCCTGACGACCAAACTCTGGAACAGCGAGCAGGGCTATGAGTCGACGCTGAAAGCGTTTGCGACCAGCCTGAAAAAGCTCGGCACCGATTATGTGGATCTCTATCTGATCCATTGGCCGATGCCTTCCAAAGACCTGTTCATGGAAACATGGCGCGCCTTCATCAAGCTGAAGGAAGAGGGCCTCGTGAAGTCCATTGGCGTGTCGAACTTCCGCACCGCCGATCTTGAACGCATTCTCAAGGAAAGCGGCGTCACGCCGGTTCTCAACCAGATCGAGCTGCATCCGCAGTTCCAGCAGGACGAGCTGCGCCTGTTCCATGGCAAGCACAACATCGCCACGGAAGCCTGGAGCCCGCTTGGGCAGGGCAAGATTCTGGAGGACGAAAAGCTGAAGGCGATTGCCGCGAAACACGGCAAGTCTGTCGCGCAGGTTATCCTGCGCTGGCATATCGAGACCGGCAATATCGTCATTCCGAAGTCGGTCACGCCCGCGCGCATCAAGGAAAATTTCGAGGTCTTCGATTTCAGCCTCAATGGCACCGATCACGATGCCATCACCAAGCTGGACAAGACCGATGGCCGTATCGGCCCGAACCCGGCCACGTTCTCTGCGGGCTGATCCAAAGCATTCGAACAAAAAGCCGGGCACCTGCCCGGCTTTTTCTATCGCAATAATTTCAGACTACCGGTCAGTGAGCGGACCCATTTGGCGGGACCGGCGATCCCCACCCCATCAATGACCTCGGCGGCAAGATCGCGGTTCGGAAACGTGGTTTCATATTCCGCATAGACATGCATTGCCCGCGCGAAGGCTGGAAAGGCCACAACCGCTTCCCTGTCTTCATGTGCAGCCGCTTTCAACAGGATCGACCGGATCGTTTCCGCGTCCGCTTGCAGGATCGGCACAGGACGGTCGGAGCTGATGTCGATGGCGACGCCTGAGCGATCAACCAGTTGCCGCGCCGCAACTTGCGGCAGCTGCGCACCAAGTCCGATTGAGATGGCCGCGACCGTATTTGCTAAAAGGCCCTGCGCCAGATCAGGGTTGACGATAACGGCGAGACGCAGATCTTCCTGCATGATGGCTCCAGAATTTTGGTGTTTCTGTCTGAGAAATACACCGCATCTCCGGGGCGATCCTGCCTTTCTTACCTGATTATGATCATGATAAGGTAGCTTCTACCCAAACTTACTATAATTCAGGTAGATTTTATGAGCATGCTGGAACCGTCCGATATTCGCATTCTCGAAGCTTTGCAGGAAGACGGTCGCCTGACCAATCAGGCGCTGGCCGATCAGGTCGGCATGTCCACCTCCCCCAGTTGGCGCAAGATGCGCAAGCTGGAAGACGATGGCGTGATCGACGGCTATCGCGCCAATCTCAATCGCAAGGCAATCGGTCTTGGCGTCATGGCCTTCGTGCGGATCAAGATCGACAGTCACAGCGAGTTGGAGGCGGAACAGTTCGCCGCCGAGCTGATGGACCTCGACGACGTGATCACCTGCTACAGCATCGCTGGCGATGCCGACTTTCTGCTGCAGGTGGTCTCACGCGATCTCGACACCTATGCCGATTTCGCCATGTCCACACTCCGCCGCCTGCCGCGTATCAAGGAAATGCAGACGACCTTCGTTCTGAAAGAAACGAAAAGCTTCAAGGGCTTTCCGTTGCACTATGCCGCGTCAGTGAAGACGGGAGCCTGAGAGAGCGACCGGCTTCGGCCCGCCATAGGCCCAGTCGATCAGCTCCACCGTGTGGACAATCGGCAACTTGCTGCCGGTGGCGATCTGGGTCATGCAGCCGATATTGCCGGTTGCGATCAGAGCCGCACCCGTTGCCTCGATATTCTTCACCTTGCGGTCGCGCAGCTTGGCGGCAATCTCCGGCTGCATGATGTTGTAGGTGCCAGCCGATCCGCAGCACAGATGCCCTTCCAGCGGTTCCTTCACCGTAAAGCCCGCTTTTGAGAGCAGGTCTTTAGGCTGCCGCACAATTTTCTGCCCATGCTGCATCGAGCAGGCCGAGTGATAGGCGACCGTCAGTGGCTGCGGCGCATCGGGTTCCGGCAGGTCGATGACGGTCAGATATTCGGTGATATCCTTTGCCAGCGCCGAAACCCGCGCAGCCTTGTCCTGATAGGCCGGATCGAGCCGCAACATGTACCCATAATCCTTGATCGTCGTGCCGCAGCCGGACGCCGTGACGATGATCGCGTCGAGACCGCCCGCCTCGATCTCGCGCATCCAGACATCGACATTGTGCCGCGCCTGTTCCAGCGCCTGCTCCTCGCGGCCCATATGGTGAACCAGCGAACCGCAGCACCCTTCGCCCTTCGGTGTCACCACTTCGATGCCGAAGCGGTTGAGAAGTCGCAAGGTGGCGGCATTGATACCCGGATTGAGCACAGGCTGCGCACAGCCGTTGAGAATTGCCACCCGACCGCGCTTTTCGCCCTTGGCGGCGCTGATGGTTTCGACGGGAACCGCCGCTGGCAGGCTTTGCGGCGCGAGATCAAGCATCGCCGCCATGGGTTTCAGGGCGTCGCTCTTGCGCAAAAGCGGCGCAAACGGCTTGCCGAGCTTTGCCAGTTTCAGCGCTGCGCGGAACCGGCCCGGATAAGGCAGAACCTGCGCCAGAACACCACGCAGAAAGCGGTTCATGAACGGGCGCTTGAAGGTTTTCTCGATATGCGCGCGGGCATGATCGACCAGATGCATATAATTGACGCCTGAAGGACAGGTCGTCATGCAGGAAAGGCACGACAGGCAGCGGTCGACATGGCGCACGACTTCCTCATCCGCAGGACGCCCGTTTTCCAGCATGTCCTTGATCAGATAAATGCGCCCTCGTGGGCTGTCGAGTTCATTGCCCAGCGTCACATAGGTCGGGCATGTGGCCGTGCAGAAGCCGCAATGCACGCATTTGCGCAGGATTTTTTCCGATTCCTGAACGCTCGCGTCGAGCAGCTGGTCGGGGCTGAAATGGGTTTGCATCGTGTCACGCTCCAACCTGATGAGAATGCATGCGGCCCGGATTGAGAATATTTTCCGGATCGAATTGCTGCTTCAACCGCTGCGACAAGGCCGCAAGTGCTGTTGGCTGCGGTTCGAAAACGTCAACACCGGCGCGGATCGCCTCCGGCGCGCGCACCAGCGTCGCATGCCCGCCGCCATGTCTGGCGATCAGCTTGCGCAAGATCTGCGCTTCCGGGTCGGCCTCCATCCGCATCCAGATCAAGCCGCCTTGCCAGTCATAATAGGCATCGACGCCTGCATGACGACGGAACTCGTCCACCATCTGCCAGCCCTGCATCGGCGTCATCGAAACACGCCATACAGCACGATTGTCGCCCGCATTGGCATAAGGCAGGACATCGCGCACTTCGCGCCAGAGCTGCTGCGATTGCGCCCCGTCGAGCGCTTCCACCATGCCGGACTGGCGGAGCAATGCCTGCAATTGGCGGCTGCGATGCTCGACCGAAGGCGCAAAGCCCTCAAGCCGCAACACGGTCGCCGCTTCCCAGCCGAGCTTTCCATCAAGGAAGCGATTGGCAACCGTCGGCGGCAAATGTGCTGCCGAAGCGACCTCCTCGCGCGATCCCATAGCCATGGCCATGACACGCGCCGCCTGTTCGTCGGTCAGCCCGCGCACGACAAGCGTGGCCGCCGTTTCCGGCTTCGGCAGAACCTTGAACGTCACCTCGGTGGCGACGCCCAGCGTGCCCCAGGAATTGGCCATGCCCTTGGACAGATCATAACCCGTCACATTCTTGACCACGCGACCGCCGGACTTGAACAATTCGCCCCGTCCCGACACAACGCGCACGCCAAGCACATGATCGCGCGCAGCACCCGCCTTGAGACGGCGCGGACCAGACAGATTGGCAGCCAGCGCGCCGCCGATCGTGCCGCGACCGCGCTCGCCCGACAGCAAAGGACCGTAATCCATCGGTTCAAAATGGAAGCACTGATTGTTGTCGGCCAGAAGCTTTTCAATCTCGACCATCGGCGTTCCGGCCTTTGCCGAGAGCACCAGTTCGTCCGGCTCGTACAGGGTCACGCCCGTAAGCTGCGACACGTCGAGCACGCGGCCCGCATCGACCCTGTGTCCAATGCCGCGCTTGGAGCCATGGCCGATAATTTCCAGCGGGGTGGAGCTGGCCAGCGCGTCCTGCACCGCATCCAGAACGCCCGCCTCATCCTGCGGCTTTAGAATATTTGCATCGCTCATGATCAAAACCACAACTCAGAATCGGGGAACATCCGGGAAGGCCAGCTCGCCGCGATGCACATGCATGCGACCAAGCTCGGCGCAGCGGCGCAATTGCGGAAACACCTTGCCCGGATTGAGCAGATGCTTGGCGTCGAAAGCACATTTGACGCGCATCTGCTGGTCGAGATCGATGTCATTGAACATTTCCGGCATCAGATCGCGTTTTTCAATGCCGACGCCATGTTCGCCGGTGAGAACACCGCCAACTTTCACGCAGAGCCGCAAAATATCTGCGCCGAAATTTTCGGCTGCTTCCAGTTCACCGGGGATATTCGCATCATAGAGGATCAGCGGATGCAGATTGCCGTCGCCTGCGTGGAACACATTGGCCACCCGCAATCCGTATTTCTCGGACAAGTCGCGCATGCCCGACAGGACACGCGGCAGTTCCTTGCGCGGAATGGTTCCATCCATGCATAGATAGTCGGGCGAAATGCGCCCCACCGCCGGGAAAGCTGCCTTGCGCCCGGCCCAGAAAGCCAGACGCTGCTCTTCCGACTGCGACAGAATGCAGGTCGTGGAACCATTGCGCAGTGCGAGCGCCTCAACCCGTCCGATCAGGTGATCGACCTCGACCGGCGGGCCGTCGAGTTCGACGATCAACAGCGCTTCCACGTCGAGCGGATAGCCAACGCGCACAAAATCCTCCGCCGCCTTGATGGCGGGTCGGTCCATCATTTCCATGCCGCCGGGAATTATGCCTGCGCCGATAATATCGGCCACACACTGGCCGGCCTGCTCGCTGGATGGAAAGCCGACCATGACGGCGCGCGCCGTTTCCGGCTTTTGCAGGATACGCACGGTGATTTCCGTCACCACGCCCAGCAGTCCTTCCGAGCCGGTCATCAGACCCAAAAGATCATAGCCCTCGCTGTCGAGATGCTTGCCGCCGAGGCGCAACACCTCGCCGGTGATCAGCACCATCTCGATGCCCAGAACATTATTCGCTGTCAGGCCATATTTCAGGCAATGCACGCCACCGGCGTTTTCCGCCACGTTGCCGCCAATCGAGCAGGCAATCTGCGACGACGGATCGGGCGCATAATAAAAGCCCTCATGCTCAACGGCTTTGGTAATGCCGAGATTGGTCACGCCCGGCTGCACCACGGCGACACGGTTGGGATAATCGATTTCGAGAATGCGGTTGAAGCGCGACATGCCGAGCAGCACCGCATCCTGCAAGGGCATGGAACCGCCCGACAGCGATGTGCCCGCACCGCGCGGCACGACGCGAATGCCATTCTCGTGGCAATAACGCAGAACTTGTGAGACCTGATCGACCGTTTCCGGCAGCACAACCACCAGCGGCAGCGAACGATGCGCCGTCAGGCCGTCGCTCTCGAACACACGCATCGCATTGACCGTATCGACCACGCCCTCGCCCGGTACGATATCGCGCAGATCATCCACGATCTGCCCGCGCCGCTGCATGACGGACGCATCCGGCTCCGGCATAATCAATCCGCTCATTTGCTCCTCCGCCGCTGGGCAGACCCTCTTCGTCAAGGTGCCGCCAGCCTTCAAATGCCGCCCCGGTTTTCATCCTCGCTTGAGAACCGGAACGGTCGTAACGCGCTGTTTTAACGCCACGCCAACCGAGATGGACAGACCCGATCTTTTCTGGAATAGCTCTAACATGCACAGTGCACCCTGCGCCGCATTCGTCAAGTGGTAAATCATTTTTACCACTTGCACCTTTCGCATAACAGTTTTCACGCTGTGGCATAATTGCTTGCGGAGCCTTGCAACGCTGGGCTAGATGCAATTGAAGCGCAGGGCAATTCGGGGGATCAGACGATCATGATGAGCAGCAGTCTGGCCGATATGGAAATCTTTGCCCGCGTGGTCGCAACCGGCAGCATGTCGGCGGCGGCTCGCGATCTCGGCCTGTCGCCTGCCGTGGTTTCCAAGCGTCTCGGTCGTCTGGAAGAGCGCCTCGGCACCCGGCTCCTGCAACGCACCACGCGGCAAATCGCGCTGACCGAGGCTGGTCAGGGCTATCATGAGCGCGTGCTGGCCATTCTTTCCAATATCGAGGAAGCGGAAGCTTTCGTCGCGCGCCGCTCGGCGGATGCGCGCGGCACGCTGAAAATCTCGGCTCCCACGACCTTCGGGCGCATGCATATCGCCCCCTATCTGGTGCCTTTCATGCGCGCCAATGCCGACCTGACCGTCAATATGCAATTGACCGACGAAATGGTCGATATTGTCGGCGACGGTTATGATCTCGCCATCCGCATCGGTGAATTGTCGGATTCGACCCTTGTGGCCCGCAGGCTGGCGCCGGTCCGCCGATTGCTTGTCGCATCGCCCGGTTATATCGCGGAACGCGGCACGCCTGAGACCATCGAAGATTTGCAGGCCCATATCTGCCTTGCGCCGCACAACAATGATCCTTGGCGGCTGGAAGGGCCGAAAGGCCCGATTGTCATTCGCCCGGTCGGACCACTCCAGACCAATTCCAGCGAAATGGTGCGCGAGGCCGTGCTGGCCGGTCTCGGCATTGCCCAGCGCTCCACCTGGGATATCGGCCCTGAACTGGCCGCGGGCAAGCTTGTGCAGGTGCTGCCCGACTATACCGCATCGCGCAACGTGGCCATTCACGCGGTCTATCCGTCGAAACAGTTCCTGCCTGCCAAGGTGCGCCTGTTCATCGACTATCTTGCCGACCTTTACGGGCCCGTTCCCTATTGGGAGAGCGGCAGTTCTCCACAGGGCGCATCTCAAAAATAGACATCAAGTCTTTTGCCGACTATGAAACGCTGCGCATTAGAAAGCGTGCATATAAATACGGTGCGGCATGAACTCCCATCATGCTGGCCGTATCGTTCCGACTTTTGAGGAAAGATAATGAACACTCCGATCCGCTTCATTCTCGCTATCATCGTTGCCGTTGTCGTCGGCTGCGGCTTCATGTTCTACGACAAGTCCCGCGGTGCGGAATGGGTCGTGTCCCCGCAACAGATCGAACAGGCCAAGGCCGAAGGTAAATCCGGCGTCGAAAGCCGCCCCGGCACTGTGACCGTGCTGCCGATCCGCAGCGAAACGGCTGATGCGTTGCCGTTCAAATGGGCGATGTATGGCGTTGTCGCCGGTCTGTTTGTGCTGGTTGCGACGCGCAAGCGCAAAAAGGCTTAAAACCCCTTTTTTCCAGCATCATAAAGCCCGGCTGGATCACCAGTCGGGCTTTATTTTCAATAGAGCGGTTCCTGTTTTGACGGAATCGTCGGAACCGCTCTAAGTATTTATTTTTACGCATTTCCAGACGCAAACCGCTTCGCACTTTTGCTGGAAAAGCTCTATATTCCGTTGCCGGGTCCGTCCCTTGCGGCTACCTTGCCGCCGATACGCAGAGGGCTTGAACGGCATGGCCGAAACGATTTTTTCCCGCATACAGGCGAGCCGCACAGCGGACGACGTCGTATACCAGATCGAGACGCTCATTCTGGAGGGCGTTCTGCGCGGCGGCGACCGTCTGCCAGGCGAACGCGAACTGGCACGCCAGTTCGACATTTCCCGGCCCATCCTGCGCGATGCCTTGAAGCGCCTTGAAACGGCTGGCCTTTTGACCTCCCGCCATGGTGGCGGAACATTTGTCGCCGATGTGATCGGGCAGGTCTTCAGCGCGCCCGTAGTCAAGCTTTTTGCCGACCACCGCAAGGCGACCGCAGACTATCTCGAATATCGCCGCGAGATCGAAAGCATCGCCGCCGAATATGCGGCGTTGCGTGCCACACCCGCCGACAAGGCGCTTTTGACGGAAATCATGCATGCGATGGAGACGGCCCATGGCGCGAGCGATTTCGACACCGAAGCGCGGCTTGATGTCGAGCTGCACAATGCGGTCGGCGAAGCCGCGCACAACATCGTGCTGTTGCACACTTTGCGCTCCTGCTACCAGCTGTTGAAGGATGGCGTGTTTTACAACCGCAGCCTCATCTACAGCTATCCGGGCGTCGCCGACATGTTCCTTTCGCAGCATCGCGCTATCTATGACGCGGTGATGGCTGGCAACCCGCAGGCCGCCCGTGAAGCGGTGCAGAAGCATATCCGCTTCGTCGAGCAGGCCACCCATGACCGCGAACTGAACGAAGAACGCGAGCGCGTGTCGCAGCTGCGCTTCCGCCAGCGGGCGGGCACCAATGCGGTGAAGGAAGTGAAGGACGACGGCGAATGACTGGTGTGGTTTTCAAGGATGCATGCGGCCCGCAGAACATTCGCCTTTATGCCATTGGCGACGTGCATGGGCGCTTCGATCTGTTGCAGGATATGCACGGATTAATCCGCGCCGATCTCGACCATCGCCCCGTCCATGACTGGCGCATCATCCATCTCGGCGATTACATCGACCGGGGACCGCAATCCAAGGAAGTGCTCGATTTTCTCATCGAGGCGGCTGCGCACGATCCGCGCATCCTGTCTCTTCTCGGCAATCACGACGAAGGCTTTCTCAATTATCTCGCCACCGGCGACACGGCAGGCATCTTCGCTCTGCATGGCGGCGTGGAGACCGGGCGCTCCTATGGCGTGGAACTCGATTTTTCCGATCCGGACAAAGCCCGGCGCGGACACGAGGCTCTGGTGAAAGCCGTACCGCAAGCGCATGTCGATTTCATACGCTCGATGCCGCGCTGGCTGTCGTTCGGGGACTTCTTTTTCTGCCACGCAGGCGTCAACCCCGTTGTCCCGCTTGAAGAGCAGGACCCGGACGACCTCATCTGGATACGCACTTTGTTTTTGAAATGGACCGGTCCCCTCGCAAAGGTGATCATCCATGGGCATACGCCGCAAGGCGCGGTCGATGTTCAGCCCAACCGCGTCAATCTCGACACCTATGCCTGGAAGAGCGGCCTGCTCTCGGCAATCGCAATCGATGGCGCGGAAAAGCGCTTCATCGAAGCGAATTAATGAGCGCTGGAAATTCCGTAACCATCGCTCGAAACCATGGTGTTACCGGCATCGACGGTGAAGATGCCGACAGCCATGAACACGATCGCGGAGACCATCAGGACGGTAAGAAGGGCGGCATGCTTGGCGGTCATATTCGGGAACTCTTTCGACGGTTGCCGGATGAAATTCGATAAAACGAGCCGCCGTTGCGAGCATGGCGTGAAGCCCTGCCCGACCGATCATTGCCCGGGAGACGGCGTTCAGTTACACCCGATAAAAGTTACCTGCAACTGAACGGCGGCGTCGTTCACCGCGCTTTTTTCACAAAACAACGCATTGCTCACAGCATGTGGCAAAGCAGCAACGCGAAGTCTATCCGCAAGGTTAATGTTGGGTTTAAATCTGGTCGATCCAGGCTTTGGCGAGTGCCGCGCCCGCTCTGTCTGAGGAGCGGCCAACGCTCTCGGCAAGTTGCGCAAACGCCTTGTCCCAGCCCGGCGCAAAATCTTCGATTTCGTGGGCGAGTTGGGCATTCCACTGTTTGACGAGCGCGGTATCGGCTTCGAAATGGAACTGGGTTCCATAGACCGCCCGTCCGATCCGGTAGGCCTGATTCTGCGTCATGTCGCTTTGCGCCATATGCACGGCACCTTTTGGCAGCGTGAACGTATCGCGGTGCCAATGGAAGATCGGAAACGCTCTGCCTGCCGTCGATAAGACCGGATCGTTCAGGCCCTCTTCGGTCAGGCGCACTTCCTGCCAGCCGAACTCCATCGGACGGTCGAGGATATTGTCGCCGCCATAGGCGCGCGCCACAAGCTGGCTGCCGAGGCAGATGCCAAGCACCGCCTTGTCCCTGTCACCAAAGCCACGAATGAGATCGAGCAGATGCGGGAAATAGGCAAATTCGGCATCGGCCAGCGCATTCTGCTCGCCGCCCAGCACAATAAGCGCCTTGTGGTCGGTATCATCAGCGGGCAGCGCATCGCCATTGTAGGGAAGGCGCAAATCAATCGCATAACCGGCTTCTTTCAGGACGGGCTCAATCTGTCCGAGCCCCGCACCATCATAATTCTGGACGACCAATACCCGCATAACCAAGCCTCGAAAATTCTTTGCCATTGGCTAACACGAAAAAGGCCCGGACAACAGCCGGGCCTTTGATCGATTGGACGTCGATTATTCGACGACCGACACGCTGACGGTCCGGCCCGCCACGAGGTGCACGCCATCCGGCACGTCCTCAAGCTTGACGCGCACCGGCACACGCTGCGCAAGACGCACCCAGTTGAAAGTCGGCGTGACATTGGCAAGCAGGCTTGTCGTTGCGGTGCGCTCGCGATCCTCGATGCCACCGGCAATGCCTTCGACCTTGCCCTTGAGCTGCACGTGGCTGCCCATGATATCGACCACCACCGGATCGCCGAGCTTGATACGCTCAAGCTTGTTTTCTTCGAAATAGCCCGAGACATAATAGGAATCCGTATCCACCAGCGCCGTTACGGCAGAACCTGCGGTGACATAGTCGCCCGGCTGCAGCGAAAAGTTGGTGATGACGCCATTGACCGTCGCCTTGACCGAAGACCGATCCAGATTGAGCGCGGCCAGATCACGGTCCAGACCGGCCTGACGGTAAGCCGCCTCGGCCTGCATGGCTGTCGTTTCAACCTGTTCCAGCTTCTGGCGGGTCACAGTCGTGTCGTTGAGCTGGCGATAACGGACGAGATCGCGATTGGCCATGTCGAGCGCAGCCTTGCTGCTGTCGACCTTGGCCTCCGCCGTTTGCAGCGCCAGCTTGTAACGCGCCTGATCGATGCGGAAAATCACATCGCCTTTTTTGACGGTCTGGTTGTCGCGAACGAGAACTTCGCTCACCAGACCCGACACGTCCGGTGCAACGCGCACCACATCGGCAAGGATCTTGCCATCGCGTGTCCACGGCGCATTCATGTAATAATCCCAGAGATGCCAGCCCAGCAGCCCCGCCATTGTGACCATGACGAGGGTGAGAAAAACCCGGCCAGTATGTGCGAAGAGCTTTTTCATCAGTCTATTCCGTTCAAGATAATGGCGGCAGCGCCAAGAATGCAGAAATACATGGCGGCATCGAACAAGGGCCGGTGCCACACAAAACGGTAGAAACGCACGCGCGCCAAAAGGCGTTGCATGATCGTATTGAGGACATAGGCGCCAAGCGCCAGCACGCCCAGGGTCGGGATATAAATCCCGTATATATCGAGTTCAGGTCTCATGATCGTTCACATTCAGTCTTCAAGCTGCTGTTGGTCAGGCGGCTTGCGGCAGCTCCAATTGCGGGCGCGGTGGCAAAGCAAAAGGCGGCGCCTTGGGAAACAGGTTGAAACGCAGCGCCACCAGTGCGAGCCGCGGACGGCGGGCAACGGCTGGCGAGCCGCTTTCGATGATCACCGCTATCGCCTTGTCGATGGCGGTGAGCAATTGTTCGTCGATGCCCTGACGCGACAGGCCGTTCGGCCCGCCTTTGGACAAAGCCCGATAATGCGCGCCGACACCGTCCAGCACCGCATCCACCGCCTCGCGGCAGGGCTCGGGCAACTTGGCGCGATATTGTTGCAGGTCGATGGTATTCATCCCGTTGCGCAGGTCGCGCAGCAGATCGACCTTGGCGACATCCGCCGATGGGATCAGCGCCAGACGCGGCGTCATCATGCCGATGCGGTCAATCATGCGCAGCAACAGGCGGTTCATATGCTGGCGGCGATGACGGCTTGGTCCGCGTTCGGTTGCCGCCACAATATCGCGCCAGCCAGCCTCGACCAGACGCCGCACGCTCCATTCGGCACCGACCGAGCGCACGATAGACGTGATCACCGCAGCAATGACGATACCGACAACCGTTGCCAGATTGGCATTGGCAAAAGTGACGAAATCCGACGTGGCGTGGCTTTGCAGCATGAGCATGTTGGGCAGGTTCACACAGAGCACCATGCCCAGCAGAAACTGCGACGGAATTGCCAGAAGCACACCGGCAGGCACCAGAAACAGACCCAGCACCAAAGCCAGCGGGAAGAAACCGTCCACCAGCGGCAGCAGCGCGAATTCGAAGATGAAAGCGGCTGCGATCACGATCATCAACAGCCAGTTGAACTTTCGCATCACCGGCACGGGGTCGTCCATCGTCGCAAAGATACAGCAGAAGATGCCTGCCATCATTGCGGCTGCACTGCCCTGTGACCAGCCGGTGGCGATCCAGAAGGCCGTTGCAACACTGGTTGCGAGAAAGGCCGAGAAGCCCGACAGAAACGCCATGCCATAATCGCGGTGCGCGGGACGCCCTTTTAGATGGGCGTCGTAACGGCGCCAGCGCAGCGCATGGCCGCGCTTCGCACCGGATACGATATCCTGACGCAGCGTTATGCAATCGCTCCAGATCTGGACCAGATCGCGGACACGCGCAGCCACGTTGAACGGCAGAAGCTCACCCCAGCTGGAGGCGTCCTTGCCGTGACGCTCGATCTCGTCGATCAGCTTCAACAGAACGGCGCGGCGCTCTTCGCTGAGATTTTCGCCGCTTTCGAGCCAGTTGCAAGCTTCATCAAGAAGCTGCTGGACAGCCGGATGCCAAGGCTTTTCGCCTTCACCCGGCTTCAGCACGATGACATCGTGCAGGCTGGATATGATCGGCAGCACGGCCACCATGCGCTGTTGCAGCACATGCAGCATGGTTCCAACGCCACGAATGGACGAGGTGTCATAGGCCACATGGGTGGTCAGGTTGCGCAGTTCCAGCGCGTCGGATGCCAGACGCTGACGGTCGCGCAGAAATTGCGGGCTGGCGCCCTCGCCGCGCATGGTGGCGACGGCAAGCCGTGACCCCTCACGCAGCCAGTTGTCGATGCGACCGACCAGAACCGGCCCGCTGTGGCGCGGAAAGACGAGGCGATTGACCAGCGCCGCGCAGACAATGCCAATGGCAATTTCCTCGACGCGGCCAAGCGCATAATCAAAGGTGGTTTCAGGAACGGTAACCACGGCAAAACTTGCAATCGCCACCGTATAACCGGCGAGCATGAAGAGATAGCTGCGCGGCGTGCCGTCAAGCAGGCTGATCGCCAGACAGACGCCCATCCACACGCCGATGGCGACGGTCAGGATTTCCGGCGAATTGATCAGATGTGGCACGAAAAGAATCGTCACCGCACCGCCGATGATCGTGCCGATCAGACGATAGATGCCCTTGGATGTGGTGGCCCCCGAAAGCGGATGCGCGACGATATAAACGGCGGCAATCGACCAGTATGGATTTGGCAGATTGGCCATCAGCGCAATCCACAAGGCAAGCATACCGGCGGCGAACGTCTTTAGGGAAAAGACGACGTCCCAGAATTTCGGGGTTGTTTCGGCAAGCTTGGTCATTGTTTTTCGAAGGCAGTGTGGTTGGTTCAGATGTTCAGGAATTTCTCGTTCAGCCTGCGCAACACTTCCATGGCGACATCGACCTGTTCGGCGTCGAAATCGCTTAAGAACTGCGTCCGAAGACGGGCCGCAGACTTTTCCACTTTGGTGGCAAGGGCGCGGCCGTCTTCGGTCAACTGGATGAGTTTGACGCGACGGTCGGCATCGTCGGCGACGCGCAGGATCAGGCCATCCTTCTCCAGCTCATCGACGACACGAACGATCGTCGCCCCCTCGATGCCGACCCGTTCGGCCAGCACCCCCTGGGGGATCAGATCGCCATGCCGCAAGAGGGTCATCAGAGGAACAGCTTTCGCATCGGAAAGTCCATGCTCCGCCATGGCCGCATCAAAGGCTTTCCGCCATCCTCTGGCGGTGCTTGCAAGAAGCGGCGCGAATTCGACCCAAGCTTGTTTCATCACTTCAATTCCATTCAAATAGATAGCTTCATACCTATATGGATACAATCTAATTAGATTCAACCGCCAGCCATTTCCCATCAATTGTTTGTGTAAGCCATTTGTTATGTGAGAGCGGTTTTCAATCGGCAGGCTGGCAGAACTGCCACACAAAGCGCTTGACCGGCAGGCTTGCCCTCTGCCATCGATGCGATCATGCGCGCAAATTACAGAATGCAACGACTTTACATCGAGGACGACCTCGCCCCGGAAACGCCGGTGGAGGCTGCGCCGCAGGCTGCCCATTATCTCATTCACGTGCTGCGCCTGAAAGAAGGCGATGAAGTTCTCGTCTTCAACGGGCGCGACGGTGAATGGAAGGCCTGGCTAAAGCCGGAAGGCAAGAAGCGTGTTCTGCTCGTACCTGTTGAGGAGACCCGCCCGCAGCCAGCGCCAAGCGATCTCGTCTATTGTTTCGCGCCGCTGAAACAGGGCCGCCTTGATTATATGGTGCAGAAGGCCGTTGAAATGGGCGCTGGCGTCTTGCAGCCGGTCGTCACCCAGCACACGCAAGTGCCGAAACTCAGCACCGACAAGATAAAGGCCAATGCCATTGAGGCTGCCGAGCAATGCGGTGTGCTTGCCATACCCGAATGCCGCGACGCGGTGCACTTCGACCGCTTTATCGACCAGTGGGCCCCGTCGCGCCGTCTGATCTTTTGTGATGAGGGTCACGAATCGGACGATCCGTTGAGCATTCTGCAAGGTTTGAAGACCGGACCAACGGGGCTTCTGATCGGCCCGGAAGGCGGATTTTCGGAAGAAGAGCGGCAAGTGCTGCACCGTCTGCCCTTCGTGACGGCCATTCCGCTCGGCCCTCGCATTTTGCGGGCGGATACCGCAGCCGTTGCCGCCATGGCTCTGGTACAGGCCGTTCTCGGCGACTGGAGAAATGCGGCATGATGTTCTCTAAATCGATCGTTCAATGAAATTGACTTGCGTGATTTGACAAATTTGTCCAATCACGCTGACAAGCTGAAATACGACCAGGGATAGACTGTATGGCGCGCGATACGACTGACGAAACGGCACTGACGGGCGTTGAAGAACTCGCGATCTATCTTGCCGGGGGCAACAAACCCAAGGATGCCTGGCGCATCGGCACCGAGCACGAAAAATTCCCTTTCTATACCGCTGACAACAGCCCTGTTCCCTATGCGGGACCGCGCGGCATCAAGGCCATTCTGGAAGGCATGCAGGCCATGCTCGGCTGGGAGCCGATCATGGACGAAGGCAACATTATCGGCCTTGTCGAGCCGACCGGACAGGGCGCAATTTCGCTGGAGCCGGGCGGCCAGTTCGAGCTTTCCGGCGCACCGCTTACGACCATTCACCAGACCTGCCGCGAAATGAACGCGCATCTGAGCCAGGTGCGTGAAATCGCCGAGCCTCTGGGCATTCGTTTTCTCGGCGTCGGCGGCAGCCCGAAATGGACGCTGGCCGAAACGCCGGTCATGCCGAAGTCGCGCTACAAGATCATGACCAACTACATGCCGAAGGTTGGCAAGGAAGGTCTGGACATGATGTACCGGACCTCAACCATTCAGGTTAATCTCGATTTCAGCTCCGAACGCGACATGCGCCGCAAGATGCAGGTTTCGATGAAACTGCAATCGGTCGCCACGGCGCTGTTTTCCAGTTCGCCCTTCACCGAGGGCAAACCGAACGGTCTCCTGTCATGGCGCTCGAACATCTGGCGTGATACCGACAACCAGCGCGCCGGTGTGCTACCCTTTGTCTTCTCGGAAAATTTCGGCTTTGCCGATTATGTCGACTGGGCGCTCGATATTCCGATGTATTTCATCCTGCGCGATGGCCGTTATCACGATTGCACCCATGTCACGTTCCGCCAGTTCATGAACGGCGCGTTGAAGGGTGAAGTCAGCGATCCGGTGCCGAATATGGGCGACTGGACCAACCATCTCTCGACGCTGTTCCCGGAAGTTCGCCTCAAGCGCTTCCTCGAAATGCGCGGTGCGGACGGCGGCCCATGGCGACGTATCTGCGCCCTGCCCGCCTATTGGGTCGGCCTGCTCTATGACGAAGAAGCGCTGACGGCAGCGGAAATGCTGACCAAGGACTGGACCTATGAAGAGGTTCTGGCGCTGCGCAACGAAGTGCCCACCAAGGCGCTCACCGCAACATTCCGTGGCAAGCCGCTGGAAGGCATCGCCCGCGAAACGCTGAAGATTTCGCGTCTTGGCCTGAAGAACCGCAACAAGCTCAACTCGGACGGTTTTGACGAAACCCACTTCCTGGCGCCACTGGAAGAAATCGTCGCCGCTGGCATTACCGATGCCGAGCGTATGCTGAAAGCCTATAACAGCATCTGGGCCGGTTCCGTCGAGCCGATCTTCCTGGAATATGCTTATTGAGCTTCAGTCCGGCAGAAAACCACACATGAAAAAGGGCGCGTTTTTCGCGCCCTTTTCATTTTCGGGATGTGCTCCGAGGTTAGCTCGTGACCTGCTGACCCTTTGTCGGATCGGGGATCACGACAATCGTGCTGCCATCGCGCACATTGTTATAAAGGTCGATTACATCCTGATTGAGCATACGGATACAGCCGGAAGAGACGGCCTTGCCGATGCTCCATGCTTCGGGCGACCCGTGGATACGATATAGTGTATCGCGGCCATCCTTATGGATATACATGGCGCGCGCGCCCAGCGGGTTCTTGAGGCCGGGGGGCATACCGCCATTGGCAATGCTGTAGGGCTGGAGTGCTGGCTGGCGGGCAACCATCTCATCCGGCGGCGTCCAGCGCGGCCACTGGCGCTTGTAAGCGATGACGGCACGGCCCGCCCAGGCAAAGCCGTCACGACCGACGCCGATGCCATAGCGCATCGCCCGCCCATTGCCGAGCACGTGATAGAGATATTTGTTCGGCGTATCGACGATGACGGTGCCCTTAGTCTCGCTCGTCGGATAATCAACTTCCTGCCGCCAGAATTTCTGATCGACCTTACTGATATCGACGGCAGGCAGTGGAAACTGCTCTTCCGGCATGGCCTGATACATGAGCGGCACGGGCTGCGACGGCGCAACGGGCTTATTGACCGGCTTTGCCGGCAGCGGCGGCTGGGCAGTCGAAACACAGCCTGACAGCGCAACAGCGCTTGCACCAATCAGAAAGCTTCGGCGGTTGAACACCGCCGCCTTCAAGCCGGAAAATGCGGCGTCCTGGGAGTTTTTACGCGACATCCTTGAACTCTTCGTTTGACACGCATCACGGCAGAAACGCGGTTCGCCCTGCCCGAATTGTGCTCATCATTTCGGATGTGCGAGAAAGAAAAGGCCAAGCTTAAGCCAGCCTTAAGAGAACAGCGGAGCTTGCACTCGGCTTCCCAATTCGGCGTTCAAGACATTGCGAGTGTTGCTAAAATAGCGATCCCTGCCCGCCGGAGCGAGCCGATGCAGGCTTTTTCGGTGCGCCCGGTTTGGCTGCCGATTCGTCCTCTGCACCGCCATCAGCAACCACCGCCACTTCACCGTCACGGAAACGAACCGACAGCGCATCGCCCGCCGCCACGCCTGCCGCCTGCTTGACCGGATGACCGTCCGCATCGAACACGATGGCAAAGCCACGGTCCAGCACACTTTCGTAAGACAGGGTGCGCATCAGGCGTTCCAGTTCCTGTCCGCGCCGTTTGGCGCGCTCGATCAAAAGGCGCACCGCCTGATCGCGCCTGCGATCCAGTTGCTCGACGGTCGATGTGGCAAGGCGGGTGCGCCGCAAGATCGGTTCCGGGACCAGCCGGTCGCCACGATGCGAGAGCGCCGTGCGGCGTTCCCGCAAAAAGGCTTCCAGCGCACGCGGCAGTCGCTGACCGAGCAGCGACATGGTGCGTTGCTGTTCCACGAAACGGCGCTGCAACAGGCGCGGCGACAATTGACGGGCGCGCCCTTCGAAATGCACCCTCTTCTTCTGCGTGTTGACGAACAGCGCCCGCGTCAGGCGCGAGGCGGATTCGTCAAAACGCCGGCGGGGCAAGGCCAGCAACTGATCGGCGGAAGGCAGAGCGCGCGCAGCCGCGCGATGCGCCTGCCGCTTGAGGTCGATGAAGCGCGACATGGCCGAGGCCAACCGCGCCGATTGTCCGGCAAGCGTTGCCTGCAAATCGGCCCTGACCGGCACGGCCATTTCGGCAGCGCCTGTCGGGGTCGGTGCGCGCACATCAGCGGCAAGATCGATCAGCGTCCAGTCGGTTTCGTGGCCGACCGCAGAAATCACCGGAATATGCGACGCCGCCACGGCGCGCACGACAACTTCGTCATTGAAGCCCCAGAGATCTTCCAGACTACCGCCGCCACGCGCCACGATCAGCACATCGGGACGCGGAATCGCGCCATCTTCCGGCAAGGCATTGAAGCCGTCCACGGCAGTGGCCACTTCCAGACCGCTCGTCTCGCCCTGCACGCGCACCGGCCAGACGATGACATGCAGCGGGTAGCGATCTGAAATGCGGTGAATAATATCGCGGATGACGGCGCCTGTCGGCGATGTCACCACGCCGATCACACGCGGCATGAAGGGCAGGAGCTGCTTGACCGCCGGATCGAACAGGCCTTCCGCCGCAAGGCGGCGCTTGCGTTCTTCCAGAAGCGCCATCAGCGCACCGGCGCCCGCCGGTTCCATCTGCTCGATGACGATCTGATATTTTGACGATCCCGGATAGGTGGTCAGCTTGCCGGTGGCGATAACCTCCATGCCTTCTTCGGGACGAAAACGCAGGCGGCCCATGGAACCGCGCCAGATCACGGCTTCCAGCCGCGAGCGGTCGTCCTTCAAGGCGAAATAGGCATGACCGGACGAATGCGGTCCGCGATAACCGGAGATTTCTCCCCGCACGCGCACATGGCCGAACACATCCTCGACCGTGCGCTTCAAAGCGCCGGAAATCTCGGAAACGCTATACTCGGCGACATTCGACGATGCGCCGGTAAAACTCGAATCGGAACCCATGCTCATCCCATCATAGGCCATCAGCCGATACGGCTGGTCAAGAAGTCGCGTAGAAAATCATCTCATGCTTATCAACGGGCCTCACCAGCCCGGCAACAACTCATTGGCCCGCACCCTGCGCGTGCGGACCGCCGGAAAAGGCGAGATTTCCGGCGAACTCATCGCGCCAACAATGCCTCCCGGCTGGGGCGATGAAATATTGTCAAGACTTTCGATGATGTGCTGCGCCAGCGCATCCACCACCGCATTCTGCTTGTTGTGGCCGCGCATGATGCCAATGCCAAATTCCGGCAACCGCCCGAAACCATCGGCCTCACCCAGCACCCGCATGCCAGGGCGCAACGCACATTCCGGCAGCACCGAAACGGCAAGCCCGGAGAGAACCGCAGCGGCAGAAACCGTCGCCGACCAGCTCGTGATGATGATGCGATAATCGCGTTTCGCCGCTTCCAGCACTTCGATTGCCGCATGACGCCAGATGCAAGTCGGTCGCCCCACCGCAAGCGGCAGCACGGCTTCCTCATGCACAGCATGATTGGCCGACGTGACCCAGAGAAGCGGCTCGGTGCGCACCACTTCCGAGCGGCGCTTGTCGTCGCACTGGGTGACCAGCGCAATATCCAGCGTGCCGCGACGAATCATTTCGTCCAGATTGACGGTCGGCTCGCAGACGACGGAAAGCTCAACACGCGGATTGGAGCGCGCAAAACGCGCCATGATTTCCGGCAGGAAGCGGTCGGCATAATCATCAGGCGTCCCGATACGCACATGGCCCTCCAGTTGCGTATCGTCAAAGGCCGCAATGGTCTCCCCATTCAGCTGCATCATCCGCCGCGCATAGAGAAGCAGCCGGTCGCCATCCTCGGTCAGGCGATTGGAGCGCCCGTCCCGCTCGAAGAGCGGCTTTCCGATCCGTTCCTCAAGCCGCCGCATCTGCATGGAAACCGCCGATTGCGTCTTGAAAATCGCATCGGCAGCGCGTGTGAAACTGCCCGTATCGGCTATCGCGATGAAGGTTTGTAACTGATCGAGATCCAGAGGCGTGCTCATGGGCGCTATCCATCACTATTTTTGAAGAATGACATTAGAAACATTCGTTGGAACAATCAATTTGATTGTTGGATAAAGCAGCCGTCGTAAAGGAAAGGAGCTGCGAAAGCGCATGACCCTGACGATGAGAACCCCTTAGCACCGCTGATTTAAAGGAGAGCGGACATGACAGCGATAAGCAAGACAACGACGACCTATTTACCGGCAACGCGCGCAGAGACCTCCACGTTCGCGCAAACGGTGAAAGCTGTGTTTATGTCGGCTCTGCGTCGCTGGATGATGTCCCGCAATCGACGGCAGCTGATGCGAATTTCCGAGCTTGACGATTATCTCCTGCGTGACATCGGCCTGCATCGTGGTGACGTCTATACGGCGACCCACTATCGCGGCCGCGAAAATCCGACACGTGTTCTGCGCTCGCTGGCTGATGCGCAGCGCCGTATCGAGGCGACACGCCACATCTGCTGAGGCCACGGCCTCAGCAGCCTTTTGAATCTCAAGCAGTTCGCACGAAACCCCTTCGCCGAACTGCCCACGGAACATCTGGCAGGCGCCACCTTCACAAGCCGGGTCCCCTCTCGGCCAGCCTGCCCTTTGCCCGGCCCGCTCCTCCGCTGGCCGGGCCTTTTTATTCCGGCGTCGCGCAAACAACCCGCCTTCTGGCAAAAGACCATGCTTGGCGGTTGTTTGCGGCGATTGCGGCGCGACAAATTGGGGATGGCGAAATTTGCTATTCTTTTTTCAAAGAAAGGGGTTGCGTTCGGGGTTTGAGTTCGCTAGATGGAAGCCGTCGCGAACGAGCTTCACGCTTCTGTCGCAATTGCAAACGCTCGATAAGAGCATGATTTGCAATCCTTGCTGGGGAATAGTTTAAGGGTAGAACAACGGACTCTGACTCCGTTAGTCTTGGTTCGAATCCAGGTTCCCCAGCCATTTGATTTTACTACATAATTTCCGAAACAAAGCTGGAACAGCGTGGACCATTTTGCAATTCATTTTGCAGATTTTGTTCTGGCTTCGAGCTTTCGAATAGCTGATTCCCCGAGCTTTGGATCGCGGTGCAGATAATGCGCATCCAAGATCGAACGCACATCACGGAGGCTGTGCCCCGTAATTGTTGCAATTTCCGCCTCCGTACATTCGGCCAGCGCGAGTCTTGTCACGGCAGTGCCGCGAAGGTCGTTAAACGTGACGCCTGTTACTTTTGCGGCAACGCATGCTTTGCGCCATGAAGAGCGGAAACCATCTGCCGTCCAAGCTTTGTCTTCGCTGTTTTTCAGAATCGCCCCTTCCTTGACACTGATTGCATCAAGCGCAGATTTCAACGGAGTGCCGACTGGAATAATCACGCGAGCGCCAGTTTTGGATTGCCGCAATCGAATGCGCTCCCCATCATAGGCGCGCCAGTTAAGCTTCAAAAGGTCCCCCTGCCGCTGTCCCGTCCAAAGCGCAAGAATCAGCGGGAGATGAAGGTGTTTGGGAGCGTGCTCCAAGAATTGCTTCTCGTCCTGATCGGACCAGACGTTCTCCGAGCGATTCCCACGATAGACGCGTCCGCCTTTTTCGCACGGGTTTGCCAGCACCAAGCCTTGGCCGTGTGCCCATGACAATATTCGCGCCAGCACTTGCCAGGCATAGTCAGCCTGCCGCCGGGATTGCTTCGCGCGTTGATCGCGCCACTGCATGAACACGGATTTAGTTCTCGCGTCGGCGAGTGCAGACAGGGGAAAGTTGCTGAATTTCGCCTCAATAACCTTGATCTGTTTGACGTAGTCGCTCTTTGTCCGTTTCGACAGATCATCCCAGATCGTGGTCTCTTGAAAGCCGTTCAGGATAGATTGCAGCGTACCTGCTTTCGGCTTCGCCTTTTTTGCAATGGCCTCGTTGTAGGAGACAATGAACTCATCATCGCCCGGCTGTCCTTTTAGTCGGGGCCCACCGCGCCATGCGTACCAATAGGTTACTGTGTCGCCGTTAGCGAGCTTCACCTTCGCCTTATTAATACCCTTGAGATTAACGCGCATTTTCCGCCAACCATTTGTCCAAATCGTTTGCCGGTTTTGCCGTGTCTTCCGATGGAGAGACGACAACTATTCTCCCCGACAGGTCTATTTCTGCTCGCGCAACTTTCATCCCTGCCGCAATAGCGCCTTTGATAGCTCTGGTCACATCGGCTTGCTTAAAGGCGACCTGTCTTTTCATCAGACCACCTCCTTAGCGCGTAAAAGGGCAATGGCTTTGGCGCGACTCTCTGGCGTGAGAGTGTGATCAGCAGCCCAGAAGGTATCTGCTTTCCCGCTCCTGCGCATGTAAACAACCTTCGTTCCCGCTGCGTTTGGTCTTGCAGAGACATAATCATTGTCTGGTTCAAAGAGTGCGACTTCGATAAGCACGTCCGTATTGTTGCTCGGTGCTTTTAGCTTCGATATGCGGTCAACGAGCTTCATCGAATGATCTCCCATATTGGGGCATGAATCTCAAATGACACGATGACGGTGACAAGCACCGCCAGCGATGCGCCCAAAATCATTACCGGCTGACCGATGCTCACCATTTCGTCACCTCGTAATGGAGGTAGAGTTCACGCGCGTTGACAAGCACGGGTTTGGCGCCACTTGGGCGAACCATGACCCAACCTTCGGATATCGTCATCACGCGGGCGTTTTTGCCTGTCTCACGATGGGTCAGGCGACTGCCGGGGCGGATTTTCTGGCGACGATCAGACATGCTTCCAGACCTCCGGCATGGCATTGTGTTCAACGCCGTCGAGCGAACGACCCGCAATGCTCTTCGTGGCGCGGAACATGGTATCGGGCTGAGCCGCACTCTTCAGTGGGGCATAGTTTCCCCATTGTTTGAAGAAAAATGGCACGTCGGCAGATGCACACTGGTCGCGAAGCGAGCGTGCCCAATCCGGATGCATAGGACGTGCACCCTTCCCGCTTTCACCACCCGCAATGACCCAATTTATAGACGGATAATCGACTGGCTCGTGTCGATAAATGCCCTGCGTCGTTGTCGGATAACAAATGTAGCTTTGAAGCGCGTCAACCCATCCGGACCCTGTATCAAGACGGGTAAGATCAAGCGGACCCAAAAGCGGCTCTGCCGATAAAAACCTGACAGCAGCGGGCGTTTCCAACAGTTTCGGAATACGATCAGCAGCGCGCTTCTGGTCTTCAACCGACACGCCAAGCCAGACATTGGGTAGCGGCCATGACCAGACCTCGCGTGCGCCCCCGTCGAAGCTGTACCAGTTGGTATAGATCGCTTCGAGCAGGTCATCTTCGGGACGCGATAGAAATTCGCGCATCCTGTCGGCGCGCTTGGTTAGAACCTGAAAAGTGTGCTGTTTGGCGATCGCCATGATGGTGAAAACATCGAGAATCCAATCGTCCGGCACGTCGTCGTGGAAAAGGTCGCCATGGGCGCAGACGAACACCATGCGCGGCTTTTTCCATTCAAGCGGCTGGTAGAGCCACTCGCGGTTAAGCCGAACTTTGCCATTCCAAACCGGCCCGGACTTTGAAGGATTTGTCAGTCCTGCTCGCGACGGGTGATGTTGCAGGCGCGTGCCGGCGAGCTTCATGGCGTAGCAATTCGTGCATCCGGGCGAAACGACACTGCAGCCGGTTATCGGGTTCCATGTCGCGTCGGTCCATTCGATGTGGGTCTTGTCAGCCATGATCGCGCACCTCCGCAGAACAATTCTTCCGCCAATCGAAAAAACGGAGCGCGCCATTGCAGGCTATTGGTTTTTCTAGCAGTCGCGGATTGTCGAGAACGAAACCATACGGGCCAAAAAACCAATGGTCGTTTGACCGGCGAACCACATCGACGATATCGACCGTGCCGATGATGGCTCCACGCGGGATCGATCGAAGCGGAGGCACGGGGTTCAAGCGCAACATTTCGCGCGTTGCGTCATCAATCTGCCCAATCTGATAAGCCAAGGTCCGGCAGTCCTCATACTCGTCCTGCGTCATTCCCTTGGAGGCGTGGATGCAAATCGTTCCGCGAACGCTTGTGTTCCAGATGCGGTTCTCGACCGGCTTTCCAAGATGAAAGATACAGTGAACCCACGGCTGACGCACTGATAGGGCCAGTTGTGGTAGGTCTTCTGGAAGAATGAATTTCATAATCGCCCCCCCCTAAACCCGCATCGGCATGATGACGAAAAGCGGTGGCACGTCGCCATCATCGGCACCGACGGGCGAAACCTTGCAGGGTGCGCCGGGGTCGCTGAGTTCAAACCGCATTTCCTTGGCAGAAACAGCGCCCAGAACGTCGAGGCAGTACTTGTGATTGAAGCCGATTGTCACTTCGTCGTCGTGACCTTCGGATACAACAATGCTGTCCTCGGCCTGCCCGCTATCCGGATTGGTGACTTCCATCTTCAATTCGCTCGGGCCGAAATTGAATTTCACAGCCCTGCCGCGCTCGCTTGAAACCGTGCTGACTCGATTGATGGCGCCTGCAAGGCCCTCACGCTCGACAATGTAAGCCTTGTCATTGTTGGCAGGAATTACTCGCTGATATTCTGGATATGTGCCGTCAATCAGCTTCGACGTGATGGCCGTTCCATCAGACAGGATGATGCGAATTTTGCGGTCGGATATCTTTAGAACGATATCCTCATCGCCCTTCGCAAAATGCTGGAGCAACGCAACGGTTCGGCGCGGCACGATGATTGGCGGCATTCCTGCACTGCCTGCCGGGGCTTCGAGTTTCATGTGAGCAAGGCGATGGCCATCTGTCGCCACGAAGGCCAGATGCTCCCCGTCGTTGTGCATGAAAACGCCATTCAAATAATAGCGCGTTTCTTCGGTCGAGATTGCGAACGCCACTGTGGAAAGGACGCGCGCAAGCACGTTGCCTGGCAGGGCGAATTCGTGCGTGAACTCACCTGCCGACATTTCCGGGAAGTCCGTCGCTGGCAATACCTGCAAGCGAAAGCGGGATCGCCCCGACTTGATGTTCACATGCGTCTCGTCGCCTTCGAACATGACCACACTACCGTCAGCGAACTTGCTGACCGCGTCATGCAAGAGGCCGGATTGTACTGTGAATGGTCCGATATCGGGCAAACCATCCTGCTTTGCCACCGACTTGACCTCAATGTCGAGGTTCGTGCCGGTAACGCACAGTTCGCCATTCTCGACGGTCAGCAACACGTTACCAAGAATCGGGATCGTGTTGCGCTTTTCGACTGCGCGGTTAACAGCCGCAAGGGCGGGGAGCAAAGCTCCCCTTTCTATGCTAAAGCTGACCTTCGTCACGCCGCTGCCTCCGGCTTGCCAGCGAAGCATGGCAGTTCTGTCGCCGCCTTTACGTCGGAAACCGAATGCTCCAGATGCTGGGTGATAATCTGGTCCGGGCGATAGATCTGATAGCACCAATGTACACTGCCGCCGCTAACGCGATAACGCAGACGAACCGGAATGCGCACGGCATCGCCCATGAAGAATACCGGGATCGACAGGATAAACATGCCAGGCACAGTAATGGCCTTGCCGTCCGCACCAACGTGGTTTTCTTCCCACTGCAGCTGTCTTTCGCCGGATTGCAGGGTATGGTTGACCTTGACCTTGGACTCCACATTAACCTGCATCTTGCGGGAAAGCTCAACCAACTGGTTCGGGTTGGCAACAGTGCAGGCAAAGTCTCGCTCGATGTTGGCCACATCAGCATCGGACGGTGACGCGAGATCGGGAATGCGATCTTCAAGGAAATAGGCAAACTTTTCCTGATCCATGAACTCGCCATCCTTGCTGACCCAGACTTTCCATTCTTCGGACAGCGGGAATTCGTAGTGGATGCGATGAGACAAGAAGTCGGCAATGCCACCGTTCTGGGCTTCATGATAGTCGATGACTGTGGTCATTGAAGGCTTGCGCCAGTTGAGATCAACAAACACGGCGGAATTTTCCGTCTTGTGCCGGTTGGCAAGATTAATCAGCGATTCCAGCGTCTGGACGGTTGCCGTGCCCTGCTTTCGCTTAGGGTGCAGGCGATGTTCTTCCAGAAGCTTGGAAACGCTGCCGATGCCGGGTGTCTCGCCCCGCGTCAGCAATGCGGGCACTGATTTCGGCAAACCAGTCATCTGGTCATTGGTTTCTATGGTGACCAGTTCCGCACCATCTGCCCGTGCGCCAAGTTCGGCAGCAGCCCGGATATCGAAGCTTTTGAGGGGCATCGGCAGAAGTTCGGAAGTTGCAGTGTTCTCGGACATTTTAGCTCCTGATTATTAGAGGGGTTAGCCGTGGATCACGTCGGTTACACCGCGCGAGGCATCGCGAGGGCCACCGAACATGTCGATTTGCTTGGGGTGCTGGGTGGACAGAGATCCGTCATCCAGAAGCCAGTAGAAAGATGAGCCGTGGACCGGCTTCGGACGCTTGGAACTGGTTTCCGCTTCAATGGTGACTGTGCCGTCGACCACTTCGATATTCAGCTTGAGCGAAACGGAACCTTTGGCCTTGACCTTGGGCCGACCGCCGGTGTGTTCCTGAAGGGCTGCAAGTGTTTCCATCATTTCGGTGGTCAGGCGCTGCGCCAGTTCGCCGTTCTCCAAAAGGCCGATGATGGTGTTGGAATCGCGGATGCGTTGCATGGTTTCCTCTGCTGGTTGAAGGGCGAGTTCGCCCGTTATCCGCGCCATTCAGGCGCGAAAGGGATTTCGTCATCCAAAGCTGGGTTGTAGCCGCCGCCCTGCTGGTTCGCGGTCTGGCCTGCGGAATCGCGCGAGCGTTCATCGCCATAATCGTCCTGGCTTGCTGGGCCTCGCCCACCGCCATTGCCCTGCGGCATAAGCTTCAACTCACCGCTGAAATTCTCCAACACAAGTTCCGTGGAATAGCGGGTGTTGCCCTGCTGATCTTCCCACTTGCGTGTGCGGCTCTTGCCCGCGATGAAAACAATGTTTCCCTTCGACAGGTATTGTTCCGCAGTCTTGGCGAGGGCCTGATTAAAGATGACGACCGTATGCCACTCGGCCTTTTCTTTCCGTTCGCCGGTTTGTTTGTCACGCCAATAATCGGATGTGACCACGCGCATAGTGACGATGAGATCACCACTGTTGGCGTTGCGAACCTCTGGATCAGCACCAAGACGGCCGATAATTTCATGACGATTGTACGTCATGCCGCTGCCCTCCAATCAATGCCCAGATAGCGGGTGAGACGGTCGAGCCACGCTTCCTCAGCCTTCATCGGTGCCCAAGGTTTGATTGCGCCCGTGAGTTTCGGCATGGGCATTTCGCGCCCAGCAAGATTAGCCAGACCCTTTTTGCCGAAAAGCGCCAAGGTCTCCGCGCGCAACATCCGCTCGTCCATTTCCTTGACAAGAAAAGGCACGGCGGATGGAAGCCCCGCAGCATGATAGATCGCCTGATCGAGCCTCGCCTTGACCGCCTCAACAGCATTGCGGACAAATTGAACCGGTGTGCCGTGCATGTGATTGAGCGCATCGGCAAGAATCAGGACCGATGGTCGCGACCAATCGCCAATCAGGGCTTCATGCGCGTCATGCAGTAGAAAATAGGCCGACAGCATGGGATCGCCAGTTTCGTTGGCAAAAGCATCCGCGCCCATGACGCTGTGTTGCGCCACTGAAAGCATAGGACCCGGATTGATGCCATTGAAACGCGCCAGCTTCGAAAGGGCGCTGGCGATCGTTGGCCACTGAATATCGCTCACCAGAGGATTGGCGAGATCCATGACCGACCCGTCAGGGCGGAATGAATGGATTACCGAAGTCATAGCGGAATACCGAATACGAGGGAGAAAAATGGAACGGCAATGGCAATAATGCATGCCGCAATGGCGTCGGTTGCAGTCATGACAACGCCCTCCCATTCCGCACTGGGATTTTCGGCAAGGTTTGGTCGGCAGCAAGTGTGAGCCTTGCGCGCTCTGCGGGTAAAAGCGGAAGGAAATTGAGAAACGCTTGCAGTACACAGATGCAGCGTTCGCGTTGTGGCGCCCACGGGTCAAGCAACAGCGCTGCCCGGCTGGCGCAATATCGCCCCCACGCTTCAAAATAATCCGGTGAGGTCACGAAGTGCTCGGTCATTGGCGGACGATTTGGAAGCGGCTGCCTAACCTTCATCATCATGTCAGCCAAATTGTCGTGAGGCGCTTTCCGGCTCTCGGACTTCCATTCAGCAGCAAGGTTCTGCGCTTGAACGCCGAACTCAATGATTTCCGCAGAGGTGAAACCCGCACGGATCAGATCCTTGAATGTTGCCGCTCCTGACGATGCCGTAATGTCCTGCATGGTCTTCGCCATCTCTATGGCGCGAAGATGTGGAGTATGCTCGATCGAATTATTGGATAGGCTGCAAAGCGAAGAGTTTAGTTTCGGGGTCGCACTCTCACGAGGAGAAGCGGCGGAATATGCTAGAGTCATCATTGCCTCCAACTTGAATGTTGTACAGCAATGTAAGCATAACTTATATTTTCGTTCAAGCGGTTCTTATATGAACAGACCGAAAAATCAATTCGACAACGCTGAAAAAAGAATCAATTATGAGAACGAAGTGAGAACAAACGAGCGTACAGGGGTATGTCATGTTCCCGAAAGAACCGACGATAGGGCAGACAATTTCGATATCCATCGAATGTGGAGACTGCGGACATGTGAGATGGAGGAAGCCAGAAGAGTTTTATAAACTCGGCTTCAAATATGGAACGACGCTCAATAATTTGGGGCTAAAGCTGTATTGCAACCCATGCCGTGAGATTGGTGATTCTGGCAAAAATGTAGTGGTTAGCGCGGCTTTCAGGACCGATCTCGATCGGGAGCGCGCGAATGCTTCGCGCCTCAGTATCCCAGAAGTTCGCGCAAGGGGATTACGCGCCACATATCCTTGATTTCATATGGATCAAACACGATTTCTTTCTGCGGATTAAATTGCAGACAGACAATCTCGTTCTTCGAGCGCCTTAAAAGGCGCTTGATATAAGCGTGGCCGACGGCACCATCCTCTTTTGGAAACATCTCAATGACCACGTCATCACCGGGGACAGCCTCTCGCCCGCCACAATAAATCAGTTCACCCTGATCATATCGAGGCCACATACTGTCGCTTATCACATGCAATGCAAACACTTTGCGCACACTTGCGATACCAGGTGGACGGCGAACGTATCCGGTAATTTCTCCATTTAACGAAAAATCACCGTCATCTCCACCAACTGCGACGCCGCGCACTTCAACATCGAGCGGCCCCTTCTGTATCTCGTGGGAATCAGAAACGATCTCAGCCTCGTTCACCGGCTGATCATCTAAATAGAGAACCTCCCCGCGCCCTAAAGCCGCCGCGTCTACTCGCAACAACGCAGCCGTCTTAATCAGATTCTCAGTCGATGGCAGATTTTTGCCAATTTCCCAATTACCCACCGCAGCCGTTTGCGTGTTCAAATGCGCCGCTATTTCGCGCATTACCAGCCCACGCTGTTTCCGAGCGGTACGGATTGCAGCTCCGACCTTGATCGCTAATTCGTTCTTTCCCATAGGCTGCATGTGAAGCTTTAACATGGTTCCCGTCCATTTAAGAGTTTCTTGCATCTGTTTTTAAGTTATGCTTATATCGCGTTATGAAAACGAACCCGGCACCCACCGACGCTTTGAAGCTCGCGATTGAAAAGGCAGGCAGCGCTAGTGCGTTAGCTAGGCATCTCCATGTGACGCCGGCAGCGGTGCTTCAGTGGGACATGGTGCCGTACAAACGTGTCCTCGCTGTTGAAGCTTTCACTGGCGTGTCCAGACATGATCTTCGGCCCGACATTTATGGACCGATGCAATCAAACGGAGTTAATCCATGACCAAACTTCGGCATCGCCTTTCAGACGCTTTCTCGGCATTCTGCTACGGCCATTCCCGCCGTGATTTTGACAGAGCCCGTTTGCGTCGGTTGGAAATCCTTGTTCGGCGTGAAATTTCCCGTTTGCATCGGGAAGAGAGTGAACATGATTACTTTTCATTTCGTGCCACCTCCTGCCGGGTCTTAGCGCAGTCTCTTGCGAGCCATCTTGAAAGCGTCGTCAATCGCATTGATGGTGATGCTTACCGTGTTTTGTTGGATCATCTCCATATCGAGCGCGTCAATCTGCACGCCCGCCGCAAATTTCAGTGGGACTACTGGCATTCGCTCGACGATTTCAACAAGGCGCGTATTCAGTGCCCGGTAATGCCGGTAATCGATCCTGCCGGCGAGCAGTACGGCAAGCTCTTCGAGGGCCTTGGTGACCGCCACATTTTTGATCCGTTCCATGACGAGAGCGGTTTCCGTATTTGGCATTGGCATATTCGAATATCTCCGTTTTTCAGGTGGCTAGTGCGTCCTGCGCAACGCCTGAAGGTAAGCGGTCCGCCGTGATGACCTGACCCCGGCAAACTGACAGCAAAACTTCATTCCCTTAACGGGAAAAAACTGCGGATTTTCCCGCCACGGGAAAACTTTGTCTTTCGAGGACTTCCCCATGACGCATCTGACAGACGCATGGTTCCAGCGCATCAAAGCGGCACAGCGCGACCTCATTAAATATTGCGGCGGTATCGAACGTGTCGTCGAACTTTCGGGCTTTTCAAAAAGCCAGGTCGGGCGGTGGAATCTCTCCACCGAAACGGACCTGATGCCGCTCAATGCGGTGTTCAAGCTGGAAAATGAATGCGGCGTGCTTTGTGTCACATCGGTCATGGCTTCTCTCAACAATCGTCGTCTCGCAGAGCCTGACGAGGTCATGCAAGCCGCCGGCAACCTTCTGGCGGCCCATTCCGATGTTGTTGTCAGCGTCGGCGAGATCATGAGCGTTGGTGCGCGCGTGTTTGCTGATGGCAAGGTGACGGGCACAGAAGCGCTGCAACTCGACAAGGCCGCAGACAACGCCGAACGCAACCTGACCAGTTTTCGCCGGGAGCTTTCGAGCCACGTTGCCAATGCACGCAGGGGCGACCCTGCGCTTTATGTGATTGGTGAAAAGTGATGGCGCGCCCCAACGATCCCCATTTTGTGAGCGTAGCGCTGCTTATTGCTTCGCTTTCTGTCGGCGCGGCTTTGGTCGGCGCATGGATAGGCATCTTCGTTGTCCTTATGAGGGCAGCGTCGTGACCATGATTTCAATCCTCGACGAACGTGTGCAAATCCAGATTGGTGATTGTCTCGACGTACTGGCGCAAATGCCAAGCGACAGCGTCGATTGCGTTGTGACTTCCCCACCCTATTGGGGCCTGCGCGATTATGGCGTGAGAGGCCAGATGGGATTGGAACCAACATTCGCCGATCATCTGGCCGTTATGGTGCAGGTGTTTGCCGAGGTGCGCCGCGTCCTGAAGTCCACGGGCACATGCTGGATCAATTATGGCGATTGCTACGCCACTACCCCGAATGGCAAGTCAGCTGCCGAATACAAGGCGGAAGGCACCGACGACAGGACGTTTCGGGATAAGCCGTTCTCGACTATCGGCGGTGTCCTGAAGGCCAAAGACTTGGCGATGATACCGAACCGACTTGCAATCGCCCTGCAGGAAGATGGTTGGTGGGTGCGTTCGGAAATCATCTGGGCCAAGCCGAACCCCATGCCGGAAAGTATCCGCGACCGGCCTGCGACCGCGCATGAAAAGATTTTCATGCTGACCAAGTCGCCTCGATATTTCTTCGACCGAGAAGCTGTGAAGCAGCCCGTCAGCCCGAACACCAACCCGCGAGTTTCGCAGGACTTGGCACGTCAGGAAGGTTCGCACCGCGCCAATGGCGGCGGCAAAACGAATGGCCCAATGCGCGCAGTCGTTGAAGGTAGTGCTCGAAAACTGGCCGCAGAAAATCAGGCGATGATTGGCCAGAAGGCCAGCAGGGAAGCCGCTTTATCCATAAGGGTAGAGAGCCGCAACCTGCGTAACTATGAGCCAGCGCCTGTTACCGTCTGGAATATTGCGACGCGCGGATTTTCCGATGCACATTTTGCTACGTTCCCGCCGGAACTGGCCGAACGCTGCATTCTGGCTGGTTGCCCCAAGGATGGGATTGTCCTCGATCCTTTCGGTGGTGCTGGCACAACTGCCCTTGTCGCAGCGCGCCGCAACCGCCGTGCCATCCTGATCGAGCTCAACCCGGAATATGCCGACATCGCCAAGCGCCGCATAGAAAAAGAGTGGCGCGTCGGTGATGACGCGCCACTCTCTCAAGCCGATCTCGGCCCTCTGTTCAATACGGAGATAGTCGGGTGATATTTAATCTATCAAGCAGCCTCCAGCCCAATAACCAGCCTTTGTCCCATGGCAGCCAGCGCGGCAGTCATGAGCGGCAGCTTGGTTGCTGTGTCTGGATCAAGCAGGCGGCGAGCCTCCTTTTCATCCTTTCCAAGCCGTCTGGCGAGTTCGGTTCTCGATATGCCCGAAGCGCGGAAAGTCTCGATCACGGCGATCTTGGTTGCCACTTCGGCATCCGGCCAGATCAAATCTCCCCCGGTTTTCGCTTCGGGCAATTCTCGTCCCATCTCCAGGTAGGTCAGCAGGGCAACGCCGAGCGCGTCCGAAGCCTGCTCGCGTGCGTCTGCCATGTCGTCACCCTCGGTGATGGCCTCCGGAACATCCGGAAATGTAACAACGAAACCGCCTTCTCGCTCGGTAGGTTCGAAGACGGCTGCGTAAGCGTATGTCCTCATTCAATCAATCTCCATTCATTCGGCCCCGTTGGCAGGTGGTGGGTTGGGGCTCATGCAAGCCCCAACCCTTTCTTGATCTTCGCGGCGGTCTTGGGATCGATTTCCCGGCTCGGCAGTGTGGTGAAGCGATCCCCCACCCATACTGTTGCGTGCCCGCCTTTTCCTTTGCTTTTGCTGGCCCTGAAGGCCAGCCCCAGCGCTTTTGCTTCATCCTTTAACTCGGCGATGAAGCGGTCTCGCTTGTCCATCGGGTTCTCCGTATTCACAAAAACAATATCGGATATTTTTGTCCGAACGTCAAGGCGTTTCGGATATTTTTGTCCGATATTTTTAATGTGCCGGGTGCAGTCATGACCGGTGCCAGTTCTACCGATTTCACGATTCTGGGCATGTATGTGGACCGCAAGCGCATCCTAGCGCGGCTGTCTGTGGGCGAAGTTGCCCGCATATGCAGCATCCCGCCCGACGATGTGAACCGCGCCATTCGTGGCAGGTCCATCGGTCCAGATTCCCTGCACGCGCTCTGCGATTGGCTGGATCGCGCTCCCTCATTTTTCGACACGCATTCGCTCGCAACCCGACGAGAGGTTTTCCCATGAAGACATTCGGCCAGCCCGGCAGCATAACGCCTGCAAGCTTCCCCCCTGAACTGCCGACCGTCATGGTCATTGAAGGGCTTTTGCTCCTGCGCGAAATGGGGATGCCCCGCCGACAGATGGCAAAAGCCTCCGGCATGTCGGAACAGCAAATCCAGTCTTATCTCAAGATGACTTGCAACCGCTGGCGTCTCGATGACTGCTGGGGCGTGATGGGTCGCGAACAGGTGGGGGCAGCAGCGCAATGAGCTTTCCCTTTATCGTCGATATCGGTATGCGCATGCTGGTGCCGCGCGAGCTTTATCGCGCGCAAGGATTCCCCGAAAATTACGAAATCGAGCGCGGTAACAATAGCGAGATTTTCTCACAATCGCTGCAGGTGCTCTGCTGCGGCAACAGCGTTTCGCCGCCCGTCCCTGCCGCACTCGTCAGTGGAAACTGCGGTCATCTGGCCTTGCAGAGGGAGGCGGCAGAATGATTAGCGGTTCTAAACTTAGGACTGACTCAACCTTCGGCGTCCGATTCCCAAAGCGTATCGCCAAGAACGGCATAAACTCTTTTCACGGGCGGAGCGCCTTCCCGATAATAACATTCGTCAAGCATTTCTGGTGTCACTCCTGCGGCTCGTTCACAATCCGAGAAGTCACAGTTAACGAAGGTGACAGTATCTTCTGGACGAACATTAATTTTTTGAATTCTACAATCGTGAAAGAAGGTTCTTCCGATAAAGTTTCGGGATGCATCGACTGTGCAACCATAAAACTTACAGTTATCAAACCTAGAGAGAGGTCCTACATTGATGGTCATAATCTGCGAATTCTTGAAGACGGCTCCCCTAATAATCTTTGGAAGATATGTTATCTCTGCATCATCAAAGACCGCCCTGCAAAAAGGTTTAGTACGAATGGACAGCGCTATTTCGTCTGCGTACTGAAGCGCGGTCAATGGGGCTCTGCCTGTGTGTGGGGTAAAATCATCATTGCGCAGATAATCGAGAAGCAAGTCCAGCGCTTCTTGGCGGAAGTCTCCAGCGGGAGACAGTCCGACATGTCTCAGCAGCCCGATAGCCGCCCTCTGCTTAGCTTTGGAGCTATCAGCGAGCATTTCCGCGGCTTGGGCAAATTGCGATGTCAAATTGTTGGTATCGGTTGCGACGAGTTGCTTATCTACCCTGCGCCCCTGTTCAACAGCTTCTCGAATCTGGGCGTTGGCGGTATCCGCCTGTCGAGCATTAATCAGCCCTCGCCATGCGACGGTAAAAAACGTCGTTGCTGCGCCTCCAAATGCAATAATTGCTCCAGCAATCGAGATTCGTTCACTCACTTGCGTCGGAAATATTCCGTAGAAGACCCAAAACAAAAGGAATCCTGCCAGCACTGCGGTAACACAGGCACTAGCGATGGCGAGCGCGTACCATTCTCGTTCGTCAATCTTCGGAAATGTTGGCGCAGAGCCCCGCGTCTCTTCGCGTCCGTCGTTCATAATTCCCCCAAACCGCTGCACGACACACATCTAGCAGAGTTTTACGGCCCGGAAACTGGCAATTTGTCCTATCTGGGAGCGGCGCTATGAACGCTAAACTACAAACATTCGTAGAAACGGCGCGCGCCATCACTATTGCCGATGGGGCCCAGCGTCTAAACTTAAAATTCCGTGCCAGTGGCAATGAGCACCCCCAACCCTGTCCCGCTTGCGGCGGCACCGACACATTCGCCTTCAACACGGTAAAGAACAAATGGAATTGCCGGCAGGGCGGGCATGGTGGCAACGATGCCATCGGCATGGCGGCCCATATTCATGGACTGAATGTGCGCTCCCGTGACGGGCTGCTCGAAGCCTGTTCCATCCTGCTGGGCGAGCCTATCCCCGAAGGGGGCGAGCGCGAATCCGAGGAAGAACGCGAGGCGCGCCTTACGCGCCTGGATGAGCAGCGCCGCAAGAATGAGCAAGCGCAGGCGCAACAGCAGGCCCAGCAAAACGATTTTCGCGAGAAGGAACGCAACAAGGCGCGCGGGATTTATGGGCGCGCTGCGGTGCTGTGCGACGCAAGCCAGCCGCATGGCAGGTTCTATCTTGAGGGGCGCGGGGCTGGCGTGCCAGATGCGAGGTGGCTTCGCGTTTCGCCTTCCGTGCCCTATTGGCACGGCGATGCCATTCTTCATAACGGACCGGCCATGGTCGCGCCGTTTGTCGGACCTGATATGGCGATCGTTGGTTGTCATATTACGTGGATCGATCTCGACCGCCGCCCGAAATTCCGTCCTGAACTGACCGACCCCGCCACGGGCGAACTGCTCAATTCCAAAAAGATGCGCGGTTCCAAAAAAGGCGGGCTTATCCCGATCTGCGGCACGCCGGACGCTTTGCGATGGGTGGGCGGCGAAGGCATTGAGAATGTGGCCGCTGTCGGTCGGGCGGAAGGTTTTCGCCCAGACACCTTCTATTTCGCCGCCGGCGACCTCGGCAATCTGGCGGGGCCTGCCGATCCGTCTTCACGCTTCGCGCACCCTACCGCCACGCAGACCGACAAACGCGGGCGGACCCGCGCTGTCATGGTGAGCGGGCCGGTGCCTCGTGCGGACCAGTCGCCTGACGACGCTTTCTGGATGCCCGATTATGTCAATGACGTGGTTCTGCTCGGCGACGGGGATTCCGAACGCATCGCCACTGCCGCCGCGATGGCCCGCGCCAAAGCCCGACTTCTGCGGCAGGGACGCCGCATTGCAATCGCCTGGCCTCCGGCGGGCACAGACTTTTCCGAAATGATGGCAGGTGCCGCGTGACCAAGAATACCAAGGACATTCCATCTGCCGTGCGTGCGATTCTCAATGAAGCATCCAGACAGGCCGAAGCGGCTGCGCTCGATCCCCGCAACCCCGCGACCGATGGTCATGATGATGCAGACTCCACATCCGATGGCGAGCCACATGCCACATTGCGCGATAGCAGCAAGGTTGACCGTTCGGTGGTGAAGATTTGCGCAAAGCTCGACCATTCCGACACTGACAACGCCGAGCGCCTGCAACGCCATTTCGGCGAGGATATGCTCGTACTGGCCCAGAGCAAGGCCCGCAAGGCGACCTATGCCATTTGGGACGGCACCCATTGGGATATCGACACGGGCGACCCGCGTTCGCTTGCGGTTGCGCAGCAGCTTGGAGGGCGCATCGCGCTCGAAACGGAATTTCTGGAATATTCACCAGAAGAAGCCGAAGTCGTGAAAGCTGCAAAAGAGGCTTTGGAAAAGGAGGAACATGAGCGGACACCGTTGGAAAAGAAGCTCGCGAACGCGGCATTGCACGCCAAGGAAAACTTAGGCAAACGCAAGAAACGGCGCATGGACCACGCCGTCACGTCAAAGAACAAGGCCCGTCTGGAAGCTATGCTCACCTGCCTTGCGCCGCACGTCATGCGCGCGCCGGACGATTTCAATTCCGACCCGCTGAAAGTCGCCCTGCTCGACCACACGCTAATATTCTCGCGCGCGACCGACACTGTACGCAACCCGGCCTTTGACGATCCGGACGACAATCGGGACGATATTCCGGATTTTATTGAGCAGCGCGTGGCAAAGGTGGAAGTCATCAAGGGGCACCGGCGCACCGATTTGATGACCCAGATTGTGCCGGTGTCCTATGACAAAAAAGCCAAATGCCCCAAATGGGACGCGTTTTTGAACCGGATGCTGCCGAATGAAGACGTGCGGCGCATGGTGCAGGTGGCGTCCGGATTGGGCCTCGTTGGCATCACCGTGCAGAAACTGTTCTTCCATTATGGTTTCGGCGCAAACGGCAAATCCGTCTATATGGAAACGCTCTGCCGCCTGCTGGGCGACGTGGCCGTTACCCTGCCTTCGGAGTCCTTCATCGGTGAAGGCAATTCCGGTGGCGCTGCCTCGCCCGATATGGCCCGGCTCTATGGCCGGCGCTTCCTGCGCGTCAAGGAATTGCCTGAAGGCGAGGACTTGCGCGAAAATCTGGTTAAGGACTTGACCGGTGGTGAGGACTTCACCGTCCGCGACCTGTTTCAGGGCTATTTCGACTTCAAGCCTATCTTCACCGGGCATATGTCCGGCAATGGCTATCCCCGCATCACCGGCACGGATAACGGCATCTGGCGCCGCATGGTCGTGGTGCACTGGCCTGTCACGCTGAAAAAGGAGGAACAGCGCGAATTTGAGGAAGTCGTGTCGGAGTTCAAGCCTGAGTATTCAGGCATTTTGAATTGGCTGATCGAAGGCGTGCGTATCTTCCTGCGCGAAGGATTGATTATCCCCGAATCTGTGGAGGCCAAGACGCAGGAATATCGCGATGAGATGGACCCCACGTCAGCCTTTTGCGCTCGCTGTGTGGAACCCGATGAGCACGGTGAGGTCGCTGCCAAAGAATTTTATCAGGCGTATGTGGACTTTACGACCGATCAGGGCGGGCGGCCCATCTCGCTGACTCGCTTCGGTTTGATCATGAAAAAGAAGTACCGGAAGGAAGACGGACGCATCGTCAAGTATCACGGATTGAAGCTTGCGGACGTGCCGAAACCTTCCGAGCGGTCTGGTTCAGACGATTATGAGGCGCACATGCGATGACGCGCGCCCGACTTCCCCGCAACCCCTCCTCTGGCTTGGTTTTCACACATGAAACTGGCAACCCATTGATATTGTTACAACTCTCTATCGCGATAGTTTGCACCAGTTTGCGATACTTTGCGACAGTTAAAACAGCGGAAATAATGAAATGAAATCAAAGCGTTGCGATAGTTTGCACCAGTTTTTGACGCATATATGTAGAGAAAAAAGGGGGTATGGGGGATTTGCTTATCTATAGGCGAGCTTAAACTGTCGCAACTATCGCAACCATTTGAATTAATTAAGATAATTGAAACTTTCAAACTATCGCAAACTGTCGCGAACTATCGAAAGTGGTGTAAACGATGAAAACCATAAAGATTGATGAACTTCTGGTCTGGGCTTTCGTTCACGAACTGCCAAAAGGTGGCGGCGCTGACGGGTTGGATAGCATTCATTCCGCATGGCGGCAATTGGAGGCTTCGTCTTGGGGAAAAGTTTTGGGCTTTGCAGAGCTCATGACGCTTGTCGACCGCGACCGGGCCGATCCCGGCATGTGGATCGAACAGGGCGCGCCTCATGAGGATGCGCTTGAGGTCGGCAGAGCGGTTGCTGAACTTACTCGATTTGATATTTCCTTCCCGAAAGGCTGGAACCCAGTGGCCGATTGGCAGGATTTCGACGGTTTGACGGCAGATGCGGTGGCGCGGGCAATGGAACGCTTGATGCTGCGCCCCGCCCGGTCACGCAGCGCTGGCATTGCCTCGCTCGTGATTTCCACTGCCGTTTTGGGCCGCGTACCAGATTACAGCGCGCCTGAACCGGAATGTGTTGTGTTCGCACGCCGCGGGGGCACCCCGTCATGGTTCGTCCGTAGGCCAGCCGTTGATGCCTTTGGGCGAGAATATTCGGTTGAGGTTGACGGATTTAATCGCCGCGCCCACCGGCCCTATCCGGGCGCTTATCGCAAGTTTGTTCTGACGCCTGACCCGACTGCCGATATCTTGGGCCGGATCGATTATCAGATTTGGGTAGCGGCCCTTGCGAAGCTGGAATCAGCTCTCATTGATCGGCTCGTAGGCCACAAGTTAACATTCTCGCACCGCTCGGCAACGCCATGGTTGGAGGATCGCGATATGGTCGGGATCCAGCTTTGCCGGGCTTTTGGGAATGCCAAACGTGTGGAACCCAAAAATATGTGTTGACCTGCTGCAGAAACTTGACTTACACCTTGGATGCTAAAAAAGATTAGACAGAACCCCGGCGCACCCGCGACCGGGGTTTTTCGTTACATGAGGCGGAATTCGCGATGCTTGTCTATCGATGGGAAAACATCGAAGGGCTGCGCCGATACGCCGGCGGCATCAAGCGACTGCAAACAGAATTTCCGAATGCTCTGCCGCGTATCGTCAATCAGATTGGGCGGCGTGCTCGTACCCGCGTTGTGCGCAATCTCACGAAGCAAACAGGACTGGAACGGCAGGTCATCGTCCGGGCGGTAAAGAACGTCGATACCGCAAAGCCGGGGAAACTGTTCTATTCGCTGCAATCGCGCGGCGGGTTCATCCGTCTAAAGTATTTCAGGGCAAGGGAAACCCGGCAGGGTGTAGCCGCGCAGCCATTTGGAAAGCGCCGCGTATTCCCCGGAACCTTCATCATGGGCGGCCAGTTCCCCTACCGCCACGTGAAGCGCTGGAATTTGGAGGGGCATGTTTACCGACGCATTGGCCGCGCTTCGCAACGACGCGTAACGCAGGTGAAGTCGGACGTTCGCATCCCCGATGAGATGGTGCGGGGCGAGACCCGCGATGCATTCGAGCGCGAGGCAACCGTGACCATGCCTCCTCGGATCGAGGCGGTCATTCGCAAGCTCCTCGCCTGACCCCTCCCCCCCCTTTTTAGGGACCGTATCCCCGTCTGATCTACCGGACGGGCGTGCTCGACTGCCGGTTTTCGCCAGTAGGTCGTTTTGAAAGCGATACACAGATACACGTGCTTGCACGTGTGTATGCACACGATGAAAAACGGGACACCATGTCGGACGGTGATTGGATTTCAATTTCGGAAGCCGCCGCGCGGCTGACCGCGATGGGCGATCTGGTCGAGCGCTCGACCCTTTCGCGATATCTGAAACAGCACTCCGAAGCGATCGAACTTCGCGACGACGGCAAGGCCCGCTTGGTCGAATTCAACGCTTTGCTCGCGCACCGTGGCGAGAACATACGAATCCGCGCGACAAGTCCCACAGCGCGGACGGCTGCGGCGCAGGGGAATTTTACTCCTGCGCCGCGCTTTTCAGGGAGCCAGTCAGATGGCGCAGCCCGTAAGGCGCAGGCTGACGCCGAACTGCGTGAAATGGATCTGGCAGAACGGCGCAAGACCCTTACCAAGGTGTCAGAAGTGGATCGGGCCGGACGCGATGCAGTCGCACTGATGCAGAGCGCGTTTGAACGCGCACTGGAAACGGAGGCCGCAAACGCCTCGGTGAAATACGGTTTCGACGAACGCGCCACGCGAATGGTTCTCAAGGCGTTCGTGCGCAAGGGACTGGAAGTTTTCAATCAGACAATTCTCGGACGGATCGATGCCATGCGTCAGCGGGATGAGGCCGACACGACCGACGAACCAAAAGAGGAAAGCGAACAGATATGAACGCCCCGCAGCCGCGTGAGCAATTCATGGAATTGCCCCGTGGCGAACTGGTGTTGCTTCGGGGGCTGGAAGCTGCCAGCCGCCCTATCGAGAATCTGACAATTTCCGAGCATGCGGATCGCTATCGCAAGGTTTCGCCCGAATCCGGCTCACCTTGGCCGGGCGACTTCCGCACTGACCGTGTGCCTTACCTGCGCGAGCCGCAAGATTGCCTGCATCCGGATCATCCGGCGCGCCGCTGTACTGCCCGCTGGGCCGCGCAGCTTGGCAAGTCGACCGCAATCGAGAACTGGTTTTGCTTCATCGTTGACCAAGCCCCCGGCTCGATGATGATCGTGCTGCCGACCTTGGAGGAAGCGACGAAGTTCAACCGCATCAAGCTTCATCCGACCATTGAGGCGACACCCCGCATCAAGCACAAGGTGCTTCCGGTCAACAGCCGCGACGAACAAGGCTCAACCACGGCATTCAAACGGTTCGCCGGCGGCTTCTGCCAGATCGTCAATGCAGGTTCATCCAAGGGCCTGCAGATGGTTTCGATCAAGTATCTCGCCATGGACGAGATCACCGGCTACCAGAGCGATGTTGACGGCCGCGGCAGTCCTCGCGATCAGGCCCGCGCCCGACAGAAAATGCATGGTGACACAGCGAAGGAGTGGCAAGGTTCGACGCCCGGAATTGCAGGTGCTTGTGCGATCACCGACGATTTCGAGGCTGGCGATCAGCGCTATTATTACCTGCCCTGCCCGCACTGCCGCACTTATCAGGCGCTGGAATTCGACAACATGTCGCCAGCAGACCCCGAAAGAGGTCTGCCGGTGCACTTCCGCTGCATTTCCTGCAACGAGGTCATCCTTGACGGCCACAAACATGAAATGCTGCCGCAAGGAAAATGGATCCCCCGCCGAATCCGTGAAGGCGAGCCGCCCATTCCTCTTGCGATCCCCGAAGCCGATATCGATCTCTGGCGTTGCAATCCCTGCGAGGGTCGTTGCCGGGACTGGCAACCTTCCTGGCACCTTTGGGCGGCATATGCCCCACGTGAGCGTTGGGCCGATATCTGGTCCCGGTGGACGGACGCACAAGGCAACGTCACCAAGCTGCGAACCTTCTTCCAGCAGGACTTGGCGCTGCCATATGACCCTGCCGGCGTCGCAGTCGAGCATGAGAAAATCGTCGAGGCGGTGCGCAAGGAATTGCAACCTTCTCGGGTCATCCCCTCATGGGCTGGTCTCGTGGTTTCCACTGCCGACGTCCAGGGCTATGGCATCAAGTGGATGGTCATCGCCATTGGCCCGCGCGGCCAATACCAGATCATCGACCGGGAGATTTTCGAGGGAGCCCCTGACCAAAGCGACGAACCGTGGATCAAATTGTCCGATGCTTTCGGGCGAGAATATCCAACCGCCGGCGGCGGCATGAAAGGCATCGACCTTTCCGGCGTCGACTCCGGTTTCGCGACCGACCGCGTTTATCGTTTTTGCGCACCACGCGCGAACGTTTATGCGCTCGATGGCCGCGAACCGCAGGGGCTCCCCTGGCTCGGAACACCAGTCAAGCGGGACATCAAAGACAAGCACCGGCGCATCATTGCAAAGGTCCTTCTCTATCCGGTCGGTTTGTACGATGTGAAAACCGCTGTTGTCGCGGGCCTCGCCAATCTGGTGCTGGGTGCCGATGAAAGCGGGCAATGGCCGCGCAACACGCTGCACATCGCCAACGACATTTGCGACGAAGAGTTCGCCAAGGAGTTGACCGCCGAAAGTCTCGTTGATCCGGATGAAGAGGCGCTGCTCAAGCCATCACGTGGCAAGCGAAAACTGATCCCGTCAAAGGCGGGACGCATCTGGAAAAAGATCGTAGGGCGCCAAAACGACTGGTTTGATACCACCGTTTACGCCTTCGCACTCGGCTGGCACCTTGAACGCAAACTCCGCCTAACCGCCGAGCGGTGGGCCGACCTGCTGGTCAAAGTTCATGGCGTGCCAGCCGAGAATGATTTGTTCGGCCATGCGGAGCAATCTGTCTTCGACAAGCCTCAGAAACCGAAAAAGCCACGCGATACCGAAGCGCGGCGCAATGCATGGAAAAATCGATGAAGCTGCTCGACCGCATTAAAGGGGTAGGCCGTGCGCTGCGCTCCGGCACAGTGCTGTCGGGCGTTTCAGCGCGACCGACCGCACGTATGCTTAGGGATTCCAAAAGTGGAGTTCTGGCCGCACAGCGCGTATCCATCGTCGACAACCGCGAGGAAATCCGCCGAAGCTGGCAGCGCGCAGCGGCTTATGCTCTGGATTTCATCCAGAATTCCGGCAAGCTCAAAGGGGCTTGCGATCAGGTTCTGGTGGATACTGTCGGCGTCGAGCTTGTCTTGCAGCCACAGCCGGAACTCGCAGAACTCGGTTATTCGTCGGACGAAGTTGCCGCTCTCGTCGCGCAGATCAAGCGGGAATGGAAGCGTTACGCGTGGGATCCGCGTGAATGCGACATGCGGGGAAAGTTCACGCTGCCGCAATTGGTGGACATTGAACTGCGCTGGTTTATGGCCTTTGGCGAAATCACCGGCATCCTCGATTATATGCCGCGTGCCAAACGTAGGAAGCTAGGCATTAAGTCTGGACTAAAAGTCTGCCTGGTCCCTCCGAGCAAGCTGGTACAGGATACCAACGAGTTCGAGAATCTGTATCAGGGGGTCTATCACGATGAGGATGGACGCCCGATCGCATATTTGTTCGAGGAAAAAGTCAACGGCGTTATCCAGAAGGTCAGGTATCCGGCCTATGACGCTGAGGGGCGTCCAATTGTCCTGCATCTGTTCGACCCAACCGACGCAACAGACGTTCGCGGCATTTCTGTTCTTTCGTCTGCGATTCGAAAGCACGCACAGAAAGAGGTACTGGACGAGGCAACCTTGCAAACCGCGATCCTGCAAACCATCTTTGCCGCGGTGCTGACGAGCGAGAATCCGTCGAAGGACGCTTTCGAGGCGCTCGAAGCCCTTGAGGATGAGGAACTTCGCGACGAGTTCGTTGGCTTTTTGCAGGCCAAGATGGACAAGGCGAAAGAAAGCAGTATCGGCATCAACGGCACACCGACTGTAGCGCAGCTGGGGCCGGGAGAAGATCTGCAGTTCCGGTCATCTGCTACACCCGGCAAGGAATATCTTCCATTTGCCAGCAGCCTTGACCGAGAAACCGCCCGCGCCATAGGCATCACCTACAGCAGTTACGCCATGGACCATTCTGATGCGACCTATTCCTCGGTCCGTATGGAAAACGCCACCATATGGCCGATTGCTGTTCGCCGCCGAGAGCGTCTCGCGGCACCGATGTTGCAAGCTGTTTACGAAAGCTGGTTTGACGAGATGATCGGCGAAGGTCGCATCAAGCTCAAGGTCACTTACGACGTTTTTGCCGCCAACCGGGAAAAGTTCACCTGGGCACAGTGGCAGGGACCGGCGGCGCCGACTGCAGATGATTACAAAAGTGAACGGGCCGTTTCTGAGCGGTTGGCGAACGGAACATCGAGCATTGCAATAGAAGGCGGACTGAAGGGTATCGATACCGATGAACTGTTCAACCAGCAGCTACGCGAGCATCAGCGTTATATAGCGAATGGCATGCGTTCACCTTACGAGCGTCCGAACCAACCTCCTTTTCCGGTTGATGACCCGCCGGATGAACGCAACAAGAAGAAGGCTGGGGCATGAACACCATCCGCATAAGAAAAACGGAAATCGATCTCGACGATCCGTGCGCCGCAGCCAAGAAGCTTCGCGGTCTCCGCATCCAGATCGCCGCTGGCGGACAAACCGAAGTTGTACGCTTCGGTGATGATGAAGTCCGGTACGGCAAAACCAACATCGCGGCGCTTGATCAGGAAATCGAACGTCTGACGGCAGAATGTCAGAAGATCAGCGGCGGCCCACGCCGCCGGTTCGCGAAGCGAATGCGCTTCTGCTGACCTAACAGGAGTTTCCAACATGACCGTTCTCCAGAACGGCGAACTCATACTTTATGGGTTCGTCGGCGATAACTTTTGGGATGAGGGCTTCACGGCACGGGATGTGCTCAACGCCCTCGCCGAAGTCGGCCACACCACCGATATTCCTGTGCGCATCAACTCATCGGGTGGATACGTCGATGACGGTGTGGCCATTTACAACGCGCTGAAGGCCCACAAGGGCAAGGTCACCGTCTACGTCGACGCGCTGGCCGCATCCGCCGCTTCGGTCATCGCTATGGCCGGGGATGAGCGCATCATGCGTACCGGTTCGCTCATCATGATCCACGATCCGGCGTCCGTGACCTATGGCAATGCAGACGAGCATGAAGCAGCGCGTGCCCGGCTCGATAAGCTCGGTGATTTGATGGCCGACATTTACGCCGACCATACGGGCGAAGATGCCCAAGCCATCCGTGCCGACATGCGCGAAGAAATCTGGCTGACCGGCGATGAAGCGGTCAAACGAGGTTTTGCCACGGGAACTGAACAAGCCAAAGCCGTTGCATTTTCAGCCTTCGATTACCGGGTTTACGCCAACGCGCCCGACAGGCTCAAACGCCTAGCGCAGATGAATTCATGGTCTATCGACCGTGAGATGACCGCGGCTGCACCCGCCGCCGCGCCCACCAGTCAAGAGGATGATGACATGACTGACAAGAAGCCGGCGGGACAGCCTCCCGTCGATATCGCCACCGCAACCGCCAATGCCGAGAAGGCGACCAAGGAGCGGATCAAGGCGATCATGACCAGCCCCGAAGCATCGGGACGTGAAGATCTGGCCAACCACTTCGCCTATGACACCACCATGTCAGCAGAAGATGCCATCAAGGCACTGACCGTGGCGCCGAAGGCAGAAGCCGCAGGCCAGCGCGAACCTGACCCAGCTGATGACTATGAGCAGCGCCGCATGTTGGCGTCGGGTCAGTCGCAGCCGCAGCCACCTCGCAAGCCGGGCACACCGACTGCCAAGATTAACACCGGCGAGATTTACGCCTCGCGCCGTCAAGCGGCCAAGTAGGAGACACCCCCCATGGAAAACAAGGTTATGGGCCCACGCCCGCTCGAATTCATCTTGCATGAAGGCGACGGTCATATCTCGCGCGATGTCGCGACAATCCCCGCTGGCACCGGCAAGCTCAAGCCCGGAACCGTTCTCGGCGAACTGACCGCCACCAAGGGCAGTTTCGTTCCCTCTCCCGTTGCCGAAGTTGCCGGGAAGGAAGGAGCGGAAACCGCAAAGGCCATCCTTTGTTATGCCGTCGATGCCACCGACAACGATGAAGAAGCCGTCATCATCAATGTGCACGCCGAGGTGAAAACTTCGCGGCTGGTGTTCGACGCTTCCGTCAACGATGCTGCCAAGCAGGCGGCAAAACTCGAACAGTTGCGCGCCGTTCATATCAAGGCCCGCTAAGGAGATTCCCACATGCCAGGACTTGATATTTTCAACGATGACGCGTTTTCGGTGCAGACACTTACCGCAGCCGTCAACAACCAGCCCTACCGCCCCGGCCAGATCGGTGCTTCCGGAATGTTCGAGGAAGACGGCGTCACCACCACGATTGTATCTGTCGAGGAGCGTGACGGCACCCTCAGCCTCGTCGAACCAACCGAGCGCGGCGGTCCCGGTGAAACTTCGTCGGGCGAAGGTCGGAATCTGATTCCGTTCAATGTGGATCACTACGAGCGAAACGACTCTGTTAAAGCGGACGAAGTTCAGAATATTCGTGCTTTCGGCACTGAAAACGAAGTCGAACAGGTAACCGATCGCGTCATGAGCAAAGCCGATCGACATTTGCTCGACCTTGACATGACGCTCGAACATCAGCGCGTCGGCGCGATCAAGGGTATCGTAACATCGAAATCGGGACGCGTTCTGCACGATCTATACAGCCGCTTCGGAATTGCCGTTCCGGCACCCGTATCGCTTGATCTAGGGAACGATGCGGCCAAGGTCGACGAAATTCTGGAACGGGATGTTGCATGGTCCATCGAAGATGACCTCGACGGCTTCTACGACCATTTCCATGTATGGACCGGGCGCAACCTCCATCTCAAGCTTTGGGGACATAAGCGCATCCGCGAAACCTTCCTCGCCACAAATGGTGCGATTCAGCTTCGCGAAGCGATCCCCGACAAGTTCACAGTCGGCAAATTTGTTTTCGAGCGGTACAAAACCGGCTCACGCGCCACGGCAAATCTGGGCGCAGCTTATATCGACCATAACGAGGGTCGCGTCACACCGATGGGTGCGCCAGGCCTCTTTATCACCCGCTTCGCTCCGGCTGATTACATGGAAACGGTCAATACCAAAGGGTTGCCGCGGTACATGAAACAGATTCCGATGCGCAACGACAAAGGTATCGATATCGAAGTGCAATCGAATCCAATCTCGCTTTGCACCAAGCCTGGCGCCCTGCGCAGGATCACCCTCTAACCAGCATCAGGAACACAGGCCCGCGTCTATCAAAGCGGGCCGCAGTGTTCATGCACGAGGTTCTCCCATGTCGAAGAAACCCACTATCGTCGTCGCATTTCCGCACGGCGGCATTATCCCTGCCGGGGTTCTGGAAAAGCCCGCCAACGTTTCCGTTCTCCCTCATGAGCCGATCGAAGTGCCGAAATTTTACGGCGAGCATCTTATTTCCGATCGCATCGCCTATGATTTTGTCGAGGCAGAGAAGCGGAAGAAGGCGGACGCTGCATCGGCAGCAAGGGATGCAGAAACCGCGCGCGCTGATGCGGAAACGTTGGTTGCGCTCAATGAGCAAATCGCCCGGCTCACCTCCGGGAACGAAAAGCTGGCCGCCGATTTGTCGGAGGCCGACAAGAAGATTTCCGCACTGGAATCCGACAAGGTCAAGCTTTCCGGCGAGATCGGCTCTCTACAGGCTGATCTGAAGGATGCAGACAAGGCTCTTGCCGATGAACGCGACAGGCTTGGCAAAGAACTGGATGCGGAACGCAATAACGTCGTCTTGCTGACCGAGCAACTGGCCGAAGCCACGAAGCCTCCCGTCCAGACGCAAGAATCCCTGAAAATGGACGGCGACAGCGGCAAATCGAAATGAGCCCGTCGCCCTTCGAAGAACACCGGGACGCGCTATACGAAGAAGTGGATGCGGAGTTCGCCGAACCGCTGCGCATCTTCTTCCTCGAAAAGGGGCAGACGATTTTGGGGCGCGAAGCTGCCGACATTAATGCCGTCCTGCGAACGGCGGGCCGGGATGCGTTCCAACCCGATGGCGGCAACAATGCCGATTGGAATATCAAACTTGCCGCCGGCAAGGCGACCCTTGCGATTGACCGCGCGACCTATCCTGAAATTGAACTCGCCAAAGGCTTCCGCGTCTGCGCACTTTCCCGCAAGGGTCAGGCGATGTTCGAGGTGCAATTCGTGGATGCCCGCTCCCACCGGCGCCTCTATGCAATTTTGGGCGAATCCGCGTCGCTGAAACCAAAGGATGTCTGATCATGAGTCTTGCTCGCATCGCACTGCGCATCACTGCGGTCGAGGCGCTCAAGGGTCGCACCCGCGCCTTGAAGAATGTGTTGGACAGCGAAATCGGCATTATCGACAGCGATAATGGCGGCACTGTTACCATAGAATCCGATCAGTATTTCATCGCAATCTATACCGATGCCGGGAAAACGCAGGTGGGCGATAATGAATTGCGCTCTTTGCTGTTGAACGGGCGAACGGAAATCATGTTCGAAACAGGTGTAACGGCCAGTATGGGCGTTGCCGATCCGGAAACTGGTGAGAACAGACTTCCTGAAATTGGAATTCCCGATACTGACGGCAACTTTGAATTCACGCTCGATCTGATTTCGCGGGAAATCGTGCAAGCACTGACTGACCCGGACAATGCCTGGGGGCAGTTGTTCCTTAGCTTCGTCTACCGCACCATTTCGACAGAGCGAACCCGCGTCGGCAATATTGCCGATGGTGTGCGCCTCGCAGCACATCAGACGAAAATCGTTGTCGACCTGATCGATGATCCGGAACCAAAATGCCCGCTCGACCCCGACGCGCCATTTGCGCGCTTCATCGCTCTTGCGCTCGCGAGCGAGGATGAGAGCCTGCAGAAGAAGGCCACATTTATGGAGGCCATCATCACCGGAAACCGCGAGCCGTGGGAACGACTGCAGCAGGTTCACGGGATGACCGCGCAGGAATTGCTTGCGCTGGGGCTTGGCCCGCTCGCGTCGGACTTGAACCGGGAAACGCCGGAATGGTCCGGCAGCACGATCGCATTTGACCGTATGTCGCCAACAGCAGAGGTGCCCTGATGTATCGCGACCTGCTGGCCATGAAGATTGACATAGAGATGCTGAAGACGGCCTTCGGCAAATCTCTGAAAGTCGGTCCCATTGAACAGATCGATGCGAAGAAAGGCTACCGCATTAAACTTGGCGAGGATGAAAACGGCGAGCCGTTTCTCTCGCCATGGTATCCGCATCCGGAATCGGGCGGGGCAACCAGCACATGGGCGCCCCTATCGAAAGGCCAGATTGTGGGGATGATCAACCCCACAGGCGATGCGCGGCAGGGAATTTTGCTTCGTGGTGGTTTTTCGGATGTTAACCAGCCGCCGAGTGCTGACCTGCTCGCAAACGTACTGAAGGCGTTTGGTGTCACCGTCACAGTCAAGGATGGGACCGTCACCATTGATGGCGACCTTGTCGTCAAGGGCAACGCCGATTTCATAGGCAAGCACGTCAAGCACAACGACGCCAACATTGGCGACTCGCATATTCATGGCGGCGTCGAACGCGGCGGCGAGAATACCGACGAACCTTCGAACTGAAAGAACTCATCATGACAAAGAATATCTATCGGGTCAGACCCGGCGTGGTCTGGATCAACGGCGCACGCGTACCGTCCAGCGGGAGAGTGAGCTTGACCGAAACCGAAGCGCGTTATGACCTCGATCATGGGCGTATCGTTCCTGCAGCAGCAAAATCGAAACTGACCGAACGCGGCGAGGCCGAATCCAATGGTGGGGATTAGCCGTTTTACCGGACTGCCGATTTCCAATCTGGAATCGGCCTACCAGTCAGTCGAAGTGATTCTTATGCGCCGCATCGGTTCGCTCGTTGGTCGCAGAGAATTCGGCGCGGGTATCGTGGAACTGCTCGGGCGCAAAATGACACCAAACCTGTTTGCGGCCTTTCAGTCGCTCATCGCTACCGCGATAGACCTTTGGGAACCACGCTTTCTGGTCCGTCAGGTCATAGTGACAGGAACGGTTGAACAGATCCGCGTCGGTCACGCGGGTTTCCAGATTCGAGTTGATTACAGGCCACGTGGCCATCTTGGCGACATGACCGTCGAGCGCGTCGTCACCTTCGGACTTGGCATTTCCTCCGGCACAGTTGTGGTGAAACCGTTATGAGCACATTCGATTTTTCCACGCTGCCCGCTCCAGAGGTCATAAAGACATTTTATTACGAAACGATCCTCTCGGAGCGCATGAATGACTTGCGACAGCGCCTACTCGCTGCCGGAATTGATTATGATATCGGTCATCTTGAGACTGATATTCTCAAAGTAGTCCACCTCGCGGATAGTATGCGCGAAGTCATGCTACGAGCTGCAATCAATGATGCCGCAATGGCGAACTTGCTTGCCTTCGCGTTGGGTGGCGATCTGGAACATCTTGCATTTTTTTATGATGTCGAGCGGTTGGAAGGCGAGACAGACGAAGCGCTGCGCGAACGTACAGTGCTCGAAATCAAAGCCCGTTCTCCAGGTGGATCGGAATGGTGGTATGCGGCTGCAGCGAGGCGTGCTGATGTGCGAATTCGTAGCGTCAAACCTTATCGCGAAGAATTCTGGCCGATTATTCACATTGCCGTTCTGTCGAGTGAGAATGGCGGCATCCCCGATCAAGCTATGCTCGACGCGGTCACTACTGAGGTTATGAGTGACCGAGTTCGATTGCTCAATGACACGGTAGTAATCGAACCTGCTGTCGCATCAGGCACAGATATCGAAGCCGATATATGGTTGCTCCCTGACGCTGCCTTCGGCCTGATGGACGTTTTGCCAGATCTATTGCGTCAGGCGTGGCAAACCGAAGCCGCAATCGGATTTGACCTAGAGCCCTCTTGGATCGAGGCGCGATTGCATGTTTCTGGAGTAAAAAAGGTCCAGGTCCGCCACCCATCTGCTTCTGTTATCGCGGCGCCAGGCGTGGCTTTGACGCCCGGAACAATAAAACTCAATTACATTGGACGGGACTATTGATGGAACGGCAGCACCTCTTTGGCGATGATGCCGCCCCGACGCCATTGGAGCGTGTGCTGTCGGAATCTCTCGACAAACTTCCTGACTTGATCCCTGGAGTGGAATCTCTTCGGGGTTTCAAGTTCAACCCGCCTGATTCCATCGTTCCCTATCTCGTCGCTGAGTATGGCTTGAACGAAATCGCTGAGTATATGCCCAACCTCCGCGATCTCATTCACGAAGGGATTCAGTGGCAACGCATTATCGGAACCCCTGCGGCGATCCACAAAGCGTTGCAGTGGATAAACCACGATGGCGACATTGAAGAATTCGCTGCAAAAGCAACAAAGTGGTGGTGGTTTCAAATCCATCTTCCTTTTGAAGTTCGGAATACGAATTTCGTTCGGCCCCTGACGCATCTTGTGAAGGCATCAAAGCCGCTTCGATCGGAATTTGCCCGCGTTACCGCCGGGCATGACGTCCGGGCTTTTCGTTTTAACAAGCACCGCTTGAACGGCACCGCCGGTCTGAACAACTGGTCGGGGATCAAACGAACCCCCGACGAACCGGTTCTATCGCTGCGCGTGAATATCCGCCGCGTCGTTGTCATCCCGACCAACGGCGCCGTGAACGTTCTGGAAACGCAAAACCTTCATTCGCATAAGCCCGTTTCAGTGGCGATCCCTACATCAAACCCGACGTTCCGGCTCGCAGCCTTCCCGGCCACGCGAACGGACTATCGGAACAAATCGACGGTGCAGTTCCAGAACGCGCCGTTTGTCAGCCAACCGTTCGGCGCTCCGGTGCCACGCGTTCAAACAGGATCAGAATAATGGCTGCATTTACCCAAATTGGGCGGATTGTGCTCGCCGAAGCTTTGCTCGGAATGGATATGTTTCTTGCGGTCGGCATTGGCGATCCCGCTTGGGACAACGAAGCGCCACCCTCGACGCCGGAAGAACAGGCAATCCGCGACGCGATGCTCTCCGGATTGACGGACCTTACTGAAACTGTCGGCCTCACGCGAGTTCGCGACAAGTTCTTCGTCACGCCAGACCCGAACGGGACGATCCCAATGTCTGACGGGTCAGTGTATGCGCAAAGTGCTGTACCGACGTCCATGGTCTACGCGCGGTTTCAACTCGATCTCGCCGATGCCAACGTCACGCTGCGCGAGAGCGGCATTTTTGTCGGCTCTCAAATCGCCGAAAGCGTTCCAGCGGGACAAATGTATATCCCCCTTGCCGACGTCGTCAGCATGGGGCGGATCATTCAAGCCGACCGCTATCCGGCGATCGTTCGCGACGGTTCCTTGTCGCAGACCTTTAGCACCGTCCTGACAATGTAAAGCGAGGTTCCATGTCGAGCATCATCAATCGGCCCGGTTTCCAAGACCGGTACGATCGCAAGCGTCGTCAGCATGCGATCGCTTTCCAGAACTTGGGCCGCGACGGACAAGGCCTTTACTTGCAGTCGCCTGACCTTAACGAAATGCAGTCTAGACACGCCGATCAGGTTCGGCGCGTCGGCGATTACATTTTGCAGTCAGGCCGCATCACGGACGGTCAAACGCCAGTCGTCGAGGTCGTTGACGACGACCACAATCTTGTGCGTCTCCCGGCGTGTCCGATTTATATTGACGGGCTTGTCCATGACGTTGAAGCCGCAGAATTCATTCTGCCGAATACCGGCGACCTGACGATCGGTGTTCGGTCCACCATGACGCTGATAAGCGACGTTGTTCTTAGCGACTTGAAAGGCTCCATCCCCGGTACCGAAGCCTATATGGAAGAAGGACCATGCCGGGTTGAAATCGTCGTTACGTGGGGTCACTCGCAGGACGGCGACGATCGGCCATTGCAATTTGTCTTTCAGGTGCGCGACGGCGTCATCCTGACAACGGCAACGAACACCGATTTTTCCGAGATTTACAAAAGCTTGGAAAACTATTCGCGTGAGAGCAACGGTTCGTTCGTCAATACCGGTTTTCAGGTGACGGCACTCGGCCCCGGCGCAGACGGTAGGCAAGTCTATTCAATTTCCGAAGGCGTGGCCTATGTGAATGGTCGCCGTATCACGCGGCAACAATCCATTCGGCATTTTGTCGAAGAAGTTCCGGACTTGCGCAATGTCGACGCCGAACCGCACGCTTTCACGGTCGCGACCGGCGGCACACAAACTTTTACCGTTTCGAAGGTACCAATTCAGTCGGTCAATCGCGTTCTGGTCGAAAAGGAAGTGACCGAAACGGTTGTTCATGGGCCTTTCAGCGGAGCGGTTGACCCGTTGCAGCATCCTTCGGTAACGGCGATCCTCGAAATTAAACAGGGCAGCACTCTCTATACCTCCCCTGCAAGCTGGTTGCTCTCGCAAGGCCAAATTGACTGGTCGCCGTCCGGAGCCGAACCGGCACCGGGAAGCTCGTACACGGTCAAATACCGCTACAATGAGAACGTGCTCCCTGATGGGGTGACGCGAGAAACCATAACGGTTTCCGGAGCGGCCAAGGATACAAACGTCCTTCTCGATTATTCGTACAAGCTCCCGCGTCTCGACGCCATTTGCATGGATACGTCCGGCGGGATCGAATACTTGAAGGGCGTCTCGGCGGTTTCCCGACCGCGTCGTCCCGTGGTGCCGTCAACTATGATTGTGCTTGCGGTCGTCGAAAACGATTGGGGGCAGAAGCCAAAAATTACGCCTTCTGGCCTGCGGAATGTTCCTTACGAGGAAATTCTCGACCTTCGAACGATGGTGCTCGACATATACGATCTTGTCGCGCAGGAGCGTTTGAAGAACGATGTTACCGCCCGCAGCGTGGGCGCAAAGCGTGGTGTCTTTGTTGACAACTTCAACAATGACGCAATGCGAGATCAGGGCATCGCTCAAACCGGTGCGGTTTTTGGGGGCAAGCTTTCGTTGCCGATCAAACCCACACTCCGCGAGTTTCCGGCATTCACCGGCATTCGGTTCTTGGACTTTACGGAAAAGATCGGCCTCTCGCAGACGCGCCGCAGCGCCGAAATGAAGATCAACCCGTATCAGACCTTCACACCGATGCCAGGGCGAGCAAGCCTTGAGCCTTCAACCGATATCTGGACGGACAAGCAAACCGTATGGACGTCGCCTGAAACGCAAGAATTCTCTGCGAATGAAGGCGAGTATATTAGTGGGATTTCGCTTGAACAGCAGGTCGAGAAAATCGGCGAGACAGTTGTCGCGGCGCAGTTCCTTCGGCAACGGGACGTCAATTTCCGATTGGAAGGCTTTATCCGAACGGAAACGCTTGCAAAGTTGGAGTTTGACGGCCTTACCGTCGTTCCAACGACGAACGGCCCCGCCGACGAGCTTGGCGTTATAACCGGCAAGTTCACGATCCCCGCCAATGTAACCACCGGATCGAAAACCGCCCGGTTTGAAGGCTCGGTCGGCACCATCGCGGCATGCACCTATGTCGGGCGCGGCGAGATCACTGTCGAGGAATATCGCCTCGCCTCGTCTCTGCAAACGACGACGGAAAGCATGCCCGCCCCGATCGTGAACAATACGGTTATCAACAATACGACCGTGATTAACAACGTCACGAACGTAAACGGCGGAACCACAAGTTCCGGACGTATCGATCCGTTGGCGCAAACCTTCACGCGAGATCGACCACGTTGCCTCAGTGCCATTCGGTTGATGTGTGCGGAGGTTGGCGATCCCTCAAATGCGATCGCCGTACAGGTTCGAACGGTTGAAGTCGGTATGCCCACCGAAGTCGTTCTCGCCGAAGCCTTCGTGCCGGGCGGAGACTTGGTAAAGGGGGCAACGTTTGATGCCCGCTTCCGCTATCCGGTCTACTTGGAAGCTGGTCGCGAGTATGCGTTCGTTGCGCTGACCGACGACGCCGAGCATTCGCTTTTCGTGGCGAAGATCGGTGAAATCGACATGGATACGAACGCGATAATCACCGAACAGCCGTTCACGATTGGCGTGCTCTTATCCTCGTCGAACGCTTCGACGTGGACGGCACACAACGACGCCGACTTGTGGTTCCAATTGATCGACTGCGAGTTTGCCCCTGTCGAAAAGGCGATCACGATCGGAACGTTTAAGACGACCAAAATGTCGGACGTCATTGTTCGGGTTGGCGTCGAAATCCCCGATCCTTCGGTCGACGTGAACATCCGCCTTACGCGGTTGGCGCGAAACGAAGTCATTGTCTCCGCTCCATCGCAGACGATACGCTTCGACGAGTACATTCAAAACGAGGACATTCTCGTCGAGGCGGTGCTCAAGGGAACGGAATTCGTGACGCCGTTTGTTTTCCCCGACGTGCAAATCGTCGAGGGCGAGCTACAGCCGACCGGTGATTACGTCTCTCGCGCGATCGACGCCACCGACGTCAGCAACGTGCTGACGACGTTTGACGCCTTCCTGCCCGCCGGTTCCGCGGCGGTCGTCGAAATTGGGGTGCCGGGGAACTATGTCCCGGTGTCCGTTTCGAGCGCCGTCCCGCTTGGTGACGGCGTCGTCGAGCAAACTTTTACCCGCCCCGCCTATCCGGCGGAAAATCTGGACGCGCGTACGAAAATCACGATTTCCGGCACGCCAGCAGCGCGTCCGGAAATAGCTGCTCTGCGCATGATATTGTCAAAGGTGTAACAGATGGCAAAATCGTCAAGTTACCAGTGGGACTTGCCAAGCCCCTACGGTATTCAGATTGTCGAAATAGGGCGAGTTGCCACGACAATCAGCGCCATTGATATCCAACTCAAGGCGTTCGAAACGGCGTTCCTTGCCCATACCCATGCCTTCGACAGCCTGACCGGCAAGCCCACCACGCTTGCCGGTTACGGCATCGCTGACGGGATGACGGCAGACGAGATCGCAACAGCAATTCAGAAGTTGAAAGACGATCTCGTCAACGGCTCTGGCGCTGCGCTCGACACCCTGAAGGAACTTGCCGACGCTCTCGACAACGATCCGAACTTCGCAACGACTATGAGCAACGCTCTTGGCCTTCGCGTTCGGGTCGACGCTGCAAATGGTTTCAGCCTCGCGCAAAAGGCGCAAGGGCGAGTAAACCTTGACGCTCTTGGCACCGTGGATAAAGGCGTCGCCAACGGCGTCGCTTCGCTGGATAGCACGGGTAAGGTTCCATCCGCGCAACTGCCGGGGCTTACGACCACCGAAACGGTTGGCGCTGCCGTAGCGGGTGCCAACGGCGGAAGCAGTATCGCGGACGGTGATACCTTGACGGGCGTGCTGTCTGGCACATCTACTCTGCGGCGCTGGACGTGGGGCAACATCAAAGCGTGGATCAAAGCATATTTGGACCCGTTTTATGAGAAAGCTTTGGGCTTCACCCCTGTCCGGCAGGGCTTTTCAGGAAGTACGGTACATATTGGCTGGAATGCCGGATCCATCCAACTCCATGTCGACAACACTACATTCGGCGCAACGTGGCCAATGAGCATATCGGGCCGAGCAAATGGCGGCGCAAATTGGGCTGATGGCGCAACATATGCTGATAGGCTGGGTCCAGGTGGATGGACGCTGGCCACAGTACAAGACCAGCTTAACTGGCGCGTAACTGATCATCGTTTCGCTGGATATATCACGCAGGAAGTACTGCTTGATGGGGGCGGCACTTCTGGAGGCGGGGGGTCGTCCGGGTACGTTGTCACACACGTCACCAAACGTGCTGGCGTTGCGGTCGCAGATGTGGGGTTGAGACAGCCCCAGATGTACATCCCGAACGCTGGCTGGCGTGCATTAGGAGGTTGGTAATGAAAGACTTCGGCAAATTCACCTCTAGCGAGAAAATTGTCACCGTCCCATCGATCCAGATAGGGATTGATGAGGACGGGGAGGCTGTTTTCAACGAACCTCGCGAGTTGCCGGTGCTAATCTTCCGCGACAGCGACGGGGTGGACTGGTTTGATCTGGCAAAGCAGTTCCCGCACCCATTTTATATCGCCATTGACGACAATAGCCGCATTTACTCCATGGAAACCGACTTCCAAGCGTGTCAACTCGCCGGTCATCTAATCGGCATTGATAGTGATTATGGATATACTCGCGGACACGGCGGCACTGTCTACGGCAAGTTGTGGAATGGGGCGGCGATTATTGAGCCAGAGCCGGAACCTGTTGTGGTCATCATTCCCTCTGTCACTCTTTGGGAACGCATGACCGACAACGAAGCGGAGCAAGTCAATGGCGTTATGGCAACGCAGTCGTTTCGCACCCGCAAAATCTTCGAAACTGCAAACACTTTTCGTTCTGATCACGAGCTTTGGCCCTTGCTTGAACAAATCGCTACGCAGTTATTTGGGGTGGAACGCAGTCGCGAATTGTTGGCCCCGCCGCTTTGAACGCGAAAGACCGTCAGAATTGAAAATAAATAAAACTGACTGGATTTTCGCCACCGATAACCATCAGGCAGTAAACCCAAAGGCCAACCCACAAGACCGCTCCTGACCGCCAAGGCAGCAAAAAGCGTTCTACAAAGGCAAGGCTTGTAGGCCCGACAACTGCGGCGATGGCACCGGCAGCGATTATCCAGTCAGCTTTATCGAAACCGCCTAGACCGCCCGAACCCGCAAGCCCGCTAAACACCGAAATTGCGGTCGTGAAATCAGGCGAACGAAATAGTACCCAACCGGCCATGACAAAAAGCATCGTCAGCAGCCAGCCCACTACTGCTGGCATCTGGAATGATCTTCCTTGCCAGTATCGGCAGACGATCAAGCCGACGCCGTGCATTGCTCCCCACACTACGAAGGTCCAACCCGCGCCGTGCCATAGGCCGCAAAGTGTCATTGAAACAAGTGTGGCAAAGACAAATCTCGCCTGTCCGGCTCTTGAGCCGCCCAAGGGGATATAAAGATAATCGCGGATATATCGCGAAAGCGTCATGTGCCAGCGTCGCCAGAAATCCCGAAGCGAAGTGGCGCGGTAAGGTACGTTGAAATTGATCGGAAGCCGCAAGCCCATCATTAGCGACATACCTATCGCCATGTCGGTATAGGCCGAGAAGTCGAAATACAATTGCAGCGTGAAGGCCAGAACGCCCATCCAACTATCAAAAAGGGGTTGCGGCGCTATTGCTGACGCCGCGAACATCGGATCGGCAATGGTCGCCAGCGGGTCGGCGATCAGAAGCTTTTTTGCAAGGCCAAGCGTGAGCAGAACAAAGCCGCGTCCGAGCCTTTCATCTGCTCCCTGTCTTAGCGGGTCTTTCTCGAATTGCTCTACGATTTCATCGTGTCGAACGATAGGCCCGGCGATAAGGCGGGGGAAGAAAAGGACAAACAGCATAAATCGGCTGAACCGATAGTGCTTCTGATGCCCGCGCATCTGGTCTGCGAGATAGGAAACCAATTCGAACGTAAAGAACGATATGCCTATCGGCAGAACCCACGACGAATGTGGTAACGTGAAGCCGATAACGGCTTCAACGTTGGCGATAAGGAAATCAGAGTACTTGAACAGGCAGAGCACAGCGAGGTTTATGGCTATGCCAATCCAGAGCAACGCGCGCAGTTTGATGCGGAAATAAATCTCCGCGCAGGTCCAAGTGAGAACGGCTTGGCCGAGCAAAAGCGGAACGAAACGAGCGTCCCACCAACCGTAAAAAATCAGCGACGCTACGATCAAGACGCCAATACGAACTTCCGTTTTGCGCGCAGCCAAGAAGTAAAAGGCGAGCGTCAACGGGAGGAAGATCAGGAGGAATAGCTGTGTCTGGAATAGCATATGGTTAGTTCCGCGCCGCCGTAACGTGAAGTATGTCCGTCGATTTTCCGTCGCGGTAAGCCTGACCGATCGCCCTAACGATTTGCGGCCCTAACGGAAGGCGATAATGCATCGGGTCCCAATAGTTGAGGTCGTTGGTCGTAAATGGCGAAGCAAAGGCCATGTCGAATATCGGAACACCCCGCGACTTGGCTAACTCCTTAGTCCGGCGAAAGCATTCTTTTTCAGCTTGTGCGTTTCGTGTTCCGGGCACGGCAAGCGCCGTAGCATTGACAGGCATCCGAACGATTAACGTCTTTGTGTCACTCGGAATTTCGGAAAGGGTTTCGGCAAGCCAGTCGAGTGCAGGGAATTTTAGATTTGCCAATTCTTCGGGCGTTAGTGGCGTCAAGTCCGGCTGCGGTAAGGGCTTCTCGTGAATATGGTAGGAAGCGCGCTCCGCGTCGTAGTTATCTTCACCCGGTGTAAAGTCGCCGAAGCCGTCCGCGTCTTGGTAGGGTTGGCGCGATCCTGTCGCGACTTTCACTGATTTGCGAAGGGCGTCCCAAAGCTCAAGATTGAGAATATCGGCGAAATCGTTGAAAGGGTTTTCGTCATAGAAAGACTTCGGAAAGAGCCGGAAAGTCACGCGTTGTTCGTCTGCCGCTTGGTTGCACCAAACCATCCAGTCGAGCGACAGAATAACAGTTTCCGGCTTCTCTACTTGCCGCAAGAATAAACGAGCAATTTGCGTCTGTTCCCACGCGGTAGCAGCGTCCATCGACAGGTTTGCAAACCTACCGCCAAACTCATTTTCTAAGTCCTGCGGCGTAAGCAGACGCGACGAAGATGTGCCGAAAATTGCGGATTGGTGCCGACCGGATCGGGCGATCGACGGATAGGAATACCGTTGATTGTTGTCAGCGAAGACTTGTGAGAACCGTGTTATCGGAAAATTGCCGAAAGGATTTAGTACGACAACAGCAAGAAAGATGGCCGCAACTGACCCGCAAGAGCCGATTATCAGCCAGCGAGAAAAAGTTGACCAATCGGCCATGCCCGCACGGGGATTATATGCCTCGTAATGTTCGTCACTTTTCAAAAAGGAGCGCAAATAGTTTGAGGCGGCGCGCAAAGTCCGCATAGTTCCCCCAATCGGAATAAAATTCGTCAATTGCCCAAGTAGCTCGCCCTTATCACATGCACGAGCCATTTGGAAACGTTCCGAAATATTTTGACGGCGTACCGCTTAACAGCGGCGTACAAATACCACCGAGCCCGGCCCTTACGCCGGGCTTTTTCATTCTCAACATTCGGCCCTAACCAATGGGCATACTCATAGGAGAAAAACCGATGTCGGCACCGACTTTCGGCATGACTTTTACACGTCCTAATGATGAACCGTTGCCTGTTCTTGGTGCGGATTTCTCCAAAATTCTCTTGATCGAAACCTCCGCAGATGCCTCTGACTCATCTTATCCGATAGGCGATCCCGTTCGTATTTCCACAAGTGACAGTGCTGCGCTTGCGGATATCGGCACGGGGTACCTGGCCGATGCTGTCCGGGGCATCAATGCTCAGGTCTCTGGATTGAACTCCGGAGCCGACGTTACCGTTATACGCGTCACTGAGGGGGAGACCCCGGCAGCTACTGCCGCAGCGATTGCTGCAGCACTGGGAGAAGTTGCGCACATACCATCAGCGGTCAACGCAACCCCTCGCATTGTGTGGGCTGGGCGAACTGCGTGGCGCCCCGATGAAAATACAGTGAATCCTGTCATCGCGGCATTGCCTGCAGCATGTGAGCGGCTCCTGGCTGTTGCCCCCGTGGATGTCGATGATACCAGCAAGGAAGCGGCGATCTCAGCCCGAGAGACCATGAACTCGCAACGCCTTATGCCTATCGGTGTGGCTGCCCGCGTTTTCGAGGGTACCAATCTCGTGACGCGTCCGATGGGGCCACGCGTTGCTGGTCTTTTTGCGGCCGTAGACAACGCTCATAGAGGTCGACCGTTCGATCCGATTGCGAACCAGCCGATTCAGGGGCTGGCGGGACTTTCGCGCAACATTCCATTTTCACTGTTTGATGGTTCTACTGAAGGGCAGATGCTGCTCGAAAGCAATGTCTCCATCGTTGCGCGCGGTGAAACCGGCGTTGACGGGGCGATTGCAGACGGCGGCTTCGTATTCATCGGTACGGACAACACCGAAACCGGCGACCTTTGGAAGCAAATCCACCAGGTTCGTGGCGCTGACTATCTCACGGTAAAAATGGCGCAGATTACCCGACAATTCCTCGGACCGAAAATCACTGCAGATTCGGCAGAAGCTTGGCTCAATTCGCTGAGGTTCATGCTCCGTGACCACAAGATTGATGACGATATCCTTGGCTCTGAAGTGAAGTTCGTTCCTGAGAAGAACAGCCCCGAACAAATTCGCCTCGGGCACCTCACTGTCAACATCGGTATCGAGCCAGCACCAGCATTCAAACTCGCCAATCATGAAGTGCGCCGCTATCGGCCAGCCGTCGAAGGGCTCGTTGCTGAAATCGTTGCCCGTCTGAATTCCCTCGCCTGATGTCCAACAATTCCTGATTTCCGAAAGGGAACCCTATGCAAACGCTTTACCAGATGGTGGCTGTCGATGTTCGCCGCGCCGAAGAGGCTGGCTCGTCCCGTGCCAATCTCGTTTCCAAACTCACAATCCCGCCATTGAAATTCATTACCTCGACCCACAACCCAGGTGGCGGTGTGATGAGTGTCGACTTCTCTCAAACCCGTATTGAGGCGCCGGAACCGGCCATGGAGGTCAAGGGTTTCGATACCGATATTTTCCGAGATCTTGGCGAAGTCAGCCGTTGGATATTTGCAGGCGCGGCCAAGGATAAGAAAACCGGAAAGCTCGTTCCATCACGGGCCATTATCGAAGGTGCAATCACCGAGTGGACACCGGATGAAGGCTCCCCCGAAGACTTTATGGGCTGCAACCACGCCTTCAAGGAAGTCACCCACTATGAATTCACCCTTAACGGCGAAGAGCTTTTCTATGTCGACTTCTGGGAGCGCATCCTGCGCACCGGCGGCGTGGACCGTTTTGCCGATGTTCGCACCGCCCTTGGTGCATAACCCCTGTTAAACTGGATTGAAAAATGGCCAAGGTCACTTCTGTAACCGTCCCACTCGAATACCCCGTGTCCTACAAAGGCGGTGAAGTAAGGGAACTCACGTTTCGCCGCATGAAAGCGAAAGACGCTCTTGTTGCTGAAGGCGTCGAGAGCGAAGTCCTCGCGGGATATCTGCTCTTTGCCGCGCTCGCCAGTGTTGATGTCGAACTGATTAAGGAACTCGATGTCGAAGACATGGAAGCCATCGGGGAGAGGATTGCCCCTCTTATGGGAAAGTCCGCGACCGCCAAGCTCAGTCCGGTGATCGCACCGTCGCTTGGCGAGACGTCCTAACGTCTGTCGCACGGAATCTGCACACTCCTGTAGACCAGATCGAAGAATGGGACATTGACAAGCTGCTCGATTATTCGGGCAGCCTTGCTCGTGTTGTGAGGTCTGAGAATAAGCAACCAGTTCGATAAGGTGCCACGATGGGTACAGTAACTTCCACGCTGATTTTGAGCTTGCTTGATCGCGTGACAGCGCCGTCGCGTGCCATAGCTGGGACGCTGTCCCGTCTGCAGAACGTGCAGGCGAATAATAACCGGCGCCTCGATGAAATGCGCGGGCGCATGGCGGAAGCAACGGTCGTGGCTTATGGCCTCTTTCGGGCGCTTAAAGCACCCGTCGAGGCTGCGACTGAATTCGAAACCAAGCTCGAAGACATCGCACAGAAAATTGAGGCTCCGATTTCTACCCTCCCCCAGCTCGGGAGAGAAATTAGGCAGGTTGCGCGTGATACCTACCAATCGGCCTCCGCAATGGCAGATGGCATGGATGTTCTGGCGGGCATGGGTGCGAACCGTGAGGACGCACTCGGGATGTTGCCCGCAATAGGCAGAACAGCGACAGCATATAATGCAGAAATAGCGGACCTGTCTCAGGCCGGGTATGCCGCGCTCAGCAATTTGAGAGTGCCTGCCAGCCAGCTTTCAGGCGCGCTCGATGCAATGGCGCAAGCAGGTAAGGATGGCGCTTTCGAACTAAAGGATATGGCGAAGTACTTCCCGATGCTCGGTGCAGGTTATCAGGCGCTTGGGCAGAAAGGTGTCCCCGCCGTAGCGGATCTGTCGGCGGCGCTTCAAATCGTGCGGAAGGGTACTGGAGACAGTTCATCAGCGGCTACTAACCTCTCGAATGTACTCCAAAAGATCAACGCTCCACTCACCCGCAAGTCGTTCCAGAAAATGGGTGTCAATCTTGAGAAGGAGATGAAGAAGGCGGCTAAAGCCGGGCTCACGCCGATCGAGGCAATTGCTGAAATCACCAACAGAACTCTAAAAGGCGACCTCGGTAAGCTTGGCGATCTGTTTCAGGATGCGCAAGTCCAGCAAGGCTTGCGGCCACTGATCCAGAATATCGAAGAATATCGGCGTATTCGCGAGAGCGCGATGAAGGCGCAGGGCGTGGTCCAACAGGACTACGAGCGACGCCTCAAAACGAGCGCCGCAGCAGCAAAGCGCTTCCGTATATCAATGGAGAACATAGCGCTATCCATAGGTTCGGCTCTGCTTCCTGCCATGAACAGTCTCGCAGATGTTATTGTGCCTATCGTCAACAGAATGGCCGAATTTGCGGAGGCCCACCCGAAATTGACGGTCGCCATAGTCGCGACATCGGCGGCACTCGTTGGCTTGCGAATTGCAGCGATCGCTGCGCAATTCAGCCTATTGTGGTTGCGAGGCGGATTGATATCGAGTGCTATCTTGTCGCTCAAGGTTTTCCGCGGTGTTCTGGCGGGGCTTTCCCTAGTATTCGCGCCGGTCGCGGCAGCGTTTCGCGCATTGCGAACGGCCATCGTCGGGTATGTTGCAGCAGCTTCAATTGCCGGAAACGGAGCCGCACTTTCGATCATGGGGCGCTCACTGATCGGCTTGCTTAACCCTTTGCGACTTGTTTCCGTTGCCTTCCGCGCCCTCAAATTCGCACTGATCGGCAGCGGGATCGGCGCCATAGTTGTCGGCATCGCGATGGCGGGCACATGGATCTACAACAATTGGCAGGGCATCAAGGAATTGATGTCGGGTATAGGGGAAGGCTTCCGCGCCGGCCTTGCGCCCGTACAACCTATCCTGCAACCGGTCGTCGATCTTGCAAAGCGCCTTTGGGATAGTATTTCGGGACTTGTCGGGCCACTCCGGGCATCGACCGCCGATTGGCGAGCATGGGGCGAAGTGATCGGCGGTGCTGTAGCATCCGGCGTTAACTCCGTCGCATCAGGCATCAGCACCATCATCGGCTTGTTTCAGTCAGCTTACGAAAAAGCGGTGCAATTAAAGAACGCGGTCGCCAGCTTTACGAATAGCGATGCACTCAAAATAACGGCAAGGGGTGGCGGTGGTTTACCGTCTAACCCAAACGTTCCTACATGGGCGCAGGGCATTCCCGCGCTATCGGGAGCAAGGGCGTCTGGCGGTCCCGTCGTTGGCGGAAGAACCTATCTCGTCGGCGAAAAAGGACCTGAGCTTTTTACTGCAGATCGATCTGGCACAATCATTCCTAATGGTGGCAGGGCTCCGTTCGGCAATAATGGCGGTGGGTTCCGGATCGGTCAACTGCACGTCCATGCCGCGCCAGGCATGGACGAACAGACGCTTGCACAACGTGTCATTTCAGAAATCGAAAGGCGGTTCCGCATGGAAAGCGACGGCATCCAGGCGGACATGGAATATGCGGTGTCGTGATGCTTTACATGCTTGGAACTCTTACGATCGATACCCGTCCTTTCAGCATTGATGAAATGCAACGTAGCGCTTCCGCTGAGATTGCAACAAAGCCGCTTATCAATGCTGCGCCCGGCAAAGAATTCACCGGCGAGGGTGATGATGAGGTTACGCTTTCAGGTCAGTTGCTGCCGGCTAAGATTGGCGGGCTGGTGGAGCTGGAAACAGTTCACGAAATGCGGCGTAACGGAACCCGCTTTCCACTTCATCGAGGTGATGGAACGCGGTTGGGTTGGTACGCAATCACGAGCGTTTCGGAAAGCCACTCTGATCTGACCCGGAGTGGTGTTGGTTTCGTCGTCAAACACACCATCACAATGACCCGGGTGCAGCCAGATTCAGGGGCCGGACAACAGGTTATTTCCGGCTTGCTTTCGCTCTTCGGCCTGTTTTGAGGGAAATCAAATGCAAAAGGTTACGGTCAAAGGCGAGGGTATTACCCTCGACCTCCTTCTTTGGCGAGCGTATGGCGTCCGAGGTCGAAGTTTGTTGGAAAACACCTTGGCGCAGAATGTTGGTGTAGGCCGTTTAGGGGCCCCTATTCCGATGGGAACGGAGGTAATCCTGCCAGACCTACCCGCCGAGGATGTGGGGCAGTCTCGCGAAGTTATCTCATTGTTTGGATAGCGCCATGGCTTGGAAAGTTGAATGGAAAGTGCTGGTCGACAATATCGATATGACAGCAAAAATGCGCCCGTTCCTCATCGATGTTGAAATCGTAGATAACGAGGGGAAATCCTCCGACACATGCTCTTTAACCTTCGATGACAATGGCGGGCAGATCGAGTTGCCCCGCGATGGTGCTGCGATCGAGATCTATCTGCAGGGGGTTTCCAAGTTCAAGGGCACACTCGACAGCGCTCGCTCTTCTGGTTCTCGCGGTGGAGGGCGTACGTTGCGTGTCACCGCAAAGGGGTTTGATAGCCGTGGTAAAATCAAGCAACCCCTCACCTTCCATAAAGACGATGCGACCCTGCAAGAATTTCTCGAAGAAGCCGCTAAGCGAGCAGGGATAACAAGCATCAAGGTGGCCCCAGAATTCGCGAATATCCACCGCGATTATTGGGCGGCAGATGGCGAAAGCTATGCCCACATTGGTGAGCGGATCGCACGAGAGCTTGGCGGAACTTTCAAGTTCAGGGGGGAGCAATCAGTCTTGGCGCGCCGCGGTGAAGGAAAATCCGCCACGGGCGCAGCGTTGCCAGTCATCATGGGCGTTGTCGGCCAGAACATAATTTCGTGGGATATAGCCCCATTCAAGGGCCGGAGAACCTTCACTAAGGCGAGAGTCCGGTTTTTTGACCGCAAGGGCGCGGCGTTCAAAAGCAAAGAGGTTGAATTCGACCTCGACCGGGATTCCCCTGAATCTACTAACGTAGTCCGATCAATGGCTGCTGACGAAGATCAGGCTGGGGAAATCGGTGACGCTCGCAGACGTGAGGCGGAACGGGAAGGTGGCGAGGGAAGCGTTGAGATGGATCTGACGGTTGAAGCGCAGGCCGAATGCACGTTCATCTTGTCCGGGGCGCGGGCTGGAGTCGACGGCCAATACCGAATTACGTCCGTTCGACACCGTGCAAGTCGTAATGGTGGCTCGACAACCTCGTTGGAAATTAAACAGCCGGGCGGAACAGCCGGTAAGGACACAAGAAAAAAACCCGCATCCTCGTCGCCAAGCTCCCAAGCAACGGAACGCGACCTCGGTTCCTACAACTGACGCATAGATAGACCGCATTTCAACGACTCTCCAGCCGCCATAGGGCGGCTTTTTTATGCAAAGGAAATCAAATGGATAAAACTGTGCCCGCCGGTGCAGCGCTTTTGCTCGACTTCATTTATCGAACCGATGCAGGAAAAGCGCCGCCCGATTGTTATCAGATCATTTTCGGGAATCGTCAGAATCGTCTGGCCCAGCCTATAACGCAAATGACGTTGGGCGATCTAATCGACGCTCAAAAGAACTGGTCGAGCAAGGCTTGGGTAAAAGCTAATTGGGGATTTGCGACGGCCTCTTCTGCAGCCGGGGCAGCGCAGTTCATGCGCGCCACTCTTCAAGATCTGGCAAAGGAGCTTGGCCTAAAAGGAACGCAGATTTTCGATCCGAATTTTCAGGATCGGCTCGCCTTCCATCTCCTGAAGCGTCGGGGTTATGAAGACTTCATGGCTGGGAAGATCAGCCGCACCGAATTCGGCAAACGGCTTGCTCAAGAATGGGCATCTTTCCCGGTCCTTATCGCCGTACAGGGTGCGCATCGTAAGGTGCAGCGGGGCGAAACTTATTATGCTGGTGATGAACTGAATAAGGCATTGATCAAGCCAGAGGCTGTCGAAGCGCTGCTCGACAAGGTGAAAGCACTAGGCGTAGCCATGTCGCCACCTCCTACGGCTCCGGAACAAGAGGAGCAGCTTCCCATCTCTCCAGATACATCCACGAGCCCATCAGCTTCCACCGGATTCTGGGCGGATTTGTTGAAAGCCATTCTCTCGTTCTTTGGGAAGGACAAGTAATGGATATCGCTCTACTTATACCAATTATTCGACAAATCCTTCAGGTGGTCGGCGGTATGCTTATTGCTCGCGGTTGGCTGGATAGCGGTTCTGCCGATGCGCTTACCGGCGTTATTGTAAATGGCATCGTGTTTGTCTGGTGGCTGTACGACCGCCACCGGATCAATAAGAAGGCCCGCGCACTTCGATATAAAGTAGGCGAGGCCGATCATGCTTGACGCAATCATCATGCTAATTTCCTCATCCAATGGATGGGTGGCTTATATCGGCCTTGCCATCGCCGGGGCGCTCGGCCTGTACCTGAAGGGCCGGGCGGACGGCAAGGGCGCAGAAAAGACGCGGCAGAACGATGAAAGCTCTGCCGCACGATCCGTTGCCGACGAAATTGACGCAGCGGTTGCAGGCCGAGACGCAGAGACGAACCGGGAAAGGCTGTCAAAATGGTCAAGGTGATTGCACTGGCCGCTCTCTGCGCGCTCTCGGCATGCGCCAGCCCGCAAGGCTCGTTTTGTTTGGTCGCGAGTCCTTTGCGGCCGTCCTATGCCGCTCTGGCTGCTATGACTGATCGGGAGGTATCAGCAATGCTGGCTCATAATGAACGGGGCGCGAGATTGTGCGGGTGGAAGCCATGACAGAAGCTGGGCAGGAGCGAGCGATAGGACGGATCGAGGGGAAACTTGACCTGATCATCTCGGATCAGGAAAAGGCGCGGCAAGATCGAAAGCAGCAGTATGAAAAACAGGAGAAAACAGACAGGGCGCTTGATGACGTTAAGCGGATGATCGAAAGCATCGACACACGGCTGGAAAAGGTCGAGGAACCGGTCGCCGACTTCAACCGCTGGAGGGAAAGGGGTGTGGGCGCCATTATGCTTGTCAGTTTTTTCGCGGCAACATTTGGCGCGGTATTGGCCTCATTCTGGAAGAAACTCGTAGCCCTGATATTTGGTTAGCCTACCCCGTTCCTTTGCATTTAAAGGCTGATCATTCGTCGAGCTCGGTGCCCGTCGCTCCGCGGTGCAAGCCTTCTGATACAACGCGGATGGCTGTAGCCGCTTCTTCTTCTGACCAGCCGGCATCCACCGCATCCTGAATAAGCTCTCGGACGCCCACAACATTTGCGCCCGAAAGAGCCGCTGTGGCTTCCGCTTCCGTCGCGCCGGAAATAACCTGTTGCTCCACAAGGTCAGCGAGGCCCTGCGAAATGGCCTCCTGACAATCGATTTCTCGATCTGGATAATCGCCTGGTTGTTTTGGTCCGAACATTCGATCCTCCTTAGATGCTTCGGAATTAGGTAGGGCGCTTATTTGTTGTGTCCAGTAAGTGCTTCTTCGCCTTCCTGCTTATGCTCGCGGCAGAAATAAAGGTCGCCATGTCTAGTTATATAGCCGTACGTGCCCCAAGCCTTGCAGCCCTTGGCATCACAATAATGCTCAAAAAGCTTGCCGCCCTTGGTTGCAACGGCTTTTTCGCTCTTATATCCGCTCATGCCAGTCCCCCGACAAACCCGCTCATTTCCTGAAGTCTGACCATCGCCATACGCATATGGCCGTTGCAGCCGCGCGCCTTGCAGCGGACCTTCGCCTCGATCTCGTCCAGATATTTCTGCGAACGATCGGTTCGCTCGCAGAGCAACTGTTTTGTCGCATAGGTCACGCGTCCGCATTTTTTGCAGGTCAGTTCGAGCCGTTGCTCGTCGTCCAGATCGCGGACCTTGATTGTCGATTTCCAGTTGCCCATAGCGTCACCAAAAATCTTCCGCACTTGGGATGCGCGTGTAGCTGATCTTGCCACCGACATGGCCGCCTGCAGGTGGCTTCCATTCGCCCATGCTGACGATGGTGCCGGAATATTTCATATTGAGCATATCGACCGCGTTGTTTGCCTTTTCCCATTTCTGGCGCACGGCATCGTCATTATTCAGCATGTCCATCTGCCGCTCGCCAGCTGGTGACAGATCATAGAGCGTCACGCCGACCCGGAAGATAGTTATGCCTCGTGGATGATCGTCTCGCACGCGCTGCCAGAGCAAGCGCAGCGCTGACAAAATAGCCTGATCATCGTTCACGACCGGCAGATAGTGCTTGCCGAACCATGAGCCATCGCGCACAGACAGCCAAAGCCACAGGCCTGCTGCATAGAAGTTTTCGCGGCGAAGGCGACGGGCAGCTTTGGTCAGCAGCAATCGGGATATTTCATAAGCGCCTGTCATCGAGCGGGCTTCCGGCGGCAGAACACGGCCATGACCGAACATGCCCCGCTGCTGTGCGGGCGCCTGGATATCGTAGCCGTGCAGGGCATACCATAGTCGCTCACCGTTGACGCTGTTCCAGATCTTGCGCATGTGTTTCGGCTGCAGGGCGTAAAGCTGTGTCGTTGTGAACACGCCATTGCGATAAAGCCGCTTCGCCATATTGGATCCAACGCCGGGTATGTCCTCCAGCTCGACGCGGAACAGCGGGTCCGGCATGATCGCTGGCCACCAAATGGCGAGGCCGTTTCCGTAAGCGCCTCGGCGCTTTGTCTCTTCCTTCCCTGCTTTGCAGGCGATTTTCGCCAGCTGCCTGTTGGCCGCGAACCCGATCGAGCAGGTGATGAAGGGGCCGATGTTCTCCGAAATCGCTGCTTTGATTCGTGCTGCCAGTAGCTCAGGATCTCGCTTGCCGCTGTCGTCCAGCACGCACGTCAGTTCATCGATGCTCTTCGCCGTGTCGATGGCGATGACGGTCTCGATCTCGCAGAGCAGCGCGTTATGAGCGCGCCTGTAAAGGTCGGGTTTCTGGGGGACCAGGATAAGGTCTGGGCAGAGCCGTTTCGCTTCCTTGATCGGCATAACGTTTTTTACGCCGAAATCCTTCGCCTCTTTTGAGCAGGCGATGACTGCCGTGCGGTCTGTCCCTTCGAAGGGAACAACGCCGATTGGCCGACCGCGTAGGCGGCGGTCGCATTGCTGTTCGACGCTCGCGAAAAAGCCGTCGAAGTCGAGGTACAGACGCTCGATAGTCTCAGGAAGGCGCAAGACACGCTCCAAAATCAGAATGCGCGGAACCGCGCCCGAGTACAGGGGCACTCAGGAACATATTCCTCTCAGTGGGAGTATGTTCCTAAAATGTTCTCATTTTGAAACAGAGTCAATCGGCATTTGTCGGTTGTGGAAAATCCGCTCCGACCGGGGCGGCTATCGGTGCCCAAACACCGAAAAGCGGCGGGCTTGATTGGCGTCCAGTTCCGCCCGGCATGACGGTAGGTCAAATGCCACACCCCGACCCTTGCGGGCGGGCGGATACTGGCCTCAACAGGTTAATAAAAATGCAAGAAGGTTTTTCGTTCACAGCCGTTCAACCGGTTTCGCCGCCGGCAAGTTATCTGGGCGGCAAAAGGCAACTCGCGCAGCGGCTCGCCTCGATTATCGAACAAATCCCACACAATCTTTATGCCGAGCCGTTCGTCGGCATGGGTGGCGTCTTCTTCCGTCGGCGCCTCATTCCCAAGGCTGAAGCGATCAACGATATTTCCGGCGACGTGGTGACATTGTTTCGGATTCTCCAGCGCCATTATCCGCAATTAATGGAGACGATGAAATTCCAAATCACTTCGCGGAAGGAATTCGAACGATTGTCATCCTCCGACCCCGACACTTTGACCGATTTGGAGCGCGCAGCGCGTTTTCTCTATCTCCAGCGCCTGGCATTTGGCGGGAAAATCAGAGGACGAACGTTCGGTGTCGATACGACCGGCCCGGCCCGGTTTAACATCAACCGGCTGGGGCCTGTGCTTGAAGATGTACATGAACGCCTTGCTGGCGTCGTGATCGAGCGGTTGCCGTGGGATAGTTTCATCGATCGATACGATACCCCTTCCACGCTGTTCTACCTCGATCCGCCATATTACGGCTGCGAGACAGACTACGGCAAGGAACTGTTTTCGCGCCCGGACTTCGACCGGATCGCTGCTCGACTGCAAACGATCAAAGGGCGGTTCATCTTATCGTTAAACGACAGGCCGGAAGTACGCGAGATATTCGGTGCGTTCCGAATCTGCGATGTGCCGCTGACTTACACGATAGCCGGTGGCGAAGGTAAGCCCGTTTCCGAGGTGATCATCATGGACCAAAAAGAACCGGCTGTGGCGAATCTTCCATAGATTTTAGCCCTAGCTCAATCACACCAGTTGCGACGCTTCCCTCCCCACGGGCGCGCGAGTAACTCATCGACCAGTGTGTCACCGACGTCGATGCCGTCTACGGCTATAACACCCAGCGTGCGTCCATATCTGTCGATCAGACGCCCGCTGCCGGGATCGCCGCGTGTTAATTCAATCGTCCCTCTACTCAACAACGCGGCGAGCCTCCGTTTGGCAACTAGGCCAAGACGTTTTTCAGCATCACATTTCGGGTGCCCGATTTCTGGAGCATCAATATTTGCGATCCTGATTCGCTCGCCGTCCATGGACAGCGTGTCGCCGTCAATAACGCAGATATTCTGCCGAGCCGTAAGGCAAGCTGATGCACCGGCACTTGCCGTCGAGGCCAGAACCGCTGCAAGCGCAACCGCATGGCAAAGCGCCAATCTGTGGGGAAATCTGTGGGGTGGGCGCATGGCCCGGACTGCAAAGTAGGGTCTAAGCATTTGTTTTTACAATGGTCGGAGTGAGAGGATTCGAAACTCCGACCCCCTCGTCCCGAACGAGGGGCGCGCACTAAAATCCGTATTCCAGCCAATCGTAGTAACAAACTAGCTTGCGGAAAAACGTTTGATAGGTATCTCGAAAAACACTGTTCACGTGGGCTACAAGAAACTCCTTGAGCGCGGCCCGATCAACTGTATCTCGGTGTTGAAATGCGACATAGAGCGCTACTTTCTGAGGTTCGAGATTAGAAATAATGTCTACAGTCGTCTTATCTGCCCAGTTCGCATCGTACGTATTTTTATAGCTAGCCACTTTATACCCGCGAGACTCTTGTTTCTGAACTATGATAGCAGCCGCTTGATACTTGCTCGCAGCCAATTCTTGAGCGTTTGTAATCCCGACCTCTCGCAAATAGCGATAGACGGGTACGAACGTAGAGTTTGATTTGGCAAAAGTAGGAAAAGCGAATGTCAGCAAGCTATCTGGATCGAATCGGGATTGATCTTGAAGGATGTCGAAGAAAAGATCTGCAGCCCTAATACCGACATAGCCATGTTCGGCTAGAAGTTGTTCGCCTTCAATTGCTATCTTGTCCTGATTATTCTGATGCTCTGCGGCCACACCAATGCCAACCACAAATTCTATATTCGTAAAATCATCAAGCTCATCGATATCAATGACTGCTAATTTCTGACCCGGTTCAGCCGACTTCACCAGCTCGTACATTTGTTCTTTACAATAGCGAAGAACTCTAGCCGGTATCTTTCTCTTATTGGCATCAATAGCGGCATATACCTCGCAAAAATCATCGGTTTCCAATACGGTGGCTGTGAAACTTTTCCCTTCGCCGCTAAACGCCAGTTTTTGCACAGAGCTTTTTTTACCGTTGGCTCTGCGAAGGAAAATCAGGTTCTGGCTAAACTGATCCAGCTTTTCGCTACTGAGACATGAAGCAATTGAGAATATTATCTTTCGAATGTGAGGATCATTAACAGAATAGCCTATAAAAAAAATCGGATGCTCGATGAAAAGGGTTATCAGCTTCGCTGCTAAATACGGATTCTTCTTTTCAAACTCCGCATAGTCGGAAGTGGTCAAAACAAGAGACGAGGGCTTTGTCGAGCACCCATGAATTTTATATATTTCAGCAATGGCCTGAGGATTAGAGAAAAGAAGCTCTTCTTGCCCCACAAAGGTCCTGTATTCAGGAAACAGCTCTTCTATAAGTAAATCCCAATTCGTGGTTATTATACCGTCAACGTTAAGATCACGTAATGCAGTAATTTCCTTCTGGACTTGTTCATCCATTAGCCCTTCAAGCGGTACGGCACGAAGGTAGGACGCAATTTCGTTCTTCAATGCATCATCCACACTCTTTACGCTGGCTTTGTATTGCTCGCGGGAGGAGGCATACTTCTCATTCTCCCACCATACGTGATGAAAGTCCGAGGCCAGTAAGTGCGCCGCTTCAGGTAAATTTCCATTGGCAGATGCGGAATAATAGTCGAATTCCCTTACATCCCCGCAAAAGCGACGCAACAGTCCGCTCCAATCTTCCAAACCCAGATATCGGCGGGAAAAGCCGGACCCTACAAAAAGAAATGGCGCGCCGCTATTGGCCTGCAGTATCTCAGCAGTAGCTTCCGTAAGTTCAGACATTTCCCCACACCCAAGATCGATTCACTCACTGCAATCTAAAGTGTGCGGAATCCGTTTTCAAACCCGAATTCTTTTTGCATATTTCTTCAAACTCGTTGATTCAGGACTGATCGTTGTCAGGTTCCTCTAAAAGAGGTGGTATCAAATAAATTGTGCGGCCTCAGTGTCAGATACGCTGGTTTTTGATTTGGGTGCGTATTGGGTGCAAATCCGCTTTTGTTCGGTTAGCGTTCTACAAACGTTTGACCATGAACAGGCTTAGTAAACCGCGTTATAACGCGGTTCTGAAGTTTCCCGATTGCGTTGACATCGTAGGGGTCACAAACTCCGACAATATCCGGACGCTCTATGATGTTTTGGTCGCAGGAGAGGCTCCAATAATATCCTGAACGGTGACACCATCAGACTTCGAAGCCTTTTCCTCCGGTACAAACGATTGCATCCATTTCTCGGTCTCCTCGCCCGGCTCAAAAACCCATCCTTCACCTTTCCTACGCCAGTAACGCAAGCTTTCCATCTCATGTGAAAATATAAGTTCGGTGACTATGTCGAGTAATAAGACGGTCAAACGGCTTAAGGTAATTACGAAATCAAAGCGTTCATCACCTTTTTGATAACGCTTCGGGCCATCTACGCTATCATGAAGAGATCCTATATGTACAAAATCGTTGCTGAGACTTCCGTTCAATTTCCCAATGAAAGGCAGAGCCTTCTTTGCTAATCCAATAGTTTTAGTTGTTTCTAGCGTTCCTTTATGAAACTTATCGAGTGTTCTTCCCCCATCCATTACAATGGCTAATACTGTAGAGATTGTTTCAATGATCCCCCTCGAAAGTGCTCCGTGCTCGCGCGGATAACCTCGTCGGGCTACTTCAAGGGCTGCAACGTATGTCTGAGCTGCACTGTTGAGTAACCTAGCACAGGTCGCTTCTGAGCCCTTATCATCAACGTTCGGTAGATGACGAACCAACATCGTTAGGGTTCGCGAAAAGACCTCGCTGCAATCATTGATATCGCCCCGACCAAGCTCGTCGAAGGACCCCGCGATATTGGGTCCTTCACGGTAGATTTGATTAGTTAGTATGTCCTTCGTGAGGATCATGACCGTTTTGTTTTTCTGATCGACTAGGTAACCGGAAATGTTCCCCTTCTTGGCCAACTTCTGCAGGCGTCTCTCGTGCCGATTGATCATTTCATCCCCCCAGTGCAGCTATTTAGCTCGATCGCAAGCGCGAAGAAAGCCAATCGGGCACCCCGGCTTACCCGAATATTCGCGTATGATTATAATGAAAACACAAAATATATGCGGGCCGCAATCGCAATTTCCTACTTTGCATTTATCGTGTAAGTCATTGATTCATTACGGTGTTTTTTTGTTCCGTTTTGATATTATTTGTAATCTTTTCAATACATTGACAGGGACTCTGACTCCGTTAGTCTTGGTTCGAATCCAGGTTCCCCAGCCATTATTTTCTTCAAAGAAATCAAACTGATAAATATCAAGACGGTACTTCCACAGGCTGGTCTTTTTGCATTCTTCCTAAGCGGATTCCCGATAGATTCAGTCGTTTAACCAGACTAGCGGAAAATCCACACCGCATGAAACGCAACATGCTTGACTCTTAAATAAGCAGCGAACAAAATAGGAACATCGACGGCGAAAAGCCGATGGAATCCGAAATGGCTGGAAATGTGATGTCTGCTTATGAGGAGCACGGCAAATGAATGCGCTTGTGCAAAAAGAAGGTTATGAGGACGAGATTGATCTGGTTCTCGCTTACCACGATGGCGATGTGCGAGCTGCTATCGAAGCCTTGCTGAAAGATCGCGATTTTCTGGTGAAGGAAATCGAATATGCGAGCCTCGCAATGTCCATGGGCTTTGCCCGCGGATGGAAGCCAACCGTCTTTACAAAATGATCCATCACCGGTGCACAGCGCACACGTGACCGATCACACCATGGGGAACCATCCAACATCCCGTATTGTTAAGCAGGTGCTTGGATTTGATCGCGATCAATGCTGGGTCCGGCGGGCTCTGCGAAGCTCAGCCAAAGCAAAGGAAGGAAACGTCATGTCGAACACACCGCACACGCTTGGAGAAGAATTCCCCGGCCAGATCGAAGCTATTCACGCCCTCAAGGCGAAAGATGCCCGCTTTGCGCGTATTCTGGAAGAATATGACGCAATCAATGATCGCATTCATCTGGCGGAAACAAAGATCACGCCCTTAAGTCAGGAAGAAGAGACGCTTTTGCGCAAGCAGCGTCTGGCGATAAAAGATACAATCGCTGAGGCGCTTGCCTCGGCATAATAGCGCGCAACCAAGGCGCCGCAATAAAACCGGCGAGTGAAAGAGACAGCACGTTCCCTCACCCGCCGGACGCCCCCGCGTCAACTGGCAAACCGCGCAAAGGTGGGTCTGCTTATCCACCGAAAGTGTTGCGCCCGCCCAACAAGACGCGCCCATTGGTGCGCTTGCCTCCGACTGCGATGATAGTCGAGTTTGTATGGGGCTTTGAGGCCGACGTCTCGACAGGTTCCTTGATCGTCACCGGCACCGATGCTGCGGCACCGGTTACGAAAGCAGCCGATGCTGCCGCTGCAATGAGAATGAGCTTCATTTTATCCTCCAATTGGCTGGCATCCCAGCATACCAACCCAATATTATGTCATCAGGATAGTTATCCTTTGCGTCCGACCGGAAACAATACGGCAGATGTCGTATATCGTAACGTAAGAACACCTGCCTGAAACCGTCGGATATCTCCTGTCGAAGCACAGCTGAACCAGCCAAGGGTCCGGATTATTGCCGTCTTCTAAGCGGGTTCGACACCTCGCAACGGGCCAAGCGTATCGATACTATAAGCTTCCATATTGTTGGCCAGCCAAGACTGCACACCGTGTGCGGCCTCGACAATCATAAGTTGTTTTATTCTGCGATCTACCCAACGATCCGCAGTTCGCATTATTCATTACTTAACAATGCCGTTTTTCCGCCGCACAGGTGGTATAAGAAAGCTGAAAAACTGGAAATAATGAAAATATTATACGCGACATGGTGCTCGGCACTTGACGAATTCCATGGGCAAGCGTCTACTATGCTATTGTTTTCATTTGTTATAAGCGCAGACGAAAGATCACAGGCGTGAATCCGATTAAATCCGCATATGTTCCTTGTATTCACGCCGATTTAGGTAATTTGCTTTATTGACCGGCTATATCAGGGAGAAATGCAATGAACCTCGGTCGTCTTTTTGTCTGTCTGGCCGTTTGTGTGACAGCGATTTCCGGCGCATTTGCCGCTTCGCTGCCCAAACCGCAGGACAAGCCCATTCTCACAATATCGGGCAATATCCAGAATAAGAACAACGGGGACACCGCGCAGTTCGACCGCGCGGGTCTGGAAGCCCTTGGCCTCAAAACCGTGGAAACCGCCAATCCATGGTATGACGGCAAGGTCCGCTTCGAAGGCGTGTCCATCGACCAGCTGATGAAACTGGTCGGCGCCGAAGGCAAAACCGTCACGGCGGTGGCGCTGAACGACTATGTAACCACCATTCCGCTTGAGGATTTCAAGAAGTTCAACGTAATTCTTGCTTTAAAGCGGGACGGAAAGTACATGGCGGTGCGGGACAAAGGACCGTTGTTTATTATCTACCCGTATGACAGCGACCCTCAACTCCAGAATCAAACATATTACACGCGCTCCGCCTGGCAGGTTGCCAAGCTGATCGTTGAATAGAGGCGCGCTTGAGACGCATACTGGGTGTCATTATCTGCTGCTTTGTGGTGGCAACGGGCTATATCGCCTATGTCATCGCAGAGCGTCAGACGGCTTTGCAAAAATTTTCCCGGTATAATGACTCCTGGTCCATCGGGCAGACTGTTTCTGAATATTTGCGGCTTGAACATCGGCTGAGCGCGCTGGCGCTTGGCCTGCCTGATGTTGATCGCGATGAAGTGCGGCTGCGGCTGGACTTCATGGTCGGACGCCTTGAAATGTTCCAGCAGGGCAATCTGCGCGCCTTCATTCAGGACGATCCGGGACGCCGCCAGCTCTATATGAAGTTGAGCAACATCATCCACGAGATGGATATGAAGCTCGACACGATGAGCACGGACGACATGAAAGCCATGCTCGTCGCGATGAGCGAGCTGGATGCACCGCTGACCTCACTCGCATCCACATCAGTCGAACACGATGTCGATCTGATTGACGCCGCCCAGAGTGACGTCAAGCAGCTCCATTTCATCTATACGGCGCTTGCCGCAGGCCTTATTCTCTGCGGCGTCGTTCTGGTTATCCTGCTTATTCGCCATAACAATCTTCTGGATCGCGCCCATGGTCGCATGCAGCGCCTTACCGCGGATCTGCGCGAGGCCACGGCAGAACTGCAATCGCAAAACTTTCGTCTCGAACATGACGCGCATCACGATGCGCTGACCGGCCTCCCGAACCGGGTCCTGTTCCGGCAGGATCTGGAAACGCGGCTAACGGCGGCGCTGTCCGGCGGGCCGTCTGCCGTCATTCTTCTGCTCGACCTCGACGGCTTCAAGGATGTGAACGATACGCTCGGACACGATGTCGGCGATATATTGCTGCAGGGCGTTTCGCGGCGGCTGACGCGGCTGAGTCGGAAGGGTGATATTGTCTGCCGCCTTGGCGGCGACGAATTTGCCGTGCTGTCAACCGGCATGACCGAGGAAGAGTCGCTCGAATTCGCCGCGCGTTTGATGGATGAGATCAGCCGCCCCTACCGGGTGGGCGAATTGGAAATCAAGATCGGAACCTGCGTCGGCGTTGCCATTTCGGAAGGCGAGCCCGACACGGAAGAAATGTTCAAACATGCCGATCTGGCGCTTTATGAAGCCAAGGCTGTTGGCCATGGCCATGTCAGCGTCTTCAAATCGGACATGCTGACGCGGCTGCGCGAGAAGAAATCCTTCGAAGCGGATTTGCAAACCGCGCTTCAGAACAACGAAATGGAAGTCTATTACCAGCCGCAGGCAACGACTGAAACGCGGGAAATCTGCGGTTACGAAGCGCTGCTGCGCTGGACCCATCCGGTGCGTGGACCAGTCTCGCCGATGGAATTCATTCCGGTGGCCGAGAAGATCGGCACGATCATGCCGCTTGGCGAATGGGTGCTGAAGACGGCCTGTCAGGAAGCCGTGCGCTGGAACAAGCCGCTGCGAATTGCAGTCAATCTTTCACCGGTGCAGTTCCGCGACAAAGACCTCGTCCAGTCAGTGATGGCGGCGCTGGAAGAATCCGGACTTGACCCTCGCAGGCTGGAGCTTGAAATCACCGAATCCGTGCTGCTCGACAAGAACGAGCAGACGCTGGAAACACTGCGCGGCCTGAAAGCGCTCGGCATCCAGATCGCCATGGATGATTTCGGCACGGGCTATTCGTCGCTCGGCAGCCTGAGCGGCTTTCCGTTCGACAAGATCAAGATCGACCGTTCCTTTGTCAGTGATGTCACGACGCGCAGCGATGCGCTTGCCATTGTCGAGCTGGTCACCGGCGTTGGCCGCAGCCTGCGCATGACCACCATCGCCGAAGGCATCGAGACGGAAGAGCAATATGAATGCCTTAAGGGGCTGGGCTGCGATCAGGTGCAGGGCTATCTGATCGGCAGGCCGATGCCTGCAACAGAGCTCGCTTATCTGCATACCAAAAAAGGGCGGGGAAGGACTGTTTCCGGTCGGAGCTAACTGATACGAATACACCCGTGGTAGCAATCAATTGGGTGTGGAAGTGTTGAATGTGCATGGGGTCGTCGTACCCATCGAGCCGGGAGAGGTTTCGCCCGTCATCTGGCAGGCGCTGAGCAGCGGCAGCTATGAAGCCAAGGAAGCGCGTACGATCAAAAAGGCCGTAAAGGCCAGCGACCGGGTTCTGGAACTGGGGTCCGGCATCGGCATTATTACCTCGCTGATCGCTCGAATCAGCGACGTGGCCGTCTGGGCCTTCGAAGCCAATCCGGCAACCGCCTCGCTGGCGCGGCGTGTGCTTGACGCCAACGGCCATGACAATGTGGTTCTGTCACAGGGCATTTTGAGCGCCGGTGAAACCGGCACCTTCCGTTTTTATGTGCGCAAGGATCTCTGGATGTCGTCCATGGACGAAAATCAGGGGCCTTATGAAAGCACCATTTCGATCACCTCGACCAATATCGACCAGTTCATCGCCGACCACGGCATCAATGTGCTGGTGATGGATATCGAAGGCGCGGAGCGCGATCTGCTCAAGCAGGCCGAGCTGCCGGGTGTGGAACGTATTTTCCTCGAGCTGCACGACCATCTTTATGGTCTGGCCGGCATTCGTGACATTACCCATGCGCTGGCCGAAAAGGGCTTTGCCTACGACCCGCGCGGCTCGCACGGTCCGTGTGTGCTGTTCGCCAAGGACGACGGCGCCCGCGAATATGAACCGGAACCCGATGCGCCGGTGATGTAAGACCATCGCTAGAGCGGTCCCTGTTTTGACGGAATCGTCGGAACCGCTCTATCTATTTGTTTTTACGCATTATCCCACGCAAAACCGCTTCGCACTTTTGCTGGAAATGCTCTATCGATAAAAACAGCCCCGGTTCGGTGACGAGTCGGGGCTGTTTTTATTTTCATCGCTGCTGATCGCGATCAGAAATCGCGCAGCTTGCGCGCCGTGTCCTGCAACAGCGTGAATGCCTCAAAACGGCGATCATGCCATTTTGCCCGGTCGGGATCAGGCTGATTGACCTCGCCAAGCTCCGACATGGCAGCCATCGCCATTGCGAGGTCCGGATAAGCTCCGCCCGCAACCGCGCCGAGCATAGCCGAGCCGAGCAGAACCGGTTCCGGCGATGTGGAGGCCGCAATAACGAGACCCGTCGTATCGGCCAGCACCTGACGCACGAGATGCGAACGGGCCGCACCGCCGCTGACGACGATGGTATCCGTCGTTATACCCTTTGCTTTCTGCGCTTCGACGATCTGGCGCGCGCCATAGCCAAGCCCGCAAAGACCGGCCAGATAAAGCGCTGTCAGGCTGTCGATACCTGCATCGAGATCAAGCCCGGCAATGATCGCCCGGGCGTCGGGGTCTGCGAAAGGTGCGCGATTGCCGAGAAACTCCGGCACGACGTGAATGTCGCCGATGATCTCAGCTGTCTTTGCAGCGCCGCCGCGTGCGTCCACTTCCAATGCAAGACGGTCCGCGAGGCCCTTGCCCTCAGCCGCCGCCTGCTTTTCCGCCTCGGCGGCAAAGGGGTGCATGTGGATGAGATGATCGATGGCGGCACCTGCCGCCGACTGACCGCCCTCATTCAACCACAGCCCCGGCACCATGGCCGAATAATACGGGCCCCAGACGCCATCCACGAAAACCGGCTGTTCCGTGGTGGTCATTGTGCAGGCGGATGTGCCGAACACATAGGCCATGCGCGACAAAACCTTGCCCGCCTCGCCACGCGCGCCCACCGTGCCAATACCGCCTGCGTGCGCGTCGATCAGACCGGCGGCAATCGCGATGCCCGGCTTGAGGCCAAGTTCCGCTGCGGCTTCCTCGCTCAGAACACCGAGCTTCTCGCCACCCGCACGAACCTCCGTGCCGATGCGCACAAAACCCTCATCGGCTAGTTCGCCGAGGCCAACTTCGCGGAAATAGGCATCGTCCCAGCGATTTTCATGGCTGAGATAGGTCCATTTGCAGGTGACCGTGCAGGCCGAGCGCGCAAGGCTACCGCAAGATTTCCAGGTGAGAAAATCGGTAAGGTCGAAAAACTGCCACGCAGACGCAAAACTTTCCGGCTTGTTTTCTTTCAGCCAGAGGAGCTTCGGCGTTTCCATTTCCGGCGAAATGGTGCCACCGACATAATCCAGCACCTTGGCCTTGGTGGCATTGATACGCTCAGCCTGTTCGACCGCGCGATGATCCATCCAGACGATGATGTCACGCGCCGGATCATTCGACGGGCCAACGGCGAGCGGCTTGCCCCCCTCGCCCAGCACCACCAGCGAACAGGTGGCGTCATATCCGATACCGGCAACGCTGGCTGGATCGATCCCGGCGATCTTCACCGCCTCGCGCACGCTTTCGCAGACGGCCTGCCAGATATTGGCGCTCGACTGTTCAACAATGCTGCCAGCCTCGCGCCAAATGGTAATGTCGCGCTTGGCGGAAGCAAGCATTGAACCTCTGGTGTCGAACACACCGGCGCGTGCGCTTCCGGTGCCGACATCGACGCCCAAATAATAGTGAATCATGGTCTCCGACCCGTTCTTGAAGGGATTACAGATCGAGGCTCTGCGGCACGATCACCAGATCCCGAATGGTGATGTTGCGCGGACGTGTCAGCATGAACATCACCGATTCCGCCACTTCCTTCGGCTCCATCAAGCTGCCATTGGCCAGCGCTTCCTCTAGCTTGGCCTTTGGCCAGTCGCTGATGAGCGCAGTCACGACCGGGCCGGGCAGAACACCGCCGACGCGAATGCCATGCGGCGCAACCTGACGGCGAACCGTATGCACGAAAGCCTGCACGGCATGTTTGGACGCCGTATAGATCGGCTCCCAGATCACCGGCACAACGCCCGCCACCGAGCTGGTCATGATGATGTCGCCTGTCTTGCGTCCCATCATATGCGGCAGCACGGCATGAACCGTGCGGAACGCTGCATTGATGTTGAGGTTCAACATGCGATCCCAGGCATCCGGATTACCTTCCCAGAGCGGACCGCCGATATAAGCGCCCGCATTGGCATGAAACACGTCGAGCTGACCGGCCTGTTCGAGAATCTGCGGCACCATGGTGGCAACCGATTCCGGGCTGAGCAGGTCGATGACCAGCGGCTTTGCCTTGTCGCCAAGTTCGGCGCATTTTTCGGCCAGCGCGTTCTCGTCGCGATCAACGAGAAACACCGTCATACCTGCTTCGACCATGTGCTTTGCACATTCGAAGCCGATGCCGGAGGCAGCACCAGTGACCGCTGCAACTTGTCCTTTGAGATCCTGAGCCATTTGGAGAATCCTTTTATGTTAAGCGCGACCGTGCGACTGGCGCGAGCGGCGTGCAAGAGAATCGACAATCACGGCAATTGCCAGCACGGCACCGGTGATCATGTAGCGAAGCGACGACGACAGATCGAGCAAGGTCAGACCGCTGGCAATCGACTGGATGACGATAATGCCAAGCAAGGCGGACCAGGCGCTGCCGCGACCGCCGAACAGACTTGTGCCACCGATGACCGCTGCCGCAATGGCGTTGAGGTTGACGTCGCCCGTACCGGCTTGCTGGCTGGACGATGCCAGACGCGAAGCGGCCAGAATACCGCCCGCCGCAGCCAATACCGAACAGGTGACGAAGGCGGAAATATAGATGAAGGTGACGTTGATACCGGCACGGCGCGCAGCTTCACGATTGCCGCCGACAGCCTGCATGGCGCGGCCCCAGCGGGTGCGGGTCAGCGCATAGTTCATGGCAACCACCAGCGCCACAAACAAGCCGAACATCCACGGCACGCCACGCGACTGGTTGAGATAGAACACGGCACCGCCGACGATCAGCGTGATGACAATGGCCTTCAGCGCGATACCAGCGACGGAAGGTGCCGAAAGCCCAGCCTCGCGACGACGCTGCGCCGAGCGGAAACCCGTGAAGAAGATCGCAAGACCGGCAATCAGCGCCAGCGCATAAGAAAGCGGACGCGGCATCACCAGAAGCTGGCCGAAGCTGACAAGCCACGAGCCATAGGGCAGGTTGATCGAGCCGGTATTGCCGAGGAGATAAAGCTGGAGACCAAGTGCCGCGAGCAGGCCCGCCAGCGTCGAAACGAAGCTTGGCATGCTGAAGCGGTTATAAAGGAAGGCGTAGAGCAGGCCGATCAGCGCTCCCGCGCAAAGGGCTGCGACAATCGCCAACGCCACCGGCCAGCCATTGTTGACCCACAGCACGCCGACGATGGCGGAGGCTAGACCGCTGACGGAGCCGACTGAAAGATCGATTTCGCCAAGCATCAAAATGCAGACGATGCCAAGCGAAATGACGCCGATGGTCGAGCAATCGAACAACAGGTTCACGAGGTTGTTGCTCGACAGGAAAACCGGGTTCAGCGTCTGGAACACGGTCCAGATGATGACGAGGCCGACAATAACCGGCAGCGAGCCAAGATCGCCCGAGCGAACGCGGTCGAAGAAACCACGCAGCGCGCCCGAAACGCCTTCATCATGGCGCACGCGGGCATCCTGCCGGTCGAGCGGGGTATTTCCGGTTGTCTGGTTCATCGTGCTTCTCCCCGGTCATGAGCGTCATCGTGCTGTGCCTGACGTCGTTCGGCACGGCGGGAAACGGAATTGCTGGTTGCGCCAGTGATGGCGGCGACCAGTTCCTCATTCGATGAATCCGGATAGAAAACACCGTTATTGCGACCAAGACGCAGCACAACGATGCGGTCTGCGACAGCGCGCACATCTTCCATATTATGGCTGATCATCAGCACGCCCAGACCGCGATCACGCACGCGCTCGATCAGATCGAGCACTTCCGCCGTTTGCGCGACACCAAGCGCTGCGGTCGGTTCATCGAGCATGATGAGCTTTGGATCGAGCAGCAGCGAGCGCGAAATCGCAACAGTCTGCCGCTGGCCGCCGGACAGCGAGGCGACCGGCTCGCGGACGCTGGGGATACGGGCGGAAAGCTCGTTCAAAAGCTTCCATGCCTTGATTTCCATCGACACTTCATCGAGGCGATAGGGGCTAAGCTCCCGACCAAGGAAAATATTGGCGACGACATCGAGATTTTCGCACAGCGCCAGATCCTGAAAGACCGTCGCTATGCCAAGGTCGAGCGCATCGCCCGGCGAGGACAGCACAACCTTCTCGCCATTGAATTCCATCGTACCCGAACTCGGCTGATGCACACCGGCGAGTGTCTTGATGAGCGTCGATTTTCCGGCGCCATTGTCGCCAACCAGCGCCACGACTTCACCCGGATAGACTTCCAGATCGATATCGGTCAGCGCGGACACCGCGCCGAAATTCTTGGAAATGCCGCTGAGACGCAGCACGGGCTGCGACGATGACGTCGCCGCTTTGTTTTCCTGGGACATTTTTCACTTTCCCCGGCACATCTCACGATATGCCTTTGCGCACGAAACACAGCACATCCCGAAAAATGTGAAATGGCTTTCGGATTGGATGTGCGTAAACAGGACGCCCGACCGGAAAAACCGGCCGGGCGCATCGTTGATTTACTGCGTGATGCCAAGCTTCTTGCAGCCATCGGCATAGCGATCGACGCACAGCGTTGCTGCGGGCACGATGTTCTTGTCGATGATTTCAGCCTTGAGGTTTTCGGCCGTCACAACCGCCGGGACGAAGAGCTTCGATGGCGTGTTGTAAAGCGTGGTTTCAGCCTTCGGCGTTTCGCCGTTCAGCAGCTGGGCGGCAACGCGCGCAGCTTCCGAAGCAACGATTTCCGATGGCTTGTTGATGGTGTTGTACTGATCGCCGGAAATGATGAGCTGAAGCGCCGCAATGGTCGCGTCATTGCCGGTAATCGGCGGCAGCGGATCGATACCGGCAGCCTTCATGGCAGCAATCGCACCGCCTGCGGTGCCGTCATTGGCAGCCACGATGCCGACGATCTGGTCGTTGAAGCGGGTAATCTGACCGCTCGCCCATTGCTGCGCCTTGCTTGGCGCCCATTCCGGCGTGTCATATTCGGCCAGCGTCTTGTAGCCGCTGTCCTTCAGACCGGCATGAATACCGTTCTTGATGAGACCAGCAGCCGCATCGGTCGGCGAACCGTTGATCTGGAGAACGCCGCCCTTGTCGGCCGGAACGTTCTTGGCCTTCAGCTGCTTGACGAGCGATTCGGCAATCGACTTGCCGATGGCTTCATTGTCGAACGAGACATAGAAATCCGACGTCGCATCCGGGATCGGGCGGTCATAGGCGATGACTTTGATGTCCTGCGACTGGGCGAGCTTCACCAGCGAGGCTGCGGCTGCAGTATCCACGGCATCGAGAACGATCACCTTGGCGCCCTGCGAAATGACCGAATTGAACTGCTGCTGCTGCTTGGTCGCATCGCCATCGGCGTTGAGATAGAGCACCTTGCAGCTTTCGCAGAGCTTCTTCATTTCTGCTGCAAAACCTGGGAAATCGCGCTCTTCATAGCGCGTGGATGCCTGATCCGGCATCAAAAATCCGACCACCGCGTCCTTGACTTCCGCATGCGCCGTCGTAGCGGCCATCATCAGCACGCCAGCCAGCGCGCCTGTCATCTTCGATACCTTCATGACACTCTCCTCCTGATTGTCTGTTCTTCTGGCATTCGACCGGGAATTTGCCCGCAAGAGACGGCTTTACATGCGCTGAAGCCAAGGGCTCACCTCCAAGGTTACATGCCGAAAGCGTGAAACGCCTTTCGGACGAAGTATCCTCGCATGACCAACTAGAGCGCCGATCCGATTCAAACAGATCGGAACACACGCCAACCAGCCATTTTCAGAAACGCGCTTCGTATTGCCTCCACCTGCCAGCGCCGCCATCTCCCATCAGGCGGCGGCATCTCGTCCCGGGCCTCTTCCCGGTTGGAGATGCTGTAACTCTGCACAACAATTTGCACAATCGATTGTGCAAAGTGATAATGCGCCAGCCCCTGAAATCTGTCAACACGATTCAGCGAGGGATGGGTTGCTGGCGTCTGTAAGACTTCGACAAATCGGGAACAAAGTCCCCGGACATCGCTCCGGTTAGTGCAGAGCCGAGATCGCTCAATTATTTGATATCTTTAAGACTATCCACCGGCAGCGGGATCGCTGAACGCGGCGCGATTAATCTGGGCATAACGAGGTGTAGTTCCGGCGCCGTGACGTGCTTTTCCATCAGTTCGAAGGCTTTGGCGATCATGCCTTCCACATCCTGCTGGATTGAAATCACCGGAAACGACAGGAAAGAGGCAAAGGGGTCATAGTCGTAACAGCCGACCACAAGATCATCGAGCTGCTCGTGCGGGTGCTCGACCATATAGCGCAGCAGGCCCTCAAGATTGATCGACGAATTGACGAACAGACCGCGCGGCAACCGACCGTGACGCTCGCGATATTCATCCAGCGCCCGCACAGTATTTGACGGCGAATAGCCGGTGCGGAAGACGCAATCTTCCGGATCAGACCCGAGAACCGCCTGCTTGGCGTCATGAAAGCCGCGAATACGCTGGCGCGTGGATTCGTCATTGCGACCACCAAACAGACAAAGCTCCATCGGCTGCAACGGTTCACGATCGGCAAAATGCGCGATGATTGCTTCCGTCAACATGCGGCCACCGGCGAAATTATCGGTAGTCACCGATGGAGCCTTCGCTCCCGGCAGATCGATATTCACATGCGGGAGTGCTGCCTGTTCGCAGAGTTCATGCAGGCTGTCCGGGTCTGTCGCACCGCAGATGAACAACTCATCGATGGAATAGGAAATCAGCGTTTCCGCCGTTTCGCGTTCCTCAGCCGGATCGCGCCCCGCACTGACCACGACCGGGCAAAGACCACGTGCGCGCACATGCGCTTCGAATGTCTGCGCCATGGACGAGAAAAAGCGGTTGTCATGCAAAGGCAAAAGCAACCCGACAAGGCCGGAGCGGGAATGGCGCAGCCCCTGCGCCTGACGGTTGGCAGTATATTGGTGCTGTTCTGCCAGACCCAGAATGGATTCCGCAGTCGCCTGACTGATCCTGCGCTTGCGCCACGTGCCATTCAGCACTGCGCTGACCGTGGAAGGCGAGCTGCCCGACAGAACGGAAAGGTCGTATATCGTCGCCTTCTTCTTGTCGCGGCGCATTCTGGCTCCTTCTTTTGACTGTATAGAAATAGCGCTCAGAAGCAGAAACTGGAACACGTTTCTCCGATTGCTGGCGCAACACCCACAGAGTTGACGCTTTGCTGTTTATCCCAGCCCACCGGAGACAACAGCAATCAAGTTTCGCAATAAAGCGGTCAAGCGCACCGATAAACTTCACGCAGGGCGCAGTTTTTAGCATCGCATTCCTTAAGCGGGCGATCTGCTCAGGTACAATATTCCCCGAACACGCTCCGCTGCTGCAAGCGCCCGATGGCATCAATCGGGCAATGCGCGGGCATACGGAACACAGGAAGAAAGGTCTCTCATGTCCGCCAATGGAAAGCCGCTCGATTTTCTCTGGTTCATCCCGTCTTCGGGTGACGGCACCTATCTGGGAACCGAAGCGCTGAGCCGCCCTTCCGATCCCGCCTATTTCCGGGAAATCGCGCAGGCGGCAGACCGCCTCGGCTATTCCGGCGTTCTGATCCCGACAGGGGTCGCTTGCGAGGAATCCTTCGTTCTGGCCGCCAATCTTGCCGCTTACACGGAAAAGCTGAAATTCCTTGTCGCAATCCGGCCCGGCGTGGCTTCGCCCGCCTATTATGCCCGCCTTGCCTCGACGCTCGACCGCGTGTCTCAGGGCAGGCTGCTTCTCAATATCGTCGTTGGCGGCAGTCAGCAGGAACTGGCTGGCGATGGCATTTTCCTGCCGCATGACGAACGCTACGACCATGCCGACGAATTCTTCCAGGTGTTCAACGATCTGATCGAAACGGGCCATGGCAATCTCGACGGCAAATACATCAAAGCCCATGACGCTGCCCTTGGCCTGCCGCCCGTGCAGGCCCGCCCGCCGATCTATTTCGGCGGTTCGTCGCAGGCAGGCATCGATTTTTCTGTCGGTCTCGTCGATAAATACCTGACCTGGGGCGAACCCCCGGCACAAGTCGGCGAAAAGATCGCCGCCGTTCGCAAGGCCGCAAGAGCCAAGGGCCGCGACGACCAGATTTCGTTCGGCATCCGCCTGCACTTCATCGTGCGCGAAACCGACGAGGAAGCGTGGGAAGCCGCCGACCGCCTCATTGCGCATCTCGACGACGAAACCATCGCCGCCGCCCAGCAGGTTTTCCTGAAGAATTCCGATTCTGTCGGTCAGGCTCGTATGGTCGCCTTGCACAATGGTCGCCGCGACAAGCTGGAAGTCTCGCCCAATCTCTGGGCGGGCATCGGCCTTGTGCGCTCCGGCGCCGGGACCGCGCTGGTCGGTTCGCCCAAGACCGTTGCCGCCCGCCTGCGCGAATATCAGGAACTGGGCATCGATACGGTGATCGCCTCCGGCTATCCGCACCTGGAAGAAGCCTATCGCGTTTCCGAGCTGCTGTTCCCCGAATTGGGGCTGGAAGGACCGCGCAACCAGATCCGCTCGTCCTTCGGCAAAAAACAGGTCTTTGGCGGCGGCGGACATGGGGGTAATGTAAAGGTCGCTTCCGGCTCGTGAGATTTGAAATGCCGATGAACGCCCACAGCAGCACCGTCGCCATTATCGGCGGCGGTTTTACAGGCGCGGCTGTTGCGCTGCATCTGATGCGCCAGCTGTCCCAACAAGGGCATGACGCCAACTGGCGGATCGTGGTGATTGAACCGCGCGAAAAGCTTGGGCGCGGTCTGGCCTATGATACGCTCGAACCCGTGCACCGCATCAACGTGCCTGCCGACCGGATGTCCATCCTGCCCGACGAACCACAAGATTTCAGCAACTGGCTTGCGGAAACCGGAATATTGGAAGGCGACCCGGATGCGTTCAGCATAGACGGTGCGCCCTTCCCCGCCCGCACGGTTTTCGGGCTTTATGCCTCATCGAGACTGGCGCCGCTGATTGAAGCCGGACGTGTGGAACACCGCCGCACCCGCGCCGTGAAGGCAACGAAAAACAGTGGCCTCTGGACCATCGACACCGAAGATGGTGAGCCGGTCATTGCCGATATCGCCGTCCTGGCGGTCAGCCATCCCGCCCCTTCGCTGCCCGGCGTACTCGCGCCGATCAGGGACCATGCCGGTCTGATTGCCGACGCAACCAGCCCCGGCGCGTTGGATAATGTCCAGCCGGACGACCGCGTGCTGGTGGTCGGCAACGGACTGACCGCCGCCGACGTCATCGCCACGCTGAAAGCGCATGGCCACAGGGGGCAGATTGTTTCGATTTCGCGCCGTGGTCTCCGCTCGCGCGGGCATCCCCATGTCACCCACGAGCCTTATGGCGATTTTCTCAACCCGCCCTCGCTCAGCGCTTCACAATTGCTGCAACGGGTCCGTGAAACCGTCAAAGCCGCAGTCGCAGAGGGGTTGAGCTGGCATCCGGTTCTTGATGCGGTCCGCCTTCAGGGGCAGAACATCTGGCGGGCTTTGCCTGTTTCGGAGCGCAGACGCATGGCGCGGCATGTGCGTCCATTCTGGGACGTGCATCGTTTCCGCATCGCGCCTCAGGTGGAAAATGCGCTGGACCGCGCCATCGCCGAGGGCACCCTTTCGGTGCGCGCTGCCTCCGTCCGTAGCGCGGAATCCTCCGGCGACACTTTGCGCATCAGCCTCAAGGATCGCCGGACAGGCCAACTCGATATCCTCGACGTGGACAAGGTGGTTGTCACCACCGGTCCCGGCCATGGCGGCATTCTCGGATCGCAACCCTTGCTGGCGGCGCTTGCCGAAGCAGGCCATCTGGCGCTTTGCCCGACGGGGCTTGGCCTTCTCTGCGACTGGCAAAGTCATGCAATCTCCACGTCGGGCTTCGCCGACGAGACATTGCTGATTGCCGGACCGCTGGCGCGTGGGACGTTCGGCGAACTGATGGGATTGCCGCAGGTCAGCGACCACGCCGTTCTCGTGGCTGGCATCATTACCGTGCTGATCGCGGAACAAGATCGTGCCCACCAAAAGGCTGTGGTCTGATCCTTCACGGTTTGGCGGGCTGTATGCGCGTCAGGTGATCCTCAATATGCTGGTGCAGATTGGAAGCCGACATCGGATCGTGCCCCGGCAATCGCTTCAATTCGCGTAAATCCTGCGGTGAAACATCGTACCGTTCCTTGAACAACCGGGTAAACTGCGCGCGATCTGAAAAGCCGCATTTATAGGCGACCTCTTTCAGCGTTTCCGCCTTACCTTTGCTATGGATCAGATAGCGATAGGCCAAATCCAGACGCTTTTGCCGAATCAATTTGGTGATGCCGTCATCCTGCTCGAACTGCCGGTACAGATGCGAGTGGGAGAGTTTGAAATGCGCCATGATCGTCTTGGGGCTCAAACGCCGGTCGCGAATATTCAGATCGATATAGTCGATCACCCTTTGCCGCATCGTCTGGTCAATGGCGCTCGATTGTGCCGGCGAGAGCGCAACGCCATTCACCGCCGCCACCAGCAACAGCACAAGCGCCTCCTTGATCGCCGGTATTTCACTCTCCTGAATGAAATCCAGCGCGCCATCCAGACTCAAGATGAAATCGAACAACACCTGATTGATGTTCACATTCCGCGGCAGAACCAACCCATGCAGGTCATTCGCAGGAAACCACTTATTGATCTCGAACCGCGGGATCGCCAGGGTCACTCGCGCACCGGCTTCCTTGTGGCTGTCCAGAACTTTCGTCAGGTCCACGAAAAACATATCACCCGGCTGCACCTGAACATAGGTGCCATCGAAGTCACCGGTATATTCCCCCGACAGGACAAGCTGCAGCAGGCAGATATCCAAATTCGAGCGCGCAATGATCTCCGGCGTTCGCCGGCAAATCTGCTCGTTGAATGTTGTGTCGCCCAGCACCATGCTGTCAAAAATCCGTGAGCGAATGGTGCCGATCAGTTCAGCATGACCATCCTCGTCCACCGGAGAGACTTCGTATATAAGCTTCGATACTTCCTGCCAGAAGGCAGTGCGATATTTTTCATCCACCATGTCGGTTGAGAGAAAAAATTCCGACACTATTTACCAGCCTTTCGTCTAGCCACGCAGAATATTGTGGGCAAAAATTATTTCCTGAGACTATCTGGAGATCGACCCGTATTCTTCCTGAACCTCGCCAACCCAGCAGGCTTTAAGGTTTTTATGCACAACAACTGCCACAATTTAAGTAGTGACCCGCTCACAAGCAGACCATCTTTTTATATTTCTTTTTAAATATAGACCGACATTTTTATATTTCCAAATAAAATCTAATATCTATCGATATTTATTAGCTTGAGATAATATTGCACTGAATATGGGATAAAAGCGTATTGCTCGACTTTGATTTTTACATATAGCTCATTCCGAGGAGAATAAAACACTCTGTTTCATTATGAAACAGGTCCGCCCCCATAGTTATGCATAAGATCAAGTTCTTCTAAGGCCAGTTATCGCAACAACGGGAAAGTTCGTTCTTTCCGAGACGGCAGATATTTGCCTCTTGAGAACTGGTCACTCAATCCTTTCAAACACAGGATCTCGCGAATGGACCACGAACTGACAAGCCGGCTTAGCTTCTCACGACGTTCGTTTCTTAAGGTGGCGGCAGCTTCGGCGGCAACTGCCCTTGCGCCAGAAATTGCCTTCGCTGAAGACAAGACTTTTCCAGCCGGTTTCAAGTGGGGCGTCGCTTCCGCCGCCGCGCAGGCAGAGAGCCGCGCCGGGCGCGGGCGCAGCAACTGGGACGTTTTTGCCGATATTTCAGGTCGAATTCGCGACGGCTCAACCAACGTGAAAAACACGCAATTCGAGACGCGTTACGGCGAAGAGTTTGCCCTGTTGTCTCAAGCCGGTTTGAACACTTTTCGCTTTTCTTTCTACTGGTCACGCATCCAGCCCGAAGGACCGGGTGCGCCAAGCGCCGCTGCGTTGGACTTATATGACCGTATGATCGACGAGATGCTTCGGCTCGGTCTTGATCCCATGGCCACCATCCTGCATTTCGAAAACCCCATTTGGGCCGGTGATTTCCGCAATCGTGAAATCATCCAATATGCAACCGACTATACCGAAATTATAACGCGCAGGTTTGGCGACCGTATCAAGCTTTGGATTGCCATGAACGAGCCTGGCACCGTTTCCACCTTCGGCTATGGTTCGGGACGCTTCGCGCCAGGTTACATATCCTTGAGGGCAATGGGGGATGCGATCCATCATCAAAATGTCGCGCAGGGCCTTATCATCGCGGCCGCCCGGGCGAATCTGCCGAAAGACGCGAAGGTCGGCACCACGCTCAATCTCCAGACTGTCCGATCCAAATCCAACTACCCGGAAGATGAAAAAATCGTCCGAACCATGGATGCTTACTGGAACACGGCCTATCTCGATCCGCTGTTCGGGCAGGAATATCCAGCAGAGGTGCACGCACTGGTCGCTCCAGTCGTCCAGCCCGGCGACATGGAAATCATCGCCGCGAAACCTGATTTTCTCGGCGTGAATTATTACTCACGCTTTTACGTCAAGGCCGAGCCGCACACGCCACTCGGCTTCGTGCAGGACACGCCTCCAGATAATCTCGAGCTCACCAAATATCTGCCCTACGAACCGGATGGGTTTTCTGAAACCCTGCTGCGGGTCCACAATGGTTATGGCGCACCCGACATTTACGTTACTGAATTTGGCTTCCCGGTTGACGAACCCAATACAGTCGTCAATGGCGTCGTCGAGGACACAACGCGAATTCATTTTATCAAGGGCTATGTTGAGGAAGCCTATAAGGCGATGCAGAAGGGCGTCAACCTGAAGGGGCTGGTCTACTGGTCTTCCACGGACAATTGGGAATGGAACGAAGGATTTGCAAAGAACTTCGGCCTGATAAAGGTTGACCCCACAACAGAGAAGAGATGGCCGAAGCGTAGCCTCGAATATTTCGGAAAATGCTGCAAAACCAATAGCATTGTTTAAGCGCCCTCCCTTTGAGAGCGGTCCCGACACTCGCCCACAACAATGTTGTTGAACAGCGAATGCCGGGATCAAACTACCGGCTTTCTTCGAAAGAATAGTGTTGCGTTTTCATCCAGCATAACGCTGTCGGCCAGCCTAAAATCAAACAACGAATTCAATCTGCGGGCACAAGCGTTAGCGTTCCGACCTTTATACATTGGAGGGCAAATGGCTCGCGTGGGGTATTTTCTGGTTGCCGTAGCAATCCTTGCTTCGTCTTTGACTTTCGAAGCGTGCGCCGAAGCTACCAGCGGCAAAATCGAGCTGCAGCATGGATGGCGTCTCATCCGGGACGACGACGCGAAAGCAGCACAGATCGACGTGCCGAATGCGCCGCTTGGCGACGCAGGCTATGCTATCCAGACGATGCCCTCCACCGTTTTGAACGCGCTCAGCAAGGCAGGGGTCTATAAAGACATCTACTATGGGGACAATCTTACCAAGGTAGACAACACCCTGTGGAAACACCAATGGTGGTATCAGACCAAGCTCGATGTTCCAGAAGGGCACGACCGTTACACGCTCATCTTCAACGGGCTAAACTATCGTGGTGAAATCTGGCTGAACGGCCAAAAGATCGCAGGACCCGACACCGTTGTCGGCATGAGCCGCAAGTACGAGTTTGACGTCACGAAGCTGGTCCATCCCGGCGCAAATAATTTGCTGGCGGTTAAAATCACCCCGGAGCAGCGCACCCCAAGCCTGACATTGGGTGACAGCCTTAATCCGGGGAAAGGCGAAGGTGTCGATCTGACCGACACATGGATGGACTGGATCAACTTGAAATATCTGGGCGACTACGCGACAAAAACCTCCTTTATCCCCGATAAGGGCGCAGGTATCTGGCGCAAGGTCTATCTCACCTATGGCGGCGATGTTGCCTTGCGCAATCCTTATGTCAAAGCCGACCTGTCGGTGCCAGATCTGAAGACGGCGAAGCTCGATGTCTATGCCAATCTGATCAACCGCTCTTCAGAGCCCGTTACGGGGGTGCTGCGCGGCGAGATCACCCGGGAGGATAAGCCCAGCATTCACCTTGAAAAGCCCGTTACGCTCAAAGCCAACGAAACTCGCGAAGAAAGCTTTACCCCGGAACAGGTCAAGACGCTGACGGTGAATAAGCCTGATGTCTGGTGGCCCTATATCTGGGGCAAGCCAAACCTCTACAATCTGAAACTCACCTTTAGCATCGGCGACAAGGTTTCCGATACAGCAACGACGGATTTCGGGATACGCAAGATCACGCAGCACATCGACAACTCCAAGCTGTTTCCGAAGTTCAAGAACCCCGGCAGCTTCTATATCAAGGTCAATGGCCGTGATTATCTGATCCGTGGCGCGGCCTATACGCCCGACCTGTTGTTCGACAACAATCCGCAGCGCGATCGCGACATCATTCGTTATGCGAAAGACCTTGGCGTCAACATGCTGCGCTGGGAGGGCAAGTTCGCCGATGATGACATGCTGGAGCTGGCCGACAAGGAAGGCATCCCGGTCATGCGCGGCCTCATGTGTTGCGGATCGTGGGAACTGTGGAGCCATTGGGACAAGGAAGACTACGCCGTCGCTTATGCCACAGTTCAGGACATGATCGCGGATTTTCGCTCGCATGCCTCGGCCTTCATCTGGGCGAATGGCAGCGATGGACTGCCCCCGGCTCCCGTCCTTCAGGAATACCACGCCATTCTGAAAAAGATGCATTGGCAAAATGCGGTGGTCGATACGGTGTCCGCCCGCAACAGCGACTGGAGCGGTATCCATATGGCGGCGCCCTATTCATGGCGCGCGCCCGCCTTCTGGTTCAAGGGCGACATCATCGGCGCGATGGGCTCCATCGCTGAATCGGGCAATGACGAGACTATTCTGCCGCTGGAGAGCTTGAAAAAATTCCTGCCAGCGGACAAGCTCTGGCCCATCAATGATTTCTGGTATATGCGCGCCGGTTCCGCACCCGGCAACAGCACGCTTGAAAGCGCCAAGGCGGCCATTGCCAATCGATATGGGCCTGCAGACAGCGTTGAAGATCTTGCGCGCAAGGCTCAGCTCACGACCTATGAAAATGTCCGCGCGCAGAACGAAGCCTATGGCGCGCTGGGTGGGGACGCCCACAAGATGACGATTTTCTGGATGCTTAACAGCCATTGGCCATCCTTCTTCGGTCATCTCTTCGATTACTATATGAAACAGGGCGGCGGCTATTTCGGAGCCAAGAAAGCCCTGCAGCCTTTAAGCGTTGTGTTTGACGGCTATGCGACCGGCAACCATTCCAAAGCCAAAATTTATCTCGTCAACCAGACTCTGGGGGGCTTGAAAAACCTAACAGTCAACGCCCGGCTCTACGACATAAACGGCAAGCTCAAGCACGAGAAGAATGTGACCGTCAAAACCACCAGTCCTACCACCTCGACAGTCGCCATGACGCTTCCGCGTTATGGCGACATGGGCAAGGTTTATTTCGTCCGCCTGCAACTCCGCGATGCCAAGAACGAAGTGCTTGCGGAGAACACATATTGGCAATCGGCAAAGGACGACATTCCTGAAAACATGAGTCCAGACTCCATGATGGACGCCATGATACTCAAACAAAAGCAATGGGCTGACTTCACCCCGCTCAACACGATGCCGAAGGTGGAACTCAAAACCACACTTGAAGAAATCGCCTCCCAAGACGACTTCCGCCGCTTCAAGATTTCGCTGAACAACCCGACCGACCACATCGCTTTCTTTGTCCGGGCGGAGCTTCGGCAAGACGATAGTTCCGGTGAAATTCTGCCCATCACCTATGACGACAATTACGTCACGGTCTATCCCCGCGAGACGCGCGAAATCACCGCGGCAGTCTCAAAGGCACAGATCAACGGGCAGAAGCCGGTTGTCGCTATCGAAGGTTACAACACCCACTGATTGCCACTGTAAAACCAACATCACTGAACCTCTGGATCAGAGCAGGCTCATGAAACCACTAGTCCAAACCCTAAAGCCTATCCTCTGGTCCGTTCCGGCGACGCTCCTCTGCTTTGGCGCACAGGCCGCAGAAAACGGTCTCGGCTTCTACCTGCTGGGGTCCAAGGGGCCGATGGCTGCGATCCTACCCGCGCCCGGGCTCTATCTGCAGAACGACACCTATTTCTATCGCGCAAGTGCCGGTGCGTCCGCGCCGCTGCCGCTGGGCGGCGTGGTTGGTTTCGGTGTCGATGCCAAGGCCGTTGTCGACCTCCCAACCTTCATATGGTCCACGCCCTATGAACTTCTGGGAGGGCGGCTGGCCTTTGGCTTGACCACACCCTTCGGCCATCAGAGTGTCGATGCTGATCTGGTCTATGGACCCTATTCGGGCGATATCGACAACAGCGTTACCAGGATCGGTGATCCGGTTGTCACCACCACAATCGGCTGGAACAGCGGCGACTTCCATTGGAGCCTCAATGGTATGGTCAATGTTCCCATTGGGGACTACCAGAAGGACTCGCTCGCCAATATTGCCTTCCACCGTTGGGGTGGCGATCTTTCCGCTGCGGGAACCTGGTTCGACCCGGCGCGCGGCCTCGACATATCCGGCGTGATCGGTTTCACCTTCAACGGAAAAAACCACGAAACCGATTACCGCACCGGAACCGAATTCCATGTGGAAGGCGCGGTTTCGCAATATTTCTCGAAACAGTTCTCGCTCGGTGCCATCGGCTATTATTACCAGCAGATCAGCGACGACAGCGGCAGCGGAGCCGTGCTCGGTGGCTATCGCGGGCGCGTGGCGGCACTCGGTGTAACCGCGAGCTACAATTTCGAATTCGATAAAACACCGGTTCAGGCGCGGGTGAAATTGCTGCGCGAGTTTCACACCGAAAACCGGGTCGAGGGCACCGCAGCGTTTCTTACGCTTTCGGTTCCGCTTTACGTGAGCAAATGACCCGGCAATTTGGTCACGTCGAAAGCCCAGCGTGAATGGATCAGGATGTTAAAATGTTGTTAATATTTACTATCCGATTATATTAGAAATATATAATTTGATGACGACTTAATTAAAGAAAACACTCTCGGAAACTTCTTTTACTGTTTCAAATATAATTTATATAATTTATCCTAATAAGCGATTCTATACCTACCGAAAGAACCGCTATGCCTTTATCCGCCTCAGCGCAACTTACGATTGCGCGGCCATGACACACTTAAACATGCAGTCTTGCGCAAGGCACTTCACCCCATAGCACCCTGCGTCGCAGGATCAGCGTTGAAGCCCCAGCACGACGCAAGCTCCCAAACAATCTGAACAGACACAGCCGACCGTGCCCCCACGAAAGTCGGCGGGCCAAGACAACCGACGTTGGTTGTCCCTTGAACTATGCAGGATAATTTGATGCGGACCTACCCATTGCACAAACTGGCAGCCGTCCTTTCTGCGAGCACGGCGCTGCTTGCATTTCCTCTTACCGCAAATGCAGCGGACGTCGAATACATAGGCCCATCAGCTGGCGGCCTTTGGAGCACAGCAGGCAACTGGAGCAACAATGCTGTGCCAACAGCGGCTGACACTGTGATCATCAACCCGGGCACCCAAAGCATATCAATCAGCCCTGGACAAACCTACTCAGTCGGCAGGATCGACGTTCTTGACGGCTCCACTCTAAATGGCAACGGTATTGGAGGCTCGAACTCTGGCGGTACGTTAGTTATTTACGGCGTCGACGGGATTGGCTTCCATTCCTCCGCCAGCGGGTCGGGTGGTCAAGGCCCCAGAAGATTTCAACTTGCCAATGATGTAGCGTTCGTTGTCGACAATCCGAATGGCAGCACTGTCACACTTGCATATTTCGGCGCTATTGGCTTGACCGACAAGACACTCACTATCAACGCGACCCATGCAAATAATACGGTCGTCATCAGCGGGACCGTATCCGGAACGGGCGGCATAGTCAAAACGGGCGACGGTCTGCTATGGACGGGCGCAGGAACCCACAGCTATACCGGCATAACGGATATTCAATCGGGCACGATTGAGCTCCGTGCCGCGGGAAGCCTGAAAACATCCAGCCTCATCAACGTAGATGGATTGTTTGACGTTACGGCCATCAACGCCGCTTCTACATCGATCCAGACCTTGACTGGCACGGGCGAGGTTCGGCTTGGAACCAAGACGCTAGAGATCACAAACGCAAGCACAACATATGCGGGCGATATCAGCGGCACGGGCGGCGTCACGATCAGCAGCGGTATTCTCACTCTGGCTGGCGCGACCAGCTATAGCGGCGCAACATCGATTGCAGCTGGTGCGCGCCTTCAGCTCGGTGCGGGCGGCGCGACGGGCAGTCTGGCCAGCCAGCAAATCTCCAATGAGGGCGAACTGGCGTTCAACCGCGACAATGCGTTTGATTTCAGCGCCAACATTTCTGGAAACGGCACCGTATTCCAGAGCGGAACAGGCACGACCACCCTGTCGGGCAACAACACCTATAGCGGCGACACCAATATCGAAGCCGGAACCCTGAAAGCGGGTGCGACCAACGCCTTCAGCACGTCATCGGCTTTTACAGTTTCGTCCGGCGCGACGCTCGATCTCAACGACATGGATCAGACACTGGTGACGCTCGCCAATGCGGGTAATGTCAATTTCGGCACATCGACCAGCAACAATCTTCATATTACCGGCGATTATGTCGGCAAGAACGGCATGCTGACGATCAATGCCGTTCTTGGCGACGACACGTCGAACACGAACAAGATCGTGATCGATGGCAATACGTCGGGCACCAGCTTCCTCCATGTCAATAATCGCGGTGGAACGGGCGACAGCACGACGCTGGGCATCGAAGTCATCAAGGTCAACGGCAGTTCTGACGGTGATTTCATACTGGACGCGCAATATCGTGCAGGCGGCAGCCCCGCTGTGGTGATCGGCGCGTATGAGTACGGCCTTTATAAAGGCAATGCTGAAGGTCAGAACACCAATGACTGGTATCTGATTTCCAAGAAGACGCCAGTGATCCCCACGCCAGATCCAGACCCAAATCCGGAAAACCCCAACACCGAAAACCCAGTTCCAGAGAAGCCGGAACCACAACCGGAAGGCAAGCTGCAAGCCGGTGCGCCGGTCTATGAGGCCTATTCGCAGCATCTGCTTGGGATGAACGGCGTCTCTTCGCTGCGCCAGCGCACGGGCAACCGCGTATGGGTGGGGCAAACCACGTCTTCCGACAAGGAAACCGCAACCTCCATGGGCAATGGCGTCTGGGGCCGCATTGAAGGCGCGCATAATCGTCTTGAAGCCGACTACAGCACCACCGGAACCCAAATCCGTCAGAACATCTTGAAGATGCAGGCGGGTATTGACGGCGCGTTTCTGGAAAATGAGCAGGGTCGCCTCGTTGGCGGCATCTTCGGCCAATATATGCATGGCAAAACCAGAACATCGTCCAGCGACTTCGTGTCCGGCGATATTTCCACGGATGGTTATGGCCTCGGTGGAACCCTGACCTGGTATGGGGAGAACGGCTTTTATGCAGACGGGCTGGCGCAGGCGACATGGTATGACAGCGACCTGACCACATCGGCAGAAGGTGCATCGGCGCTCGCCACCGGAAGCCATGCATTCGGCTATGCGCTGTCGCTGGAAAGCGGACAGAAACTCGCCATCGACGACCATTGGTCAATCACGCCACAAGGCCAGCTCGTCTATTCGTCGGTGGACGCCGACAACTTCATCGACGGTTTCGGCAGCGCCGTCCGGTTTGATCGTGGCGAGAGCCTGCAAGGCCGTCTCGGCCTCAATCTCGATTACGCATCTTCCTGGCAGAACGCCAAGGGCACAACCGACCGCGCCAGCCTCTACGGCATCGCCAACCTTTATTACGAATTCCGCGACGGCACCCGTGCCGATCTCGCAGGCGTCAGCCTGGCAAGCCGTCAGGATCGTCTGTGGGGCGGTCTCGGCGTCGGCGGCAGCTATGATTTCGACAATCAGCGCTATTCCGTGTTCGGCGAAGGACTGGTCAACACAAGCCTGAATAATTTCGGCGACAGCTACACGCTGAAGGGCAATGTCGGCCTGCGCGTCAACTGGTAAAGGCACGGCAGAGCGGCTTCGCATCACGAAGCCGCTCTCAATTATGTTACAGGGCCGATTGAACCAAATCGCCAGAGCCGCGTTTATTAAGCATTCGTTAACCATAACGGAGGCTGTCATGCTCTGGTACTACCGACTGGAAAGCAGTTTTGCCGCCGCATTCGTGATCGCTGCGGCAGTCACACTCTGGTTGATGTGAGGCGGAGGCCAACACCGCCCACTTTCTCCAACACCACAACAACGGAGGACCACACTATGCAGTGGCTCCATTGGATCGCGTTTGGAATGATTGCCGCCATGCCACTTGTCGTGTTCGGCATTACTTATCTTGAACTGGGTCGCAAATGATCTGAAATGATCGGGCTCGGCATCATCCGTCAGGGGACGATGATGCCTTGCCTGCATAATGTCGTTCTCTTTCATGAGAGGCAAAACCACAATTTCGGATGACTTCTGTGTATGCAGCCCTTATGCACAGCAGAACGATTTTCCCGGTTTTGCTGCATGAAAGGACATCACGATGAGCGACGCCATCCTGATTACGGTCGATGAACTGTTCGAACTCGTGAAGGACACACTCCGCAACGCCACATTCAGCGATGACCATGCAGCCGCAATCGCGCGCACCATTGTCGCCGCAGAACGCGACGGCTGCAAATCGCATGGCATTTACCGCATCGAAGGCTGCCTGCGCACCGTGAAGAGCGGCAAGGTGGCGACCGATGCCGTGCCCGTGCTGACCGTGGATGACAGCGCCGTGGTGCGCGTCGAAGCCCATGGCGGCTTTGCCAATCTCGCATTCGAAACCGGCAAACCGGCGCTGATCGAACGGGCGCGCAAGCTCGGTCTGGCTGCCCTCGTCATCAATGATTGCACCCATTTCGCAGCCCTCTGGCCGGAAGTGGAAGCGCTGGCCGACGAAGGCCTCGCAGCCATGGCCATGTGCCCGAGCTATGCGACCGTTGCGCCTGCGGGCGGCAGCAAGCCGCTTCTTGGCACCAATCCATTTGCGTTTGGTTGGCCGCGCACTGGCGAAAACCCCTATGTGTTCGATTTTGCAACCAGTGTCGCGGCACGCGGCGAACTGGAACTTTACCGCCGCGCCGGCAAGCAATTGCCGGAAGGCTGGGCGGTTGACGCCGAAGGCAATCCGACCACCGATCCGGAAGCAGCCCTCGCAGGCGCCATGCTGCCCTTCGGCCAGCACAAGGGTTCGGCCATTTCGACCATGATCGAGCTTCTGGCCGGTTCCATGATCGGCGATTTCAGCAGCCCGGAAGCGCTTGCGTATCTTGGCACCACGACGATTGCCCCGCGCCACGGCGAACTGATCCTCGCTTTCGACCCGACACGCATGGCCGGTGGGCGTCTCAATCCGATCCAGCACGGCGAAATCCTGCTGGAAGCCATTGCCGGTCAGGGTGCGCGCCTGCCTTCGCAACGCCGTTTCGCGGCCCGCCGTGAATCGCTCTCCAAGGGCATTTCGCTGACGCAGGCGGAAATGGAACAGCTCGAAATGCTGCGCCAGAAGGGCCTCGACGCCGTCGCGTAGTTCGGACCGCAACCTAACAAAAACCCCGCCAATTGGCGGGGTTTTTTATTTGCGAATTTTATAACGTTCAGGCTGCGTATTTCGCGACCGCGCCGCCCTGCTTGTTCCACTCTGCATACCAGGTCTGGAACAGCTTCAGCTGTGCTTCGCAATAACCGCGCTGGGCATCGGACAGCTTGTCAGTCTCGTTGAAATGCAGTTCATATTCCGGGTTTCCGGTCACGACCATCATGTGCTTGTAGAACAGGACGAGGTCCGGGCCTTCATCGAAGGAGGACAGCACGCCAAGTGCGGCTTCCAATTCAAGCGCGGCAACGCGGGCCTCAACATCGCCCGCGGCAGCAGCCTTGGAAAGCGATACCAGATGCTGCACTTCCTTCGGCAACACATTGCCGATGCCGGTGATGGCACCCTTTGCGCCGCAATTGACGAAGCCGTGGAACACGCCCGTATCGACACCGACCATCAGGGTCACATCGTCATCGGCGCTGGTGATGTTTTCTGCCGCATAACGCATGGCTTCCGCCCCGCCGAATTCCTTGAAGCCGATCAGGTTCGGATGCTCAGCGCGCAGCGCGAAGAAAAGATCGGCGCGGGTGGCAAAGCCATAATATGGGCTGTTGTAGATAACCGCCGGAAGATCGGGCGCAGCCGCCAAAATGGCCTTGAAGTGCGCCTTCTGGGCGGAAATCGACGAACCACGCGACAGAACGCGCGGGATGACCATCAGGCCCTTTGCGCCAACTTTCTGGGCATGAGCAGCGTGAGCGACAGCGGAAGCCGTGTTGACCGCGCCGGTGCCGACGACGACAGGCACGCCAGCCTTGGCCAGCGCTTCAACGCCCGCCATGCGCTGTTCGTCGGTGAGAAGCGGCCAGTCGCCCATCGAACCGCAATAGACGACGGCAGACATGCCAGCGGCGATCAGTTCCTTGCCCTTACGCACCAGCGCATCGAAGTCCGGCGTACGGTCTGGCTTGCATGGCGTCATGAGTGCGGGAATGCAGCCGGAAAAAATATCAGAAGTCATGGTCCTGTCCTTGAATCTCTTCAACGCGTTTTTCAATCAACCAGAGTCTACAACCGGCTTCAGCAAGCCTTGTATGAAATCAAATATACACAATGTATTTTTCTTGTCGACTAAAATTTCAATTGCAACTACGATCTAATCACCATCACAAAGGTTATCGCGGATAACGGCGTGAAAGCATGCCTCCCGGCTCTTCCCGCCCGCCCCTTTCAATAAAGGACACGCCATGAGCAAAGCACCATCCAGCCAATCGGCAAACCGGTCTGAGGGCCAATCTGCCGACCGCAAGAAGGGCTCGGGCGTCAAGATGGTCTATGATGTGCTGCGCGACGAGATCATCGATCTTTCGCTCGCGCCCGGTAGCCCCATTGATGAAAACCAGCTTGCGGAGCGCTTTGCCATGTCGCGCACGCCGATCCGCGAGGCGCTTGTGAGGCTTGCCAGCGACGGGCTGGTGACGACGCTCCCCAACCGCTCGACAGTGGTTTCGAATATCGACTTTCTGAGCCTGCCTGCCTTTTTCGACGCGATCACCCTGATGTACCGCGTCACGACGCGGCTTGCCGCACGCCACCGCACCAAAGCGGACCTCAAGATCATCCGCGCCCATCAGGAAGATTTTGCCAGGGCCGTGCGCGCACAAAACGCGCTGGACATGATTTCGACCAATCGCGATTTTCATGCGGCGATTGCCGAGGCCGGGCGCAACCCGTTCTATACGAGTTTTTTCGCACGCCTTCTTGACGAAGGCCGTCGTTTGCTGCGCCTTTATTATTCGTCCTTCTCGGACCAGCTGCCGGAACAATATGTGACGGAGCATGAAGACATGATCCGCGCCATTGAAGAGCAGGATGTCGAAACAGCAGACCGGCTTGGCAAGGCGCATGGCGACCAGATCGTACAGCAGATCCGGAAGCTGATTGCCGACGACCGGCGTGACGTGATGGAACTCTGATCAGCCGCCGTTGACCAGCGCGAGCACAAGCTGCTGCACATTGCCGCCATTGCCCATTTCGACCCGGTCGAAATCGCGGCCTTGCGCGCGTTGCACGGCAACCAGATCGGTGATTTCCTTGATCAGCACCTTGCGCATTTTCTGGCATTTCGGATCGTTGGGCACGGAAAGTCCAACCGTACGGCGCATGATTTCCCGCGTCATGTCCTTGGCGCTGTCGCCATGCACCAGCTCGTGCTTGCGGATGCCTTCGATGAAGACGTCCCAGTTTTCGCGCACCGGCGACGGCAGCTTTTGTGACGGCTTCGGCAGCGTATAGGTGATCTTCAGCTTCGGTTTTGCCGACAGAATCGTGCAGCCATTGTTGCTGTTATCGAATTTGCGGTCCCAGGTCAGCACATAGCTCGTATGGGCGATCACCCGTCCAATCCCGATCTTCGGCCCACGCTGGCCAATGGATCGATAGAGATCAATGCCGGTCTGCCCGGTAATGGCGTAAGGCTTGACCTCTTCGACGGCCTTCCAGTCGTCTTCAGCATAAGCGGGCACCGCCGCGAGCAGTGCAAGAATTGCCAGTCCAACGATTTTCTTCACGACCACCCCATCAACAACAAGATGCCGGGCAACTTACAGGAGCGGATTGCATTGCAGAAGCCATGCTTTTCGTTTGCCGAAAACTATTGTCCACAGTGACGGGAATCGAAGGAGATTGACTCCCGCCACCCATCATCGTTTGATCGCATCATGCATGGGGGTTCTGCGGGGTGGCATTTTTGCCGGAGCAAGGAAAAACCATCTCATTCAAACAAGAAAATGGAGTTGCGTTGTGCTCAAATCCACCAGACGGGGAATAATTCATCTTGCCTTAGCTCTTGCCGCCACCACGGCGATCGGCACTTTCGCTACCGCAGCGGAAGCCAAGGACAAGATCCTCCTGATCATCAACGGCGCCCTCGGCGACAAATCATTCTTTGATTCCGCCGCCAAGGGCATGAAGATGATCAAGGACAAATATGGCGACGAGGTAGAGACCAAGATTCTCGAAATCGGCGACGATCCGACCAAGTGGGAGCCGGTCTTCCTCGACGCGTCCGAACAGGACTGGGACCTGATCATCGGCGGCACCTATCAAATGTCGGAAACCGTCGGTTCGGTCGCCAAGCAGTATCCGGACAAGAAATACGTTCTTTACGATGCGAGCGTGCCTTATGAGGAAGGCGGCTATGACAACGTCTATTCCATCCAGTACAAGCAGAACGAGGGTTCCTATCTCGGCGGCATGCTGGCGGCTTCGCTGCTGAAAGACGGCAAGCTTGGCGATACGGGCAAGAATCTCGGCTTCCTCGGCGGCATGGATATTCCGGTCATCAACGATTTCCTCGCTGGCTATATTGCAGGCGCACAGTCGGTCACGCCGGATGTGAAGATCGCCATTTCCTATGCCGGTTCATTCATGGATGCCGCCAAGGGCAAGGAACTCGGCCTCGCGCAATATCGCTCCGATGTGGCGCTTGGCTTTGTGGTCGCGTCGCAGACCGGCCTCGGCCAGCTTTCGGCTGCCAAGGAAACCGGCAAATATGTACTCGGCGTCGATTCCGATCAGGAAGCGATCTTCAAGGACAGCGACCCGGCCATTGCCAAGCAGGTTGTCAGCTCCGTGCTGAAAAACGTCGATGTCAGCCTCTTGCAGGCCTATGATCGCTTCAAGGCAGGCGACCTGCCTTTCGGCAAGGCGGAAGCGCTTGGCCTGAAGGAAGGCGCAGTTGGCATCGTGATGGATGGCAACATGGCGACCATGGCCAGCCAGGAAACCAAGGATGCCATCAAGAAGGCCTCCGACGAGATTTCCGAAGGAAAGATCACGGTTCCGACCGGCTTTGGGCTCAGCACTGAAGACCTCAATGCCATGCGCAACAAGGTTCGTCCCTGATCGTGGCAAATCAAGCTGAAACACATGAAGGCGGCGATGCTATCGTCGCCTTCCGCGATGTGAGCAAGGTCTATCCGAACGGCACGGTTGCGCTGCGCGACGTGTCGTTTTCGATCCGCGCCGGATCGATCCACGCCATTTGCGGCGAGAACGGCGCTGGCAAATCCACGCTCATGAAAATCCTGTTCGGCATTGAAAATGCCACGGCGGGAGAAATCGTCGTGGATGGCCAGCATATCGCATCATGGTCGCCGGAAGATGCCGCCGCGAAGGGCATCGGCATGGTGCATCAGCATTTCTCACTGGTGCCGACATTGACCGTTACGGAAAACATCATTCTCGGCCATGAACCGGTAAAGGCCGGACTGATCGACCGCGTTGCCGCGCGCAAAATGGTCGATGAACTGATGCAGCAATATGACCTGCATGCCGACCCGGATGCGATCACGGGCACACTATCCGTCGCAGCCCAGCAGAAGGTCGAAATCCTGAAGGCGCTGGCGCGCCGCACACGCCTGCTGATCCTCGACGAACCGACTGCCGTTCTCTCTCCGCCGGAGATCGAGGAACTGATGCGACGGCTGAAAAGCCTGCGCGACGACGGCATCACCATTCTTTTCATTTCGCACAAGCTGAACGAAGTGCGCGAACTGGCGGAAAGCGTCACCGTGCTGCGCGCCGGTGCTGTAACCGGCACGGAAAAGCTTGCCGATGTGCCCGACGATGCCATCATGCAGATGGTGATGGGCCATGCCGTCGACATTCCAAAACGCGCCCACAAGACCGGCCCGACCAGAACCGTTCTCGCCATGAATGGCGTGACGACCAAGGCGCCCGATCCTGCCGACCGCATCAACGATATCAACCTCACCATTGGTGCAGGCGAAATCGTCGGCGTTGCGGGTGTGGATGGCAGCGGCCAGCGCGGCCTCGTCTCCGTCCTGTCCGGTCTGGCGGAAGCATCCAGCGGCACGATCAGTCTCAACGACGCAAACATGCTTCGCGCCGACACGGCCAGCTGGCGCAAAAAGGGCCTTGCCTATCTTCCTGCCGACCGTTTTTCGCAAGGCGGCGCGCCCGGCCTGTCGCTGGCGGAAAATGCCATCGCCGGAACCGACCGCAACTCCGATACGGATCGCGGACCCTTCCTGCGCTGGAATGCGATCAAGACGCGCGTACAGGATATGATCAAGCGCTATTCGGTGCGCGCGGGCGCGATTACGGAGCGGCTCGATTCCCTTTCCGGCGGCAATGCGCAAAAGCTGATTGCAGCGCGCGAGCTGGCAACCAATCCGAAATTTCTCATCGCCGATCAGCCGACGCGCGGCATCGACGTTTCGGCGGCAGCCTTCCTGCATCGCCGCATCGATGAAGTGGCGCAGGGCGGCTGCGCGGTGCTGCTGGTCAGCGCCGATCTCGATGAATTGCTGCGTCTCAGCGACCGTGTCGTTGTGCTTTTCAACGGGCGCATCGTTGCCCATCTTGAAAACGGGCCCGACATCACGCCCGCGACGCTCGGCCCCTATATGCTCGGAACCAAGGTGGCTGCCTGATGCGCAAAATTCTGGCTTCCCTCGTTCCGTTCTTCCTGACCGTGCTGGTCATTGCCGTCATTATGGCCGTGCTGCTGGTGCCGCTGGCGCTGATGCAGGATGACCCGGCGGCGATTCTGAAGACGTTTTTCCTCGGGCCCTTCGGCAGCATTCGCCATATGGGCAATATGGTGGAAGCGGCAACGCCGATCATGCTGACCGGCCTTGCCATCACGATCATGTTTCGCTCCGGCCTGTTCAATCTCGGTGCCGAAAGCGGCTTCTTTCTGGGCGCGCTCGGCGCGGTGACCGGTGCCGTGCTGATCCCGTCGCTCGGCTGGTTCTCGCTGCCTGTCGCCATTCTGTGCGGCGCGGTTGCGGGCAGCTTTGCCTGCACCATTCCGGCGGCTTTGCGCCTGCGCTACGGCGCATCGGAAATGGTGACCTCGCTGGTGTTGAACTATGCCTTCCTGTTCCTCGGCCTCTATGTGCTCAATTATGTCATCCGCGATCCGGCTGCGGGCGGTATGATGTCCTACAGAATTCCGCCCGAGGCCAAGCTCGACCGGCTGCTGGCGGGCACGCGCCTCAACAGCGGCTCGATCATCGCCATTCTGGCCTGTATCGCGGGCGGCATCTGGCTTTACTGGACGCGCTCCGGCCTTAATATCCGCATTGCGGGCTCCAGCCCCGGCTTCGCCAATCATCTCGGCCTACCGCTGAAACGTATCATCATGCGGGCGCAGATTGTCGGCGGTCTGGTGGCGGGCATGGCAGGGGCGCTCGAAGTGCTGGGCCTCCATGCGCGCTTTTCCTGGCTGGACCTGCCCGGCTATGGCTGGACCGGCCTTGTCGTCGCCATTCTGGCGCGGGAAAACCCGTTCATGCTCATCCCGGCTGCCCTGTTCCTCGGTTTCGTTCAGGTGGGCGGCGATCTTCTCGCCCGCAACATGAATATTCCGACCGAGGTGGTGGGACTGGTAACAGCGGCCATCATGGTGGGTGCCACGGCCAGCGTCATCCATAACCATCCGACCGTGCTGCGGCTGATCCGAAGCCTGCGCAATCGTGAAGGCGAACAAGCCGGAGTGCAGCCATGAGCACCGTTCTCGCACAAATTCTCGATCCGTCCTTCATCGGCACGATCCTGCGTGTGGCGACGCCGCTTCTGCTGGCAGCGCTTGGCGTGATGATTTCCGACCGCGCCGGTGTTCTGAACATCGGCATGGAAGGCATGATGCTTGCGGCGGCGCTCATCGCCGTTCTGGCCAGTGCCGCAACGGGAAGCCCGGCCATCGGCCTTTTGGCCGCGCTGATTGCAGGCGCGCTTCTCGGCTGGATCATGTCGGTTTCGGTCAACCGTCTCGGCACCGACCTCATCATGACCGGCATTGCGCTCAACATTGCGGCGGCGGCGGCAACCACGCTCGGCCTTTATCTGGCGACCGGCGACAAGGGCATGTCGGGCGCGCTGAAAAGCGGCGCATTGCCAAGCCTGCCGGTGCCTTTCATCGGCAATATTCATGTGCTGACCTTCGCCGCCCTTCTGGCCGTCCCCGCGGTCAGCCTGCTGATGATGCGCACCCGTTTCGGCCTGCATCTGCGCGCCACCGGCGTCGATCCCAAATCGGCGCGCGCCGCAGGCATTCAGGTCCGGCGCGTGCAGATGCAGGCGCTTGTCCTGTCCGGCCTCTTCGGCGGTGCGGCGGGCGCCTATCTTTCACTGGGCTATGTGACCTGGTTTGCCCAGAACATGACTGCCGGTCGCGGCTTTATCGCGATTGCAGCCGAAGTGATGGGACAGGGAACGGCATGGGGCACGCTTGTCGCGAGCCTTGTACTGGCGGCTGCGGAATCGCTTGCCATCACGCTGCAAAGTCTCGGACTGCCGTTCGAACTGATGCAGATGATCCCCTATCTCGTTCCGGTGGTCGTGCTGACGATCCATGCCGCCCGCAAGCAGCGGCGCGCACGGCAATTGAAGAACTCCTGACATGCATGAAAATGAGAAGAACATGAAGGCTTGGGAACTGACCCGCGATCTGCTGCGCGACACCAAACCCGTGGTGCGGACGGCGGAAGAACAGACATGGGATGCGAGCGCCGTCATGAAGGCGCAGGACGATCTCATGGCCATGTTCTGGAAAAGCAATGTGCCCGGATCGGCAGCACCCGAATGCCTGATGGCAGGCGCGCTGCAATCGCTCGAAAACAAGGGCTATGTGCTGGAACCCTATGCAGAGCTTCTCAGCGATGGGCTGGCAGCGCTTGAGCGCGGCGATTTCGAAACGCTCTACCGGATCGACATGCGCCTGCGCGTGCTGATGCGGGCAGCAACGCCCGACCCGAACCACATTTCGCAGAAGACAGTGCGATATGGGTCGTGGGAGGAGTTCGACGCCGCCGTCCAATGGCCGGATGATGTGCTCTACGCTGTGCATTCAGACGATTTCCGCGACCGCACCGCAGCCGCATGGATGGCGCAACTGGTGGGCGCAGCAGCTGGAACCGCACTGGAAGGCTATACGGCTGAAAACATCATGGAGGTTTTCGGCCCGATCCGCGATTATGTGCGTGAGCCCAACACCTATAATGACGATATCACCTTCGAAATCGCCTTTCTGGAAGCCTTTGGCGACAAGGGTTCCGCTGTCACCAGCCGCGACATTGCCGAGCGCTGGACTGCGCTGATCCCGCTTGGCTGGTCGGCGGAAGCCATCGCGCTTTCCAATATGCGCCGTGGCCTGACGCCGCCGGAAACCGGCACATCAGACAATCCATTCGATGAATGGATCGGCGCGCAGATGCGTGGCACCATTTGCGGCATGGTTGTGCCCGGTCGCGCCCGCGAAGCGGCACGGCTTGCATGGATGGACGCCGAAATCTCCCATGCCGGTAACGGCATTCTGGGCGAGGTGTTCAACGCCGTCATGGCCGCCCGCGCTTTTGCGGAGAGAGACACGCGCGAACTGCTTGTCTCAACGATTGGGCTGTTTTCAACCGAAACGGAATATGGCGCTGTTCTGGCCTTCGCGCTTGATGCCTGCCATTCCGCACGCAACTGGCAGGATGCATGGGCGAAATGCGATGCGGAATATGCCGAATATAACTGGATCCACGTCTATCCGAATGCGGCGGCTCAGGTTATCGCCTTGTGGTTCGGCGAAGGCGATTTCGACCGCACGCTCGAAATCGTGTGCGGCATTGGTCATGACGTCGACTGCAACGCCGCGCAGATCCTGAGCATGATCGCCATCCAGCACGGCTCCGGTATCATCGCGGAACGTTGGTCGAAGCCGCTTTTGGCCGACGACATCGTCACCTATATGCGCCGCCCGGCGAAAATCTCTTTCGAAGCACTTGTCGACCAGACGGTCGATGCAGCGCGCAACGCTCTTTAATTCCCCTATTAGGAACCCTAACATGGCCCGTAAAATCATTATCGATACCGATCCCGGTCAGGACGACGCCGTTGCCATTCTGCTGGCGCTCGCAAGCCCGGAGCTGGACATTCTCGGCATTACCGCTGTTGCGGGCAACGGCCCGCTGGCACGCACGGAAATCAATGCGCGCACCATCTGCGAAGTGGCGAAGAAGCCGGACACCAAGGTGTTTGCAGGTTCCATCCGCCCGCTGGTACGCCCGCTTGTGACGGCTGAAAACGTCCATGGCAAGACCGGTCTCGACGGCTATGATCTGCCCAAGCCGACCATGCCACTTCAGGCGCAGCACGGCGTCGATTTCATCATCGAAACGCTGATGAAAGAGGAACCGGGCACTGTCACGCTTTGCCCGCTTGGACCGCTGACCAACATCGCCTCCGCGCTGATCCGCGAACCGAAGATCGCCGAACGCGTCAAGGAAATCGTGCTGATGGGCGGCGGCTATTTCGAAGGCGGCAACATCACCCCTTCGGCGGAATTTAACATCTATGTCGATCCGCATGCCGCTGCAGTCGTGTTCAAATCCGGCATCCAGATCACCATGCTGCCGCTCGATGTGACGCACAAAGTGCTGACCACCGAAAAGCGTATCGCCGCCATTCGCGGCATCGGCACAAAAGTCGGCGAGGTGGTCGCAGCATGGCTCGAATTCTTCGAGCGCTATGACGAAGCCAAATACGGCACCGACGGCGGCCCGCTGCATGATCCGAACGTGATCGCCTATCTGTTGAAGCCTGAGCTTTATTCCGGTCGCCATTGCAATGTGGAAATCGAGATCAATTCGGAGCTGACCATCGGCGAAACCGTCGTCGACTGGTGGGAAGTGACCGACCGCCCGAAGAACGCGCTCTTCATCAAGGATGTCGACGCGGACGGTTTCTTCACGCTGCTGACGGAACGTCTGGCGACGCTCTGATCCTCGTCAAAACGAAAAAAGCCGCGCTGGTCCAGCCAGCGCGGCTTTCTGTATGACGACTGAAACTCAGGCGCTGGCGATCAGCGCTTCCACTTCGCGCGCGGTCGGTGCTGCCGCACCAGCACCTGCCCGCGTGACCGCAATCGCACCCGAGGCGGACGCGAAACGCACGCAATCATGCAGCGATTTTCCGTCCGCATAGGCGACCGCAAAGCCACCATTGAAACTGTCCCCGGCAGCGACCGTATCCACGACCTTGACCTTGAACGGCTCGAAATGCCGGACCTCATCCGCCGTGACCAGCAGCGCCCCACGGCTGCCGAGCTTGAGAATAACGGTCCTGGGGCCGCGTTCCAGAAGGTTGCGGCCCGCCGCTTCTGCCGAGGCCAGATCGGTTGGCTCAATGCCAGTGATTTCGGCGGCTTCCGTCTCGTTTGGTGAGATGATATCGCAAAGTGCGATCAGGTCCGCCATGCGGCTGGCATCGCCAACCGGCGCCGGATCGAACAGCACCTGACCGCCGGAAGCCCTTACCGCCCGTGCAACAGCCAGATTAACCTCATGCGGCACTTCGCGCTGCAAAAGGGTGATCTTCGCCTTGGCAATATCGGCAGCATAAGCGTCGATATCGGCTGCCGACCAATGCGCATTGGCACCCGCACAAACCGCAATCGTGTTCTGCCCGGCCTCGTCAACCTGAATGATCGCCATGCCCGTATCGACACCATCGGTCACACGCACGCCATCCGTATTGAGCCCGAATTCCTGCATCTGCTTGACGGCCAGATCACCGAAGGCATCATTGCCCACCGCGCCGACAAAACGCACATCGCCGCCAAGCTTGGCGACAGCCACAGCCTGATTGGCGCCCTTGCCGCCGAGACCGATGCCATAGCCCGATGCATTCACCGTCTGCCCCGGACGAGGCAGCGCCGCCATGCGGGCGCTGACATCCACATTCACACTGCCGAAAATAAAAATCTTCAACGGCTTCCTCCATAGAACTTTAGGGCACCATAGAGCATTTCCAGCAAAAGTGCGAAGCGGTTTTGCGTAGGATAATGCGCAAAAACAAATAGATAGAGCGAAGAAAACTTCCATGTCGGCAGTTCTGTCGTGCACAGACAGAAAAGCCGCGAGACGATCCCGCGGCTTTTCTTCAATCATGGCACAAGCGGCTTATTCGGCTTTCAGGAAATCGCCGACTTCCAGCAGCACGAATTCATTGTCGTCCACCTTGTCGAGCGAACGGCCAGCCGAGAACGGCAGATTGTTGTCGTTGCCGACGATGATATGGGTATCGTCTACGCGATCGACATTTTCGATGGTCAGGAAGGGCATGTCGTAAATGGCGTCATGACCGCCCTGACGGCGCTTGTTGTCCGGGTCGGCAATGGCCAGCAGGTCGATATAGCCGATCTTGCGCACTTCCTTGCCGACATTGCTGTCGTCGAAGGAAATCTTGTAAATGCGCTTCACCTTGGACGGCGCGTCGAAGCAATCGGCTTGCGGGTTCTTCGGATCAGCACAGGCCTTTTCCGCAACACCAACGCCGTTGTCACGTTCGATCACCAGACCCGTGCTGGCGTCCAGCATGTTGAAATCGCCAATTGCTTCGCCGCCATCGGCCAGAGGATAGAGCCACGAACGACCCGTCCATTTCTTGTCGGCCACGCTGAACTCGATGATACGCAGGCCGGTCTTGCCGCTTTCGGTCTTTTCCGGCGCGCCATCGACGAAAAGCGGGCCTTCGAGAAGACCATAAAGCTTCGAACCATCCTTCGACATGGCAAGGCCTTCGAAGCCACCCGAACGCTTCAGATTGTAGGTCGGAAGTTTGAGGCTCGGATTGGCAGGCAAAGCGAGCTTCGGATTGTCCGGCGAAACGACCGGCGTTTCACCCACCTGCGTCGCGAATACGTCGGTCAGTTTGCCTTCAGTATCGAATTTCAAAAGGAAGGGACCAAATTCCTCGCCCACCCAGAAACCATCCGCCACCGGCTGGATCGATTCCACGTCGAAATCGGCCCCGGTCAGATAGCGCTTTTCCGCGCCTTCCATGACAATCGGAAACGGCGCCTTCTTGTTCGGATCGGAGAGGAACAGGGTTTTTACCCGCTCGACCTTGCCATTGTCCCAGTCGAATTTCACATTGTGCAGCATCAGCATGGCATCGGGCGAGTTGAGCTTCGACCCAAAACCATTGTCCGACAGCGTCCAGAAGCTGCCGTCTTCCATGGTCTTGATGCCGGAAAAGCCCTGCACCGGCTGGCCGTCGAAAGGAAGCGAAAGGCCGGTTTTGCGCACGCCATCCTTGCCCTCGATCGTGCCGATGCCCTCGGCGCGTTTGCGGTCGGCGGTGGTGAATTTGCCGGAGGTCTTCAAATGGTCTGCCGCATCATCCGGTGCCGCGATAACCGTGTTGGCTGGCAGGATCGCGTGAGCCTTGAGCGTTGCCGGAAAGGCTTTTTCATCAGCCGAGGCCGGTGCGATGGTGAAAGCCAGCAGGCTAGCGAGAAGGGTCGAAGTGCCTAAAGAGCGATGCATGGAATGTCCCCGTTCCGATTGAGCAATGCGCATGGGTAAGCAAGCTTCGTGACACGTGCTTGACTGTCCAATGAAGCTTTGAAGACTTCCGTGCCGACGAGAGGAAAAACCAACTTCGTCAGTATGGAATATTTTTCCTCTATTCGGCGGGCAACTATGACGTTAATTTCCTGCGTCGCTGCATGAGGGAAAATATGACCGAAAATTCGTCCGTTCGCCGCAATATTCTTATCCTGACGATGGCACAGGCGCTCGGCGCGTCGAGCCCGCCCATCGTCATCTCGCTTGGCGGTCTTGTCGGGCAGAAATTGTCGTCTGATCCAGCCCTTGTCACCCTGCCCGTCAGCCTGTTCAATCTGGGGCTCGCGCTTGGCACATTGCCTGCCGCATTTTTCATGCGCCAACTCGGACGGCGCAATGCCTATATGCTCGGCGCACTTGTCGGCGTGGCGGCGGGGTTGATCGCAGCCGCAGGCATTTTCTCGGCATCGTTCCTGATCTTCTGCCTTGGCACGCTGACGGCGGGTCTCTACGCCGCCTATGTGCAAAGCTATCGCTTTGCCGCCGCAGACGCCGCCAGCGGCGACATGAAGGCCAAAGCAATTTCCTATGTGATGGTCGGCGGTCTTATCGCCGCAATCGTCGGCCCGCAATTGGTGATCTGGACGCGCGATACCATCCCCGACGCCATGTTCGCGGGCAGTTTTCTGAGCCAGGCGGTGCTTGGCCTCCTGGCATTGCCGGTGCTGTTCATGCTGCGCGCGCCCAAGGCCGTCAAAGCAGCCAATGCCAACAACGATACCGGCAGACCCCTGATTGAGATTCTGAAAATGCCACGCTTCATCCTGTCGGTGGCGGCTGGCGTCTGCTCCTATGCCCTGATGACCTTCGTGATGACGGCAGCACCTATCGCCATGGTCGGCCATGGCCATTCGGTGGACCACGCGGCGCTTGGCATTCAGTGGCACGTGCTGGCTATGTTTGGACCGAGCTTCTTCACCGGCAAACTGATCGCCCGCTATGGCAAGGAGAAGATCACCGCGCTCGGGCTTATCCTGATCGCCGGGGCCGCAGCCGTCGCGCTCGGCGGCTTCGATGTCGGCCATTTCTGGTTTGCACTGATCTTGCTTGGCATCGGCTGGAATTTCGGCTTCATCGGTGCCACCGCGATGGTCACCGACTGCCACACGCCCGCCGAACGCGGCAAGGCACAAGGCGCCAACGATTTCATCATGTTCGGAACGGTTGCCTGCGCGTCGTTCTTCGCGGGATCGCTGCTGCACGCTTCCGGTTGGGAAACCATCAACTGGCTGGTTTTCCCCGCTGTCGCGCTGGTGCTTGTGCCGCTGATCCTGCGCCTGAAACCCAAGGTCGTGACACAATAATCAGCTTGGCAAACAAGCACACTATCGTGACTTGGACTTAGTTTCGCCAGAAGCTATCTCTACTGAAATGCACCGATCCGATTCCGTCGGAACGGTGTTCTATTTTAATTTCCTAATCATTGATGGACGCCGCATACTCAAGTTTTTGAACGCCAGGCGAACCGCTGGAATGAGACTATGATCAACGATCTTACCGACGAAATGTTCTGGCTGTTCACCATCGGTGTCTGCATCCTGTTCTTCATCCGCCTGCTGTCGCCGCCCCCGGCAATGCGCAGCAAGACATCCGCGCAGACGCTTCCGCGCCCGCGTTGGCGTTCACGGCGCAGGGCTTTCCGCGAGCGCTGGATGGCGCGCAGCAAGGACGCGCAGCGTCCTAACGCATAAAGATCAGCGCCATGCCGACCACGGCAAAGGCGGCCCCGAGCCATGCGCCCGCTGCCGGGCGCTCGCCTGTTCGAAGCCAAAGCAGCGGCAATATGATGACGGGTGTTGTAGCCGAAATGGTCGAGACAATGCCCGCTTTCCCGCCCGACAAGGCAAAAAGCAGCAAGGTCATGCCGACGCCAAGCGACAGGAAGCCGGTCAGGGCCGTCATCGCTCCAACCCGCCAGTTGAGCGGATTGCGGGGCTTGACGGCTGCGAAGGGCAGCTGCATCAAAACCGACAGACAGGTGGCGGCAATACCGACGCGCAACATGGAGCCGACAAACGGGTCGATGCCCGTTTCCATCACCGGACGTGCGATGATCGAGCCGATGGCCTGACCAAGCGCCGACAAAAGCCCGAGGCCGACACCGGCCCACAGCGACCCTTTGATCGTTTCCCATGGATGCTGCTGATTGGCGCGCTTGCCAAAGAAGATCGCCAGCGAAACACCGAAAACCGTGATGACAATACCGAGCACGGCGGTCAGGGAAAGCGTTTCACCCAGCACCAGCCAGCCCAGCAATGCGGTCATTGGCGCATTCATGGCGAACAAAATGCCGGAGCGGCGGGGCCCAAGCCTGTTGAGCGTGATGAAAAGCAGGGTATCGCCCAGAAAAATGCCGATGAAACCTGAAAGCAGCAACGGCAGAACGACATCGCCGGTCAATTGCTGCCATTTTCCGGTGGCAATCACGTAGATGGCGAGCAGGCTCGTCACGAACACCTGGCGCACGCGATTGAAGGCAAGCGCGCCCAAATGACCGGCTGGCCAGGCGGAAATGAGACCCGTCAGTGCCCAGCACGTTGCTGCCCCCGCCGCAGCCAGCTCATAGATCGGCATGTTATTCCTGCAATTTTTAAGAACCCGGCGTTCGGTGCGTCAATCGCCTTCCGCTTTCTATCGGGGCAGGAAAATGCCGTCTATTTCATTCTCGTGAACTGGCTATCACCGAAATCGAACAATAAACGAAACAGCTCTATCGGTAACCCATGTTGCTCATAAGAGGCGCCTTGCTTTTAGATCGTTTCAGACCAGAAGTCGCAAATTGGCTGCTTTGGAACCAAGCGCCGGGTCATATACCCATGAAATAGTTTTCGGTTTGAGTGGTTTGTGATTCACTGTCTCCATTCATTTGAAGGCAATGATGGCTCGTTTTGATTTAACTGATTTCGAATGGTCCGCAATTGAACCGCTTCATCCGACCAAAGTGCATGGTAAGGCCCACGTTGACGCTCGACGTGTTTTGAACCGTATATTCTGGCGGCTGAGAACAGGTGCGCCATGGGCAGATATTCCAGCCCGCTCCGGTCTGTACGACTGTAAATCGCTTCAACAGATGGCGCCATTCAGGGCACCGGGCACGCATTCTCAACGCGATATTAGATGCTTACGACGGCGATATACAGTTGATCGACTGCTCGTCAATCCGCATCCTGAAGAGGTGAGACCTCAAAAAATAGATCCCGTGAATCGATTGCAGGTCGAACGGGTTGCTCCATGAAGCGTGCACAAGCCCTACCGCACGACCGGGATGGTGCATGGATCGAAGCTTTTGGTATTTTCATGGGAGTTTGGTTGCGGGGGCCAGCTTTCATCATTACTTGCGCACAAAGCAAGCAATGATGGTTGCAGGTTTGACGCAGGAGTTTTTCTCTAATCTATCAACGACAACTGGGGCAACCCAGCGATTGCCGTCCACCCCCCATGACGGACTGTTTGTGGCGCAAGCATAAAAATTTATTAGAATGCGCCTAAGGTCGCCATCATCACAAAGCCGAGCCTCTCGTGTCGCGGTGGGCGGCTGGAAATATGCGACTTCCCTTCCGGCATTGCAACTCGACAATCGATCAAGGAAGATACGGGAGAACGCCACTTTCGTGATGTGCACCCACTTGAAGGAGCTTCTCAAACCAGGTGATCGAGGGGTGGCGACCCAAGGCACGGTGGGTAAGGGTAGAGATTGTCATAGGTGGGGCAACGTATGGAGCCTCTCGCCAAGTCAACCTGAAAGTTTTTTCAGCAAAACGCGCAAAACGCAAAGGGACATAAGCAACCATGTCGGTCGTCGCAAGCAGGGGCGGCACCGCCAGTATGTGAGAGAGGGTGGCACCCACACGCCTCTCAAGGCCTTTGTCCCTCAGAAGGCCGTCAAGGTACTGAGGGTTGCTCGTGACATACGCTCGCTCAAGCCCACTCTGGTCGATGACGGCACTTGCCACGGCGGAATCGCGACGCGAAATGAGGATGTCTATATGCGGATACTTGCCGAGCGTCTCGAGGGACATTGCGTCGTCGGCCGCAGGGTGGTCCGCCCGAAACATCCAGACATTGGGATCGCTGAAGAGATCCGTCTTCACGAAACGGGCTGGCACCGTTCCAAATGCCCCGGCCGCCAGGTGGACCGCACCGCGGTCCAATTCTTCGACGATGTTCACATCGTTCATCGGCCGGATCCAAAGCCGGACACCTGGAGCGCTTTTTGCGACAGCCTGCAACAGTGACGGTATGATAGTGCTCGTCACATAGTCGGACGTCGCAATCACGATCTCGAAATCTGCTGTGGCGGGATCAAATGCTGGCTGGCCCACCGCCGCGTCTATCTGACGAAGTGCAGAGCCGAAGGCTCGCGACAGCTCCATCGCTCTCGGAGTCGGATGCATACCGTCCGGGCCTCGCAGGAAGAGCTGATCATCGAAAAGCAATCTCATCTTGTTGAGCGCATGGCTTACCGCAGACTGGCTAAGCCCAAGCCGTGCGCCTGCCTTTGTAACGTTCCCCTCCTCCGCCAAAGCGTCGAGCACCCTGATAAGATTGAGATCCATAGCGCGTCCTGCCTATCTCAAAACCGACTCAAGCTCTATTTCTCGTCAATATGAGAAACAGAGTAGAATGAATATAATGCATTTAACAAGTGCATTATATTCATTTCATTCATTAGCACTGAAAGCCTATCTCTTCGTCAGTTACGACACTCGACGGGAGACAGGGAAATGAACATGGCTGTCACAAACCTCCACGGAGGGGCAGAACAGATTAAAGGGAACGCGGATGAGGCGCTCACTGCTGCTTCCAAAAAAAAGCGGCGCAGAACCTTTCAGGCGCTCGCACGGAGCACCGTCATCGTCGCCGCGATCGGAATGGCAGTCGTCGTGCCGATGGGCTGGGGACATTGGGTCGCGGGCATGACCGACCAGTCTACAGACGACGCCTATCTCAAAGCCGATACCGCGTCTGTGGGGACAGAAGTTTCCGGCCGCGTGAGAAAGGTGCTGGTCGCCGACTTCCAGCATGTGAAAGCCGGAGAACTTCTCGCGCAGATCGATGATCGAGACTATCGTGCCCAGTTCGGCCGTGCCTACGCCACACGAAAGGCGGCCGCAGCGTCCGTTGCTATTCTTGAAAGCCAGATCAATCTGCAAGCCAGCGTCATAGCGCAGGCCGAAGCGAGCGTGAAGGCTGTCAAGGCGGACATGGAAAGGGCCGAAAGTGAGTATCTTCGGCAACAGGAGGCTTCGCGAATTGGCTGGTCGACAGCGCAAAAACGCGAAGCGGCAACTGCCGAAATGAAGCGCTATAGCGCTCAGGTCGAGGAACGGCAGACGGCAGTGGACGTCGAGAAGCAGAAAGTCGCTGTGCTTAGCGCGCAACTTTCGGAAGCTCAGGCCACATTGGACGCACAGCGTGCCGCCGTCGAACTTGCAAGGATCACCCTGGAACGGACATCGATCAGAGCACCTTTCGACGGCGTCGCAAGCGCCAGCAATGTGCGCCAAGGACAATATGTAAACGTTGGAACGAAGATCATATCCGTGGTTCCACTCCCACACCTCTACGTGATCGCCAATTTCAAGGAAACGCAACTTGGAAAGGTCAGCGTGGGCCAGCGCGTAACAATGACCGTCGATATGTTGCCCGGCAAATTGCTGCGGGGGCATGTTGCAAAGATCTCCCCAGCCAGCGGATCCGAGTTTGCCCTGCTTACGCCGGATAACGCCACCGGTAACTTCACAAAAGTCACACAGCGTGTGCCTGTCCGCATAGAACTCGATGACACAGGCGAAGTTGGCAAGTTCCTACGCCCTGGCATGTCGGTGGTGCCGACGATTCATAGCGACGAATTTGCCGGTAGAGAACAGGAGTGACAGACGATGACACTTCCCGCCATTCCGAGACCTTCGGCGTTTCTGCCTGGAGCCAGGTTACCGCCTTTGATTGCTGTATCGGCTGTCATGCTTGGTACATTCACGTCCATTCTGAATTCGAGGCTGACCGATATCGGCCTGGCAGACCTTCGCGGTGCTTTCGGGCTTGGCTTCGACGAGGCGTCGTGGCTGACAACCGCGTACATCACAGCTGAAGTGGCGGCGATTGCCGCGACAGTCTGGTTACGGACTCACCTCTCGCCGGCTATCGGCGTGATGGTCGGCGCTGCTCTGTTTTCGGTTTTCTCATTCCTTGCTCCGTTCAGCCCCTCACTGCCCATATTGTTGGCCCTGCAGGCATTGCGTGGTCTTGCCGCTGGAATGCTGATACCGATGACCTTCGCGGTCGTCATGCGCAACATCTCCCAGCAGCGACGCCTCTATGTCCTTTCCATCTACGCGCTGATTTCCGGCTTCACACCCAATTTGGCGATCTTCGCCGAAGCATGGATCATCGACCATCTCTCATGGGAGTATCTGTTCTGGGCCAACGTGATACCCGGCTCTCTGGCGGTCTTTGGCGCTTATTTCGCCAAGCAATGGGATACGGCAAAACTGCACCGGTTTCGCCGGCCGGACCTGTTCGGGCTTCTTACCTTGTCCCTCGGGCTGGCGTCCCTCGTCGCCGCGCTGGATCAAGGCAATCGCCTCGACTGGTACAATTCCGGTCTGATCACCGGCTTGAGCGGCGCGGCGGCGGTCTTGCTGCTTGCGTTCGTCGTGAACACCATACGACACCCGGTTCCGATGCTGGATCTACGGATTGTCCTTCAGAGAAATGCCGGGCTGGCCCTGTCGGTACTCTTCACGACGCGCTTTGCCACAATGGCGACAGCCTCCATAATCCCCCAGTTCCTCATACGCATCCAGGGCTACAGGTCCCTGGAGATCGGCAACTACTTTCTTCTGACCGGGTTGCCGCAACTTGTGCTCGCCCCTTTGGTAGCATGGCTTTGTTATCGGTTCGCGCCGCGTAATCTTATCGTATTCGGTGCGATGCTGTTCTCGGTAGGCGTGTCGCTGGCTGCCGTTCCAACACATGTCTGGAACGGCGATCAGTTTATGTCGTCCATGCTTATCCAAAGCATCGCAAGCCCGTTTCTGGCTGTTCCGGTCATGCTGATCATCACGGAAGACATCACCTTCCCGCAAATCCCCTGGATTGCGATGTGGGTTCATATCGTTCGAACTGTTGGAACCACAATCGCAACAGCGGCAATCACGACCTTCGTGCGCGTCGACGAGCAGGTGCGCTCGAACCTGCTTGGAACGCAGGTACAGCAAGGCGATCACGTTGTGCAAACATGGCTGGACACACTCGCCTCGTCCATGGGTTCGACGCTTGATGGCAAGGGACCCACCGCGGCAATGGGGCAGCTCGCAAAGCTTGTACAGCGTGAAGCCTATGTCCTCGCCTATGCCGACGCACTATCAGCTCTCGCGCTGATAACGCTCCTTGCTGCCATAGCGGGGATGCTGATGCGCCCGACAAAGGTGCCAGGCACGTTCTTCTGATGCCGTTTTGGGAGATATCGTAATGGGAATCATTATGGAGATCGACGCTCGCTCTGCGGACATGCGTGATATTGACTCGATCATCCGAGAAGAAGAAGATAACCACCCCATTGCTACCGCGGAGATTGCGAGCGACGAGCAGTTCGTCGTCGACAATGCTGTCGAGGACAGTCGTTCCATTCCTGGGGCGAGCGGCAGGCGTCTTTGAGCATCTGCTCCAATTCGTCCATGCCGTCGTCTGTCAGTGCGGTCACAGATTCGTCGTCTCCGGTGTACACGGAGATGATGCTGCCTTAGCTCAGATAATCATCGTTGGCGACGATTGCATGAAGAAGCTCCGGGTCCTCTTCGAGAATTTCGGCAACAAATTTAATCGTACGGACGTATGTGACTGTCGCCGTCAGGCGGCCTTTGCATCGATTGTGGTGATCGCCGACCAGTTCCACGGTTTTCTCCGATGCTCTTCACCACCCTCGACCGCGCCTGGCTCGTTGCACGTCGCGGTGGCGCGCTCGGCAACAGCTTTCGTGGAGAACGGCTATCCATCGCGAGGAGGGCGCGAGATCCGCTGGTGCCGATCGTCTCGACGATCTCATAGGTCTTGATGATGACTGATGGCGTCACCCAGCGCGTGCTCACCAGACGCTACGCAAGCTCGAACGCAACGGTATAGTGACGCGCAGGGTTCTGGATGGACGCGTGCTCGGCGTCGAATATGTGCTGTCACCGCTTGGGCACTCACTGCAGGAGTCGTTCTTGATCCTGCTCAACCGGACGCTTGAAAACATCAATGTAATTCAGGACTGACAATATAGCTATGATGCCCGTCAAGATCAGGCCGTAGGCTGAGCGCTGAGTGAAATATCAGCTTTCTGGCAAGGTATTCGAAAGATCGATGGGCGGCACGATCTTATTTACCTGCGAGCGCTGGATCGCACATTCATGGGCAAGAAAATCGACCAGCGCCCGCACCGATGGCAGCAGCCCGCGGCGGGTGGGAAAAACCGCGTGTACAATGCCTGCCACAGGTCGCCAGTCGGGAAGAACATGAATGAGCCGACCCGCTCTGATATCATCCCAAATAAAAATGGTCGGCAATTGTACCGCACCCGCGCCGGCAATTGCCGCATCGCGAAGCACCTTCATGTCATCGGTAATCAGGCGGGGCGAATGCGGAACGGTCGCGACTTGCCCGTCGGCGTGATGCAGCTCCCAGGCATAATCCCTGTGAGGCCGCTTCCAATCAAGGCTCGGCAGTCCCCTCAGATCGGCAGGCGTTTTTACGGAACCTGAAATCAGGCCGGGCGCGGAAACCAGGCACTGGCTGCTTTCATCGAGCCAGCGCATGACAAGATCAGTCGAATCAAGCGGCGGGAACCGTACCCGAATGGCCAGATCGATCCCTTCCGAAATGACGTCAACGCGGCGGTTCGTACTTTCCAGATGAATTTCGATGCCCGGATTCTGCATCATGAAACGCGAAATCAGCTCACCGAACTGAAACGACAGCAATGCCGTCGGACAGCTCATGCGTACAACACCGCGCGGCTCCGTCCTCACCCTGGCGATAACCTGTTCGGCAGCCTCAGCCTCGACAAGCATTGCCACGCAACGCTCGTAGAACTCGCGACCGATCTCCGTCACCGAAAATCGGCGAGAGGAACGGTTGAGAAGGCGCACGCCCAGACGTTCTTCCAGATGAAGAATACGACGGCTCAGTCTTGACTTCTGAATGCCAAGCGCACGCCCGGCTGGCGAGAAGCCACCATGGTCGACAACGGCCACAAAATAATAAAAATCGTTAAGGTCCTGCATCGTCCTTTTTGTAGGACGCTGCGTCGCTGTTTGCAATCTTTTTTCATCATCGTTGCGATGCTAGTCCTGCCTTCATCAAGCTCAACTGCAGCGTTGATGGAGGAAAAAATATGGGTAAGAAAGTCATTGGCCGCTACGGGAATGATCGGCAACATTGGGTCGGCGACGGTTTTCCCGTTCGCTCGCTTTTCTCCTATAATACCCTCGGCGCCCACATCAGCCCGTTCCTCCTGCTCGATTACGCCGGGCCATATGACTTTCAACCAACTACGCAGCGGCGTGGCGTCGGCAAGCATCCGCACCGCGGCTTCGAGACCGTCACCATCGTCTATGACGGCGAGGTCGAACATCACGATTCGGCAGGCAATGGCGGTATAATCGGGCCGGGTGACGTCCAGTGGATGACGGCGGCTGGCGGCATCATTCATGAGGAATACCATTCGGCCGCCTTCGCAAAGGCGGGAGGGACATTGCGCATGGTTCAGCTCTGGCTGAACCTGCCCGCCAAGGACAAGATGACATCGGGCGGCTATCAGAGCATCCTGAAGGCGGACATTCCCCAGGTCTCTTTGCCCGGAAACGCCGGGAAGGCACGGATCATAGCCGGTCAGTATCGCGCAATAAAAGGGCCGGCAAAAACCTTCACCCCCATCAACCTGTGGGACTTGACCCTCAAGACCGACGCAGTACTGACGCTCGATCTGCCCGAGAGACATACCGCGATGATCGTGGTGCTAAGCGGTCGCGTCGCCATCGATAACAACCATGAGGCAGGTGAAGCGGAGATGGTACTGCTCGATCCGGCAGGCCGCGAGGCTCGCATTCATAGCGATGGTGAAGCGCAGTTGTTGGTCCTGACGGGAGAGCCGATCGATGAACCCATCGTGGGCTACGGGCCGTTTGTTATGAACAACGAGGCTGAAATCAGACAGGCAATCGAAGACGTTGACAGCGGACGCTTCGGCATCGCCGCAGCATGATCGGGAGAGCCGGAAGCATACCGCATCCGGCTCCTCTTTCCTGTGGAAGGGTCCGCGCTCGCTCGTCCACTTGATCGAGGGCTTCGGCCCGCGCCAGCGCAAAATTCCAATCGATGAAAGAAACCTGCCAATGGCAAGCGAACAAATCCGCAATCCCCATACCGACCAGCTTCTCACGCCGCAAAACTCTGCCCTCATCGTCATCGACTACCAGCCGATACAGGTATCGTCGATCCGCTCGATGCCGCGCGACGAACTGGTCTTCAACATCACAAGCGTCGCCAAGGCGGCGGTCAACTACGATCTGCCGATCATCCATTCGACCGTCAATGTTGCAACCGGCCGCAACAAGCCGCCGATCGCCGAACTTCAGGACGTGCTCGGCCATCTGCCGACCTATGACCGTACCTCTATCAACAGCTGGGAGGATGTGGCGTTCAAACAGGCCGTCAAGGCCATTGGCCGCCGCAAACTCATCATGACCGCGTTGTGGACCGAGGCATGCCTAACCTTCCCCGCGCTCGATGCCATTCAGGAAGGTTATGAAGTCTATGTGCCGATCGATGCCGTCGGCGGCACTTCTCTTGCCGCCCATGAGGCAGCACTACGCCGCATCGAACAGGCTGGGGGAAAGCTGATCAGCCGCGTTCAGATGTATTGCGAACTCCAGCGCGACTGGGCACGCGAGGCGACGGTTCCGGGCTTCATGGGCGTGTTCGACAATTACGATGGTTTCAACGTCGAAAAAGCCGCCAAATAACCTTTAGCCGACAAGCAACAACCAAGATCCATGGCGATGGCGGCTCGGCTGCTGTCGCCGCATTTTGCAAGGAGAAAGCAAATGAGCGAGCTATTCATCGTCGTCGGGCTGAAGGCCAAGGCAGGCAAGGAAGACGAACTGCGTCGTGACCTGTCGGTCCTCGTCGAACCTTCTCGAAACGAGGAAGGTAATATCCGTTACGATCTGTTCGAGGATCAGAACGAACTGGGACGCTTTGTGTTCGTTGAGGAATGGGCATCCGTGGAAACCCGTAATCGACACCACGAGCATGGTCCGCATATTGCGGATTTTCATGCCAACGGGCGCAGCAATGTCGAAAAAACAGAGTTTGCACATATGCTCAAACGCGTTGTCTGACAGTTTTATCGCAGCGTAATCAGGCTGAACAAACTGGGACAAACGAAGGCTCTTCAGCAAGGCCACCTGTGTCGCGGCCAGTCTGGTTTGATTTCCAACTTCATCTCCCCCCTCCATAAAGGTAAATTTTCTTCAAGTGATTCAATCAGAAGCTCTTAGAGGATAGACTGGCTGAAGAACATCATCAGGGGGCCGATTTAAGATCTTGCGATCTGAAGATGCACGCGCCCAATCCGTTCGGTGTTCCCCGTTTAGCGACACAGTATTGCGTCAAAGCATACTATCGCGCCGCTTATTCAGATGACATCAATACCTCGGGCAACGTCTATTTGAGCGCGCGCCTGCCCGCATAACCTATCCGAACTAGAGCAGCGGCCAAGGACACACTCAGACCCTCTTTCCAGCAACTCCGCTTTCTGGGCCGTGTCCAGACTGTCGTGGGAAATGCTCGGAAGAACTCTCTTAAGAGACCGCCGCGCATGACCCTACCGCCACATTTTGATTAACTCACGGAACGTCTCTATGCCTCCATTCTACACCCCCGGCCTGCCGCTCAGCCGCCGCGATGCTCTGATCTCGGCCGCGGCACTTGCTGCGAGCTTCACATTACTGCCAGGCACCGCGCGTGCCACGGAACCTGTCACAATCAACACCCCAGAAGGAGAACTCACCATGGGCTTTGTCACGACCGACGACGACGTTCAGATTTTCTACAAGGACTGGGGCCCCAAGGACGCCCAGCCCATCGTTTTTCACCATGGCTGGCCGCTCAGTTCCGACGACTGGGATGCGCAGATGCTGTTCTTCCTGTCGAAGGGCTATCGCGTCGTCGCGCATGACCGGCGCGGGCATGGACGATCGGAACAGGTTGCCGAAGGGCACGACATCGACCATTACGCAGCCGACGCCTTTGCCGTAGCCAAAGCGCTGGACCTGAAGAACGCGGTTCACATCGGCCATTCGACTGGTGGCGGCGAAGTGGCGCGGTACGTCGCGCGACATGGCGAGCCTGCGGGCCGGGTGGCCAAGGCCGTCCTCGTTGCCGCCATTCCGCCGCTGATGCTGAAAACCGACGACAACCCCGAGGGCACACCGATGGAGGTCTTCGACGGCTTTCGGTCGGCACTGGCCAGCAACCGTGCACAGTTTTTCCGCGACGTTCCGTCAGGTCCTTTCTATGGCTTCAACCGCGAAGGCGCGACGGTCCATGAAGGCGTGATCCAGAACTGGTGGCGGCAAGGCATGATGGGGAGTGCCAAGGCACACTATGACGGTATCAAGGCCTTCTCGGAAACGGACCAGACCGAGGATTTGAAAGCAATCACCGTGCCGACGCTGGTGCTGCACGGCGAGGACGATCAAGTCGTCCCAATCGCCGCTGCGGCTTTGAAGGCAGTCAAATTGCTGCCGAATGGCTCATTGAAGACCTATCCCGGCTTCTCGCACGGCATGTTAACGGTCAACGCCGATGTGTTGAATGAGGATATTCTGGCGTTTGTCAGCGGATAACAAGGCTTTGGGACGGAATACCCAAGCCAGTATGCCGACCAAGTCGGACCATCGCATAGTTCACCTGTCACACGATGGTCCGGCATCCTGAGCTTTGGTTGCGGGGTTGGGACGCCTGCAATGGTACTCCTCGGCGGGGCGGTGTTCGGAGCGGCCTACGTGATGCTCACCAGCGTCTATCTTGTCTGGGGAGTGCGCACCTTGGCCGACCGCCCCACTACATGTTGGTTTGCACGCGGAACTGAGCCAGTTTTTCCACCGAGAAGTGAGCCACCTCTAAGTATGGTTTTCTGATCAGGGTTTAGTCAAGGGATTGGCGTTTTGTCCTCTCTTCTGTGCTGCGGCTGCCGAGCTGGCCTTGAAGCGGAAGCTGTCGTTCCCTGTTTCCAGGATATGGCAGCGATGGGTCAAACGATCGAGCAATGCGGTTGTCATCTTGGCGTCGCCGAAGACGGTTGCCCATTCGCTGAAGCTGAGGTTGGTGGTAATCACAACGCTCGTCCGTTCATAGAGCTTGCTCAGAAGGTGGAAGAGCAGTGCTCCCCCTGAGGCGCTGAACGGCAGGTATCCCAACTCGTCGAGGATGAGCAGATCAAGGCGGACCAAGGTCTCTGCGATCTGCCCCGCCTTGCCTTTAGCCTTCTCCTGCTCAAGCGCGTTGACCAATTCGATGGTCGAGAAGAATCGGACCTTTCGACGGTGATGCTCGATCGCCTGGATGCCGAGGGCGGTGGCGACATGTGTTTTTCCTGTGCCCGGTCCGCCGACAAGCACGATATTCTGCGCGCCGTCGATGAACTCGCATCTATGCAATTGGCGCACCGTCGCTTCGTTGATTTCGCTGGCGGCGAAGTCGTATCCGGAGAGGTCCTTGTAGGCTGGGAAGCGGGCAGCCTTCATGTGATAGGCGATGGACCGGACCTCGCGCTCGGCCATCTCGGCTTTCAGCAACTGGGACAGGATCGGCACGGCTGCATCAAAGGCTGGAGCACCTTGCTCGATCAGGTCACTGACGGCTTGGGACATGCCATACATCTTCAGGCTTCGCAGCATGATGACGACGGCGGCACTGGCTGGATCATGACGCATGGCGACCTCCAACGATCCGGACACGCAGGCCATCATAGCGTTCGACATTGGCCTTGGGTTCGCGCAGCAAAGTCAGTGCCTGTGGCGTATCGACGTCGGGACCGTCAGTCGTCTTATCGTCGATCAGCATATGCAGCAGGTTTAGCACATGCATTTTGGTTGCCACGCCTTGATCCAAAGCCAATTCCACAGCACTGATGACGGCCTGTTCGTTGTGATGAAGGACGAGGGCAAGAATATCGGCCATCTCACGATCACCACCAGGGCGGCGCAGCATCTGCTCCTGCAGCTGTCGAAAGGCCAGCGGCAATTCCAGGAAGGGTGCGCCATTGCGCAGTGCTCCAGGCTTGCGCTGGATGACCGCAAGGTAATGGCGCCAGTCGTAAATCGTCCTCGGCGGTTTGTCGTGGCTGCGTTCTATGATCCGCGGATGTTCGCAAAGGATATTGCCCTCGGCCGCAACGACCAGTCGCTCGGGATAAATCCTCAGGCTGACGGGCCGGTTCGCAAAAGACGCAGGCACGCTGTAACGATTGCGCTCGAAGGTGATCAGGCATGTCGGCGAGACGCGCTTGCTCTGCTCGACGAAGCCGTCAAACATGGCGGGGAGCGCCATCAATGCTGCCCGCTCATCAGCCCAAACATCCGCGATCGAGCCGGACAAGGTGCCATGCGCTGTCTCCCGCCACAGGTCCTGGCAATGCTGTTCCAGCCAGATATTCAATGCCCCCAAATCTGGAAAGTCGGGCATCTGTTGCCACAGCCGCGGTCGGGCATCCTGGACGTTCTTCTCGACCTGCCCCTTCTCCCAGCCCGCGGCGGGATTGCAGAACTCTGGCGCAAAGACGTAATGGTTCGTCATCGCAAGGAAACGGATGTTGACCTGTCGCTCCTTGCCGCGGCCCACACGATCGACCGCTGTCTTCATGTTATCGTAGATGCCACGACCAGGCACGCCGCCAAACACGCGGAAGCCGTGCCAATGGGCGTCAAACAGCATCTCATGCGTCTGCAACAGGTAGGCCCTGACAAAAAACGCGCGACTGTGCGATAGCTTGATATGCGCGACCTGAAGCTTCGTGCGCTCGCCGCCTATCACGGCATAGTCCTCACTCCAATCGAACTGGAATGCTTCGCCTGGTCGGAAAGACAGCGGAACGAATATGCCGCGGCCCGTCGTCTGCTGCTCACGTTGCCGATCAGCCCGCCAATCACGAGCGAATGCGGCGACCCGACCATAGGAGCCGGTAAAGCCGAGAACCACCAGATCGGAATGAAGCTGCTTCAGTGTTCGGCGCTGCTTGCGCGACTTTCCGGTCTCGGTCTTCAGCCAGGCCGCGAGTTTGTCGGCAAAAGGATCAAGCTTGCTCGGTCGTTCCGGTACCGTGAACGTCGGCTCTATCGTACCCGCGCTCAAATACTTCGCGATCGTGTTGCGCGACAGACCGGTGCGCCGGCTGATCTCGCGGATCGACTGCTTCTCTCGCAGCGCCATGCGCCGGATGATGTTTAAAAGTCCCATGTGGATCACTCCGCTGCCCCCGTCGCTCACCGCGTTGGGGGGAAGGTTCACATGGCTCAGTTCTCAATGGAAATTATCTGCCTAACTGGCTCAGTTCTGCGTGGAAACCAACACTTTGGTTCAAAGAGCAGTATCTACGCCCATTTATGGGTCGCTCCGTTGCCCGCGCCCGCTGGCTTCGTTCTTGACGCGCGAACAACGAGGCCGCAGATCTTAAGGTTCGAGGCGAGCCTTGATTGTCTCCATCTTCTCGATCTCGCTGCGCTGGGCTGCGATGATTTCTTCGCAAAGCGTCAGCAATTCAGCATCGCGCAGATCTGCTTCCCGACACATGAGGATCGCGCCCGAGTGGTGCGGGATCATCGAATCGATGAACTGCCCGTCACCGATCAGGGTTTGGCTGCGTGTGGCTGCGAACGAGGCGACTGTCAGGACGATGAACACGGCATAGAGAGCAACATTCAAACCCCGTCGAGGAAACATGCCGGGCATCGTTGCCAGCATGAAGATGCCCATCGGCGCCCACATGGTCACGGCCATGTAGAACATGTTGAGATTGTTTCGGAAGTCTTGAAATCCGTCGATCATTGAGAACATGACAACGTACATAACGATCAGACCGAGCGCCATGTTGATCCAGAACATCACATAGGGACGTCCTGCGCCGTGGTCGGCGTGTTCGTGCTTGCCGGTATGGGACGATTGGGTCATCTCGTGGCTCCTTGGTTTTCGCTTAATGTCCGAGGCCGATACCCATGGGCTTGAGTAGCATCCAGATCGCCATTCCGACCATCATCAGGTTCTCCGTCAGCGAGACGAAGCCGAGCGGCACATTGCTGTCACCGCCCACGCAGGCGCATTTGAGTTCGCGCTTGTCGATATAGACGGCCTTGAAGACCGATATGGCTCCGATGGTGCCGATGAAGAGCGCGACGGGGATCGACAGCCACATGAGCGCGCCGGCCATCATCAGGACGCCCGCCAGCGCTTCGCCGAATGGATAGATGTAGGAATAACGCACCCAACGTTGTGCCAGGAGATCGTAGTTCAGGAACATGGTGGCGAAGCCCTCCACGTCCTTGAGCTTTTGCAGGGCAAGGAGGCACATCGCAATGGCGATGAACCATTCCGCCGTCGCGATGGTGAGAAGGTTCCCGAACGCGGCCCAACTCGCCGCCAGCGCCATCAGCGCCGCCATCGCGAACAGTGCGATCACCGGCGTATAGGTGGTGGCGTCGTTGTCCTTTACCTCCTTGCCGAAGAAGGCGAGAAGATCGTCGTAGCCGCCGATGCGCTTGCCGCCAATGAAGGTCTGCGGTGTGGTGTCGACGCCGTGCTTTTTCTTGAAAGCATCAACCTCGGCGCGAGACGTCAGCTTGTGGTCCTCGACCTGGTAGCCCTCCCGTTGCAGAAGGTCGAGCGATTTGAGCCCCCAGGGACAAGTATGTTCGGTCATGACCATTCGATGGAGTTCGGCATGTTTCGCGGTGGCGGCAGCCATTGCGGTTTCCTCCAGATTCAAAGCTTGGCCTTGGCGAAGATCTCGACCAGCTCGTTGAACTTCTTGCGCTGCTCGGCGGCATCGCCGGACGCAATCGCGTCTTCGACGCAGCAGGCGGCGTGGGATTTCAGGATTTCGGTTTCAACGATGGCCAGCGCGGCCTTGATCGCGTGGATCTGATGCAGGATGTCGATGCAATAGCGGCCGTCCGTGACCATCTGGCCGACGCCGCGCACCTGACCTTCGATCCGACTGAGCCTCGAGCGGAGAGCTTTGGTATTCTTCTGATCCATGAGCTACCGATACCCTATATGGGTATATCAAACACTTCAGCGTGGGCTTGGTTCCCTTCGTTCGCCAGGAACTCTTCCATCGTTGTGATTCCCGAAACATCATCATCTTGAGTTTATTTGTGTCGGGTTGACCTTCCAACGGTTGGAACCCTCATCTTAGAGGGCCAAGCGAAGGAGATGGACATGAAGATCAGAGCGGAAAACGTAATCAACGCTGTTGGCGAGCTTCGGGCCGGGCTGCTTGCGGTCAGGGATCTGGCCGATACGCTGTTATCCCTGGTCGAGGCAGCGGACGCATCACCACTATCGAAACGAGGTACCGGAGGTCGTTCGGCGTCCACACAAGCTGTTTGCCTTGATCGAAGGCGCACCGACGGAGCGCTTGTCGCCTTCGCGGTGGCAACCATCATCGTGCTGATGACCGGCAAAGGAAAAGGGCGGAATTGATCCGCCCTTCACCGTGTCATTGGCCACGCTTGGCCAGCCATTCCTGCATCTGCGCGATTTCCGCCTCCTGGGCTGAGATGACCTCTTCGGCGAGCGCTCGCACCTCGGGGTCTGATCCGTGTTCGAGAACGACACGAGCCATCTCGATGGCGCCCTGGTGATGCGGGATCATGCCGCGCATGAAATCCACGTCGGCGTCGCCGGTAAACTCGACCGCCATATCGGCGTGCATCTTGTCGTTGACTTGCCTGTAGGCCCGAATGACAGGGTTATCCGAAGGCGTGCCGGCACCGTGTCCGGCATGTTCACCGTGATTCATGGTCGCTCCTTGGCCTTGCTCGTCCATCTGGGACTGTGCGTAGGCGAGTCCGCCGGCAATGACGAACGCGCCGGCAATGAAGATCGGGGTGAGCTTGTTCATGACGCAGCTCCTAATCAGTTTACAGTTGCAGGATAGCCGGCTTCTTCGAGAACCTGCTGAATAGCCCCCGCTGTGGCGGTCGTCTCGACATTGACCTTCCGGGCCTCCGGATTCGTTTCCACCTTGGCGGTGGGGTCGACTGACTGGATCGCCTTGGTGACGGATTTTGCGCAGCCACCGCAGGTCATGTTCTCGATTCTGAGTTCCATGAGAATTCTCCTTGTTTCGGTCTCACGTTGCCGAATGTGGGGCTTCCAACCATGGGAAGGTCAATAGCGATTTTTCTCTTTTTGTCCCCTTGACCTTCCCATGGTTGGAAGCCCCATCTTCTGTCCGAACTGGAATTTCGGGACAAAAAGGAGGCGGCTATGAATGCCCCCGTTCGAGCAACAGACTTGTCTGGAACGATATCACTCCCCATTGAGGGGATGACCTGTGCATCCTGCGTAGGTCGTGTCGAAAGAGCCCTCAAGGCCGTGCCTGGCGTCACCAATGCGGTCGTCAATCTGGCGACCGAAAAGGCGACCATCACCACGAACGCTGCGATCGATCCCTCCACGCTCATCAAGGCCGTGGAGGATGTAGGCTATGAGGTTGCGGCAAGCTTCTCCGCGCCGACGGCAGCCACGCTTGAAGTGGCGATCGAGGGCATGACCTGCGCATCCTGCGTGGGTCGCGTCGAAAAGGCGCTCAAGGCCGTACCCGGCGTCACCAATGCCGTCGTCAACCTCGCGACTGAGAAGGCCACGATCCAGGGCAGCGCCGATGCGGCGGTTTTGGTGGCTGCCATTGAGGGCGCGGGATACGACGCCAGGGTGATCGCCACGGCGGCAGGAACCAGCCAAAGCGAGACGGATGATCGTGCCGAGAAGAAGGAAGCGGAACGTCGTGAACTGACCCGGGATTTCACCATCGCGGCGGTGCTGACGGTGCCTGTCTTTATCCTGGAGATGGGCTCGCACGTCGTCCCGGGCATGCATGACCTGATCGCTTCGACCATCGGCATGCAGATGAACTGGTACATCCAGTTCGTTTTGACGACCATCGTCCTGTTCGTTCCGGGTATCCGCTTCTATGACAAGGGGCTGCCCGCCCTGTGGCGGCTCGCCCCCGACATGAACTCCCTGGTCGCGGTCGGTACGCTGGCTGCCTATGGCTATTCGCTGGTCGCAACCTTCGCGCCCGGCTTCCTGCCTGCCGGAACGGTGAATGTCTATTTCGAGGCCGCCGCCGTCATCGTGACGTTAATCCTGCTCGGCCGTTTGCTTGAGGCCCGTGCCAAGGGCCGCACCTCTGAGGCGATCAAGCGTCTCGTCGGCCTTCAGGCCAAGATGGCGCGCGTGCGCAGGGACGACAAGACGGTCGAATTGCCGATCGAGTCCGTGCTGTCGGGAGACATTGTCGAGGTTCGTCCTGGCGATCGTATCCCGGTGGACGGCGAGGTCATCGAAGGCCAGAGCTATGTCGACGAATCGATGATCACGGGCGAACCGATCCCGGTCTCCAAGAAGCACGGCAGCGAGGTCGTGGCCGGAACGGTGAACCAGAAGGGCGCCTTCGCCATCCGTGCGACGGCGGTCGGCGGCAACACCGTGCTGTCGCAGATCATCCGCATGGTCGAGGAAGCCCAGGGGTCCAAGCTGCCGATCCAGGCGCTGGTCGACAAGGTGACAATGTGGTTCGTGCCGGCGGTCTTTGCCGTAGCGGCCCTGACCTTTGCTGCCTGGCTCTGGTTCGGGCCGTCACCGGCACTCACATTTGCGCTGGTCAATGCCGTCGCCGTGCTGATCATCGCCTGCCCGTGCGCCATGGGCCTGGCGACGCCGACCTCGATCATGGTTGGCACCGGCCGCGGCGCCGAGCTGGGCGTGCTTTTCCGCAAGGGCGAAGCGCTGCAACTGCTCAAGGACGCCAGGGTCGTCGCCGTCGACAAGACGGGCACGCTGACGGAAGGCAAGCCCGCGCTCACCGATCTGGAACTGGCCATCGGTTTCGACCGGGCAGATGTCCTCGGTCTGGTGGCGGCAGTTGAGGCGAAGTCGGAGCATCCGATCGCCCGTGCGATCGTGGATGCGGCTGCCGGGGAGAACATCTCGCTGCCGGCCGTGTCGGACTTCGAATCGGTGACGGGTTTCGGCGTCAAGGCCGTGAGCGGCGGCAGCCAAGTCGAGATCGGCGCAGACCGCTACATGGCCGAACTCGGCCATGACGTAGTAGCCTTCTCCAAGATCGCCGAACGTCTTGGCAATGAGGGCAAGTCACCGCTCTACGCCGCGATCGACGGCAAGCTTGCGGCGATCATTGCCGTGGCCGATCCGATCAAGGAGACCACGCCTGCGGCGATCAAGGCGCTGCACGATCTTGGACTCAAGGTCGCGATGATCACCGGCGACAACAAGCGCACGGCCGAGGCTATCGCCAAGCGTCTGGGGATCGACGAGGTGGTGGCGGAAGTGCTGCCGGACGGCAAGGTCGACGCGGTACGCCGCCTCAAGGCCCAGCATGGCAAGGTGGCGTTCGTCGGCGACGGCATCAACGACGCTCCGGCTCTGGCCGAAGCGGATGTGGGCCTTGCCATCGGCACGGGGACGGACATTGCCATCGAGGCGGCCGACGTGGTGCTGATGTCGGGCAGCCTGCAAGGTGTTCCGAACGCCATCGCACTGTCCAAGGCAACGATCGGCAACATCCGGCAGAACCTGTTCTGGGCCTTTGCCTACAACACGGCGCTGATCCCCGTTGCCGCCGGTCTGCTCTATCCGGCCTACGGCATCCTGCTGTCGCCGGTCTTCGCCGCCGGCGCGATGGCCCTGTCGAGCGTCTTCGTGCTCGGCAATGCGCTGAGGCTCAAGACCTTCCGCGCGCCCGCGCAGGCGGAAAGCGGTGCAGTCCGGCACCCGCAGCCTGAACTCGCGCCCGCGAAATGAGAACAGGCGGGCCTGCTCCGGCAGGCTCGCCACAGCTGGAAAAGGAATGAAGTGATGACCAATACGGGAACTCCGTCGGTGGTGCTGTATACCACACCAACCTGCCCCGATTGCCATGCCGTCAAGCGATGGCTTGCAGATCAGGGTGTCTCATTCGAAGAGCGGGACCTGTCAGATCCGCAGATCGCCGAAGAGGCGAAAGCGCGGACCGGCGTGCGCGTTGCCCCGATCACGATCGTCAATGAACAGGTCTTCTACGGCACCTTTGCCGACCAGAAACCTCGCCTGGCGGAAGCCCTGTCATCGGGCACCGCCTGAGGGAGATTGTCATGGGAAGACAAATCGAAATTCGGCAGGCGGGGCGCATCATCGACGTGCCGGATGGCCGAACCATTCTGGAGAGAGCGCTCGAAGAAGGGATCGCATATCCTCATGGATGCCGTTCGGGTCGCTGTGGCTCCTGCAAGTCCCGACTGGTCAGCGGCGAGGTCGATCTTCTGCCGCACACACGCTTTTCCCTGACGGACGATGAACGGGCTCAGGGATTGATCCTCGCATGCCGCGCGCAGCCGCTCACGGACTGCACGGTCGCATGGCTCGATGAGGAGGAAGAGCAGCTTGATCTTCCCGTCCGCACCTATCGGACGCGGGTCGTCGCGATCGATGACGCAACCCACGACATCCGGCAAATCAGGCTGGAGGTCGAAACGGGAGAGGCCGTCGCGTTCAAGGCGGGCCAGTATGCGCAGGTGACGTTCGATGGCGTTCCGGCGCGCGACTATTCGATGGCGAACCAGCCAGGTCGATCCTGTCTCGAATTCCACATAAGGCATGTGCCCGGCGGAGCGACGAGCGAACACGTCGCCAGGTCGCTCAAGGTCGGTGACGAGGTTTCGGTTCGCGGCCCTCTCGGCAGCTCGTTTCTGCGCGAACAGCATACGGGCCCAATTCTGGCGGTCGCCGGCGGGTCGGGACTGGCGCCGATCAAGTCGATTGTCGAAACGGCGCTGGCAAGCGGCCTGCGGCAGCCGATCCATCTCTATTTCGGGGCACGGACGGAACGCGATCTCTATCTCGTCGACCATTTCAGCTTTCTGGCGAGCGCCTACGACAATCTCACCTTCACACCCGTGCTTTCGGAAGTGAGCCGATCCGATCACTTCCGAACTGGTCTGGTAACGGATGCGATCGTGAATGACGTGCAGGACCTCGATGGCTGGAAGGCATATATGGCCGGACCGCCTGCCATGATCGATGATTCCGGCATCATGCTTCGCGAGTTGGGCTTGCGTGGCGAGGACATACATGCGGACGTATTTTTTACGCCCGAGGAAGCGCCTACATAAGTCGAAGAAAGGAACCAGCGATGAACATCGGAAAAGCAGCGGCGGCATCGGGCGTCTCGGCGAAGATGATCCGTTACTACGAATCGATCGGATTGATCGCGGAAGCATCGCGAACGGATAGCGGATACCGGGATTACTCCGACAAGGACGTGCATACGTTGCGCTTTATCAGGCGCGCGCGTGATCTCGGCTTCTCGGTCGAGAAAATGACGGAACTGCTTGCCCTGTGGCGAGACCGAGGCCGGGCGAGTGCGGACGTCAAGCGTGTGGCGCTGGAGCATGTCGAGGAACTTGAACGGAAGGCGCGCGAACTTAGGGAAATGAGCATGACGCTCAAGCATCTGGCCGAGAACTGCCGGGGCAATGCCCGGCCGGACTGTCCGATCATCGATGAGCTGTCGGCGACTGATGGCCCTGAAACCAGCCCCACGCGGACCCGCCATCGTTCCAGCGCGGCAGGGAACAGGTTCGAGCATACAAGGCCCGTTGTGTCGACGCAGGCTAAACTGAGCGACAATGGCGCCAGGGAGCAATAGCCATGACGCTTTCCGGCGAAATCCTGCATCTGTTCAAACGGGCCTGTTCGGACGGCGACATGGAAGTTGCCGAGAAGCTTTTGCAGGCCCTTGAACTGATCGATGCACGAGGGCTCGGCGCCGCATCTTCCCACAAGCCGCTGTCTCAAGCTTATCTGGCTATCGGCGAGCTTCCCCTGCCTCCGAAAAAATGTCAGCGGCCTCATTAAGACATCATCTGTTGCGTGCGACCCAAGGCCGGATGAGCCAGAAACGGGAGGGGCCAATGCCGACTTCGCAGGTCAATAACTGCTCGCGCAGACGGCGGATCAACGATGTGGAGGCGGCGGCCTCCGAAACTCAGCGGCGGCGGGAAACCTCCTCCTGGTATCCGCGCTCTCGTTCCGGCCAGGTACTCTTGATAAAAGCGAGGACAGCCCGGATCTCGGCGTCGTTTAGGGAGTCGGCAAAACCAGGCATGTCGCTCTCATAGCTCCCCCCGACGATCGCGGCTGTACCCTCCTTGACGATGCGGAACAGCACCTCATCGGCATGGTGCCAGGTGTGGCCGCTCTCGTCGTGCGGCGGTGCGGGCAACCGACCAGAGGGAAGCGGCGAGCGCCAGTCCGGCTGCCCTTCCAGATTCGCGCCATGGCAAGACGCGCATTGATCCGCATAGACTTGTCGGCCCTGCTCGACCACCTCCGCTGATGTCGCAACGGTGGACCCGGAACGGGCGTAATGCCATCCAGCCAATGTTGCCACGATCGCACCTCCGAGGAGCGAACCTGACCAGAAAGTAATTTGGAGCTTCTTTCGCATGGCGCGCATGTTCAGTAGCGAGGAATTGCAACTCACGAGAGGGTCAAGAAGAGTTGCCAGAGGTGCGACGCCATCTGCAATAGACATTCCGGTGAGCAGCGCCTATCTTTCCAGTATGTTTGCGCGTGTTGTCTCCATGCTTGCCATAGTCGCGGTCGCCGTCATGACGATGGTGCTCTCCGCGCACGCTGCACGCATGAGCATAACGCCAGATCAGGCTGTTCATGTGAGCGAGATGATGGACTCCGCGGCCGGCATCGAGCCTGCATGCAGCAGCGAACACTGCGGATCGGCAGACATGGATGCGGGAACCTGTGAACTGGTTTGTGCAGGTTTTTCAATCTTTCTCGTATCACCGAGCGGTGGTTCTGGAAACCAATACACGCCAACCGCCTATGTCCTGCCGCCTGATGCCAGCATTGCCGGTCGGGCGCCTGGACTGAACGAACGCCCTCCGAAGATCCGTCTCCTCTGATCGCGCCCGGGCTTCGGTCCGCGGCGTTCCGACAGCTTTGAGGAACGGGACTGCGGTCCCGAGGAGACGACCATGAATACCCTTTCACGACGCGGCTTTCTCGCCGCTGGCGCGGCCATGCTGGCCTACGCTCATGTGCCCCGGATGGCGGCAGCGCAGAACGCCACGCCGCTGTCGCTTCGCGCCGCCAGCCGCACGCTCGACATCGACGGACGCGCCGCCACTGTCTGGGGCCTAGCAGGGCCATCCGGACAGGGCCTGACACTCGATCCCGGCATGCCGTTCCGGGTGAATCTAACGAACGAACTCGACACCGCCACACTGATCCACTGGCACGGCCAGATCCCGCCCAATGCGCAGGATGGCGTGCCCGACATGCCCTTGCCGATGCTCGCCCCCGGCGAGACACGCGCCTATGACTTCGCACCGCTGCCCGGCACCTATTGGATGCACGCGCATGTTCCGCTGCACGAGATGCGCCTTCTGGCCGCGCCACTGATCGTGCGGAGCGCCGAGGATGTCGCGGCTGACCGGCAGGAGGTGGTGCTGTTTCTGCATGATCTCTCGTTCAAGGCGCCCGAGGAGGTGATGGCGGAGATCAAGTCCGGCCATGGTGCTGCGGCTGGTCATGGCGGTGGCCACGGCGCAGGTACGAGCGGAATGTCGGGTATGGACCACGGCGCCATGGGTGGCATGATGGGAATGGGGTCCATGGACGGCATGGCAATGGACCTCAACGACTACGACTGGGACGCCTATCTTGCCAACGATCGCACGCTCTCGGACCCGGAAGTGGTGCAGGTCGAGCGCGGCGGGCGTATCCGCCTGCGGGTTATCAACGCCGCTGCGGCGACTGTGTTCTGGCTCGACACCGGCGAAGCGCAGGCCCGGCTCGTCGCGGTTGATGGCCATGCCGTTCAGCCGCTCTCTGGCACGAGGTTCGGTCTGGCCATGGGCCAACGGCTCGACCTTGAGATCGATCTGCCTTCGGAGGACGGTGCCTGGCCGATCCTCGCGCTGCGAGAAGGCGCGCGGGAGCGCACCGGTCTGATCCTTGCCACTCCGGGCGCCGAGATACGGCACATTGATGCTTTGGCAGAGACGGAAGCACCGGCCTTTGACACCGACCTTGCGCAGGAGACGCGCCTGATCGCCTCCGAAACCTTGCCGGATCGGCCGGTGGACCGCAGCCACATGGTGATGCTGGGCGGCTCGATGCAGCCCTATGTGTGGACGATCAACGGTGCCGTCTGGGGCCAGCATCGCCCGGTTACCGCGAGGCGCGGCGAGCGGATCGTGCTGTCCTTCCACAATATGTCGATGATGGGTCACCCGATGCATCTGCACGGGCATGTGTTCCAGGTCGTCGCGCTGAATGGACGTGCGGTCACGGGCGCGCGGCGGGACACGGTGTATGTGCCGCCGATGTCGATGGTCGACGTGGCACTCGATGCCGGAGAAGCCGCGCGCTGGATGCTGCATTGCCATCACATGCCGCATCTTGAAACAGGCATGATGACCGAATTCACGGTCAACGCATAGGCGGCGTGCTGTCAGAGGACGCCGCTGCCGGCGTCCTCTTGTGGCAACAAGGAGGTGAAATCCATGTCAATGTCTCACGGCGGCCATGCCGGCCACATGCCCGCGAGTGGTGATCGCAAAGCGCTCGTCATTTCGGGCTGGCTCACCGGCCTTTACTTCATCGTGGAACTCGGGATCGGCATCTGGACGGGCTCGGTCGCCGTCATGTCGGATGCCTTCCACACTTTCTCGGCCGTGGGCGGCGTTCTCATTGCGCTGGTCGCCATGCGTCTGGGAGAGCGGAAGTCCAGCCCCGCGCGCACTTTCGGCTACATTCGGGCGGAGATCCTGGGAGCCCTCTTCAACGGCCTCTTCCTCGTCGTCATGGCCCTTTACGTGCTGTGGATGGGCGCGATGCGTCTTATGGAGCCCGTCGAACTGGCCACGACGCCGATGTTGATCGCCGCAGCGGGCGGCATCGCCACCGAGCTTGCCGCGCTTTGGCTCATATACGAACGCCAGAAGGGCAACCTGAACATGCGGGGCGCGTACTGGCACATTCTGCAGACGTTCGTTGGCAGCCTCCTAATCATCGTCTCGGCGCTGGTTATCCGATTCACGGGCTTTGTGGCCATCGACCCGCTGCTTGGCATGGCCTTCGGGCTGGTGCTGCTCTGGGCATCCTGGGGTATCCTGCGCGAGGCATTGCACATCCTGCTGCAAGGCACGCCCGAAGATCTCGACCTGGAGGACGCCATCGAGGCCATCCGACAATTGGAAGGGGTTACCGACGTGCATCACGTCCATGCCTGGAGTCTGACATCCGGGCGCAATGTATTCTCAAGCCACATCTGCGTTGGGGACTGGCAGGAGGGCGAACGGGTGCTACGACAGGCAAACAATCTCCTGCGCGAGCGTTTCAACATCTACTTCTCGACGTTACAGATCGAGGAATACTGCCTCGATGGCGAGGACTCTGCGGCCGAGATTGACATCATGCAGTCTCAGACGGGGCCAGAACGGACCAGCGTCGGAAAAATGCATCGCAATCACTGACGGGCAGGAATTCCGGATTTCGATCACCTCTTGACCTTCCAACGGTTGGAAGGCGCAGAACAGGCGAAACGCAAGCTTAGGATAAGACGCCGAGGAGGCGTGAAAATGGCCAGCAAGACCGAACACGATCATCAGAACAAGAGACACGCTCATTCCGCCCAAGGTCATGCGCATGATCACGCGGCCGTCGCGCAGGACGACACGCACAAGGTCAAGGACCCGGTTTGCGGCATGATGGTCGATCCCCATACGACCCAGCACAAGGCCGAGCATGCCGGTCGGCCCTATTACTTCTGCTCTGCCGGGTGCCATGCGAAGTTCCTGGCCGAGCCCGAACGCTATCTTGATCCGGCAGCGGCGGCGGCGAAGGCAGAACCTGTTCCCGAGGGAACGGTCTATACCTGCCCGATGCATCCCGAGATCAGGCAGGTCGGCCCCGGATCATGCCCGATTTGCGGCATGGCGCTGGAGCCGGTGCTGGTCAGCCTTGAGGCCGAACCCAATGTCGAGCTGATCGACATGACGCGCCGCTTCTGGATCGGCCTTGTTCTGGCGATCCCGGTGTTCATTCTCGAGATGGGCGGGCATCTGTTCGGGCTGACCCACGTCATCGGCCAGCAGGTCTCGAACTGGCTGCAACTGATTCTTGCAACGCCGGTCGTTCTCTGGGCGGGCTGGCCGTTCTTCCAGCGTGGCTGGCAGTCGCTCGTCAACCGCAGCCTCAACATGTTCACACTGATCGCCATGGGCACCGGGACGGCGTGGATTTACAGCGTCGTCGCCACCCTGGCGCCAAGCATTTTTCCGGATGCATTCCGCCAGCACGACGGCTCGGTCGCGGTCTATTTCGAGGCGGCGGCGGTCATAACCGTGCTGGTGCTGCTGGGACAGGTACTGGAGCTGCGGGCGCGCGAGAGCACCAGCGGCGCGATCCGGGCGCTGCTCGACCTCGCCCCCAAGACTGCCCGGATCATTCGTGATGACGGCACTGAGGAAGAGGTTCAACTCGACACCGTTCATGTCGGCGACCGTCTGCGGGTGCGTCCCGGCGAGAAGGTGCCCGTCGATGGCGAAGTTCTGGAAGGGCGCAGCGCTGTCGATGAATCGATGGTGACCGGCGAGTCGATGCCGGTCACCAAGCAAATCGGCTCCAAAGCCATCGGCGGCACCATGAACCAGTCGGGCGCGCTGGTGATCGAGGCGAAGAAGGTCGGGCGCGACACCATGCTGTCGCAGATCGTCCAACTTGTCGCCGAGGCGCAGCGCAGCCGCGCTCCGATCCAGCGCCTCGCCGATCAGGTGTCGGGCTGGTTCGTGCCGGCGGTGATCGTCGTCGCAGTCCTCGCCTTCATCGCTTGGTCGATCTGGGGACCGGAGCCGCGCTTCTCCTTCGGTCTGATCGCGGCGGTTTCGGTCCTGATCATCGCCTGTCCTTGTGCGCTCGGCCTGGCAACGCCGATGTCGATCATGGTCGGCGTCGGTCGGGGCGCACAGGCGGGCGTGCTGATAAAGAACGCCGAGGCGCTGGAGCATATGGAGAAGGTCGATACTATCATTGTCGACAAGACCGGTACGCTGACCGAGGGGAGGCCCGCCGTCATCGCTATCGTGCCAGCGCCTGGCTTCACCGAGGACGAGGCTCTGCGGCTTGCCGCCAGCGTGGAGCGGGCCAGCGAGCATCCGCTGGCATTGGCCATCGTTCGCGCGGCCGAGGAGCGCGGGATCGCGACCGCACCAGTCGCGGATTTCGACTCGCCGACCGGCAAAGGCGCCTACGGCACGGTCGACGGCAAGCGTATTCCCCTTGGAAATGCCAAGTTCCTGGCCGAGCAAGGCGTTGATGTCGCGCCGCTGGCCGATGAGGCCGACCGGCTGCGCGAGGACGGGGCCACCGCGATCTTCATGGGGGTCGATGGCCGCATCGCTGCCATCTTCGCCATCGCCGATCCGGTCAAGCCCTCGACGCCCGAGGCGCTTGCCGCGCTGAAGGCGCAGGGAATCCGCGTTGTCATGCTTACGGGTGACAACTGGACCACGGCCAAGGCGGTCGCCCGCCAGCTCGGCATTGACGAGGTCGAGGCCGAGGTCCTGCCCGATCAGAAAAGCGCCGTCGTGCAGCGGCACAAGGCGGCGGGCGAGGTTGTCGCGATGGCGGGCGACGGCGTCAACGACGCGCCGGCCCTGGCCGCTGCCGATGTCGGCATCGCCATGGGCACCGGCACCGATGTGGCGATGGAAAGCGCGGGTGTCACGTTGCTCAAGGGCGATCTGACCGGCATCGTCCGCGCCCGCCGGCTTTCGGAAGCGGTCATGGGGAACATCCGCCAGAACCTGTTCTTCGCTTTCATCTACAACGCTCTGGGCGTGCCGGTCGCGGCCGGGGTGCTATTTCCGTTCTTCGGCATCCTGCTGTCGCCGATCATCGCCGCCGCCGCCATGGCGCTGTCATCGGTCAGCGTCATCGCCAATGCTGCGCGTTTGCGGAGGGTGAAGCTGTGACGACAGGGTGCCGCAGGCTTCGATTTGCTGCTCATCCCTTTGTGCGCCGCATGCGGACCGTGACGGCGACAATGAATCCATGAAACGAGGTTTGACGATGAGAAACGATCACCGCATCAGCCGGCGCGCCGTTCTGGCCGCTGCCGGCGCGCTTCCGCTGCTGATATCAATGGCAGGGTCGGGAATTGCCGAAACGCTGCCCCTGGTGAATGTCACCAAGGATCCGTCCTGCGGCTGCTGCGATGGCTGGGTCGCGCATATCGAGGCCGCAGGCTTCCCGGTGCGGGTGGTGGAATCCACCGACATGGACCGCCTCAAGCAGCGGCTTGGCGTGCCAGCCGAACTGGCATCGTGCCACACCGCCGAAGTGGGCGGCTATGTGGTCGAGGGCCATGTACCTGCCGCGGCGATCCGCCGCCTGCTGGCCGAGCGGCCTGACGCGACGGGGCTTGCTGTCCCCGGCATGCCTGCCGGCTCGCCCGGCATGGATTTTCCGGGCGTCGATCCCGAGCCCTATGAAGCGTTCCTGTTCGGCCCGACCACCCGAAGCTTCGGGCGCTTTCTCGGTCCGCGGGAAATCTGACACGGGGTTGCCGACATGACCGCCTGGCTTGTGAACGATCCGAAACAGCACCTGGCCGAGGCGGCTTGCCGGCGTCAGCGGGGCTGTCTCGCGGCGTCGGGTGGCGCGCAACATGAACGTGACATCACACTGACCCGGCGTGCCGCCGGGAAGGACGGTGGCGCATGAGCAGGCGGGCACGAGCTGTCTTCCGGGCGAGATGCGGCCGATTGCGCCAGTTTGCGGTCTGCATCTTTCTGCTTGCCATTGGCGCCCTGGTTCTGCAGGTCCCGGTACATGCCAGTCCCGGCGGACACTCCGTCCACCAGCAACAGACCGCCGCCACGGCAAGCCACTGTACCCAGCATCATATGCCGGACGACCACGGCGCAGATCATTCGACAGGCCGCGTGAATGGGGACGGAAGTCCAAATCTGGCGGATTGCTGCCAGACCTGTCTGACGGCCGCGGTTCTCGTCGCGCCGCCGGTGGTCGGCCCACCTGTGAACGGTAAGGTTTTCACGGTTGTGCGCCCTGATCCGCACGACAGATCACCGGAAGGCATCCTGAGGCCTCCACGTCTCATCGCTGCGTAATGCGCAGGGATGCCGCGAGAACAAGATGTCTCCGGCCGCTCCGGTGCAAACCCGAAAGACCAGCGAATAGAACGGAGAGTCGCGACCGGTAACCCGGGCCAGCGCTCCGGAACCAAAGGATGAAATCAATGAACCGAACCGCAATCGCTCTTTCCGTCGGCATCCTGGCAGGCCTGCCGGGCGCTGCCCTCGCTCAGGCCGGGCATGACGCCCACCATCCGGGGACCCCGCCCGCGCAAGCGGAACAGGCTCCATCGCCCACCTCTCCTGCGCGCCAGATGCCTGGCATGCAAGGGATGATGCCCGAGCAGTGCCGGGTCATGATGCAGGCGATGACCCCGGAATGCATCGGTGCGATGCACCAGATGATGCAGGGGATGATGACGTCGCCAAACGAGCAGGCCCCCCATGCGGACGAAAGCCTGCCCGATTTCACCCGGGCCTATGTCGAATCAATGAATGAGATGCACGGACCGATGATGGACGGCGTCATGGCCGACGATGCCGATGTCGCCTTCGTCCGGGGCATGATCCCGCATCATCAGGGTGCGATCGACATGGCCAGGATCGTCCAGCAATACGGGGACGATTCGCAGACCAGGGCATGGGCGGGCCAGATCATCGCGGCGCAGGAAGGCGAGATCGCCGAAATGAAAGTATGGCTAGAGGCGAACGCTGGCGAGGCACCGGCAGCGCTGGGTCAGACCGGCGGGATCGTCTATTCCGCCAATGAAGGCGGCAATTCCATCAGCACCATCGATCTCGGCACGGGAGCGGTCGACACCGCTTCGATCCCGGTCGCCCCCCACAACGTCGATCTGACGCCGGATGGTAAGCTGTTGCTGGCGGTCGGAAATCCTGCCACCGAGGGGGATCACGGGTCGGACGGGCACGGGCACGGCGCGGAGGAGGGTCTGCTGGTCATTCTCGATCCGCAGAACATCACAGCGCCCAAGGCGACTGTGGCAGTTGGCTCCCACCCGGCCCACGTTGTCGCTGATCGGCTTGGCCGCGCCTATGTCTCACTGGCCGGCGGAGACGAGATCGCCGTGATCGACCTCGCACGGGCCGAAGTCATCGGGCGTATCGCGACCGGGGATTACCCCCACGGCCTGCGGCTCAGCCCGGACGAGACCCAATTATATGTCGCCAATGTCGAGGACGGGTCCATGTCCGTCATCGACACGCAGGCTCTGTCCGAGGTGGCGCGTATTCCGGTCGGAACCGCACCAGTCCAGGTCGGGTTCACGCCCTCCGGCGATCAGGTTTATGTCTCGCTGCGCGATGAGAACCGCGTGGCCGTCATTGATACCTCTTCCCGCCAAGTGACGAACAGGATCGATGTCGGACGGAATCCGATCCAGATGTTCGCGACTCCTGACGGGGCCTACGTTTATGTGGCCAACCAAGGCACTGACGCGGAGCCGAACGACACCGTGTCTGTAATCGATACGGCGACAGGACAGATTGTGAAGACGATCACCACCGGCGGCGGCGCCCACGGCGTGTCGGCATCGGCGGACGGGGCTTACGTGTTCGTGACCAATATCGCCGATGACAGCGTCTCGATCATCGATGTCGAGAAGCAGGAAGTGGTGAGGACGGTGCCGGTCGGTGATCGGCCGAATGGCATCGTCTACGGTGGCCCGACCCGATGAACCATTGGCGCTGGGGGCAGCTCCGGCGCCAATTAAGGTCAACGGTCTCCCACCTACGCGTCTGTATCCAAAGGCCAAGATAATTCAATGCGGACAAGTGATCGAGGCTTTCTGCCCATCTGCCGAACAATAGAGAACCCGTTTGTCAACAGACAGTTGCGAGGCAGCCTGATCTACGTTGCCAAACCATGCCAGCGCGGGATCCTGCTGCTGGCCTTGGCTGCGACGGCCTTCTGGATGATGCTGATAGTCAATCTCTTGGCATTCTTTGTCCAGACGCTCGCCGTCGTTGTATAGTGATGCAGCGGATGGCGAAACATTCCAAATCAATCGAGTTTCGCCATCTCCGGTATTTCATTGCCGCAGCCGAACATGGCAGCTTCCGCAAGGCGGGGGCTGCCATCGGGGTTCAGGAATCCGCCATCAGCCGACGCATCCGCGATCTCGAAGACCGTCTCGGCGCCTCCCTCTTCCATCGTCACAGCGCCGGCGTCTGCCTCACACACGCAGGCAGGCGCTTCCTCCGGCGCGCCCGCCAGATCATCCGCAACCTCGGCGAAGGCGCGCACGACATCGCCGCGGTTGGTCGGGGCGAGAACGGCAGCGTCAGGATCGGCATCTACTCATCCATCGCCTCCGGCTTCCTTGCCGAGTTGCTGCACAGCTACGGCCTTCGGCATGGCGATGTCAGGATCGAGCTGGTCGACGGCAATCCCGACGAGCATATCGCCGCCATCCGGCAGTTCCGCCTCGACGTCGCCTTCCTGACCGGAGAGCGGGACTGGCCCGGTTGTGACCGGGCGCATCTGTGGTGCGAGCGGGTCTTCGTGGTGCTGCCCGATCAGCATCCCCTCGCCGCCCGCGCCGAGCTGACATGGCCGGACCTGGCCGAGGAACCCTTCATCGTCAGCGAGGCCGCACCGGGCCAGGAGATCCACGATCATCTGGTGCGGGAGCTGGCGGCGCTCGGTCGTCACCCGGAGATCCAGGTGCAGTCGGTCAGCCGCGACAACCTGCTGCCGCTGGTGGCGATCGGCCGCGGCCTGACGCTGGTGAGCGAGGCCATGACCGTCGCCCTGCTTCCCGGCATCACCTATAGGCCCATCGCAGGCGAGATACTCCCCTTCTCCGCCGTCTGGTCGCCGAACAACGACAATCCCGCCTTCCGAAGGCTGCTCTCCATGGCCAGGGGGGCATCAGCGAACGCCACGAAGATCAGACCGTCGGCATCTTAGATTGAGTCGAGCGCCGCGCCTTGGCGAAGCCGCGATCCGTCGCGATGAACCGCTCCAGCATAGGAACGATGAGCTTCACGGGATCAGCGGCGGGTTGACCGGACTCGCGGGCCAGCACCTCGGCATAGGCAACCAGGTCGCGGTGAAGCGGCCCAGGCAGTTCGACCGTGACCTTTACAGGCTTGTCCTCGACGATGGGGCCGAGTTTCAGTTTCGCCATGGTCAACCTCCTGCGGCCTCGAATACCAAATCTCGGGTAACAATTATCCTGACCGGAAAGCCCGGCCGGATGGTGAGCGTGGGCGCGACCTGCAACTGGCGCTGCACGATCTGCTGGCCCGCCTGATTGATGGTGTCCTGCGCGCCGTCGCGGATGGCCCTGACCAGCCGGTCTTCGTCGCTGGTCGCCAGCTCCGCGCCGACCGCGAGCAGCGTGGAGAGCCCGGCGGCCTTCATCAGATCCCACCAATGATAATCGACGCCATCCTCAAGGCCGGCGTAACCGCTGGCATCCGCGCCCGGCAGACGCTCCAGGACGATGGAGCGGCCGCCCGGCAGGATCAGGCGGTTCCATACCAACAGGACGCGGCGCTGGCCGAAGGTCACGCCGTCATCATATTGGCCGATGATGCGCGTGCCCTGCGGGATCAGGAGCAGGCTGCCGGTCGGGCTGTCATAGACGTTCTCCGTCACCTGCGCCGTGATTTGCCCCGGAAGGTCCGAACGGATGCCGGTGATGAGCGCGGCCGGAATGACGGCCCCGGCCTGTAGTATCCAGGGCGAGGCCGGCGGGGTGACGCGATCCGGGGCGGCGGTCTGCCGGTCCACGGGTCCGTTGAGGAAAGCCGTGTGCCGGTCCTGCGTGGCGGGCTGTCCGCCGAGGCCAAGGCCGGCCAGGCCGGGCATGGCCGTTCCCGGCGTTGCTCCAGTGCGCGGGCCGGCCTGGAAGAACACATTGCTGAGGCGTGCGGCTTCTTCCTCGGCGAGACGACGCTGTTCATCTGGATCGACGGCGGGTGTGGCGATAGCCGGTGGCACGACCGGCAGTCCGCGGTTCTGCGCCTCGAGGATCGGGCGGCCGAGGTCGCCCGGCAATGCCGGTCCCAGGACCGGGCCGGTATAGTCGCGCGGCAAGCCGGACAAACCGTCCGCCGTGGGCCGGTTCTCGGTCGAATAGAGTTCTCCGCCTCCCGGTCCTGCGTCACGGGTCTGGAGGGCATAGATCAGCGCCCCCCCGATGCCGAGCAAAGCGACGGCTCCGACGCCTGCCAGCACCTTGCGAGACAGGCGGGTGACGCGGGGTGGTTCGGCGCGAAGCCGCATAGGCGCGGCGGTTTCGGTATCGCTCATGAAGACGATCCTCCTGTCGTCGCGCCAGTCGGATGGGCTGCGGCCTGCGTCGGGTTGGTGCGGACGATCCTGACCACCTGCTGACGATCGCCGCCGCCGAGGCGCAGTTCGGCCGCGCCGAACAACCTGTCGACGATCAGGACGTTTTGATGGATGCGGCTGTTGACGATCTGCGGTTCGCCATCCGATCCAAGGACGAACAGAGGTGGCATCTCACCCTGCACGATGCCGCGCGGGAACACGACATAGACACGCCGGCCATCGTCGAAGACGGAAACCGGACGCCATGGCGGGGTGCTACCCTGCACCTGCAAGCCGTAACGATAATTGCGCGCCGCCTCGGCTGGAATGATAGGGGCCGATGGCGTCGTGACGCGGCTTCCCGGCGGTGAGGCGGGATAGGCCCAGGCGACGGCGGGCATGTAGAGCGCTTCCCGCGCGCGCAGTTCGATCATGTAGATGCGCCGGTCGGTGGTGATGACGAGATTGGTCGAGATGTCCAGCCGCGTCGGCTTGACCAGCACATGCACCCGCCGGGTCGCGCCCGATCCGCTTTCGGTGTCACCGATCACCCACCTGGCCGTATCGCCGGCGGCAATTGGTCCCGCGCCGGTCAGACTCTCGCCGGGCTCCAGCGCGATGGTGGTGATCTGCCCGACTGCGGCATAGACCTGATAGAGAGCGCCTTCGCTCCACGGATAAATCTGGATGGCGTTGTAATAGCCTTCGCGGCGCGGCTCGACGCGAGCGGCGGCATTGGCATTCTCGACGCGGGCGGTCGCCGTGCCGGCAGCCTCACCGCCTCGCGCGACAGTCCAGGCCGGCGGCGTGTGCAATGGCCGGGGCCGGTCGTCCGTGATGGCCGTCTGCACGGTCGGCAACAGCGGCACATCGGCGTCATAGCTGAACTGTGGTGTCCGGTTGGTTGCGCAGCCAGCCAAAATGGTTGCGGAAAGCAGCAAAGCCGCGAAGGTGGGTTTACGGAAAACCGGAAGCCCGGCTTTACTCATAGACGTGCGGGTCATTGGCTCATCTCCCGCGACCAGTTGATCGCGTTGACATAGATTCCAAGAGGATTGGCGCGCAGCCGCTCGGCGTCACGCGGGGGCTGGATCACGATGGTCAGGATCGCCGTCCATCGCTCGGTGGTAGAGAGCTGGCCGTTCTCGTAGTGCCGTTCGGTCCAGGCCACGCGGAAACTGTCCGGCGACGCCCGGATGATGCTCGACACCTCGACGGCAACCTGCTGACGGCCGACACGGGTGAAGGGATCGTTGGCGCGGGCGTAGTCGTTGAGCGCCACGGCGCCGCGATCCGTGGTCCAGTCATAGGCCCTGAGCCAGTTCTGACGGACAATGATCGGGTCAGCGGGAAGCGAGCGGACCTGTTCGATGAAACGGCCGAGATGGAATGCGATCTGCGGATCGGTCGGCCGATAGTCGGCCGTAGCGGGCGCGACGGTCTGGGCGTGACCGAGATTATCAACTTGGACCACCCAGGGTACGACGGTTCCGCGCGCCGATTGCCAGACAAGAGCGCCGGCGAAACCCACCGAAAGGATCAGCCAACCGAAGGCCATATACCGCCAGTTCCTCGCCTGCACGCGGGCCGAGCCAATGCGCTCGTCCCAGACCTGCGCGGCGCGCTGATAGGGCGTTTCGGGTTCCGGCACTTTGCCGTAATGGGTCGTCGGTCGTTTGAAAATGTTCATGTGCGGTCACTTTCGGAAAGGCTGACTGAGGAGCCGCCACCGTGGCTGTCGCCGGACCGGACGGCATGGGCGGCAGCGGTGACGCCGTGACTCATGGCCCGGCTGCGGCGCATCTGCTGCGCCCAGGCCGGCGGACCATCAGCGGCTGAAGGGGTTGATGGCTCAGGCGAAGGGTTTCCGTCGACCGTACCCATCGTCGAACTGCCGCCGGACGCTGCGAAGCCGGCTCTTGCGCCGTCGGAATAGCTGGATTTGAGGCTGTCGGCGGTGCGGGAGGCGGCACGCTTGAGTGGCGATATGGTTGCGGACGCTCCGGCGCGCGCCACACCGCCAAGGCCGGAAGCGACCCCGGCGGCGCCGGACCCGCCCATGGAGCCGAGGGTATAGGCGGACGAGGCCGCACCGGCGGCTGCGGCTCCCCCGCGCGCGAGCGCGGCGCCTCCTGAGAGTGCGGCGCCGCCGCCCCGCGCCGCGAGCATGGTCGCGCCGCCTGCTGCAATCGCGGCACCACCGACAGCCAGGCCGGTGCCCACGGCAGCGCCGGCACTGAGTTGCGGTCCGCCGGAGACGAGGCCGGTGGCGATGCCGGGGCCGAAGATGCCGAGGCCGAGAAGAGAGAGCGCGGCCAGCACGATCGCCATGGCGTCGTCGATGGTCGGGGTCGCGCCGCCGAAGCCGGCGGTGAACTGGCCGAAGAGCGTCGAGCCGATCCCGATGATGACGGCGAGGACCAACACCTTGATGCCGCTGGAGACGACATTGCCCAGCACGCGCTCGGCCATGAAGGCGGTCTTGCCGAAAAGACCGAAGGGGATGAGCACGAACCCGGCCAAGGTGGTCAACTTGAACTCGATCAGGGTGACGAAAAGCTGGATCGCCAGAATGAAGAAGGCGAGGATGACCAGCGCCCAGGCGAAGAACAGGCAGAGGATCTGCACCAGGTTCTCGAAGACGGCGATCCAGCCCATCAGGTCCGAGATGGATTCCAAGAGCGGCCGGCCGGCGTCGAGTCCGATCTGGGCAACGCGGCCGGGTCGCAGGAGATCGGCGGCGGAAAACCCGGTGCCAGAGGCCATGAGCCCGAGCCCGGCGAAGCTCTCGAAGACGATGCGCGAGAGGTTGTTCCAATTGCTGATGATATAGGCAAACACCCCGATGAAGATGGTCTTCTTGACCAGACGCGCGATGATGTCGTCATCCGCGCCCCAGGCCCAGAAGAGGGCGGCGAGCGTGACGTCAATGACGATCAGCGTCGTCGCAATGAAGGCAACCTCACCGCCGAGCAGACCGAAACCAGAGTCGATGTAGCTGGTGAAGATGCCGAGAAAGTTGTCGATGACCCCCGTTCCGCCCATGGCTCATCGCTCCCGGTTCGGGCCGGGAGCCGTCTGCGCGGGGGACCGACCAAGGAAACGGTCACGGGTCTCGGCCCAGATGGCGAGGCATTCCGCATCATTGGCAGCGGCCTCACCCATTTCCTGGCAGCGGCGCTGACCTTCGCGCAGAGGATCGGCCGATGGCTGGAGGGCCGGGGCGGAAGGCGCCGGGCCGGAGACGTTCTCACGGGTTATCTCGATGATCGCCGCCGTGATGGCAACGGCGACGAACACGATGGCCGCGATCCGGGCCAGCACCTTCCCTTCCATAATCTCCCCTCCCCGGCCTCAGTTGAACATCTGCGCGTTGCCGGGCTGGTAGCCCGAGCCCGGCGACAGGAAGCGCTCACGCTGGATGCGGCCCTGTTCGGCTGCCGTGGCACGCTCTGCCTCCGACAAGGCGTCCGCTCGGCCATTGGCTGAGATCACCGCGATCAGGTCGGAGAGCTGCTGCGACTGGAGAGCAAGAAGCTGATTGCCAGCCTGTGTGGCCTGAAGCGCGCCGACAGCATTCTGGCTTTCGCCAACGAGCGCGGACATCTCGGCGCGGTTGCTGTCGATATTGCCGACGACACCTGCCTGCACCCGCATGGCGTCCTGCAAGCCGCCGACCGTGTTTTCCCAGCGGGACCGGGCAGTCGCGATGAGCTGCTGATCGGTCGCTGTGAGGGACAGGTTGCCGTAGTCCTGCTGGAACATCTGGTCGATGTTCTGCACGTCGAAGGCGATGTTCTGGGCCTGGCCGAGAAGCTGCTGGGTCCGCTGGACGTTCTGTTGAAGGGCCTGAAGCGAGCTATGAGGCAGGCTCGCGAGATTGCGGGCCTGGTTGATCAGCATCTGCGCCTCGTTCTGGAGCGAGGTGATCTGGTTGTTGATCTGCTCCAGCGTGCGGGCGGCGGTCAGCAGGTTCTCGGCATGGTTGGTCGGGTCATAGACGATCCGGCCAAACCCGCCGAAGAAGGCATGGGCCGGTGTCGTGAAGACCGGTGCCAGTGCCAGCGGTGCGGCAAGGGCAAGGGCCAGCGCCGAGACACTGGCCATGCGGGTGATCCGGGGCATTCTGCGCGTCATGGGATGATCTCCTCTTCTTCCAGGGTGAGTTCGATGTCGCCGCCGTCGGGGACGCCGAGCGGCAGGGTCTCGCTTTCAGTCGCGAGATTGGTGAGGTCCGGGATCAGGTCGGCGGCCCAATCGACGCCGCGGGCGCGCAGCCAGGCGGCGAGGAAGCCATCGCGGCCATGCTCGGCGAGGATTTCTGCGATCAGGGCTTGATCGGACTTGGCCGATGCGGCGCAGAGGGCGAGGCCGACTTCGGAAAGGCCCAGCTCGAACAGGCGATTGCCTCTGCGGCTTTGGCAGTAATAGTCCCGCTTGGGCGCAGCCCTGGCCAAGATTTCTATTTGCCTGTCGTTCAAGCCGAACCGGCGATAGATCTCCGTGATCTGCGGCTCGATGGCGCGCTCGTTCGGCAGGAGCAGCCGCGTCGGGCAGCTCTCGATGATGGCCGGTGCGATGGCGGAATTGTCGATATCGGACAGCGACTGCGTGGCGAAGATGACGCTGGCGTTTTTCTTGCGCAGGGTCTTGAGCCATTCCCGCAACTGGTCCGCGAACCCCTTGTCGTCCAGCGCCAGCCATCCCTCGTCGATGATGAGCAGCGTCGGACGGCCATCGAGGCGGTCGCCGATGCGATGAAACAGGTAGGACAGGACGGTGGGCGCGGCACCGGTCCCAACCAGGCCCTCGATCTCGAACGCCTGCACATCGGCCGAGCCGAGATGCTCAGCCTCTGCATCGAGAAGGCGTCCATAGGGTCCACCGACACAATAGGAGCGCAGTGCCTGTTTCAGGTCATTGGATTGCAGCAGCACGGCAAGGCCGGTGATCGTGCGTTCGCCGACCGGGGCGGAAGCGAGCGAGGTCAGCGCCGTCCAGAGATGTTCCTTCACCTCGGGCGTGATCTGGATGTTCTCGCGCATCAGGATCGCCACGATCCAGTCGGCGGCCCAGGCGCGTTCGGCCGTCTCGTGGATGCGGGCCAGCGGTTGCAGCGAGACGGAAGCCTCCGCCGCGTCGGTCAGTTCACCGCCGAGATCGTGCCAGTCACCCTGCATGGCGAGAGCGGAGGCGCGGATGCTGCCACCGAAATCGAAGGCAAAAACCTGCGATCCTGCATAGCGGCGGAACTGCAAGGCCATCAGCGCCAGCAGCACGGACTTGCCCGCGCCGGTCGGACCGACGACGAGGGTATGGCCCACGTCGCCGACATGAAGGGAGAGCCGGAACGGCGTCGATCCTTCGGTCCTGCCATACAGCAGCGGGGGCGAGCCGAAGTGATCGTCCCGTTCCGCCCCCGCCCACACGGCGCTTGAGGGAACCATGTGGGCAAGGTTGAGCGTCGAGACCGGAGGCTGCCGGACATTGGCATAGGCATGTCCGGGCAAGCTGCCGAGCCAGGCGTCGACGGCGTTGACCGTCTCCACCATGACGCTGAAATCGCGGGACTGGATGATCTTCTCGACCAGTCGCAGCTTTTCGTCGGCGCGACGGGCGTCCTCGTCCCAGACGGTGACGGTCGCCGTGACATAGGCCATGCCGGCCATGTCGGCGCCGAGTTCCTGCAACGCCATGTCCGCGTCGGCGGCCTTGTTTGCTGCATCGGTGTCCACGAGCGCCGATTGCTCGTTGGTCATCACCTCCTTGATGATCGCCGCGATGCTCTTGCGCTTGGCGAACCACTGCCGCCTGATCTTTGTCAGCAGCCGGGTCGCGTCGGTCTTGTCCATGAGGATGGCGCGGGTGGACCAGCGATAGGGAAAGGCCAGCCGGTTCATCTCGTCGAGCAGGCCGGGGGTAGTCGTGCTCGGGAAGCCTGTGATCGTCAGAATCCGGAGATGCTGATTACCCAGGCGCGGCTCCAGCCCGCCGGTCAGCGGCTGATCGGCCAGCAGCGCATCCAGATAGATCGGGGTTTCCGGCACGCAGACGCGATGCCGGTTGGTCGAAATCGTCGAATGCAGGTAGGTCAGCGTCCCGGCGTCATCGAGCCAGCGGCATTCCGGCATGAATCCGTCGAGCAGCGCCAGCACGCGGTCGGTGCGGTCGATGAAGCCGCGCACCAGTTCCCAGGGGTTCACGCCCGTGGTCTCGCGGCCCTCGTAGAGCCAAGACTCAGAGCGGGCGGCATCCTCGGCGGGCGGAAGCCACAGGAAGGTCAGGAAGTAGCCCGACACGAAATGGCTGCCTTCCTCCTCGAAATCGGCCTTCCGCTCGGCATCGACCAGCGCGGAGGCCGGCTCGGGGAAGCGGCTCGCAGGATAGGTCGCGGCTTCCGAGCGCTGCGCCTCGACGAAGATGGCCCAGCCGGAGCCGAGGCGGCGGAAGGCGTTGTTCAGCCGTCCGGCGACCGCGACCAACTCGGCCGCGACGGCGGAATCGAGATCCGGCCCACGAAACTTCGCGGTCCTTTGGAACGAGCCATCCTTGTTCAGCACGACGCCGGAGCCGACCAGCGCGACCCAGGGAAGGTAATCGGCGAGGCGGGAGGCGGTGCGGCGGTATTCCGAGAGATTCATCATGGCCGTGCCTCACACCGAAAGATGGCCGGGGATGCGCAAATGGCGGCGCGCGACCTCGACGAAGAGCGGATCGCGTTTGGCGGCCCAGACGGCGGCGATATGGCCCACCGTCCAAATCAGGATGCCAGCCAGCCAGAGCTGAAGGCCGAGGCCCACGGCTCCGGCCAGCGTGCCATTGAGGATCGCGACGGAGCGCGGCGCCCCGCCGAGCAGGATCGGCTCGGTCAGGGCGCGATGGACTGGAACGGAAAAGCCCGGCACCGTGTCGAGGGCCTCGAAACTCACCGCCATCAGACCAGCGCCCCGCCGCCGAAGCTGAAGAAGCTCAGGAAGAAGGAACTGGCCGCGAAGGCGATAGAGATGCCGAAGACGATCTGGATCAGGCGCCGGAAGCCGCCGCCGGTATCGCCGAAGGCGAGCGTCAGGCCGGTGACGATGATGATAATCACCGCCACGATTTTCGCCACCGGCCCTTCGACGGATTCGAGGATGGATTGCAGCGGCGCCTCCCAGGGCATGGAAGAGCCCGAGGCAAAGGCCGGGGACGTCATCAGGCTTACCCAGGCGAAGGCAGAGGCGGTTGCGATATGATGGCGGATACGGAAGGCGCGACGGATCATGCGGGATCTCCTGAATCGTGAGTGCTGGTGGGTTCGGGGAAAGCGGGGGAAATCCGGTAGTCGCCGTCGGGACCGAGACCTTCTACGCGGGCGAGTTCGACAAGCCGCCGTGCGGAACCACGACCGGCGAGGACGGCCACGAGGTCGATGGTCTCGGCGATCATGGCGCGCGGGACGGTGACGACGGCTTCCTGGATCAATTGTTCGAGGCGGCGCAGGGCGCCGATGCCGGACCCGGCATGGATGGTGCCGATGCCGCCCGGATGGCCGGTGCCCCAGGCTTTGAGGAGATCGAGCGCCTCGGCGCCGCGCACCTCACCGATCGGAATGCGGTCCGGACGCAGGCGTAGCGAAGACCGCACCAGATCGGACAAGCTGGCGACGCCATCCTTGGTGCGCATCGCCACGAGATTGGGCGCTGCGCATTGCAACTCGCGGGTGTCCTCGATGATGACGACACGATCGGCGCCCTTTGCGACTTCGGCCAGAAGCGCATTGGTCAGCGTGGTCTTGCCAGTGGACGTGCCGCCCGCGACGAGGATGTTCGCTCGCGACTGGACGGCGGCGCGGAGCGTTTCCGCCTGATCTGCGGACATGATTTCGGCCGCCACATAGTCGTCCAACGTGAAGACCGCGACGGCTGGTTTGCGGATGGCGAAGGCCGGTGCGGCGACGACCGGCGGCAGCAATCCCTCGAACCGCTCACCTGTTTCCGGAAGTTCCGCCGAGACGCGGGGGCTGCGGGTGTGAACTTCGACGCCGACATGGTGGGCAACCAGCCGCACGATTCGCTCGCCATCGGCGGCGGGCAGCATCTCGCCGGTGTCGGCCAGTCCTTCGGACAGCCGGTCGACCCAGATGCGTCCGTCGGGGTTCAGCATGACCTCGACAACGGACGGGTCTTGCAGCAGGGCTGAGATGGCAGGCCCGAGCGCCGTCCGGAGCATGCGCGCGCCGCGGTCCACGGTTGCCTGTTTGTGGTTGATGCCTGCCATCTCGTCCCCGTTCCGCCGAGGAGGCGAGATGCGATCCCCGGATGGGGATCACTAAAAGAGACTCAAAACCGGTCCTTTCAACAAGTTTCGGTCGTAGTAGTAGCGTAGCGTGCAAATACAGGAGAACGGCGGTTGTTCACCACGACAATGTCTGCGGCGAATCGGCGATCCGTCCGAAAGCAGAAATGGGGTGGAAGGACTAAGCCGCTCGCGCGGCAATGGCGCTCGTGACAAGCGGTGCGCCTGCTGATCGACCAGGGTTCTTTGTGACTCGGGTTCCTGGCCTGACGATTGGGGTCATCTCAATCATCAGACAGGAGGTTCCCATGAAGAAGGAGGGGACCACCCCACTGCGCGCGCGCATGATCGAAGACATGCGTATCCGTGGAATGGGCGACAAGGCTCAGGAGGCCCATACTCGGGCCATCAAGGGTTTCGCCGGGTTTTTGAGGCATCGGTTTGCGCCACGTAACGCTGAACACCGCAAGACCATCGAACACGACAGGAAGGAGACGGTCAGACCTGCTTCCGATCATGTCATCGCGCGCCCCTCAGATCAGCCCGTTTGCTTCTGCCGCCAACTCCGGCGGCCAACGCCGCGCTGCGGCCCGCATCGAAAAACCTTCAGGGAATGCTGAAAGGCAGCTTTCAGCAGTCAACACCTCCAAGCGGACGTTGTTGAACGACCTGCCAAAGCATGCCGGCGATCAAGACGTTGATCGTCGCCAAAGCTGCTATGACATGAAGCACGGATAGAGGCCATCGTGTCGGCCGATAGCTTCCGGGTATCGTGTACGCAGATAGAACCCCGATCACAGTCGGTAGCACCACGATCAGCACCAATTCCATGATGACCGCCCCGATCGGCACTTGCAGCTCGATGCCGGTGAGAAGTAGGAACAAGATCGGCACGATGAATGGCGAAAGGACCGTGTTGACGGCATTGAGGACGGCCGCGAGGGCTACATTGCCGCGCGCGAGTAGGACCAACAGCGGCGCGGAAACGTCAGTCGGCAGGGTTCCCACAAGGGTTTGACCTGCGGCCAGCGGCCCCGAACCGAAAAACAGGCGTCCTGTAAGCCAGCCGGCGAGCGACATAGGGCCATAGACGAGTCCGAGCGTCCATAGCTGCCGACTCGGCTTTTTGAAAACCAACTTCACGGCATGAACGTCAAAGGTCAGGCTGATAACCAGCATCAGCATGGCCAGAAGCGGGCTTATGCCGCTTTCAAGGATGACCCCGACAGAAGGCACCAGCAGGCCGAGCGCGGCCGTCGCGACGGCCAGCAGCAGGAGGTTGTTTTCAACTAAGGGGAGGATTTTTTGCACGGCCAGTCCTAGTCGCTGCGGATCGACCCTGTTGGGCGGCCTTCGCATTTTGCGAATAAGGCAATCGCTTGATCGCAATATTTACAGTGGCCCTCGCAGCAGTCGTGCATGAGAAAGGCGACTAGATCGGAAAGCGCCGGCCAACAGGCACTATAGATAATCGACTTCCCATCTCGTCGCCCCCGCACGAGTCCGGCGTGTTCCAGTTCCTTGAGATGGAAGGAAATGCGCGATGGCGGCGAATCATCGAGCGCGAGGGCGATGGCACCAGCGGCCATCCCGTCAGCGCCAGCGACCACCAACATGCGGATTATCCGTAAGCGATCCTCGTGAGCCAGCGCGGCGAAGCCCACAAGCGCGTCATTCTCTTCCATAACATTTTAACATTTCACGTTTTATCGAAATGACAATTATATTTGGTGGGCGCGCACGTCAATGTTCTGCACTTCCACCCCGCCAATCATTTCGGCGACAGGGTTTCAATAATCCTGCAATCGGCGACCACGCCGCACCCACACTGGTCGATCATCCTGTCGAGTTCGGCCTTTAGCGCCATCAGATCAGTGATCTTCTTTTCGACCTCTGCACGATGTTCACTGGCGATGGCATCAACAGCCGCGCAGGATTGCCCGCGATTGTCGGAGAGCGCGAGAAGTGCCCTGATCTGGTCGAGCGAAAAACCGAGATCACGCGCGCGCCGGATGAAGCTTAGGCGATTCAGATGATCCGGCTCATAGGCCCGGTAGTTACCGTCGGTGCGTGACGGCTCGGGCAGTAGACCCTTCTTCTCGTAAAACCGGATTGTTTCGACCTTGGTACTGGTTTGCCTTGCAAGATGACCGATCGTCAGAATGGAAGAGTTCATTGAACTACCCTGTAGCGAATACAGGGTTAATGTAGGCCGGATCTGGACGTTTGTCGATCTCGATGGGTAGCCTATTGCGCCGCTCTGGCGCTCTCCACTTCTTCACGCACCAGATCGTAGAGTTGCTGCGGTCCGATGGATCCCAGCGGCCTACTATTCACAAAAAAGGTTGGTGTCTGACGGATATTATTGCTCTGAACATCGGCCAGATCCAGCTCAAGAACCGCATCGATCTCGGCCGAGGACATTTCGCGCCGTGCCTGTTCGGCATTAAGCCCGGCCGCCGCTGCGATCTCCCAGGCTTTCGCAAGGTCGGGTGCACCATGCACGGCCCATTCCGGCTGTCGCGCCAGCAGGGCCTCCAGCACCGGTTCGTAGCGGTCCTGAAGACGAGCCGCTTCCAAAATCCTGACGGCTTCGTCCGATCCCTCATGGAAGGGCGCGTATCGGATGACAAGGCGCGTCTCGCCAGGGAAATTCGCCATGATCTGCTTAACGGCTGGATAAAAAGCTCGGCACGCCTCGCAAGAAGGATCGAAGAATTCCACGATCGTCACCGGCGCATCCGCAGGGCCAATGATTGGTGAATGCGCCCTGGTCATCGCATCACCTTGCGGTGCTGGAACGGGCTGTGCCGAGGTGCTGCCGTAGCGGTCGTAGAGAAAGGCTCCGCCGGCAAAGACGATCAGTGCGACGAGGCCAGTGAAAAGTACGACGGACCGTCTGGTCATGCTGGACGCCTCCGGCGCGCGAGAATGAGAAGAAGGGCAATGCTCAAGAAGGCAACGAGCGACAGGTAGGGGAGCGGCAAAACGCCAAGGATCGTCATATCGGCGCTCGAACAGGATGGGCCGTCTTGACCACAGGGCTCGATGGCGGCGGGAATGATGCCCGCATAAAGCAGGGAGTGGAACGCCGCGATGGCGGCGCCGAGGGTGGTCAATGGAAGCCCGTACCAGGAAACGCTGGTCTCGCCCCGAAAGCTAGCGACAGCCAGAATGACCGCCAGCGGAAACATGAAAGCGCGCTGATACCAGCACAGATTGCACGGCGTCTGTCCCATGATCTCACCAATGAAGAGAGCGCCGAGCGAGGCAGCAAGCGCGATGAACCACGCCAGGAACACGACCGCCCAAGCATTTGCAGTTGTGCCTGCTCCGGCGGTCATAGCACTCCCTTTCGCAGCGTTTCTTTCGTTCCATCAAGCTTTGTATTTCACGCATCGTTGCACCCTGTACCAGCTACAAGGTCAAGTCTCTTTTGTTGAAGCTGTGCGACGAATTCGCACACGGATCGCCGCACAAAGGTAATCATAGAAAACCGGCCCTTGACCCTGTAGTTGCTACAGGGTCTATCTGCGGTGTCACATCTAATTGGCGAGGTGATACCATGGCGGCTGCGAGCAATTACAGACTACGTGTCGAAGGCATGGACTGCGCCTCTTGCGCGTTGAAAATCGAGACGGCGGTGCAACGCCTGCCGGGCGTTAGCGACATCAATGTCAGCTACGCCAACGAGACGCTTGCATTGCAACTCGATGAAGACCGGACGGTCCTCGGCACCATTGAGCAAAAGATCCGAGCGCTCGGCTACACACCAGTGCTCGAGCAGACCGAGGCAAAGGCGAGCCCACCTCGGAAGCGCATCGCAGAGGCATGGTGGAAAGGCAACAAGGGTCGGCTTGTGCTCCTTACCGGCGCGTTGTTCATCCTTGCCTTCGCCCTCGCGCGTGTCCTGCCCGAATGGGAGCAATGGCTCTATTCGGGCGCTGCATTGATCAGCGTCATCCCGTTCGCGAGGCGGGCGGTCGCCGGTGCGATGTCCGGCTCACCCTTCACTATCGAGACGTTGATGACGGTCGCGGCACTCGGCGCGGTCGCCATCGGCGAGGCCGAAGAAGCTGCTGTCGTGATCTTCCTGTTCGCAGTGGGCGAACTGCTTGAAACCGTGGCGGCAGGCCGTGCGCGGGCAGGCATTGAAGCGCTGATCGATCTCGTGCCCCGGGTCGCGTTCCGCGAGCGTGATGGTGTCATTGAGCAGGTCGCTGCCGAAGAGCTGGCCATTGGTGATGTCGTCGTTGTTCGGCCTGGGGACCGTGTGCCGTCTGACGGCACGGTGATTGATGGTGCATCTGAGGTCGATGAGGCGCCCGTGACAGGCGAATCCATGCCCGTGCTGAAAGAAGCCGGCGCAAACGTCTATGCCGGCAGCATCAATGCAAATGGCGAGTTGCGGGTGTCGATCAGCCATGTCGCGGCCGACAATACCATTGCCCGCATCATCCACATGGTCGAGGAAGCTCAGGAATCAAAGGCCCCGACGGCGCGTATGATCGACCGTTTCAGCCGTTGGTATACGCCGGGCGCGATGGTCGTCGCAGCTCTGATCGTTGTCGTGCCCCCGCTCGCCTTCGGCGGAGACTGGATGACATGGGTGTATCGGGGCCTTGCCACGCTGCTCATTGCTTGCCCCTGCGCACTCGTTATTTCCACGCCGGCGGCCATCGCCTCAGGTCTTGCCGCCGGCGCGCGTCAGGGATTGCTGATCAAGAGCGGTGCGGCGCTGGAAATACTCGGTAAGGTCGTAACTGTTGCCTTCGACAAGACAGGAACGCTGACGCGTGGCCATCCCCAGGTGACGGACATTGTGCCGATCATTGGGGACGAGAATTCCGTCCTTGCCATTGCAGCGGCCGTCGAGCGCAGCACCAGCCATCCTCTCGGGGTTGCAATCGTGGAGGCGGCAAAGGTGCGGGGGCTCGAACTGCCCGTCACCTTCGGGGGCGGCGTTGCCACACCCGGCAAAGCGGTCACAGCGCGGTTGAAGGACGGCTTCGCTTCGGTCGGGTCTCCCCGTCATGCCGCCGAACAGACTGCACTCGAAGAGAACATCGCCGAGGCGATCACCACACTGGAGAGCCAGGGCAAGACGGTCGTCGTGCTTATAAAGGGCAAGAGCATCGAGGGATTGATCGCGTTGCGCGACGAACCGCGCGACGACGCTATCGAAGGTGTGAAGCGACTGACAGATCGAGGTGTGCGCCCTCTGATGCTGACCGGCGACAACAAGCGCACGGCCGACGCCATTGCGGCCCATCTTGGCCTTGAGGCAAGCGCCGAATTGTTGCCCGACGCCAAGCTCGCCGAGATCGGTCGCCTCAAAGCAAATGGCCCGATCGCCATGGTGGGAGACGGTATCAATGACGCGCCGGCGCTCGCAGCCGCTTCCGTTGGCGTTGCCATGGGTGCAGGCACCGACGTTGCTCTGGAGACCGCAGATGCCGCGCTGCTCAGAAACCGGGTGACGGGTGTTGCCGATCTCATCGGGTTGTCACAGGCGACACTCGGCAATATTTGGCAAAATATCGCCATAGCGCTTGGTCTGAAGGCCGTCTTCCTCGTGACGACTCTATTCGGCATTACCACGCTCTGGATGGCGATCCTCGCCGATACGGGCGCTACGGTCCTCGTTACGGCCAGTGCGCTGCGCCTGCTGACCTGGCGCGGCACCCGCGACAAATGAGCTTAAGCAGTGCGCGAAGGCAGGTCGCGGCTTCCACTTCTCGCCAAGAAAGCCGAGGTGTAGTTTATGAATAATCAGTCCAAGGGCAGTGCCACTTCATCCGAGAAGAGCGAACAATGGGCGCTCGCATGGGTGCTTGCGATCAATACGGCCCAGGCAGCCATTGTGGGAGGATTAGGGTGGTGGGCTCAGTCAACAGGATTGATGGGCTCTGCACTCGATAATCTTGGCGATGCCGGTGTCTACGCCATCAGTCTTTTCGTCGTAGGGCGCGGATTGGCGGCGAAGGTTCGCGTTGCCCGGTTGTCAGGTATCCTACTGATTATATTCGCCGGTCTGCTTCTGTTTGAGGTCGGTCGACGCTTCATTACTGGCTCTGATCCAATAGGGCCGGTCATGATCGCCGTGGCGATAGCGAGCGCCCTTACGAATACGGTCTGTATGTGGATTTTAAAATCACATCGGGAAAACGGCGTGCATCTGCAAGCCTCATGGATTTTCACGACAAACGACATGCTCGTGAACTCGGCGATCGCTGTTTCTGGTCTCGCCGTAATTCTTTTCAGCTCGCCCTATCCGGATCTGATCATTGGCCTGGGTGTGGTTGTTGTCGTTGTCAGAAGCGGCTTGGAAATCCTTGAAAAGGCCGGAGAAGCTGGAAACAAAGGAAAATAACATGGCCAACATGCGAGCTCTATCCGCCGCCTTCCTTGCCCTTGCAGTATCGATCTCTCCTGCTGTGGGGCACGACTTCCAGGGTGGTTCGATCACCATCGATCATCCGTGGTCACGCGCGACTCCGCCGATCGCCCCGGTAGCCGGTGGCTATCTGACGCTGACGAACGATGGCGACATTGCCGACCGTCTGGTCTCAATCTCATCACCTCTGTCAGAACGGGTGGAGATCCACGCGTCGACCGTGAGCGACGGGGTTGCCAGCATGAGGCCTGTGCAAAATGGCATCGAAATTGGGGCTGGCGAGAAGATCGAACTTCAACCTGGCCGTATGCACATCATGTTTTTGAAGCCATCGCGTCCTTTGAAGGAAGGGGAGCGGTTTGCGGCAACGCTGGTGTTCGAGCTAGCCGGTACCATTGACGTTGAGTTCGCTGTGCAGAACATGGGTGCTCGTCCGGAATCTGCGAACGAACATGACGGGCACGGAGAGGCTGTCCAATGAGCGGCGTCAAACTTTTCCGCCTCGTTGCATGGGTTGCCGTCGCCGTTGTCGGCGGGCTTTTCATCGGCTTGTCAGTATCCAAGCCTTGGCAGCAGCAAACTGCGGCGGTCGCGTCTTCGACAGGCATCGCAGCTATCGGCGGCCCGTTCCAGCTCACATCTCATCAAGGCGAGACAATCGGCAATGCCGCGCTGGCTGGAAAGCCTTATCTCGCCTTCTTCGGCTTCACCCATTGTCCCGATGTGTGTCCGACCACGCTCTACGAACTCAGCGATCTCATGAACGAGCTCGGGCCGGCAGCCGACCAGTTCAACGTACTGTTCTTCACCGTCGATCCCGAACGGGACACCCAAGAACTGCTGTCTCAATACATGACAGCCTTTGATGATCGCATCCTCGCATTGCGGGGAAATCGACAGGAAACGGACGCCGTGGTGAAGGCCTTTGCGGCCTACGCGCGAAAAGTGCCTCTGGAGGGGGGCGAATACACGATGGATCACACCGCAGGCGTCTACATGATGGATGCCGAGAGCCAATTCGTCGGCACGCTCGACATGCACGAGCCGCGAGAGATTCGATTGCAGAAGCTCCGCCGCCTGGCGGGCGAGATTGGCTGATGGAGTTCTCCAGCATCGGAATAGCGACGGCTTTCGCCGCTGGCGTCGTATCCTTCCTGTCGCCCTGCGTTCTGCCGCTGGTGCCGGGCTATATTTCCTACGTCGCAGGCCGGACGATTAGCCCAGACGGAATTGCGGCCGATACAGAATTCAGGGCAGCGGGCCGAACTCTCGGCCTCAGCCTCTGCTTCGTCCTCGGCTTCACGACCGTGTTCGTCATCCTTGGGGCCAGCGCCACCGTGTTGAGCCGGCTCCTGCGCATGTATCTTTTCGAAGCTAATCTGATTGGCGGGGGGATCGTCATCGTTTTCGGCCTGTTCACGACCGGCCTTGTACCCATGCCCTGGCTCAATCGTGAAGCCCGGTTCCATGCCAACCCGGGCAGCGGAAGCGCCGGGGCCGCTTATCTCCTTGGTCTCGCTTTCGCGTTCGGCTGGACTCCCTGCATCGGACCAGTGCTGGGAGTGATTTTGACCCTGTCCGCCGCGAACGCCACGGTGGCAAGCGGAACGACGCTGCTCGCCGTCTACTCCCTTGGTCTTGGCCTCCCTTTCATCTTGGCCGCTTTGTTCATGCGCGGGTTCATGGCTCGGATGATGTCGATGCGCCGCACTGGCCGCGTGCTCAAAATCGTCGCTGGTGGGGTGATGGTGGTGATGGGCATCGCCATGATCACCGGCCATCTCTCCAGCTTTGCGATATGGCTGCTCCAGACCTTCCCGGCCCTCGGCCGCATCGGCTAAACCGAAGTTAAAGGAAATCTCGACATGCTCAGGCTCGGCCTTCCCATTGCCTTTGGCGGATTTTTCTTCGATCAGGCGACGAAGTGGTGGGTGCTGAACCATGCTATGAATCCGCCTCAGGTCATCCCCGTTACCGGCTTCTTCAATCTCGTGCTCGGCTTCAATACCGGCGTGAGCTTCGGATTGTTCGGCCAGGCTCCGGCTTGGACCCTGGTAGCGTTCACGCTTACCATAGTTGCGGGGCTCCTGGTCTGGATCAAGCGAACCGACAGCAGACTAACGGCCTGCGCCCTTGGGCTCATCGTCGGAGGTGCGCTCGGCAATCTGCTCGATCGGCTGCGCCAGGGTGCCGTGACGGATTTTCTGGATTTTTACGTTGGCAGCTATCATTGGCCCACCTTTAACGTTGCCGACGTAGCGATTGTTTGCGGCGTAGGGCTTTTGCTCGTGGAGAGCGTTCTGGCACGAGGTGAAGCAAAAACTACATGAACAGAAGTCCTCGCCAGCTATTCGAGAGCCATGGTTCGGGGGAAATAGACGTTCTGGTGATCGGCGCGGGTCAAGCGGGTCTCGCAGCCGGTTATTACCTTGCCAGAACAGAGCTTTCATTCCTGATCGTTGATCGCCACGCCCGCATCGGCGACAGTTGGCGCCGTCGCTACGATTCCATGACGTTGTTTACCCCGCGCGCATTCAGTTCGCTGCCTGGTCTTGCGCTCGACGGGGGCCCGGACGGCTACCCAACGCGAGACGAGTTTGCGAACTATCTCGAAACCTACGCCAGCCACTTCGACCTACGGGTGCATTCTGAAAATGGCGCGACTCGGCTCGAACGCCGGCCCGATGGGCGGTTCACCGCGCAACTCGATGATGGCAGACACGTGGTAGCCAAGGCGGCAATCGTCGCGACGGGTGCGTTTCAGAAACCAATAATCCCAACGATTGCTGCCGGCTTCAACAATGCGGTCGCTCAACTGACACCGGAAAGTTATCACAATCCCGGTGATCTCCCGCCTGGCACGGTCCTTGTTGTCGGGGATGGAGCAAGCGGGCGCGACATCGCAGCTGGGCTGGCTTTGACCCATGAAGTGGTGCTTGCCGCTGGACGCAGCCGCGGTCTGTTTCCCGAGCGCATTCTGGGCAAGAGTACATGGTGGTGGCTGCACACATTGGGCTTGATGAGAGCAAGGCCCGAATCCGCGATAGGACGCCTGATGCGGCGCGCGGACCCCTTTCCTGACAGGGATCGCAGCCTTGACGACTTGGAACGAAGGGGCGTAGGCGTCGCAAAACGCTTGGTCTCTTCACAAGACCGCTTCGCATTCTTTGCCGATGGATCGAACCGGGTGGTCGATTCCGTCATCTGGTGCATTGGATATCGAGATGAGAGCGCATGGCTCCAGATTCCAGGCAGTACCCGTTCCAACGGAAGCTTTCTGCAGGCAGGCGGGCTGTCTCCCGTACCAGGTCTTTTTCACTTAGGTCGCCCATGGCAGCGAAATCGTGCTTCAGCCCTCGTCATGGGTGTCGGCGAAGATGCTTTCCTAGTTGTCGCGGAATGCTTGAAATCCTGCTCCGTCCGCTAATGGGGGGTGACGTTGCCGCATACGGGGATGACGAACCCTGCACGGCCATTGTCGCGGTGATCCCAGACAAATGACCGTTCTGCAGTAGGTGTTATAGGTATGACGACAGCCCCGACCTACGTCTGGTTTTAGGAGTGATGACCGACAACAGGAACGACCGGGATGGGGCCGAGGCTGTGTGAAAACCCCTGATGATGCTATGATCTGGCACTGCTTCGGGGGTGCCGTATGGGACGTTTCGTTGAAGCTGCTGACCGTCACCAGGCGAGCTTTTTGCCGGCGTGTGTCGAAGACTATGTGGATGCTGACAACCCGGTTCGCATCATCGACGCATTTGTCGATGAACTCGATCTGGCCGAACTCGGTTTCGCTCGTGTGCAGCCGGCAGCGACTGGCAGGCCCGGCTACGCGCCCGGCACAATGCTCAAGCTCTATGTCTATGGATACCTGTATCAGCTGACCTCGAGCCGGAAACTCGAGCGCGAGGCAGGTCGCAACATCGAGCTGATGTGGCTGACCGGCAAGCTGGTGCCGGACTTCAAGACCATCGCCGACTTCCGCCGCGACAATGCCGGTGCGATCCAGATCGCATGTCAGCGCTTTGTTGCTATCTGCCGCGCTCTTGGTCTGGTGGGTGGCGGCATGGTCGCGATCGATGGGTCACGCTTGCGGGCGCTCCAGCGGTGAACACGCACGAGAAGAACTACACCAAGGGCAAGCTGGCGCGCCGGAGGGCCCATGTCGAGGAGAGCATCGCGCGCTATCTTGCCGAGCTTGAGGAAGCCGACAGTGCGGAAGCCGGCCCGGCTACGCCGCGCATCGAGCACCTGACCGAGCGACTGGCGTCGCTGCGCGGTCGGCTCGGCGAGCTCGAGGAGATTGGTCGACAACTGCAAGCCGCTCCAGATGAGCAGATCTCGCTCACCGACCCGGACGCCCGCGCCATGGCAACCGGAAGCGATCATCGCGGTGTAGTCGGTTACAACGTCCAGGCCGCCGTCGATACCAAGCACCATATCGTCGTCGCCAATGCGGTGAGCAACCGCGGCCATGACCGCTCGCATCTGCTTGAGATGGCCAAAGCCGCACAGGCCGAGGCTGGCGCTTCCGACATGATCGCGCTTGCCGATCGTGGATACTATGAGGGCGAGCAGATCCGCTCCTGCGCTGAAGCAGGCATCATCCCGATGGTACCCAAGCCCAATACGTCACCGGCTCAGGCGCGTGGCTTTTGGGGCAAGGCTATGTTCGTGCATGAGCCTGAGACCGACACCTACCGCTGCCCAGTTGGCGAGCAGCTGCAGAAGCGCTTCGCCAGGGTGGAGGGCGGCAAGCTCATCGGTGTTTACTTCAACCAGAAAGCCTGCGGTGCGTGCTCATCTCGTCCCCTGTGCACCGCCGGCAAGGAGAAGCGCATCCGAAGATGGGAGCACGAACGAAGCAGTACTCGATCAGATGGAGCGAAGGCTCCAAGCGATGCCCGAAGCAATGGCGGTACGACGCTGCACGGTCGAGCACGTCTTCGGCACCATAAAAGGCTGGATGGGCGCCACCCACTTCCGAACGCGCGGGTGTTGGTTTGCACGCGGAACTGAGCCAGTTTTTCCACCGAGAAGTGAGCCACCTCTAAGTATGGTTTTCTGATCAGGGTTTAGTCAAGGGATTGGCGTTTTGTCCTCTCTTCTGTGCTGCGGCTGCCGAGCTGGCCTTGAAGCGGAAGCTGTCGTTCCCTGTTTCCAGGATATGGCAGCGATGGGTCAAACGATCGAGCAATGCGGTTGTCATCTTGGCGTCGCCGAAGACGGTTGCCCATTCGCTGAAGCTGAGGTTGGTGGTAATCACAACGCTCGTCCGTTCATAGAGCTTGCTCAGAAGGTGGAAGAGCAGTGCTCCCCCTGAGGCGCTGAACGGCAGGTATCCCAACTCGTCGAGGATGAGCAGATCAAGGCGGACCAAGGTCTCTGCGATCTGCCCCGCCTTGCCTTTAGCCTTCTCCTGCTCAAGCGCGTTGACCAATTCGATGGTCGAGAAGAATCGGACCTTTCGACGGTGATGCTCGATCGCCTGGATGCCGAGGGCGGTGGCGACATGTGTTTTTCCTGTGCCCGGTCCGCCGACAAGCACGATATTCTGCGCGCCGTCGATGAACTCGCATCTATGCAATTGGCGCACCGTCGCTTCGTTGATTTCGCTGGCGGCGAAGTCGTATCCGGAGAGGTCCTTGTAGGCTGGGAAGCGGGCAGCCTTCATGTGATAGGCGATGGACCGGACCTCGCGCTCGGCCATCTCGGCTTTCAGCAACTGGGACAGGATCGGCACGGCTGCATCAAAGGCTGGAGCACCTTGCTCGATCAGGTCACTGACGGCTTGGGACATGCCATACATCTTCAGGCTTCGCAGCATGATGACGACGGCGGCACTGGCTGGATCATGACGCATGGCGACCTCCAACGATCCGGACACGCAGGCCATCATAGCGTTCGACATTGGCCTTGGGTTCGCGCAGCAAAGTCAGTGCCTGTGGCGTATCGACGTCGGGACCGTCAGTCGTCTTATCGTCGATCAGCATATGCAGCAGGTTTAGCACATGCATTTTGGTTGCCACGCCTTGATCCAAAGCCAATTCCACAGCACTGATGACGGCCTGTTCGTTGTGATGAAGGACGAGGGCAAGAATATCGGCCATCTCACGATCACCACCAGGGCGGCGCAGCATCTGCTCCTGCAGCTGTCGAAAGGCCAGCGGCAATTCCAGGAAGGGTGCGCCATTGCGCAGTGCTCCAGGCTTGCGCTGGATGACCGCAAGGTAATGGCGCCAGTCGTAAATCGTCCTCGGCGGTTTGTCGTGGCTGCGTTCTATGATCCGCGGATGTTCGCAAAGGATATTGCCCTCGGCCGCAACGACCAGTCGCTCGGGATAAATCCTCAGGCTGACGGGCCGGTTCGCAAAAGACGCAGGCACGCTGTAACGATTGCGCTCGAAGGTGATCAGGCATGTCGGCGAGACGCGCTTGCTCTGCTCGACGAAGCCGTCAAACATGGCGGGGAGCGCCATCAATGCTGCCCGCTCATCAGCCCAAACATCCGCGATCGAGCCGGACAAGGTGCCATGCGCTGTCTCCCGCCACAGGTCCTGGCAATGCTGTTCCAGCCAGATATTCAATGCCCCCAAATCTGGAAAGTCGGGCATCTGTTGCCACAGCCGCGGTCGGGCATCCTGGACGTTCTTCTCGACCTGCCCCTTCTCCCAGCCCGCGGCGGGATTGCAGAACTCTGGCGCAAAGACGTAATGGTTCGTCATCGCAAGGAAACGGATGTTGACCTGTCGCTCCTTGCCGCGGCCCACACGATCGACCGCTGTCTTCATGTTATCGTAGATGCCACGACCAGGCACGCCGCCAAACACGCGGAAGCCGTGCCAATGGGCGTCAAACAGCATCTCATGCGTCTGCAACAGGTAGGCCCTGACAAAAAACGCGCGACTGTGCGATAGCTTGATATGCGCGACCTGAAGCTTCGTGCGCTCGCCGCCTATCACGGCATAGTCCTCACTCCAATCGAACTGGAATGCTTCGCCTGGTCGGAAAGACAGCGGAACGAATATGCCGCGGCCCGTCGTCTGCTGCTCACGTTGCCGATCAGCCCGCCAATCACGAGCGAATGCGGCGACCCGACCATAGGAGCCGGTAAAGCCGAGAACCACCAGATCGGAATGAAGCTGCTTCAGTGTTCGGCGCTGCTTGCGCGACTTTCCGGTCTCGGTCTTCAGCCAGGCCGCGAGTTTGTCGGCAAAAGGATCAAGCTTGCTCGGTCGTTCCGGTACCGTGAACGTCGGCTCTATCGTACCCGCGCTCAAATACTTCGCGATCGTGTTGCGCGACAGACCGGTGCGCCGGCTGATCTCGCGGATCGACTGCTTCTCTCGCAGCGCCATGCGCCGGATGATGTTTAAAAGTCCCATGTGGATCACTCCGCTGCCCCCGTCGCTCACCGCGTTGGGGGGAAGGTTCACATGGCTCAGTTCTCAATGGAAATTATCTGCCTAACTGGCTCAGTTCTGCGTGGAAACCAACAGAATGGGGCAGCCTGACGCGGCCCTGGTGTCTGAAGAAACAGTCATTTTGCCTCCTGAAACGAAAGCGGTCCGGCGAGATGCCGGGCCGTAGGGTGGAAGGGGATGGAAAGCGGGGAGACTGACGCCGCCCCGCCGGTGCGCGTCACTCGGCGGCGACCAAGGCCACCGGGTCGTCGTCGGTCTCGGCCGCATCCTCGTCGTCACCGGCGAGGAAGTCGGGCAGCGCCACGCCGTCCTCGTCCTGATCGCCCCCGCCGTCCATGGCCGCCGCGTCCATGGCGGGGCGCAGCGGTTCGGGCAGCCAGCCGGTATCGGCCAGAAGCCGTTCGGCCTCCTTCGCCATGTCGCCCTTCTTGAGATGCGCGATGAGATCGGCGGCGCGATCGCCGGCGCCCTCGCGCACCGCGTCAAGGATGCGGGCCTTGGTCACGCGACCCAGGTAGTTCTCGACCGTGGGCCTCCAGCCCGCTTCGACAAGATCGAGGCCCGTGGCCTGGGCCAGCCGTTCGGCCTCGGCCATACGACGGTCGAGACCGTGCTGCGAGATGCCGTTCCCCGAATAGGGGTTGGGCCGCTCGTAGAGCGCGTTGACGCCGAAGCTGATGCAATGGGCGAGCAGGGCCAGGCGGCTGGCATGGTCGAGGCCGTTGATCCATCCCCAGAGCCGGTCGTCATCACCGGAGGGAATGTCACCCCGCCAGGCGTCCGCGCGCTCGTCGATCATCTTCGCGGCTTCACTGTCCGCGAGCCCGGTCGCGTCGGCCGGGAGATAGACATGACGCACGGCGGCATAGAGGCTCGTTCCCGCAGTGGAAGTGCGCTCGAAGGTATCGAGAACGAGCTTGTGCAGCAGGGCCGTCATGGCGACGTGCGGATTCTCGGCGAGCGCATTGCGCAGCGCCAGCGTCCGCCAGGCGGTCAGGTCTGTCACCAACCGCTCGGGCAGCGGCTTGACGGCATCGTCCTCCTCCTCGTCGTCGCCCTCCGGGACCGGCTCGCCGCCGACGGTGATGACGGCACGCTGAACGGCATCAGGATCGGACGGGTCGGCACCTTCTCCGGCATCCTCGCCATCGACGGCTTCGGGTTGCTCGTCCTCGGAGCGGACGTAGCCGCTGCTGACGATCAACTCGCCCTCGCGGCCGATGCTGACGAAAACACCGGCACGGGCGATGTCTTCCGGCGCGAAGGTGACGGGCCGGTTCTCGAAGGCTTCCAGTTCGGCTTCGATTTCCCCGAGCCGCTGATCGACCTCATCGGGCAGGTCATCGGCTTCGGCATACTGCGCTTCGAGTTCATCAAACTCATCGCGCAAAGCCTCGCGAGTGGCGCGCTCCTCGTCGGTCAGGTCCCGGGTCACGCCGACCAGCCTGCGCAGGCCGTTGGTGTGGCCGTAGGGAAGCTCGACCGCCGCGTCGATCCACTTCCAGCCCTGACCGGCGATCTCGTCGGCGACGGCGCGCAGCTTCTCGTCGACCAGGCGGTCGAGGAGCGTGACGTCCTGCAACCAGCCGCCGTTCTCGTCGGAGAAGAGATCGCGCAGCACCGGACCGCCCGCCGCTTCATAGGCGTCAACGCCGATGAAAAGGGCGCGCTTGTCGGCCGCCGGAACCGTGGTCTCGGTCAGCATGTTACGGATCTGCCAGGGTTCTTTCTGCCAGGAGCTACTCACGCGCTCCCAGACCTGTTGCTGGCGTTCGTGGTCGGGATTGACGGTGAAGGCTTCCAGCATCGCCAGCGTCATTTCGTTGCGCGCATAGGCATCGTGCAGGGACGGCGCGACCGTCGCGAGGCGAAGGCGCTGCATGATGTAGTGCGGCGTGGTCCTCCATGCGTCGGCGATCTCCTCTTTCGACATGCCCATGTCGAACATCCGCTTGAACGCCTTGAACTGGTCGAGCGGATGCAGGGCGAGGCGCAGCAGGTTCTCCGCCAGCGAGTCGTCAACGGCCGAGGTCCTGGCGTCGGCCTTCTTGACGATGCAGGGGACGAGACCGTCTGCCGGGAAGCGGCCGGCCTCGACGAGGCGCGCGATGGATCTGTAGCGGCGACCGCCGGCCGGGGTCTCGAAATCGCCGGTCTCAACGCCGTCCTCATCGAGAATGGCGCGGACATTGAGGCCCTGCACGAGATCCTCGCGCCGGTCGATGTCGTGGGTAAGTTCGTCCAGACCGGCCTCGACGTCGATCTCGCGAGCATTGCTGTCCGAGAGGCTGATCCGGTTGAACGGAATGTCCCGCGCTCGTGAAAAGACGATCATTGCAGGGGTGGACTTCTTCTTGGCGGCTTTTGCCATCGTGGTATCTCCGCGACGGGCGCCGAGAGCCTCTCTCTCGACCTCCAACCCGTCACGAAGCGAAGCGCCGCCCTCTTACTCTAGAGGGCAGCGCCACCGAACCGACGCCGCATTATCGCGGAACCGCAAACCCGCTTCCGATCAGTCTGCCTCGGCGACCTCCTGCGCGGATGGGTAGTCCCGCCAGTCGAAGACCGTTGCCGGGCCGTGATCCGCATGTTGAAGGGCGCCTTCCACGAACGAATGCTGCGGGTCGAACTGCTCATAGAAGGCATCGATCGCGGCCTCCGCATCTTCGGCTTCGACCTCCTGGACGAAGCAGACCCACATCGCCCGCCGCTGGCGAACGAAGTAGCGGTTGGTGGCGGGGATGCACTCGAACACTTCGTTGATCTCACCGTCCATCCCAGCGTTCTCGAATTGCTCGACGGCATGGTCGCGGTCCTCGGCATCGCAAACCCAGGACTCGTTTTGGAGCCGTAGCAGACGAGGAATATTTTCAGGTAGCTTCGCGATCGCGCCGTGGTCATGAGGCTTTCTCCGTGACAGGCCGCCGCGAGCCATTCTCCCGGCATCAAACCCGTCACGACCCGAGGCGCCGCCCTCTGCCTTCAGAGAGACGGCGCTACGAGCCGGAAAGTCATGAAGCCGCAAATCCGGCTCCGCATGTCGGCGGGTTTCAGGCGGCCTAGACCCCGCACATGCCCTCGCATTCATTCGGCCAGAGATCGAGCTGGCCATGATCGGCTGCCGTCGAAAGATCGGCCTGATCGAGCGGAACGGCGGAGCGATGAAGATAGACCTCGCCGAGAATGCCCCTGAAGCCGGTGCGGATGGGCGATCTCAACCAGGCGAGGTGCTCATAGACGGCCTTCGGCTCCCAGCCCGTGTCGGCGAAGATCGCGCAATCGGGCATGGGACCGATCTCACCGTGCGCGGCCATCAGGGCGAGCATGGTGGACTGGACGCCGGCGCCAAGGCTGAGGACGCGCAACCGGATGGAGGCCGCCTGCGCAGGATCGGGCGCGAAGCCGGGGAAAGCGAGCGCGTTCATCACGCTGCCTCCCGCTCGTCGCCAGTCGCACCTAGACCGCCGGTGTCCGGCAGGAAGCCGAGCAGCCAGTCGGCGGCCTTGCTCGCCTGCGAGGCGGCGCGGACGATGGCGCGGTTGTCCTCGCGCAGCACTTCCAGCCAGGAACCGATGTAATCCGCGTGGCGCACGGTCGGCACGATGCCGAGCGTCGCGCAGCAGAAGGCCGCGGTGATCTCGGCCACCAACTCCTCGAAAGCGTATTTCTTCGTGCCGAAGGAACCGGAGAAATCGCGGGCGAGGCGCGACGGATGGCCTGTCGCGTGCCCCATCTCGTGCAGCGCCGTCCGGTGCCAGTTGATCGGCTCGAAATAGGCTTGCGGCGGCGGTACCATCACGAAGTCCTGCGACGGGACGTAGAAGGCGCGATTGCCCCCGATCCGGAAGTCGATGCCGGTGGCCCGGATCAACGCCTCGACCTGGGGCTCGATCAGGCCCGGCGGAGGCGGCGGTGCGACAGCCGCGATCTCCTCGGGCAGTCCCTCGCACTGGGCCGCGTTGAAGACGGTGAACCGCTTCAGGAACGGGATTTTCCCCGGTTCCTCGCCGCTCTCGCGGGCACGGCGCTTCTCGTCCTCGGGGGTGAAGCGGTCGGCATAGACGACGGTGGTGCCGCGCTCACCCTTGCGGACATTGCCGCCGAGGGCCGCCGCCTGCCGATAGGTGAGCCAGCCCTGACCGGGGAATCCATGCTGGATCACCGCGCCCCAGAGGATCAGGATGTTGATCCCGCTATAGGCCCGGCCGGTGCTGGCGTTCTTCGGCAGGCCGAGCGGCGCCTGCACCGTGGACGAGCCCCAGGGTTGGACCCAGGGGAACTGCCCGGCCTCCAGCTCGGCGATGATCTTGCCGGTGATTTCGTCATAGAGGTTCGTCCGGTCCGAGCCGGAACGGGGGGTGCGGTCATGTCTCGACATCGCGGTTCTCCGCGACGGGCGCCGGAGACCCTTCTCCAGCCCTCAACCCGTCACGGCAAACCCCATCCGCACTCTCACTCTAAAGGGGGCGTTGCGGGGTCTCCCCGCAGAAGAGGGTGCGCCGGCAACGCAGTGCCGGCCAGGGGGAAGGCTTTCCCCCACCCGGATCATATTGGTGACGAGCGTTTGACGGCAGGAACGATGACGCAAGCTGCTTCAAACATTGATCCAGAGGCGCAAACCGCCTTCGGTGCTGGCTTTTCGGAAATGAATCTGGGGATATGATTGATGAAGCGGATCTGGGACGTGGGGCTGGAAGATTGCTGACGCAGTATGACCAACGCATCGCCGCATGGCGGGATGCCTTTCAGGATGAAACAACGGGCATCCACCGAACCATTCAGGATCTTCTCTGGAACTACGCCGCCTTTCGCACGACGGTCCGTATCGTTCGTCTCGCAAATGATAAAAGAGGTGCCAGACCGCCGCTGAATCAGATGATTTTCAACCTTGTTTCCGAGGGCTTCTGGTCAGGCTTGCTTCTTGGCACCCGCCGCCTTCTGGACAAAGCCCCGATAAATGGCCCCAAGGGGGTTTACTCGATCCGGTCCGTCGTCAGCGACGTGGGAGCGAGCCGAGGCTGGCTGAACCGGCAAATCTACGTCGAGAACGTGCTCAACGCGCATTACGATCTTGATCGCCTGCTTCAGGAGCAACACGACAGTCTCGCCGCCGCCAAGGGCCGTCCCGTCTGGGGCGATCCTGAACTTATGAAGAGCGAGGCCGCGCATCGGCATTTCGATGCCTTGAGCGGCGTTTCGCCATCAGAGCGCAGCCCCGGCGATCTGATCTCGCCCACGGTTCTCGCCAAGATCGAAGCCCGGCTTACCGACCTCGACCGGATAGCCGAGCATGTGAGTTCGCACGTTGCTCACGCCGGGAACAAGCAAAGCCGGCAGAACAAGGAGCTTGGTGATTTCGACATCCGCGACGCGCAAGAAACACTCAAACGGCTAAAGGAAGTCGCTGATCTGGTCGGAGTCTGGTTCGCAAATGAAGGCGGAGCGGGGCTCGCTACATATCTCGGCGACCAGTTTGACGGCCTCGATCATGCTGTTGTTGATACCAGTGATCTGGCCGATCTCGCAGATCAATGGCAATTGATCGACAGGGAAATCGCCGGATGGTCGATCGGGCCCGAAGATATGTGACAGTTCCGGTCGCTTGCCAGGTTGTTGTTAGCCGCCGATAGCCTATCAACACTACCGGCTTCTGGAGCCGCTGTTCCCGGTCGAAAAAGGTGTGCGACTTCTTGGCGTGACGCTATCCTCACTGGAGGCAGAAAGGGGCGAAGATGTCGTCCGGCAACTCAGCCTGGGGACTGCCGGGCCTGTGGAAACCGAACGGGAGTGGCCGGATGAAGCGGCGGGACGAGGAGAGGATTGCGGCCCAACTCGCCAAGGCGATGGCCATGATCTGCGTTCGCAACACCATGCTGGAAAACCTCCATGCAGGGCGGGTGCCGGTAACGAGGACAGGAGACTTCTCCGATGTTTTCGTCGTTGACGCGGACGGCCAGCACATCCCCTGGGCAGAGGTATCGCGGCTCGACGACGACGAGATGCGCGATCTCATGCGCAGGTGGTCAATCGACTCTATACGTTCCAAATCTGTTTCGGGGAGCCTGAGTTTCAGGCGTTCGTGGACCGCTGGCTCGGCGTCGCACGCAAATGGGACGAACCCGTTCTTGATCCCGGCCTGCCGGGGATCATTCCCCCGGACGCAGCGGATTGACGAACTCCAGCCCGGCAAAGTCCTTCTCGTTGTCCGTAACCACAATGCAGTCGTTTGCACCTGCGACAGACGCGATGATCATGTCGAGAGCGCTGCGCGGGCGACCAGCGGCCTTGCCGTCCGCCATCAACCGCGCCCAGATCAGACCGGCCCTGTCGTCGAACGAGAGAATGCGGCCAGCGAACAGTTCCTGCGGCCCCTCCGGTCCCGAAAACCAGGCATCGAGAGCATCGCGCTTCTTGCCGCGTGGCTTTTCGAGAACGCCACGCCGAATTTCTGCGATGGTCAACGAGGCGACGAACAGGTTTTCGTCGCGTTGCTCCGCCCACCACGCCAGTAGCGATTCCGACGGCTGCGGCTTGACGATGTTGCTGAGGATGTTCGTATCGAGGAGGTAGCGCGTCACAGGTCGACCCGGCGCCCTTCCTCGCGCGGGCGCGACAGATCGAGATCGGCGCCGACCAGAGGCGAGCGGCGCAAGGCCGACAGGATGTCCCCAGATTTCGGCGGCTCGCCGGCAACCAGAGCCTTGACGGTCTGCCGGGCTTCTTCCGCTTCCGGCCCCTCCTCGGCCAGATGCCGGGCAAGCGACCGGATCAGTTCGCGGTCGGATTCCAATGCCAAGACCTCAAAGCGCTTGAAGCCACGCTGCGTCAGGCGTGTCCGGTAATTCTCGATCGCTCTCTTCTGTGCGGCATTGCTCATGGCCGGCCTCCGTGTTATATATCCTGACATATAGCCGATGTTGGCCTTGTAAACAAGGGATGTCAGCGATGCCGCGAGACTCGCACCACAGGCCAATTGTGCAGAAGAATACTGCGCGTTCCCGCCAGTATTTTCCATATGCTGCGGCACGCCATGCTTCGCCCGAGCGCGACAACGCCGCCGTTGTCGCCCCGGCCGCCGCCAATTATACGGCTTTGATTTCAGTTGCTTACGTCAGAAACGACGGGGATGCTGCAAGTTATGACCTTGCGAGCCCCCGGAAACAAATCCAAGATGACTGGAAGCGAGCGCGAAGCGCTGCTCGAATCTCTGTTGCTGGAAGAGCCGGAGCTGACGTTCACATCGCGGGGCGATCCCGATCCACGTCTTCTGCGTCTGGTCGATTTCCTGGCTCGTCAGGCGGCGCGGGAGTGCTACGCCGAGGAAGTTCACATCATGAAGCGGCGGAGGAAGCGCACCTCCTGATGCTTCGGGGAGAAGTGCATTGAAGGTCGCGATTTACGCCCGCTATTCGTCCGACAACCAGCGCGAGGCGTCCATCGCCGACCAGTTCCGCATGTGCCGCCTGCGGGCCGAGAAGGAAGGCTGGACGGTGGTCGAGGAATATTCCGACCACGCCATCTCCGGCTCCAGCATGATCCAGCGTCCCGGCATCCAGGCGCTGATCGTGGATTCCACGCGAGGCCGGTTCGACATGATCCTGGCCGAGGCACTGGACCGGATCAGCCGTGACCAGGAGGACATCGCCGGCATCTACAAGCGCATGCGCTATGCGGACGTGAAGATGTTCACCCTGTCCGAGGGTGAGATCAGCGAGCTACATGTCGGGCTCAAGGGCACGATGAATGCGCTGTTCTTGAAAGATCTGGCCGACAAGACCCGACGTGGACAACGCGGCCGCGTCGAGGCCGGCAAGTCCGGCGGCGGCAATTCCTACGGCTATGACGTGGTGAAGAAATTCGATGCCAACGGTGAGCCGATCCGGGGCGACCGCACCATCAACGAAGCGCAGGCCGCGGTCGTGCGCCGCATCTTCCGAGACTATGCGGCTGGCAAGTCAGCCAAGACCATCGCCTTCGCCCTGAACAGGGACCATATCCCCGCGCCATCAGGCGGCGACTGGGGCTTCAGCACCATCAACGGTAATCCGAAACGCGGGAACGGCATCCTCAACAACGAGATGTATGTCGGCAAGATCGTCTGGAACCGCCAGCGCTTCATCAAAGACCCCGATACCGGCAAGCGTCAAGCACGGCCCAACCCGGAATCGGAATGGGTCATTCAGGAAGCGCCCGAGCTGCGCATCCTCGATGACGACCTCTGGAACGCCGTGAAAGCCCGTCAGGGCGAAATGCGGACCGAACGGGACGAGAGCGGCGCAGCCGACGTCAGCAAGATGAACTATCGGCGCCGACCGAAGTATCTGTTCTCCGGCCTAACGAGATGTGCCTGCTGCGGTGGTGGCTATTCCGCGATTTCTGCAACTCTCATTGGCTGCTCGACGGCGCGCAACAAGGGCACCTGCGACAACCGGGTCAACATCCGCCGCGATGAACTGGAATCCCGCGTGCTGAACGCGCTTCGCACCCGGCTTGTCGATCCTGAACTGTTCGCCCGCTTCTGCGAGGTATTCACGAAGGAGATGAACCGACTGCGTATGGAAGGACGCGCGGGGATCGCCTCAGCCGAAGCCGAGATCGCACGGATCGACCGGGAACTCGACACACTGCTCAACCTGATCCTCAAGGGCGGCGCAGCCGACGCGATCAACGCAAAGATGGTGCGGCTGGAACAGCGCAAGAAGGAATTGGCGCTGTTCCTGGCCGAAGCGGAAGAACCGCCTCCCCTCCTGCATCCGTCAATGGCGCTGCAATACCGGGCTCGGGTGCAGCAGCTTTATGAGGCACTTCAAGGTGACGACGAGGCGCAGCGGATCGAGGCGGCGGACATCCTGCGCTCGCTGGTGGACAAGATCGTGCTGACGCCGGTGGATGGGAAGGTGGAGATCGACGTTCAGGGCGATCTCGCTGGAATCCTTATGATTTCCGCACAAACGAAAAACCCCGCCGGAGAGCGGGGTGGATCGCAATTAAAGATGGTTGCGGGGGCACGCAACCCCCGATACTTACACTCGCTCGCCGTCCCTATTTGAAATTGGCGTCAGGCCGGCAGCACGACGCTGAAGTACAGCTCGAATTCCTCGCGTTCCGTTAACGCTACAACTGCGCCGCTTGCGCGAGTCGCCAAGTGGCCTTCAAGCGCTGCGATTACAAAGATCTATTGCATCCGCAACGCTTGCGACACGTCATTTGCTAGGCGTCAAGGCAGCGGCCCGAAGCAGCAGCATTGCTACCAAGACCATCGCAACCGCCGTGGCTCCCACAGGAAGGAGACCCTCGGTAATGAACGGGGCTACCAAGCCTGTGCCTGCAGCAGCGGAGACAAGGATGGCCACCACGACAATCGCAGCTCCACGGGCATCATCGCCATGGGCCGCAATGACTGCGCGGTAGAAGCCAGCGGGGCCTCGTAGACCGAGCCCGATGTTGAACGGGATGAACAGAAGCGTCACTGTCCATGGTTCAGTTCTGCCGATGAACGCAAGGCCAAGAATACCGACCGCGCTTCCCAGGGCGAGCCAGCTTCCGGCCCATAACACGGTTTCTGTACCCCATTTTGCGAGCGCACGACTTGAGAGATTGGCGGCTATCATGAAGGCAGCGATGCCGGCTGCCTGCATAATGATGAAGTCTGTCAGGCTGGCGCCAAGAGCGCCGACAAATACCGATGGCGACGCAAATACGATGACCAAAAGGCCACCGAGAGTGAGCGCATGCGACAAAGCATAGCGGATGAACTCTCGATTGCGCAGCAGTAGTAGATAGCTACCTGACTGTTGCGCCCTTTGTTGTACGGCCAAATCTCTCCCAAAGCACGCGGCGCATAATGCAAGCAGTAGCGCCACTGCCGCTATCGCCACGAAGGAGATGGGCCAACCGCCGAAATTAAGTAGCCACAATCCTACGATCGGCGCCAAGGCCGGCGCGAGGGCTTCAATAGAGCTTAGCAAGCCCAGAGCGGACACACTGTTTTCGTCGCCGTAAAGCTTGCGGATCATCCCCGGCGCGAATACAGCCGCGGCCGATCCGGCTGCACCTTGAAAAAAACGCGTGGTAACTAGGAATTCTAGAGTTGAACTGCACGCTCCAATTGCAGACGTCATCGCATAAAGAAGAAGCGACCCCACGAGTAGTATGCGCTGATTGTAGCGCGCGCCGAGAGTCCCAAAAGCGATCAGCCCAAAAGCTGACCCAAGCACAAAAGCAGCTAGTACATATTGAGCGCGTTCAGCGGTCGTATTTAGTGCTGACGGCAAGGAGGGAACCGCTGGCAGAATAAGATCGGTACCCGCAATACCGATTAGGGTGCTGGCCACTATAATAGTGAATGCCGCGCGACGGCGCGCGCTCGATTGATCCGAATTCATATTGATTGTCTCGTCTTCACCGCACTATTTGGAAAGCACAGCAGAGTGCTTTTGAGCGGCGTCTGGATTGCACAAAAGGCTGCGGCCAAAAGGCCTCAGGGGTCCAGGACAGAGATCAATCCGAGACGCCCCGCTTCAGCGGGGCAAATCAGGCGACTAGGGGCAATCCGTTCTTCATGATGAGGTCTGTAACACAAAGAGACGCAAGCGGCAATTGCTCGGGAACAAAGCTATTGCCAACAACGAAACCAGTTTCCGGTATTCCTTTTTCGGCGCAAGAATGACGTTTATATGGATCGAGGCAAGCAGTTTTGTCCGGAGCAGATTTGGTGTTTGCTTTTCAGAGCAGTTATCAGGCTACGCACGTCAACAACAAAGATACCTCCTGAACGACGCTACCGGCATTTCATGTGCCACTGGTGCAATAGGCGCGGAACCCTCCTTGGTGCGCAGACAAAATCCGAGCATCGAGAAGCCGGAATTATGCGAATCATGGAGGGAGATCGGCGGCCAGTAGCGTGCCGCATTTGCGCCTACGCGCTGACGGCACCCCTACGGGGAAAGGGGGTGCCGTGATGACAGCAATCAGCTTGTCGTCCGTTTTGCCTTGGCGAATCCGCGATCGGTCGCGACGAAGCGCTCCAGCATCGGTACGATCAGCTTGGCAGGCTCAATCGGCGTGCCGCCCTCGGCGAGAAGACGGCCGTATTCGGTGAGATCACGGTGAAGCGCTGCGGGCAGCTCCACCGTGATCTTGACGGGTTTGTCATTGGCGATGGGGCCGAGTTTCAGCTTGGTCATGGTCATCCTCTGTATGGTTCGAGTATCAAATCCTTCGTGACGATGACGCGGACCGGGAAGCCAGGTCGGATGGTCAGCGTTGGCGCGACCTGCAACTGGCGCTGGACGATCTGCTGACCGGCCTGATTGATGGTGTCCTGCGCGCCGTCGCGGATGGCGCGGATCAGGCGGTCATTGTCGTCGGTGGCGAGTTCCGCGCCGATGCCGAGCAAGGTCGAGAGCGCGGCGACCTTGGCGAGATCCCACCAGTGATAATCGACGCCATCCTCAATGCCGGCATAGCCCTGCGTGTCCGAGCCCGGCTGGCGCTCGAGAACGATCGAGCGACCATTCGGCATGATGAGCCGGTTCCAGACGAGCAGGACGCGGCGTTGCCCGAACTGGACGCTGTTGTCGTACTGGCCGATGAGCCGCGTTCCCTGCGGCACGAGCAGGACGCTGCCGGTCGGGCTGTCGTAGATGTTCTCCGTGACCTGCGCGATGATCTGGCCGGGAAGATCGGAACGGATGCCGGTGATGAGCGCGGCCGAGATGACGGCGCCGGCCTGAAGCACGAAGGGCGACGCCGGCGGCGTGACGCGATCGGGCGTGACGGTGCGGCGGTCGGCCGCCGCGTTGATGAACGCAAGCTGCTTGTCCTGCGCGGTCGGCTGCCCCGCCGCGCTGGCTGGATCAAAACCGGCAAGACCCGGCATAGCCCCCGGCGTCGCGGCCGTCGCTCCCTGTCTCGACTGGAAGAAGACGGTGCTGAGGCGCGCGGCCTCTTCCTCGGCGCGGCGGCGCTGCTCGGCCTCGTCAACGCCGGGCGTCGGAACGACGGGCGGCACGACAGGCTGGCCGGCATTCTGCGCGGACAGGATCGGACCACCGAGATCGCCCGGCAGCGCCGGACCGAGGACCGGGCCGGTATAGTCGCGCGGCAGACCGGCGAGACCATCGGCGGTCTGGCGATTGGCGGTCGAATAGAGTTCTTCCCCGCCATCGCCGGGACCGCGTGTCTGGAGCGCATAGATCAGCGCCCCGCCGATGCCAACCAGGGCGATGGCGGCGACGCTGGCGAGCATCTTGCGTGACAGGCGCGTGACGCGGGGCGCTTCGGCACGCAGGCGCATGGGAGCGGCGTTGGTTTCGGAATCGGTCATGACTGCGGCCTCCCGTCGGTGCGGACGATCCTGACGGTCTGCTGCTTGTCGCCGCTGCCGAGGCGAAGTTCGGCCGCGCCGAACAGACGATCGACGATCAGGATGTGGTGATAGATGCGGCTGTTGACGATCTGCGCTTCGCCATCCGGGCCGAGTACGAAGATCGGCGGCATCTCGCCCTGAACGATGCCGCGCGGGAATTCGACATAGACGTGGCGGCCATCGTCATAAACGGCGAGCGGCTTCCACGGCGGATTGCTGCCGGTGAGGCCATAGCGATAGATGCGCGCGGCGACGGCGGGAATGACCGGCGTTGCCGGAACGGCCTGCCGTCCGCTTCCGGGCTGTTGCGGATAGGCCCAGGACACGGCCGGCATATAGGGCTTCTCGCCGGAGCGAAGCTCCAGCATGTAGGTGCGCCGGTCGGTGGTGATGACGAGGTTCGTGGTGATGTCGGTGCGTGTCGGCTTCACCAGCACATGGACACGGCGGCTGACGCCAGAGCCGGATTCGGTGTCGCCGATGATCCAGCGGGCGGTATCGCCCGCCGCGATCGGACCCGCGCCGGTCAGGCTCTCACCGGGTTCGAGCGCGATATTGGTGATCTGGCCGGGAGCGGCATAAACCTGAAACAACGCGCCGTCGCTCCACGGATAGACCTGAATGGCATTGTAGTAACCCTCACGGCGCGGCTGGACGCGGGCGGCGGCATTGGCGTTCTCGACGCGGCCGGTCGCCGTGCTGGCAGTCTGGCCGCCGCGTGCGACCGTCCAGGCCGGAGGAACATGTAGCGGCTTCAAGCGCTCGTCCGTCACGGCGGCGGGAATGGCCGGCAGCGGCGGCACGCTGTTGTCGTAGCTGATCTGCGGCGGCTTGGTGGAGGCGCAGCCGGCGAGCATGGTCGCCGAGAGGAGAACGGCCGCGACTGCGGGCTTGCGAACAGCCCGGTTCATTGGCCCATCTCCCGCGACCAGTTGATGGCGTTGACATAGATGCCGAGCGGATTGGCTTTCAGTCGTTCGGCATCGCGCGGCGGCTGGACGGCAATGGTGAGGATCGCGGTCCATCGCTGCGTGCCGGTGAGCTGGCCGCTCTCGAAATGCCGTTCGGTCCAGGCGACGCGGAAGCTATCGGGAGATGCCCGGATGACGCTGGAGACGTCGACGGCGATCTGCTGCTTGCCGACCTTGGTGAAGGGGTCGTTGGTGCGGGCATAGTCATTGAGCGCGCCCGCGCCGCGATCGGTGGTCCATTCATAGGCGCGAAGCCAGTTCTGCCGGACGATGATCGGATCGGCCGGGATGCTGCGCACCTGTTCAATGAAACGGCCGAGATGCCATGCGATCTGCGGATCGGTCGGGCGAAAATCCGCGACGGCCGGTGCGACGGTTTGCGCCTGGCCGAGATTGTCGACCTGCACCACCCACGGCACGACAGTCCCCTGAACGGATTGCCAGACAAGGGCGGAAGCAAAGCCGGCCGAGAGGACCAGCGAGCCGAAGGCCATGTAGCGCCAGTTCTTCGCCTGTACGCGGGCCGAGCCGATCCGATCGTCCCAGACCTGGGCGGCGCGTTGGTAGGGCGTTTCGGGTTGCGGGGTTTTGCCGTAATGCGCGGCAGGACGCTTGAAGAGGTTCATGAGCGGTCACTTTCAGAGAGGTTGACGGAAGAGCCGGAGCCGTGGCTGTCGCCCGAACGGACGGCATGGGCGGTTGTCTGGATGGTGTGACCGGACTGGCGCATCCGCTGTGCCCAGCCGGGCATTGAGCCGGTGGGCCGGGCCGAGGCGGACGCGGTTTCTTCCTCGCCGCCGACTGTTCCCATGGTCGAGGTGCCGCCGGTCACGCCGAAGCCGGATTTGACGCCATCGGAGAAGCTGGATTTGACGCTGGCCGTGGCGCGGCGCAGCGGCGACATGGCGGCGCTGCCTGCGGCGCGTCCGACGCCTCCCATGCCTGAAGCCACGCCCGCCGCGCCGGACTGGCCGAGCGAGCCAAGGCTATAGGCGGCGGAAGCTGCACCCGCCGCGGTTGCGCCGCCACGCACGGCGGCCGCGCCGGTCGAAAATGCGGCGGCACCACCTTTCGCAGCGAGGCCGGCAGCGCCAGCACCGGCCATGACCATGCCGCCAGCGGCAAGGCCGGTTCCAACGGCAGCGCCTGCGCCAAGCTGGGGACCGCCGCTCACCAGGCCGGACGCGATACCGGGACCGACAATGCCGAGACCGAGCAGCGACAGGGCGGCAAGGACGACGGCCATGGCGTCGTCGATGCTGGGGGTCGCGCCTCCGAACCCCTGGGTGAATTGCGCGAACAGCGTCGAGCCGATGCCGATGATGACGGCGAGCACTAGAACCTTGATGCCGGAGGAAATGACGTTGCCAAGCACGCGCTCGGCCATGAAGGCGGTTTTCCCGAAGAGACCGAACGGGATCAGGACGAAGCCGACCAGCGTCGATAGCTTGAACTCGATCAGCGTGACGAAGAGCTGGATGGCAAGGATGAAGAAGGCGAGGATGACCAGCGCCCAGGCAAAGAGCAGGCAGGCGATCTGGATGAAGTTCTCGAAGAAGGCGATCCAGCCCATGAGATCGGAAATGGATTCGAGCAGCGGCCGGGCCGCGTCGAGGCCGGTCTGTGCGACCTTGCCGGGCCGCATGAGATCAGCGGCCGAAAACCCGGTGCCACTGGCCTTCAGGCCGAGGCCGGCGAAGCTGTCGAAGACGATCTTCGCAAGGTTGTTCCAGTTGCCGATGAGGTAGGCGAAGACGCCGACGAACAGTGTCTTCCTCACCAGCCGCGCCATGATGTCGTCGTCAGCTCCCCATGACCAGAAGAGCGCCGCCAGCGTCACGTCGATGACGATGAGCGTGGTCGCCACAAATGCGACCTCGCCGGACAGAAGCCCGAAGCCGGAATCAATATAGCGGGTGAAGACACCCAGGAAATTGTCGATGACGCCTGCACCGCCCATGGATCAGCGCCCTTCGATCTGAGTTGGTGAGGATGGTGCGGACGAGCGGCCGAGAAAGCGGTCGCGCGTCTCCGCCCAGACGCGCAGGCATTCGCTGTCCTCGGCCGCCTTCTGGCCAAGTTGCTGGCACCGGCGCTGGCTCTCGCGCAGCGGATCGCGCGCGGGCTGTTGAAGGCTGACCGGCGCGGATGCCGGAGCCTCGTCCTTGCGGGTCATCTCGATTGCGGTCGCCGTGATGGCCACCGCGACAAATATGATTGCGCCCAGCCGGGCCAGCATCCTGCCGTCCATGACGGTGCTCCCCTTCTGGCGATCAGTTGCCGTTGTTGAACACCTGCGCGTTGCCCGGCTGATAGCCGGAGCCCGGCGTCAGGAAGCGGCGGCGCTGCTCGCGTCCCTGTTCAGCGGCGGCGGCTCGCTCTGCTTCGGTCAGCGCGCCCGCGCGCCCGTTCGCGGCAAGGAGCGCGACAAGATCGGAAAGCTGCTGCGACTGGAGGGCGAGAAGCTGGTTGCCCGCCTGCGTCGCCTGCAACGCGCCGGTCGCGCCCTGGCTCTGGCCGATCAGCGCCGACATCTGCGCGCGGTTGCTGTCGATATTGCCCACGACACCGGCTTGCACGCGCATCGCGTCCTGCAAGCCGCCGACCGTGTTCTGCCAGCGCGAGCGCGCATTGGCGACGAGTTGCTGGTCGGTGGCCGACATCGAGACGTTGCCGTATTTCTGGCTGAACATCTGGTCGATCTGCTGGACGTCGAACGCGATGTTCTGCGCCTGTCCGAGAAGCTGCTGGGTCTTCTGGACGTTCTGCTGCAAGGTCTGGAGCGCAGAGAACGGCAGGCTGGCGAGGTTCTTCGCCTGATTGATGAGCATCTGCGCTTCGTTCTGAAGCGAGGTGATCTGATGCGTGATCTGCTCCAGCGTGCGCGCCGCCGTCAGGACGTTTTGCGCATAGTTGGTCGGGTCATAGACGATGCGGCCGAAGCCGAAGGCATGGGCCTGCTGCGTCGCCAGCATGGGCGAAACAGCAAGCATCGTTGCGGCCAGGATGGCAGCGCGCGTGCGGATAGAACGAGTCTTCATGGCAGGGTCTCCTTTGCTGCGGTGGGAAAAGTCGGGATGAGATCGACCGCCCAGCTCGCGTCGCGGGCGGCGAGCCACGCGGCGAGGAACCCGTCGCGGCCGTGTTCGGCGACGAGATTCGCGATCAGGGTTTGGTCGGATTTGGAGGAAGCGGCGCAGAGCGCGAGGCCGACTTCGCTAAGGCCCAGCTCGAACAAGCGGTTGCCGCGCCGGGACTGGCAGTAGTAGTCGCGCTTGGGTGTCGCCCGCGCGAGGATCTCGATCTGCCGATCATTGAGGCCGAAGCGCCGATAGATTGCCGTGATCTGCGGTTCGATCGCGCGCTCGTTCGGCAGGAGCAGCCGCGTCGGGCAGCTCTCGATGATGGCCGGGGCGATATTGCTGCCGTCGATGTCGCTGAGCGACTGCGTGGCGAAGATGACGGAGGCATTCTTCTTGCGCAGCGTCTTCAGCCATTCGCGAAGCTGGCCGGCGAAGCCTTCGTCGTCCAGCGCCAGCCACCCTTCGTCAATGATGAGCAGCGTCGGGCGGCCGTCGAGCCGGTCGCCGATGCGGTGGAAGAGATAGGACAGGACGGCCGGAGCCGCCCCGGTTCCGACAAGCCCCTCGATCTCGAACGCCTGCACAGCGGCGCTGCCCAGATGTTCGGCCTCGGCGTCGAGCAGCCGGCCATAGGCTCCACCGACGCAGTACGGGCGCAATGCCTGCTTCAAGTCGTTGGACTGGAGCAGGACGGAAAGGCCGGTGATGGTGCGTTCTTCAACCGGCGCGGAAGCGAGCGAGGTCAGCGTCGTCCAGATATGCTCCTTGGCCTCCGGCGTGATCGGAATGCCTTCGCGCATCAAGATCGCCACGATCCAGTCGGCGGCCCAGGCGCGTTCATAGGTGTCGTGGATGCGCGCGAGCGGCTGGAGCGCGACGGAGAACTCGTCCCCCTCGGTCAGCCCGCCGCCGAGATCGTGCCAATCGCCGCCCATGGCGAGCGCGGCGGCGCGGATCGAACCGCCGAAGTCGAAGGCGAAGACTTGGCTGTTTTCATAGCGACGAAATTGGAGCGCCATCAGCGCGAGCAGGACGGACTTGCCCGCGCCGGTCGGGCCGACGACGAGCGTATGGCCGACGTCGCCGACATGTAGGGATAACCGGAACGGGGTCGAGCCTTCGGTCTTGCCATAAAGCAAGGGGGGCGCACCGAAATGCTCGTCCCGTTCCGGCCCCGCCCACACGGCAGAGAGGGGGATCATGTGGGCGAGATTGAGCGTCGAGACCGGCGGCTGGCGGACATTGGCGTAGGCATGTCCGGGGAGCGAGCCGAGCCAGGCATCGACGGCATTGACGGTTTCGACCATGGCCGTGAAGTCGCGGCCCTGAATGACCTTCTCGATGAGACGGAGCTTCTCGTCGGCTAGACGCGGATCGGCGTCCCACACCACGATCGACGCGGTGACATAGGCCATGCCGACGACATCGGCGCCCAGCTCCTGCAAGGCCATGTCGGCGTCGGCGGCCTTGTTGGCGGCATCGGTATCGACCAGCGCCGACGCCTCGTTGGTCATCACCTCCTTGAGGATCGCGGCGATCGACTTTCGCTTGGCGAACCACTGCCGCCTGATTTTGATCAGCAGCTTCGTCGCGTCGGTCTTGTCGAGCAGGATCGCGCGGGTGGACCAGCGGTACGGGAACGCCAGCCGGTTCAGATCGTCGAGCAAGCCCGGCGTGGTCGCCGTCGGGAAGCCGATGATGGTGAGGACGCGCAGATGCTCATTGCCGAGGCGCGGCTCCAGCCCACCGGTCAGCGGCTGATCGGCGAGGAGCGCATCGAGATAGACCGGCGTTTCCGGCACGCGGACGCGATGCCGGTTGGTCGAGACAGTCGAATGGAGATAGGTCAGCGTCTCGCCGTCATCGAGCCAGTCGCATTCGGGCATGAAGCCGTCGAGCAGCGCCAGCACGCGGTCAGTACGGTCGGTGAAGGCGCGCAGGATCTCATGCGGATCGACGCCGCTGCGCTCGCGGCCCTCGTATAGCCAGGTCTCGGCGCGGGCGGCTTCCTCGGCCGGCGGCAGATAGAGGAAGGTCAGATAGTAGCCGGAGACGAAGTGAACGCCTTCTTCCTCGAAATCGGCCTTGCGCTCGGCGTCGACCAGGCCGGAGGCCGGATCGGGGAATTGGTTGTCGGGATAGGTCGCGGCCTCGGAGCGCTGCGCCTCAACGAAGATGCTCCAGCCGGAGCCGAGGCGACGGAAGGCGTTGTTGATGCGGCCGGCGACGCCGACCAGCTCGGCCGCGACGGCGGAATCGAGATCGGGGCCGCGAAAGCGCGCCGTGCGCTGGAAAGAGCCGTCCTTGTTCACGACGACGCCGGGACCGACCAAAGCGGCCCATGGCAGGAAATCGGCAAGCCGGGCCGCAGTGCGGCGATATTCGGAGAGGTTCATCATGGCGGGCGCCTCCCTCAGACCGCGAGGAAAGCCGGGATACGCAGGTGCCTGCGCCCGACCTCGACGAAGAGCGGATCGCGCTTGGCGGCCCAGACCGCCGCGAAATGCCCGATGGCCCAGATGAGGAGGCCGACCAGCCAGAGGCGCAGGCCGAGGCCGACGGCCCCGGCCAGCGTTCCGTTGAGGATCGCGATGGAACGCGGTGCGCCGCCGAGCAGGATGTGCTCGGTTAGCGCCCGGTGGACCGGCACGGTGAAGCCCGGCACGTCCAGTTGCTCGAAAGCGCCCGCCATCAGACCAGCGCTCCGCCGCCGAACGAGAAGAACGACAGGAAGAAGCTCGACGCCGCGAAGGCGATCGACAGGCCGAAGACGATCTGGATCAGGCGACGGAAACCGCCCGAGGTGTCGCCGAAGGCCAGCGCGAGGCCGGTGGCGATGATGATGATGACTGCGACGATCTTGGCGACCGGCCCCTCGATCGACTGTAGGATTTTCTGGAGCGGTTCTTCCCACGGCATGGAGGAGCCGGAGGCATAGGCGGGCGGCGTGGCCGCCATCACCATGATGGTGACAAGCGCGGTCGAGGCTGCGAGGCGATCATAGGCACCGCGCAGGACCGAGGGTTTGGACGGCTTGGACAAGTTGATCGGTGGCTTCATGCGGGGTCTCCTGTGCTGGTGGGGATGGCCAAAGGGATGGCTTGGGTGACGTGGTAATCGCCGTCCGGGCCGAGCCCTTCGACGCGGGCGAGTTCGGCGAGCCGGCGCGCGGAGCCGCGGCCGGAGAGGACGGCAACGAGGTCGATGGTCTCGGCGATCAGGGCGCGCGGGACAGTGACGACGGCTTCCTGAATGAGCTGTTCGAGCCGGCGCAGCGCGCCGATGCCAGTTCCGGCATGGATTGTGCCGATGCCGCCGGGATGGCCGGTGCCCCAGGCTTTGAGCAGGTCGAGCGCTTCCGCGCCGCGCACCTCGCCGATGGGAATGCGATCCGGGCGCAGGCGCAGCGAAGAGCGGACGAGATCGGAGAGCGTGGCGACGCCTTCCTTCGTCCGCATCGAGACGAGGTTGGGCGCCGCACATTGCAGCTCGCGCGTGTCCTCGATGATGACGACGCGATCGGCCGTCTTCGCCACCTCGGCGAGCAGCGCATTGGTCAGCGTGGTCTTGCCGGTGCTCGTGCCGCCCGCAACGAGAATGTTGGCGCGAGACGCGACGGCCGCGCGCAAGGTCGCGGCCTGGTCGGCGTCCATGATCCGGGCGGCGATGTAATCGTCGAGAGTGAAGACGGCGACGGCGGGCTTGCGGATGGCGAAGGCGGGTGCCGCGACGACAGGCGGCAACAGGCCCTCGAACCGCTCGCCGGTCTCGGGGAGTTCAGCGGAGACGCGCGGGGATCGGGCGTGAACTTCCGCGCCGACGTGATGGGCGACCAGGCGCACGATGCGCTCGCCATCGGCGGCTGACAGCATCTCGCCGGTATCGGCAAGCCCCTCGGACAGCCGGTCCACCCAGATACGACCATCCGGGTTCAGCATCACTTCGACGACGGATGGTTCTTCCAGTAGCCGCGAAATGGCCGGGCCAAGCGCGGTGCGTAGCATCCGCGCGCCGCGTGCAATGGCTTCGGGTTTTTGATGGCTTGCATTCATATCGGCCCCGTTTCTCCACGAGGCGCGACAGACGGTCCCCGGATCGGGGTCGATTAAAAGAGCCTGAAATCAGGCCAGTTCAACAAGTATCGAAGGTCGTGCGGCGGTCGGCGGCCATCGGCGGCGAATAGGACGGGTGCCTGCTGGAGAATGAGCAGCACGCACCAAATCTAAAGCCGGTTACAAACGTGATACGACTCCACTGTATCCAGGCATGATATCTGCTTCGACACTTGGAAATGGGACCGGAATGCTGTTGGAGAAGGCAAAGGCGTGGGCGCGAAACCTGAAGCGCGATATCGTCGCGCTATGGATTGCCGCGCGCGATCCACGCACGCCGTTCAGCGCCAAGCTCGTAGCGGGAGCAGTCGCGGCATATGCGCTGAGCCCCATCGACCTGATCCCGGATTTCATCCCTGTGCTCGGCTATCTCGATGACCTGCTGATCGCCCCGCTGGGAATCCTCATCGCCATTCGTCTAATCCCGGAACCTCTGATGGCAGACTTCCGGCGGCAGGCGTTGGAACGAGATGGAAAGCCGAAAAGCATGGCCGCTGCCAGCGCAATCATCGTGATCTGGTTGGTTTCGATCACAGCGCTGGCCTATTGGTTGATGCGGTGACGCCAGGGTTTTGAGGCTCTGCTTCTGCCTCGGAGGGCTCGATGTCCCGCGACAGCTCTTTCAGGAATCTGTCTCCCGTCGCCAGACGCTTCCCCAGCGTTTGCATGAAACGCTCGAACCGTTCGGCCCCTTTCGCACGGGCGGAGGCTTGCGCGCTCTCCGGCAACGGCAGCGTTGAAGAGAGCCAGATATTGATGAAGAGCGAGATGGTTTCGCCCAGCACGGCGAGATCTTCGTCGAGCGTGTCGACCTGACGGCCGAGCCTGTCCAGCCTTCGCGACATGGCCGCCTCCAGCTTCTCGCTTGTATCGCCCGACAGGAAGGACGCGACGGCGGCCTCGACGATGGCGGATTTGGAGACCTTGCGGCGCATCGACAGCGCGTCGAGCTGTTTGAGCAAGGCCGGGTCGAAATAGACGTTCATGCGGGTGCGGGTTGTCATGGCGCGGTCCTCAAAGCTCTATGCCATCGCCGGGGTCCAAAGACGCTTGCCGCGCGACCATGCGCATCCGGGCGCGCATGGCGTTGGCCTTGGCGGCATCCACATCGGGTTCGTCGTCCAGCAGCTCGAATTCCTGCGCTGCCGGTGTTGGTGGCGGAACGATCTCTTCATGCTCGGGTAATTCCGGCTCGCGGCGGATGCCGGCATTGGCGGGATCGCCATCGGAGCCGCCAGCGGCGATACCCGATGCTCCTCCCGCCACGACGACGCGGCCGGACCAGTCATCGGTTGCCGCGGCATTCGCGGGCGCGGCCGTCAGCGCTGGCGGATTGACGATGCGCTCCTGCAAGCGCGCGTCCTCGAAATAGCGGGCCTTGGTCGCGCGGATCGGCGGCGTGCCCGCGACCATGACGATTTCCTCGGATGGCGGAAGCTGCATGATTTCGCCGGGCGTCAGCAGAGGCCGAGCCGTCTCCTGCCGCGACACCATGAGGTGGCCGAGCCAGGGCGAAAGCCGGTGGCCGGCATAGTTGGTGGAGTCGCGCATCTCCGTCGCCGTGCCGAGCGCGTCTGATACGCGTTTGGCGGTGCGCTCGTCGTTCGTCGCGAAGCTCACGCGCACATGGCAATTGTCGAGGATGGCGTTGTTCGGCCCGTAGGCGCGCTCGATCTGGTTGAGGCTCTGCGCGATCAGAAAACCTTTGAGACCGTAGCCGGCCATGAAGGCGAGCGCGGATTCGAAGAAGTCGAGCCGGCCCAGCGCCGGAAATTCGTCCAGCATCAGCAGCAGGCGATGGCGCTTGCCCGATGCGGTCAGCTCCTCGGTAAGCCTGCGGCCGATCTGGTTGAGGATCAGGCGAATGAGCGGCTTGGTACGGTTGATGTCGGAGGGAGGCACCACGAGGTAGAGGCTGACAGGCTTCTTGCTTCCCACAAGATCGGCGATGCGCCAGTCGCAGCGCGCCGTCACCCGCGCCACGATGGGATCGCGGTAGAGGCCGAGAAAGCTCATGGCGGTGGAGAGCACGCCCGAGCGCTCGTTGTCGGATTTGTTCAGCAACTCGCGGGCCGACGATGCAATGACGGGATGCACGCCGGCTTCGCCGAGATGCGGCGTGTCCATCATCGCGCGCAGGGTGGCTTCCACCGGGCGGCGCGGATCGGAGAGGAAATTGGCGACGCCCGCCAGTGTCTTGTCGGGCTCCGCATAGAGGACATGCAGGATCGCGCCGACCAGAAGCGAATGGCTGGTCTTTTCCCAATGGTTGCGCTTGTCGAGGCTACCTTCCGGGTCGACCAGAATATCAGCGATATTCTGCACGTCGCGGACTTCCCATTCGCCCTGCCGGACCTCCAGCAGCGGATTGTAGGCCGACGACTTCGCATTGGTCGGATCGAACAGCAGGACGCGGCCATGCCTGGCGCGAAAACCCGCCGTCAGCGTCCAGTTTTCCCCTTTGATATCGTGAACAATACAGCTTCCCGGCCAGGTCAGCAGCGTCGGCACGACGAGGCCGACGCCCTTGCCGGAGCGGGTCGGCGCGAAGCACAGGACATGCTCGGGGCCGTCATGGCGCAGATAGTCGCGATCGTAGCGGCCGAGCACGACGCCATCGGAACCGAGCAGGCCGGCGGCGCGGATTTCCCTGTCCTCGGCCCAGCGCGCCGAACCATAGGTCGCAACGTTCCGAGCCTCGCGCGAGCGGATGATCGACATCATGATCGCGGCGACGATGGCGAGGAAGCCGCCGGACACGGCGATGATGCCGCCCTCGGTGAAGATCGTGGGCGCATAAGCGTCGAAGGAGAACCACCACCAGAAGAACGCAGGTGGATAATAGACCGGCCAGCCCGCCAGCTCGAACCAAGGGTTCCCAAGCTGCGCCTGAAAGCCGAGCCGCCATGCGGTCCATTGGGTCGCCGCCCAGGTCGTCACCAGAGCGATGGTCAGAACGACGGTGATCTGACCCCATAATATTCGGCCGCCGCGCATACAGGCTCCAATCGGCAAAATGGGTGGAGCCGATCAGAGAATAGACGGTTTCGCGAGGTGCAATAGAGAAGACGGGGCCGGAGGAGAGCCGGATAGCAGCGGCGGCGAATAGGACGGTTCAGTGCAGGCTTCTGCGCCAGCGTTCTTCGGCATCCTGTTCGAGGATGCGGCGATAGCCGTTCTTTGTCATCCATTGGGCGCGGGCCAGATGACTAGCCCAGCATCGTCGGGTTCCCGCTTCGTCATTTGCGGGATCGCGGTGAAGAACGATACGGGCCACTTCCTGCCAGTCCGCGCCCTCGGCCTCGGCGTCGAGCAGGCGCATGTAAGTGACGAAATGCACCTCGTCGTAAAGGGTGATGTCCGGCCCGGTCGGCGCTTCGTCCTCTACGTTGGGGTCGAGATCCGGCTGAACGCGCATGATCGTCATCCTTTCAGACCGGGGCAATGTGTTTAAGCCCCCGGAAATATAGCCAGACAGCACTATAGCATACGAATAGGAACGATCATTCCTAGAATGATCGTTCCTATGCTGGTTTCGCTTTTGCCATGGATCTCAAGGAGATCATGGCGAGGAATCTGCGTCGGATACGTCATGCGAAAAAACTGACGCAAGAGGAACTGGCTGACCGTGCCGGCCTGAGCATGCGTTATGTCGGCGCAATCGAGCGCGGAGATGTATCCGCCAGCGTTACCGTGCTGGGCCAGATCGCCAATGCGCTCGAAGTCGATCCTGGCGAGCTGCTGAAACAATCAGTTGAGCCGGGCTGACCGTCCCATCCTGCCGGCAAGGTCCAGCAGGTTGCGAAGCGTCGCGCTCTGATTGTAGGGCGACCAGACTACGGAGAATGGTATCGGTTCGGGCTCGTCGCGGAACGGGCGGAAGACGACGCCGGGAATATCGACCAGACCCGCGGCCTGTCCGGCTATCGACACGCCGAATCCCTGCGCGATCATCTGCATCAGCGTGCAACGCTCGACATCGCAGCGCAGGATCGCGGGCGCATCTACCCAACGGCCGGCCATACGCTGGATGATGTGGTCATAGGCTTGCGGGCCCGTACCGTTATGCCGGACGAGAAAGGCTTCTCCCGCCAACTCGTCCCAGGCAATACTCTCGGTATCGGCAAGCGGATGGCTGGAAGGGAGAACCGCAACCAACGGTTCATGCCAGATGCGCCGCGAATGGCAGTCGGGAAGATCGGGAGCTCCGGCTACGAAGGCGATATCGACCCGGTCCGCGCGAAGCTGGACGATGATGTCGCGCGCGGTGCCTTCGCTGATTTCTATGGCGACGTGCGGATGGTTCTTGCGATACTGCGCAAGGAGCTGGTCGAGGAAGCTGCCGGGTGTGAGCGCATAGACGCCGACTCTGATGCAGCCGAGATCGCCGCGCGCAAAAGCCCCAGCGGTTTTAACGGCATGTTCGAGCCTATCGATTCCGGCGGCGACGCCCTCGACGAAATGCCGTCCGGCTTCGGTCAACCGGACGCCACGCGCATGGCGCTCGAAGAGGAGGATGCCAAGGTCTTCTTCCAGCGCCTTGATGCGTTCGCTGACGCTCGACGGGCTGACGCCGAGAAAGTTCGCCGCGTGACGGAAGTTCAGATATTCGGCAACGGCAAGCGTCTGGATCAGCGAGATCATCGGAATGCGGGTGCCGAGCCGTGATGGCGACTGCCAAGTTTCGGAGAGCTTTTGAAGCCGGCGCATGGTCTGGCTACCCGGATGGTCGGCTCAATTGCCAACCCCTCGCGTGCCTGCAATGCCAGCCAAAAGTGCTGGCCGCGGGACCGTTCCGTGAGGAAGCGCAATCATCGACCTCCCCTATCGCGAGTGCTCCCGCCCTCAACGCGAAAGCGCCGCCACGCGATCAAGAGCCGTGCCGAATCCCTGGAGCGAAATGGAGAACGGCGCTGCCGCGCCGCCATCCGCCGTGGCCTTGATCTTGAGGGCCGCACCAGCACGAAGGGCTACAATCGTCGCCGCGTCAAAATTGACGTTGACGAGGCATCCACCTGGGACACAGGTGCGGAAGCGCAACGGCTGCATTGCCGGCTTTTCATCGATCTGGAAGGTGACGCCGGAACCGAGCGCGAGACCGAATGGAAGCACGAGCGTTCCAGTGACGACGTTGCCTACCGGAGCGGAAAGCTCAATCGCGAGGACACGCTGTCCATTCTGCTGTGCCTGGGCCTGCGAAAACACACAGCGCTTGGCGTTGTTGATGATCTGGCAAGCGACCCGCCAGTCCTTGTAGGTCTCATTAAGTGAGGATGCACCGCCCGGCAGGGTCGATGCCGCTACGCCGCCGACCTGGCTGTTCGTCTGTGCCTGTGCCAGCTCGAAGCGCTGCGGGGCAGGATCGGCATCCGACGAGGTGAACAGGGAATCCGGTCCGGACGAAGACTGCGCCCCGCTCGGGATCGCGTAGATGGCTGCGGCAGCAATGATCGCTGTCGCAGCAAGGGAGGAAATGCCGAGAAACTTCTTGCTCATCATGCGAGCGCCTTTCGTTCGTTCGCGCGCAGCGCATTGAGATCAAGGAGGTTCTGGAAACTGCGCTGTGACAGGAGGTGGAGAGTCACCAGGTCGAGCCAGCCCTTTACATGCCAATCAGCGACGGTCTTTGCGGGCAACGCGCGGAATGCTTTCTCGTCCACGGACTGGAAGCCGTTGACCTGATGCCGCGAAGCGTCAGGAAGCTGGAAGTCCGCGTGATAGGGCGTGAGCAGCTTGGCGGCGATCAGTGCCTGGCAGAAGGCGACCGTGGCTGCGTGGTCCATGTGATAGGCATGGCAAAAGGCCATTGCCGATTTGGCGGTCGTGGTTGCATTGCCATCGGCATCGAACAGGCGCTCGGCATTTTTGTGCGTGGACGCGCACGCGACGAAGCGTTCGCTCCTCCGATCGACGCTCAGAAATTGCCGCGTCCTGTCCTGGGTCTCGGTAACGATGAAAGGATAGCGGCGCAGATAAGCCGGGATATAGGTGCCCGGACGCCAGGTGCCGTCAAGCGCGACGAAGAGATTGTCGTGCCGCCGGATACCGACCAATGCGATTGGCGGTGCGTTGTCTTCCATGGCGAAGACAATCGGATAGTGCCGCATCGCAACAGCAAACTCGCTAATGCAGAGCGGAACAGCAACGGCTTCGCGCGCGAAATCGAAGTTTCGGGCCGGCAACAGGGCAGCTTCGCCGTGCTCCTCGAAACGAAGAAGTACCGGCTCCTTATAGAAGAGAGGAAGAGGCCCGTTGTCCCGCTTCTCGGGAATAGGAGTGTTATCTGCTTTCACTTTGAAACCACCCGGCGCGTGGCGCCACAAATATTGAAGGCTCGTCTGCCGCCGACAAAGGTCGTTGGAAGTGTCTCGCTTCCACGACAGGTTTTCCACAATCGGCTTGATGTGTTGTGTAGAGCGCTTCCCACCAGATGCGCTCCATTTCGGCTGTAAAACAGTCGCCGAGACTTCGGCGAAGCGTCCATACCAATGTTTCCGCCAGCGCCTCATAATACGTGTCGATCAGCCGACAGATCTTATGCGTACCGGTCAGAGCCCGGACAGTAACCCGTATCGATCCGAAATGCCGGACCTCGCAAAGCATGACCGTTAGAGTCTGCATAAGGCTGCGTTCGGCCGGATCGATGTCTGCGGCAAAGACACGGTAAATATCGGGATACGCCTCAAGAAGGCGCGAATTGAACAAATTGTCCACCCGCTCCGTTGCCGGAATCAACTTCGACAGGCTCTCCAGAATCTGGGACACGGAGTGTTCTTCCATCCATTTTACCTCATAACCGGTTGGCTTTGAAGGATCGATGATCAATGACGCTCAGTCCGGAGTGCTCATCAGATGGATATTCATCGTCCGCTGCGCGAATATCTGTCACCTGCTGCTCAACGAGCTGCAATCGCCTATTAAGCGACACGTACATAGCGATTATTGTGGCGAGGAGTCCCGCTGCCGAGACAATGTCCAAAATTCCGAACGATCGATCGATGTAGATACTGGCCACGACCCAAAGTGCAGCGATCGACGCAAGGAAGAACGGCAGAATGACGGCGATATCTTCTTCATCAATTTCTTCTTCATCGTCATGCGGAGGATAGTCGAGTAATTTTGCCACGCATCAAACTCCTTCGCGGCTAATTCATCGGCTGTTGGCACCAGCTTCGGCGCCAACAGCGAATTACTGATTTGCGAAAGACCAATCAGAACTTCGCGCTGAAATTGGCTTTGAACGATTGGTCGACAATGCCGGACCCAAACTGTCCGCCATAGGTGACGCCGATCACGGCGGATGGCGTCAGCGCGAAGTCGAGACCTGCTTCCACCACGGCAGCATCGCGCGCGATCGGCACGCCTGCGACGGTGAAGGCATCGCCGCCGCCGGCGAAGCGCATGGTCGAGGTCGGCGTCACATCGTCGAAGGCATGGCGCCAGCCGACCATGCCCTTCGCCGTAACCGAGGCGCCGTTCAGATCAAAGGTCGTCGAGCCACGCAGGCCGAGCGTCGTGAAGGTCGTATCGGTGCTGGCAGATCCGCTGGTAAGCGCCGCAGCCCCACCAGTCTCGCGGAAGCTGTCGGTGTGCAGGTTCACAAAGGCGAGGTTGGCGAAGGGCTCGAAGCGGGCAGCGCCCATGCTGAAGCCATAGGCCAGTTCGCCGAAGACCTGCGCCGTGCCGGCGTTGTAGTCTCCCTTCAGGCTTTCGCTGAAGCCGGGGAAGGCAACGCTACGACTGGTCGAGATATCGTGCCAGGTATAGGCCGCGCCAGACCGGAAGGCGAGATCGCCCCAAGCCGTTCCGCCGTAGAGGCCGACATGGTAATTGTCGCTCGAACCCGACGAGTGGCGGTCCTTCGCATCGAAGCTGGTGCTGCTATAGCCTGCGACCGCGCCGAAGCGCCAGGTGTCAAACACCGGAGCGTCGGCGCCGAAGAAGAAGCCGCCGGTTTTGCGGTTGAGACGCGCAGCATTCCCGTCGCCCTCCGTATGCCCCCAGGAACCGAAACCCTGGCCCCAGACCGCGAAGCGATCCGAATTGGCTGCAACCGGCTGCGGCACACCGTTTTCATAGGTCACCGCTGCGCCCGACGCACCCACGCCGTCGAAGGCCGCGCGGAGACGATCGTTCACAGCGTTGCGAAGGAAGCGGCTGTCTTCGATCAAAGCTGTCTTGGCGGAAGCGTGGATCTCGCCCGAAAGCTGCTCGAAAGCATAGCGTGCCTGTTCAGCCGAAAGGTTCAGGACGGCATCATAGACTGCATTACCCTCGCTCAGGCTCTCGACGCCGCCGCCGGTGGCGATCTGGTTGCGGGTGACGCCCACATTCTCGAACGTGGTGCCGTTACGCGTCATCGTCAGATAGACGTTGTTGTCGTCGTAGCTGAGCGAAGGGTCGAGGAAGGCGAGGTTCGAAGTGATACCCTCGGTGAAGGTCCCGGTCACGCCACCGTCGGCAGTCAGGATCGTATACTGCGTGGCGGCAGCATAGTTGCCCGTTCCGGCAATGACCCGAACGGCGCCGCCATCGATCGTAGCGGTTCCCGAGACGTCGATCAGGTCCGACTGGCCTTCATTGTTGACGTCGACGAGATAGGTCGACCCGCCGTAGAAACGGATGTTGCCGTTGACGCTGAGCGTACCGAGCGAACTGCCCGGTGCTACGGTGGCACCGGAATTGACGGCGGTTGTACCGACAGTACCGTCGCCCATAAGGACGGTGCCATCGTACAAGGCCAGATGGCCGCCGAGTTTTCCATCAACCTGCAGTCCACCGGTGAACACAGCAGTGTCGCCCTCAAATGCCGAACTGTCACCTGTCAGACGAAGCAGGTTTCCGTTGCCGACGGTGACCCGCAGACCTCCACTACCTGAGATCGTGCCACGATAGGTGCCGCTGCCGTCCTGCTCGAACTGCATGAAGCTGCTGTCAGCAATCGAAACGTTGCCGCCGAACAGATCGGTTCTGGACACCAGACGGCCTGCGTCGATCACCCAGTCGAGATCGCTGCGCCCGGCAAGGGTAAGTGTTCCCGAGCCGGACTTCTCCATGGTGCCGCGACCATAGATATTGCCCTCGAAGACGGCGTCGCTCCACTGATCGAACACGACATGGCCGTTGTTACCGATGTTGTTGCGGATGCTGTCGGTATCGCCCACGAGCGTGCCGGCCCGCACGATGGTGTCGCCGCGGTAGCTGTTGTTGCCGGTGAGCACCAAGGTGCCGAGATCGTCCTTGACCAGCGCGCCGTCGCCGCGCAGGTCGGAGGCAATCGTCGCGACATAGTTGGCGCCCGCCTGCGAGCCATCGCCGACGCGGATGACGGATTCCGCCGCCGCGAGGGTGATGGCATCACCTTCGACACGGTAACCGTCGACGGCGAACTGCATGCCGGTAACCGAGATTTGGCCATTGGCACCGTTGACGAGGACCGTGCCTGCATCGCCCTGAAACACGGCAAAACGGCTGCCCCAGTCATGGTTCGCATCACCATTCGTGGTCGTCCAGTTCTCTGTTCCGTTGGTCCAGGTGCCGCTTCCGCCAGAGATTACACCATCCGCAATCAGGTTCGGACCGTCCCAGAACAGTATATCCGGACGCGGGTCAGGCCCTGGGCCGGGATCGCCGCCCACGACGACGTTCACCTGCTTGTCGATGGCGGTCTGAATCTCGATATCGCCGATGCCGTACTGGCTGCCATCGGGCACGCCGACGACTTCCATCCCGTTGTCGGTCAGGACGCCGCCATAGTTGAAGAGACGGTAGACGCCTTGACCGAATTCGCCGGTACCGTCGGCAATGGTGAGCCGCCCGTCGAGCGTGAGATCGCCTTCCACCTCGAAGAATGCCGTTGTGTTCGGTGCACCGACCAGAATCTCGACGTCGGAATTTTCGTTGAGCGTCAGGCTGCCCATCGTTAGCGTGCGGTCGTGTCGGCCGTAAAGACGACCGCCATCAGCAACCTCGACGTCGCCGCCAATGCGACCCGAGCCGGTGACGGTGCCGCCGAACTCCACATCGACACTGCCGCTATAGTTGCCGTCAAAGGACAACCCGCCTCCGCGGACGATCGCACCTGGGGCATCAAGGCTCTCGCCGGTAAGGCGAACGGTTCCTTGGCCGACCTTGTGGATGAGGTGATTGTGACCGGAAATGACGCCGGACAGGGTGCTGAGATCGTTATTGTCGAGATTGATGCTGTCTTCGAGCAGCATATTCTGGGCGATAGTGACGCCGTTCGACAGTTCGAGGGTGTTGCGGCCTTCCGCCGTTCTTTTGAAGGTCACCTGATCGCCAAGACCGAAGGCATTGTTCCGGCCTGCCAGAACCCGGCCGCCTTCGATCACAGTTTCGCCCGTGTAGGTGTTTTCGCGAAGCAGTTCGAGTGTGCCAGTGCCGAGTTTGCGCAGTCCGCCAGCGCCGCTGATCACGCTCGATACGCGCGAATTTCCATTGAAAGCACCGACGGAAAGTGTTGTGCCATCACCGAGAACAACTGATCCCCCAAAGCCATCGAGACGATCGATCGTTTCGCTCTGCGCTAGACGCAGCGTGCCGTAGTCGCTGATACTCAGTAGATTGGTGTCGGCGATCGCATCGCCGCTGTCGAGCACGAGTGTGCCGTATTGGATGCTGGTATCGCCCGTATAGGTATTTTGCCCAGTCAGAGTGAGGGTCCCGTTACCGTACTTCGTCAAACGGCCTCCACCGGTGATCGTGCCTGCCAACGTCGCCGATCTCCCCGGATCAACATCGATAGCCGCTCCGGCTGTGCCCGAAATGAGAATGTCGTTGGCTAGGTTCTGCCCGTCGGTGCGAAAATCCAAACCGGAGGCTGACGAACCGTTAGAAGTGAATTCGATCGCACCCGTTCCAACAGCTGCGGCGCTATCAACAATTAGAGTCCCATAAGCAACCTCGGTGCCGCCGGAGTAGTCGCTGACACCCGTGAGGACGAGCCCCCCAGCGCCGGTTTTCCTCAAGCGCAACGTTCCCGCACCGTCGCGAAGGCCTCCGTTTATTACGCCGGTTGTGACGCTGAACGTCGCAGTGGTTCCCGCGCTGTCATTGAGCACAAAACCGCGACTTCCCCGCTGAAAATTGTAAAAACTGAGATCGCTGCCGGCGAGATCCAGAACGCCGTCGCCAACCAGGGCAACGCGGGTGCCATGTTGCGCGAAATATTCGCGTGCTGCGGAGTCCTCACCAAACTGGAAACGCCCATCCCACAGTCGCAATAATCCAGCGTATGATCCTGGCGAGGTTTGAATGCCGGTTACTGTTTCAGGCGAGAAGATGATCGTGCCGTGATCGCCACCTCCCGATCCCAAATCCAAAGTCGAACCAGACGTCTGGAAACTCAGGTTGCCGCCGTAGGTCGCGATGGTGCCCGCGGCGGTCGACATGGTAACCACCGTATTGATCGCGATGTCTTCGTCATAGATGCCGCTTTGCGTATAGCGGTAGTGCGCTTGCTGGGCCTGCACGGTCGCAAGCGGCAGCAGTGCGCTCATGAGCGCCGTGGCGCAAAGGAGGCGGCTTTTACGGTTCAATGAAATGGAATGCGTCGCGTCGCGGGTCAATACCATGGTGCTACTCTCGTAATGTGTGGTGTCTTCAGTGGATTCGGATCAAGCGAGGCGCGTATAGGCAGGCGGCTCTCGAAACCGCGCGCACGGGTTCAAAAGGAAGCACGCCGACCGACCTGTGGCCGGTGACCTCACCTCGATTGCGCGCTTGTGATCGACATCGCCTGCAAACCTCCGTTCAAATTTCGAATGGCGTAGCAGGCTGATTTCCAGGCCGCCCCATATGGTCAGAGGGGGCGACCAAAAATTCTTTCACTAGAGCGCGAGACTCCACGTAGAATAAAGAGGCGGGAGAACGGGTCTCCCGTGCCGTCACAGTTTTCGAACTTCACTGTTGAGATGAGCGGCTTATCTTTGGAAAGAATATCGAGTTTCTTCTGCCGCATTATTCCGATCTGCCGAATGGCAGATCCGAAACTACCCCTTACCGCTGAAACGTGATCTTCCTCAGTCGGGGAGTGTACGGGCTGACGAATTCCTGATACTTGGCGCCCCTCGCACGGATGCCGTCGAAATGGCCCATCTCCGCCCCCATCAGGCTGGCTGCTTGCGCCTTCTGTTCCGGCGTCATCTTCGCGGCTTCACCGAACTGATTGATAAAATCCGCCATCAACTGCTCCAGTTCGGACGGCGGAATTGAAGCAATGAAGCCGGTCATCGTCTGGTCGAATGCCGTTTTCCAACTCTGACGGGTGAAACCGGCGGCAGCGATCAAGCCGGTGGCTTCGTCATCGATCTGAAACCATTCTTCTGCGGCCTCCGCGTCGTAATAGACGGTGCTACCGGTTTCGGTGACGAGCTTCTCCAGTATGGTGACAACCTGCCCCGCCTCCCGACTATCGAGAGCGGCGGCGGGCAAAGCATACGTTGCCATGCCTACCACCAACAGCAGCCTGATCAGTCTCTGAAGGCGACTTTCGCATGGGCTGGCCGCCCCCGCGTGTCCAGTGTTTCTCAGTAGCATTCTTGCATGACCCCTGCCTGCGCCTTGGCCGACTGACTGCTGGCGACCATGTTGCCTGCGGTCGAAGCGACCTGGCTGGCAATCATACCGCCGCGCCCACCGAAACCGCCGAAACCTCCGACCATACCGAGCGCACCACCCAGCATCGCAGCATTCGATTGCTGCTGGACCGCTTGCGCGCAAGCATCTCTCTTCGTCGTGGGCCGCTTCTTCTGCATTCCGGCTGTGGCCACCGCCGTTTTTCCGCGCGCCGAGGTCGTTGCTTCCGTTTGTGAAGAGGTTTGACTGCATCCGCCAACGGCAAGACAAAGCAGTCCGATAATGACGAACTTCATGATTATTCCTGATTGCTTTATATTTGGTTGAACCCGTGCTCCAGCGGATGTACTAAAATCCCTGGAGCAGTAGACTTGCCTAATCTACTTAAGGGGAGAAATCGGGGTGCGCCCCGTATGTTCATAGGGGGCGCAGAAAAAAGCGATCACTTACACCGCCGAAAGCTCAAATTGCTTCGCTTGTGAAAGATCGCTCAGATGAATATTTCGGATGGCCGCATATTCTGGTTACAGTCATTAGTGGCGCTTGCCCTGCTTCTTGCGCAGCCGGCGTTTTCGAAAGACCTAGCGCCGCTGAGCGGACAGGTGCTGCTTTCGGTGACGGGAAAGATCGAAAAGACGAATGGCGCCGGCGCCGCACTTTTCGATCAGGACATGCTATCGACGTTTCCGGCGCACCGAATTGAAACGCATACGCCTTGGACTGATGGGATAGCCCGTTTTGACGGCATTCTGCTGAAGGACGTGCTGGCAGCGGTTGGAGCGAGAGGCGATATACTCTTCGCGCAAGCTATCAACGGCTACAGGATCGCGTTTCCGATCTCCGATGCCGAGGAATACGGCGTACTGCTTGCAATGCGCATGGACGGGAGGACGTTATCTCGACGCGACAAAGGACCGCTGTGGATCGTTTATCCGCGAGACGATATCGCCGAAATTCGTGACGAGCGCTATGATTCCCGATGGGTATGGCAGCTCAGTACAATAGAGGTTCGATGAATATTCTGGTCAGCAAGCGAACTGTCACGCGGTTAACCATAGGGGTCGTCGTCGCCTGCGCAATACTGCTGGGCCTGGCCCTGCACCGATTGATGGAAGCCGAAAAGGATTTGGCTAACTCCGTCGGCGAAAACGTTTTGTGGCTTATTTCCCAGGTCCATTATGAGGACCATCGGCTTGCACTGGCCATCGAGGCCTGGAACCGAGGCAAGCGAGCCGATACGGACGTCGAGCAACTTCACCTTCATCTCGATATGGCCGTCAGCCGTCTTGCGCTTCTCTCCGAAGGGATGCTGGGAAAGGTGATCGCCCGAAATCTGGGAAATGAGCCAATCGAGACAGCAACGGCCCACCTGAAGGCTTTTGAACAGGCGCTGAAGGCAGCAACCCCTTCCAGAACCGCTATTCCACAATCGGTTCTCGATAACCTCTTGAGCGATGCCGCCATGTTCAGAAGCGCGGCCAACGACATCATGATTGCCGAACGTAACGCCGTCGCAGGACAGCGAGAGAAATACAGGGGCATTCTTCTGGAAGCCAGCATCGCCGTCGTTCTGATTTTCGGCTTCGGGATATTTATCGTCATGCGTCTGGTGGCAAGCCTGCGTTCCGTTGCCCTTGCTGAAAACAAACTCCGGCGCGACCGCGACTTCTCGCGACTCCTGCTCGAGTCCAGCGGAGACGGAGTGGCGGCCTTCGATCTGGAGCTTCGGTGCACACACTGGAACTCCGCCATGAGCGCGATGTTTCCCGTTCCCGGCGGCAAAGAGATCGTCGGCCAGTCCATTCAGAAAGCCTACTCGTTTCCTGACGATCACACGATCATGAAACTGATGCGCCAGACGCTCGCGGGCGAGAGCCTGCACATGCCTGCACATGCGGTTCCCAACAGCAGCCGCTACATTGAGAAATTCTCCTATCCGATCAGATCGGAAGACAAGATCGTCGGCGGAATCCTTTTCTTTCGGGACGTGACCGACGCGTTCGGTGCCCAGCTCGAACTCGTCAAGCACCGGGACCAGCTCGAAAGCATCGTTGCGGAACGAACGCGCGATCTCGAAGAATCCCTTGCACGGGAAACCGGCCTGCGTGAGCTCTACAAGGGCTTCGTGTCGATGGTATCGCATCAATTCCGAACCCCTTTGTCGATCATCGATGCCAGCGCCCAGCGGATCATCCGCCGCGGCAGGCAAATGACGGAAGAGGAAATCCATGAGCGCGCGGGCAAGATCCGCTCGGCGGTGCTGCGGCTCACCCGACTTGTATCGAGCACGCTCAATGCCGCGAAGGTGGACGCCGGACAGATCGATGTCGATATTCGGCGTTGCGACCTCGCGAAACTCATCGTCGAAGCTTGTGAGCGTCAGAAGGAGACATCGCCCAACCGGATTTTCCGAGTCGAACTGGATCAATTGCCGGCATGGACCTCGTGCGATCCGCTCCTGATCGACCAGGTGGTCGCCAACCTGCTTTCCAACGCCGTCAAGTATTCGTCGCCGCCCCACCCGATCGATGTCTCGGCAGAGGTGGATCACCAGTTGGTACGCATACGGGTCAGCGACCGGGGCGTCGGTATTCCCGAGGAAGAGCGCGACAAACTGTTTGAACGCTTCTTTCGCGCAAAAACGGCCGTCGGCGTTGAAGGGACGGGCATTGGCCTGCACGTCGCACGCACCATTGCCCGCATGCATGGTGGCGACGTGGATGCTTTCGAGCGAGAGGGCGGCGGCTCAACCTTTGTTCTCACCATACCCAGAGAGGAAGTGCTAGCAGCATGAACGCGGATCAACTTCCCACCCCGGATCCGGAATCCGGTTGCCAAAGAACTGTCCTGTGCGTGGAAGATGAAGCCGAACTTCGCTCCGATATTGTCGAAGAGCTCGTTTCGGCGGGCTATCGCGTGGTCGAAGCCGGTAACGGACGGGAAGCCCTTCTTGAGCTTGAGGCGGTGCGTCCTGACCTGATTTTGTGTGATATCACCATGCCCGAGCTTGGCGGTTACGAATTGATGGCCCAAATCAGGGCTGATCGTCCGGACCTCGCCGAAGTACCCTTCGTCTTTCTGACGGCGTTGGCTGACAGAGCCGAGGTATTGAACGGCAAAAATGCCGGCGCGGACGACTATCTGGTAAAACCCGTCGACTTCGATGACCTGCTCGCAACGATCAAATCACGGCTCCGTTTAGTCGATCGCGTTCGCGGATCGCTTCTGGCTGATCTACAGCTCGAACAGCAGCGATTGATCGAGCAGGCGGTCAAGGACGGTGAAATCACTCTCGCCGCCCTTGCGGCGGCTCTGGACCGCCTTTCGATTGGCATATTTATCATCGAAGAATCCGGCGAAGTGCGCATGACGAATGAAGCGGGTCGTCACCTGATCGGAAAGGGCGACGGCCTGTCTCTGACGGCGACGGGACTGGTGGCCCGCACCGCAAAATCCTCGCAGCCCTTGAAGTCAGCTCTTGCGACCGCTCTACGAGAGGTTGGAAACAGCCACACGATTGCCGTCGAAAGACATGAAGGCCATCCTCTTGTCTTGCAGATTTCGTCACTCGGTCTTCCCGGCAGCAACGCTCGCCATGCGGTAGCGCTTGTAGTGGACCCCGACAGGCAGGCCGATATCTCTGCTGAGGTGTTGGCTTCGCTGTTCGGATGCACGTCGGCTGAGGCAAGACTCGCTGCTGCCTTGGTGGCTGGCAAACGGCTTGAGGAAATCGGTGAGGAGTTCGGCGTGAAGCCGACCACCATCACCTATCATCTGCAAAACCTGTTCCAGAAAACCCACACGCATCGGCAGGCGGACCTCGTCGCTTTGCTGATACGGGCGACAATTCCACTCTCCCTGAACGCGTGACGAACTGCCACGCGCCCTCCGTCCGAGCGAGGGCGCGGCCAATCCACCTTGTCAAATCCCCAATCCCCGTTGCCGCCCCAACTGCCACGACACCGATCCACCCTGCACGACGCCTGCGACTTCGCGGCCGAGCTGGCGATCTATGACCGGCCGCCACGGGACCATCGTGAACTCATGGCTCTGCTCGACCAGCGCGAACTTGCCGCTTGATAGCTGGACCGTCCCGGTGAACTTGCCGGAGACGGTCTCGCCATCGGCGGCGGCGCGGAACGGCAAGCACTTCGTCGCGGCCAGCTCGCCACCGACACGGGCGACCTCGCGCTCGCGCAGCGTGGCCAGCAGATTGCGCCGATAGGCGATGCCGCCATTCGGCTGGCGAACGGCATCGCCCTGGGCGATGTGATGCTCCCGGCGGCGGTCCATCGCATTGCGCACCTGTTGACCAAAGCCGGACGGGGCGAGATCCGATGTCTCGGCCGAGACCAGCCGCCGGTCGAGCCAGGTCGCGCCGTCCGCGCCGATCTGCTGTTCGAGGCGCGCGGTCGCGAGGATGCGGATATTGGCCTGCCGGTTGCGGCCTGCGTCATAGGCGGCGGCGCGGGCCTCATAGTCTTGCGGGATGCGCCATTGGTCGGCGTCGATCCGCTCGGCGATCCCGGCGCGGCGCAGCGCCTCCAGCCGGCGCACATGCGCATCGACATAGCCGTCATAGTCACCGCCCGGCACGCGGCCCTCGAACTTCGCCTGTTCGAGATGCCGGCTCGGCCGATAGATGCCGCCTTCGGCGATCGTCGCAATGGTGCGGTCGGACGGACGGCTCGCGGTGTCGGGCGGGCCGATCTCGATGACGCTGCCGATCCGGGCGTCGACGACACGGGCCGGGTCGATGCCGGCGACATGGTGCGTGCGGCCGTCGATGCCGTCGACCACGACGGTCAGGTTCTCGCCCAGCTCGTCGGTCAGATATTTGTCGACGACACGGCCGACGATCGGGACTTCGGGCGCTGCGTCGTGAATCTGGAAGGTCATGGGGTCGCGCTCCAGCCCATCGGCCTTCAGCGCTTTGTGCATGTTGCGGATGATGTCGCCGTGCTCGACAGCGAAGTCCATCTTTTCCAGCTTGGCGAGGCGGCGCAGGTCGAGGAAGCGGTCCTCGGCTTCCTCGGTCATGGCGCGGTCGATGCGGGTGAAGCGGTCCTGATCGACTTCGGCCGAGAGCTTGCGGCTCTGCTCGATCTCGGTGACGGGACCGAGTTCGAGCAGCGCCAGATCGCTCGCCCGCTCGCGGATACCGTTGGCGAGATAGTCACCGTTAATGACGAGGTTTTCGCCGAGATCATCCTTACCGCGCACGATGAGATGGACATGCGGGTGGCCGGTGTTGTGGTGATTGACCGCGACCCAATCGAGCTTCGTGCCGAGATCGGTTTCGACCTGGGCCATGAGATCGCGGGTATAGGCCGTGAGGTCGGAGAGGTCCGCGCCGTCCTCGGGCGAAACGATGAAGCGGAACTGGTGGCGATCGTCCGCGCCGCGCTCGACGAAGGCAGCGCCATCGGCGCGATCCTCGGTGGCGGAATAGAGCTGGCCGCGCTCGCCGTCGCGCGAGGTGCCGTCGCGCTGGATGTAGCGCAGATGCGCAGCGGATTTCCCGTTCTTGCCGGCGCCCTGAACGTAGCGGGTCTTGACGATGACACGGCGCTGGCCACGCGTGCTGTGCTTCCAGCCGCCCGACAAGGTGCGGGCGCGCACGAAGGCCGCGCCGCGTCCGTGCTTCAGGCCCGGCCCGCCATTGGTCCGCGAAGCCTTGCCGCCCTTGGCGGTCGCTGCCGATCTAGAGCGCGGCAACGATGACGCCGCCGAACGCGATGGAGCATTGCTATGTTGGCGGGCGATCTTCTTCGCCTGCGTGAGAAAGCTCTTGGCCTTGCCCACCTTTGGCGTGTCGGCGCGGATGCGGCCGGGTTTCGGCCTGAAGCGGAATTCGTCGTCGCCAGTCATGGACAGACCACCGGCCACAAATGCGGAAAACCGCTCGATTTCCGGCTAGAGTGCCGGTCAAAACCCCGCAAATCCAAGGGATTGTGAACGACCGCGGCACGCGGGCTCGAAAATGAAGGTGCCGCCAGCGCCGCCCCCAAACAGTGTGCAGACAAGGGCTTGCCCCGAAACCGCCACCGCATGGTGCCGGTTTGCTTTATCTTGCCCTCCGCCTTTCTTTCCCTTTTTGCCCTTCCAGCCGGGAACTCAGCCAGGTGACCCCTTGCCTGACTGCATACCGGGAGCGGACCGAAAGCGCGTGGAGACGCCATGCTCATAGCGCATCTCCATTGCTCGCACGGGCCACGAATATGCTGCCGTCCTGCGGCTCCTGATCGACGGAATCGCGCAGAGGAACGGTTGCGCGGACATCGCTCGACGGCTGATTGGCCGCCGCCGAATTGCCGCTGGATTGCGCAACGAAGAGCGGAGCTTCGCGCCAATCCGGCGGTGGCGGCGGCACAATCGTCGGCACATCAGGCGCAGTCGCATGCCCAAGAAGCGGCGCGAGCGCGGCGACATAGGCGCGCGTTTCTGCGGGCAAAACGCGGCCCGTCGCCAGATGCTCGTCATAGCGACCGGGACCGGCATTGTAGGCGGCAAGCATGGCCGCAACATTGCCGTAGCGGTTCCACATCTCGCGCAGATACGCCGTGCCTGCGAGGATGTTATCGCGCGGATCGTAAGGGTCGCGCCCGAGACCATGGCGGCGGCGCAGGCCCGCCCAGGTATCGGGCATGACCTGCATCAGTCCCATCGCGCCCGCCGAGGAAATTGCGCGCACATCGCCCGCACTCTCCACGCGCAGCACGGCCCGAATCCAGTGCTCTGGAATGCCGAAGCGCTGTGACGCCTCGGCAATGAAAGCAGCATGGGTATGCACGGTGACAGGCGCGGGTTGCGGCGTGATCTGCGCGATGGCCGGCATCGAGCCGCTGCCAGCCGACAGCAGGGCCGTGAAGAGAAGGAGGGCGCAGGATCGCATGATCTCAGTCCCGATCTTCGCGGGGCTTTGGACGGCTCCAGTGTAGCGACCATGACGAGCCTGCATCGTCATCGCGGAACAGGTTGGCGCGGATCGGCTGCGGCAAGGCGGGATCGTCAAGCAGTACCGAGAGATATTCGCCAGCCTTTTCGCCGGTGCGTTTCCATGCAGCACCGACCTCCGGCCCGTCATGTTCAATGAAATGGACGCGATAGTCCGGCGCATTCTCCGCATCGGAATGTTCGGCGGGCACGATGACGAGATCGCGCTTCATGGTGAGCGTGACGAGCTGACCGGCGAAGCCGGATGCGTCACGCGCGAATTGACCGATCTGTGGCATGGTATGTCTCCTGTGTTGGTGGATTTGGCGTGAGTTCAATGCGTGACCGCCCGCCATTCGTAGCGGCCATCGCCTTCCTCATCGGTCCAGAGCGGAAGCGCCCGGCCGATGATGGAACTGGCGGGAACAGGTCCGAAGTAACGGCCGTCGAGGCTGTCCCCAATGTCCCAATTCATGAGGAAGAGTTCACCGTCGCCGATGATGCGGCAGCCCTGCCGGACTGGCAGATCGCGGCCCATGCGGTCGCGCTCCAGCGCGTCCCCCATCTCGACATTATCGACGGCAATAGTCGCACCGTGGCGGCAGACGCGCTGTCCCGGCAGGCCGAGGACACGCTTCAGCAGCGGCACGCCACGTCCGATATAGCCGCGTTCGACCATGAACCGTTCCAGCGGTTCAGGCGGCATGATGACGACCAGATCGGGAACTTCGAGCGCATCGGCGGGAGCAACTGTGTAGAAGCCGATGGGCGCGCTGGCAGTCGCATTCCAGATCAGCCGGGTTGGCAGATCGGCAACAGCCGTGGCGACAAGCGTGCCGACGGCCAGCATGGACACGGCAAGGATATGACGGCGGCTCATAGTGCGATCCTCCGGCGGCTGATCCACGCGGCATGGCGCTCGGGGGTGTAGGGGTTGGGTTCCTGACCGGCACTCAAACGGTTGTGGACGTGCCGCCAATGGTCCGGCGCAACATCCGCCGGATCGACGCCAAGCGCGTCCACGGCATCAATCAGGGCCAGCACCCGCTGGACTTGTCGCCAGCCGTCGATACGCAGCAGGATCTCGCCGCCAGGACGAACGAAGGGCACGGTCTGGAACGGTTCGCCACGTCCGACAGCGCGCAGGATGTCGAGCCGCGAGACGATGGTGCCGTAATCGTTGGAGGCCCAGCGGACGAAGGCGAAGATGCTTTCGGGCGCAAAACCGATCAAACTGCGGCGGCGGTCGATGATCTGCTCAAAGCTCTTGTGACCGAAGCGTATCCATCGCTCGACCTTCTTCTTCTGGAAGGTCAGTTCGACCAATGTGGTGAACGGTGCAGGCCCGTCCGCCTGCGGATGTTCATGCGCAGCGCGCACGGTTTTGCCGGTCATGGCTGATCTCCTTCGATGGGTGGAAACTCGCGGACCAGCAGCTCGCGCAGCATCACGGCGACGGTGACGCCACGCCGGAAAGCGGCAACCTTGATGCGCCCGCGCAGTTCGGGCGCGATGTCGATGGTCAGGCGGGCGGTGAACGCCTCCGTAGCCGTCTTGCCGGTTGCCGGCGCATCGGCGGCTCTGACCCAGCTATCGGGATTGCCCGGACGCGATGCGAAGCCGGATTTGACGGGCGGACGTGTCATGGCACGATCCTCCCGACACCGAGGCCATTGATTTCGGCCGCCAGCGCTGTGACCTCCTGTGCGGCCCGTTCGCCGCCATCTGTCTCCAAGACCAGCCGTCCGGTCTGTGCGGCTTCGGCGAAGGCGACACGCTGGCCGACCGTCGTGGCCAGCAAGGGCGGATCATGTTCGGCCAGTGTCTCTGCCGTTTCGCGGGCGATGACGGTGCGCGCACCGCATCGGTTCAGCAGAAAACGGGCGGACAGCTCCGGGCGATAGATGCGGGCTTCGTTCAGAAGCGCCAGCATCTCGGCCGAGGCCCAGCCGTCGAAGGGCGATGGCTGCACCGGGATCAGCACCAGATCGGCTGCAAGCAGCGCAGAGCGCATCAGACCGGCGACACGAGGCGGGCCATCGATGACGACATGATCGGCGTCACGCGCCAGCTCCGGCGCTTCCCGGTGCAGCGTATCGCGGGCCAGGCCGATGACACTGAACAGCCTTGGCAGCCCTTCATGGCTGCGCCGCTCCGACCAATCGAGTGCGGAGCCTTGCGGATCGGCATCGATCAGGATGACCCGCTTGCCTTGCACAGCCCAGGCTCCGGCAAGATGCAGCGCCAGCGTGGTCTTGCCCACGCCGCCTTTCTGATTGAGGAGCGCGACGATCATGGCTTACCCCGCCCTGGTCGGCGGGAAGTGGCACTGGCACCGTGCCTTTCATGCGCGCGCATCAAAGAAGAAAAGTTAGATTCTATGTTAGATTCTAAGTTAGCAGCCGGATTCTTCTTTTCATTCCAGAGACTTAACTGTGGTTCGTGCGCCTGATGTGCCGATAGTGCTGCGCCTGATGTACCGATACCCTTTGCGCCTGATGTACCGACGGCATCCACAATTTTATCCACAGGCACTGTGGATGGATTTTCAGGGCGGATTCGCAGTAGTTCACGGCGATCTTCGCGCAGGATCTTGAGCTGGTATCCGGGCAGCGGCTGGCGGGCCGCAATGCGGCGCAGGTCCAGCGCAAAGTCCGATGGCCGGGCCATGCTGCCGGATTTCTGGTGGAGGTGCGCAACCTCGAACAGCCAGCCATGCGGCTGATGTCCGGCATGTTTACGGGCGACACGGTAGAGCCAGCGCTCGATACCGCCGGTCAGCCGGAAATAATCCGGGTCGATGGTCAGGACCAGCGAACGGTCAAGGACGCTGTTGTAGAACCACTCGGGCAGGACAAACTCCATGCCCTCGACGCGACCGTCGCGCGTGGTCATCTCTTCCCATTCGTTGATCCAGGAGAACTGGCGGCGGCGCCAATGCTTGCCGTTACGGATCGTCGTGGCGACGACCGTGGATTGCAGCCGGGCAAGCGCTGCCTTCAGCAGCATGTATTGCCGGTTTCCGGTGTCGCGCCCGATGGCGCGCAGCAGATGATATGGAGTGAAGCGGAAGAAGCGGGATGTCTTGAGGCCGCTGTTTTCGGCGGCGACGATCTGGCTTGCAGCCCAGATCAGCACATCAGCATCCCAGATCGTCGCCATTCCATGTTCGGGCATCCCGAACACCTGCACCTCGACATCGGCGGTCTTGTAGAGGATGGGCTTCGTGCGCGGCGTCTTCGCCAGCGAGAAGAAAGGCCGTTCCATCAGATCGCGCTGGTCGCGCGGACTGGCATCGCCGGTTGCGACCACGAAAGGATCGAGGTGGCTGCGCTCGCTACCGCCTTCTCTCCGGAAGGCGTCAGGGTGATCGACGCGCCGCATTCAGAGCTTGCTCCGCTCTTCTGGCGTCAGGGGGCGCGCCGGAAAAACCGTGCCTGCGCCCTCGTCACTGGTGGATTTGCGCGTGCCGATGTCGGCCCAGGACTGAAGATCCTCGACGGTATAGAGGACGCGGCCGCCGATTTTGCGATAGGTCGGACCAGTCCCGTAGGTCCGGTGTTTTTCCAGCGTGCGAAGAGAAATTCCGAGGAAACGTGCAGCTTCCTGAGTGCGCAGCATGCGTGGCGGCATTTCCGTGTTGCGGCGCTCGGCCATGAGATCACCTCCGGTTCGTCAGGTTGATGCGGCTGCCGGAGACGGCGGCGCGCTATGGCGAACCATGGGAAGTGATCGGCGGCGTGTAGCGTGCCGCATTTGTGTGCATACGCAGACGGCACCCCCGAAGGGGGCTATGTCAGCGCGAAAAGACGTGAGATTTCAGCAGCTCAGGGAGACCGATGCGGATTCGCTCAAGACATCCGCGCGCAGTTCGGCTATGAATGCAGATGGAGCAGACGCACTGCTCCGGGGCTTAGTAACCCCTGTTGACGGTTGGTGTCGGCCGTGACGGCACCACACTCCTTGACCCTATGGTCGGGGAGCCTGTGGCGTATGCAACAGGCTTTCCAGCTAAAGGCCATGGGGCCGTTCAACACGGTTACTAACTCCCCGATCACCAGGAGTCAGAGAGTTTTATTGCGGGGGCGAACCGCAGAAACTCTTCTGAAAGAAGGGGAATGACCGTGAAAGCACCCGTCGAACTTGACCCCGATGTGGATGATCTGGCCCCGTCCGGCCATATCATCACTGCCTATGATGAGCAGCACTTTGTGACCTATCTGCGTATTCTGGACGCCAAGTCCGAGGAAGCCGACTGGAAGGAAGTGGCGCGAATAGTTCTGCACCGCGATCCGGCATCAGATGAGATGCGCACCCGGCGATGCTGGCAGAGCCATCTGGAACGCGCTCAATGGCTGTCGCGAGAAGGTTACAGGCAATTACTGGAACAGGCTGCGGCAAACAGGAATCGTTGAGATTGCCTCATTTGCCTTTTGATCGTGGAATCGGCTTGACCGGATAATGCAAAAGCAGCCGATAGCCCCCGCGCATCATCCTGATGCCGTGGGCAACAAGACGACGTGCCTTGTTCTTGCGCGGATCAGTCTCGAAATCTTCCTTGTTGCCACGGAAGCCGAGCAGGACTTCGGCAATGGCGCGATAGCTTTCACCGTACAGCCGTGCGTCCAGCGCCCGTAGCGACAGAAGGTGCCATTGCCGAAGCTGCGCTGGCATGACGCGAATACTCGGCCCCGGAGAGCGGCCTGTCAGGCACCGCCAGAGGCGGCGGGCCGCATCGGCGCGTAATTCCATGAACTCGTCCATAGGCAGGATTGCAGCATAGAAAGCCGCCGCATCGATCGCGCCCTGCGGCAGCCAGAATTGATGCTCCATCCCATCGATACGCCAGATTGCGTGCCAGCCATCCGGCGCGCGGCGCAGGATCAGGCCATGGAGATGTGCAAGAGCGACAAGCCGTCCGCCATCGGCGTCGTTCTGCTCGACCGGAGACAGAATAATGGCTTGCGGGTTGAAATGCGGCGACCAGAAAGGCGGTGCGCCGTCAGGCTGCGCGTCGGGGTCGTGTGCGAAATCGCACCCCCCAGCGGGAAGCAAAGGCGTCAACCTCATCTCCCGCGGGTTCTCTCCTCTGCGTGAGTCTCTCGACGTCACGGCGATAGTCTTCGTTGCGACGAAGATATTCCCAGGCGAAACCGGCGGGCGGAAGGTCTTTAATACGTTTATAGGCCGCCGGAGTACGCCAATCTATGCTCTGCATGGCGCGTGCTCCCAAAGCCGGACGGCACAAGGCTACGTCCGACTTGAAAAGGCTGCGGTATTGAATGGTTTTGCGGTAGCGTGTGTAACGCGATAAGTGGATCGCCTAACCCGATCAATCCATTAAAGAATCTCGTTAGCAATGTTGCGCATCGCATAGGAGGCTCCCTGACGACATTCCCGTGTCAGTGATCGAAGCCGAATGGCGGAAATGCGCGATTGCGTGGTTCCGGCGCAGCCGAGAGCGCGGCCGCAGGGCGACACCTTGATTTTTGACGCCATCTGAGCTAGGTATATCCCCGTTGAATATCCCGAAAGCAGGAGGCCGCCATGACCAGTTCAACCGTGTTCACCAGCAACCGCAGTCAGGCCGTGCGCCTGCCCAAGGCTGTAGCCTTTCCCGAGGATGTGCATCAGGTAGACATCCTGAAGATCGGCCGCAGCCGGGTGATCGTACCGCTGGGTAAACGATGGGATGATCTGTTCCTGAACGGCCCTCGTGTCAGCGATGACTTCCTGACCGAGCGCGAGCAGCCAGCGGCAGAAGAGCGCGAATCCTTCTGATGCTCACCTACATGCTCGATACCAATATCTGCATCTATGTGATGAAGACCTATCCGCCTGCCGTGCGAGAGAAGTTCAACGCTCTGGCGGATCAGCTTTGCATATCGAGCATCACGCTTGGCGAACTGCACTATGGCGCGGAAAAATCCGCACGACGCAGCGAGAACCTGGTCGCTATCGAACATTTTGTGGCGCGGCTGGACGTTCTGCCTTTCGGCGACAAGGCAGCGGCCCATTACGGGCAGGTTCGCGCCGAACTGGAACGCGCGGGAACGCCTTGCGGGCCGCACGACATGCAGATCGGCGCACACGCCCGCAGCGAGGGGCTGATCGTGGTGACGAACAATATGAAGGAGTTCATCCGCATGCCCGGCGTGCGCGTGGAGAACTGGGTGTAGCGGTTGCGGTGGGCGTGACGGCTTTCCTGCGGGTATGAGAAAGGCCCCGACATTGTGGTCGGGGCCTTTGTGCCGCGCCTCAGTCGCCGCGGCGACCGTTGGGGCGGGACCAGATGAGGGAGAAGGTGTCGCCTTCTTCGTCATCGAAGAGGTTGGCGTAGATCGGGGCGTTGAAGCTCGGATCGTCCAGCTTGAGGCTCAGATAGTCGCGGCCCTCGTTGGAGCGCTTGGACCAGGCGGCGCCGATTTCAGCGCGGCCGACTAAAACCCGGTGGCTGGGTGCGTTTTCGCCGGTGGCGCGCAGGTCGGGGATGATGCGCACGCCCTTAGCCTGGACGCTGAGGGTGACGATTTCGCCGGTGAAGTCGTTCGAGCCGGTCTTCTTGAAGGTGCCGATGGTTGCCATTTTAAGTCTCCGTTTTCCGTTTCCGAGCCCGCACCATTGCGGCCTCTATGGCGATCGACCGGCCGGAGACGAACGCTGGCGCACCCCCTCGGGGGCTAGACAGCACAGGAGGAACTTTCTTGTTCCGCGCGGAATGGCGGCTCTGCCGTCAGGGGAAGAAAGTTGTGACGACGCTGTTGCGCTAAAGCGGTCGAAGCGCATCGCGCTGCTCTTCGGCCAGATCAGGCCATTGAAGAGGCCGTTTTGAGCGGTCGAGACACGGGGGCTGAACGGAGATGTGGCAACCTTGAGGCTCCATCAGGATGACCTGACCGGCAACACCGGCCTTTCCTGTCACCCTGCGTCTCAGATCATGCGCATCTTTGCTTCCGGCCTGTTCCACCGGCATGCCACCACCCGCGGGTTCCCATCAGTCTGCACGCGCTGGTGCCGACCGTCCTGCGCTCCTATGGGCCGCGTCTGTGCCCCAGGTTGATCCGGTGATTGGCCGCTGTCTGTCACCATTTTCCTGACGAAGACGGAAGACGATCCGCATCCGCTTCTGGTCGCCATCAACGGATCATTGCGGTTCAGGTTCGTGCAAAGCCGCCGTCCGCGTGGTCGGTCGCCGCCATGCCCGCAACGCGCAGGAACGCCGTCACGCCCACCGCAACCGCTCCGATCACCGAGAAGATGAGTTGCCATGTCTCCGAGGGCATCATGTGCTTGACAATACCGAGCGTGGCGTAAAACCCGGCCATTCCCGCCGGAGCGACGAAGGCCAGAGCAATCAGCAGACGCGCCCAGATCGGGCGGATCAGCATGAGCAGGCCCTGACCAACAGCCAGCGTCAGACCGGCGGCGAGAAGACCAACGACGATGCCGCCGAGCCAGCCAGCCCCAGTATCATAGGCCCAAGCGCCTGCATTCAGGCCAATAAAGAACGGCAAAGCGAATACGGCGAGATTGAACAGCAGCCAGCATATGGTGCCGATGGCTGCGATGGAAACCAGGATTCCGAGAACGATCATGGTGGTGTCTCCGTGCAAAAGGTTGGACGGTTGCGCCTTCCACCACCACCACGGCGCAGCCACAGAATAGCAGCGTTTCTCTCACCGGGCGAGATGAGATGGCTTTCGAGGCGAGGCCTGTCCGAAAACTAGCAGTTTGAATGAGAAAGCTTATGCGTCTGGTGGACCAGTATCTGCTGCACCTCTACGATGACCATATCGTTGGGCGGAAGGATGCGGGTTAAAGTTTATGGCAGAAGTCGATTGGTCAGATCGGGCATTTTATGATGACGGCGAATGGGTAAGCTGGTCAGACATTGACGAACAGCTTCGCCACAAGGAATGGGGAGCGAAGTATCCTAACGCCATCCGATCAATGATCCCGTATTTTGAGGACCTGATCTCACTCGCTGAGAGCTACCATCTGGAGACTGGCCTGCATTTGTCCGTGTATGGCGACATCGGCGAATTGTTCGGGGCCATCACCTACGGCATTAAGTTGAACAAGACCTACGCACAGGGTTCGGACGGCAGGCTCGAAAACGATCATGTCGAAATCAAAACCATCACACCTTTCAAGACCAAGGACGTAGTGATGGTGGATACATCGAGGCATTTCAACAAGTTGCTCGTGGTCAAAATAAATGCGGAGTTCCAGGTCTCCGGGCGAATGGTCAGCCGCAAGCAATTGCCAAAGCGCTCAGGCCGTTATCTCCGGATTCGCTGGGAGGACCTGGCGCTCTTGCAGTAGTGCGCAATGGCATTATGCCGAACCGGCAGCGCTCACGCGCTGCCGGTCCCGAAACGATAGACCGGGATGCCCATCTTGCGGGCCTTGTCGGCCAGGTTGTCCTGAATACCTGTGCCGGGGAAGATGATGACCCCGATCGGCATCGTGGAGAGCATCTGGTCGTTGCGCTTGAACGGTGCTGCCTTGGCATGTTTCGCCCAGTCGGGTTTGAACGCGACCTGTGCGACCTTGCGGTTATTGGCCCAGGTTGCCGCGATACGTTCCGCGCCCTTGGGCGACCCGCCATGCATCAGCACCATGTCCGGGTGCTTGGCATGGACCTGATCGAGCTTGGACCAGATCGTCCGGTGATCGGTGGTGTCACCGCCCGAGAAGGCAATCTTTGGTCCGGCGGGCAGTAGTACCTCGTTGTCGGCCCGACGTTTTGCGGCGATGAAGTCGCGGCTGTCGATCATGGCCGAGGTCATCTGGCGATGGTTGACCCGTGAGCCGGAGCGTTGCGACCAGGGCGTACCGGTGGTGCGCAGATAGATGTCGGCGGCGGTATCGCGGAAGGTTTCCATGCTGTCGCGGCGCTCGATCAGACTTTGGCCCGCGCCGATCAGGGTTTCGAGCTGGACGGATTTGACCTCGCTGCCATCCTGTTCGCGCTGAAGGCGCTTCTGTGCCTGCTCGTTATCGTCGAGTTTGGTCTCGATCCGCTCGACAGCGCGGTGAAAGGTGTTGACGGTGGACCAGAGGATCTCGTCGAGGTCGAAATCGAGGCTGGTGTCGGCCATGGTGGAAATCAGGGCGTCGAAGATGTCGGAGACTGCGCCCTGGATGACGTGATCTTCGGGTGTAATTCGGGGATCGGCCTCGTCTTCGGAGGGACGGTAGCCGTAGAGTTCGAGTTCTTCGATGGCATGGCCGGTCGGGGACGTGCTGTGATCGGGTTCGAAATCGTCGTGCGCGTACATGGGATGCTTCCGTCAGTTGGACCGCGACCGTCGCGGCCTTCATGGCGAGACACGCCCACGGGCGCTCCGGTCTGGCAGCGCGAGCCTCTGGCGAGGGCCTTGATGGCAAAGCCCGGCTGATTTGTTTCGCGCTGTAAAGGCGGGCTTGCCCGCCGACGGAAATCAGTCGGGCGCCGCCATTGCCTGACCGGAGCGTTTGTGGGCCGATCGCCCTCTCGGAAGGCCAAGGCGCGGTCCTCTGCTGATGACAGGATGCAGCCTGTGCGCATGACAGGATCGGTACGCCCCGATCACGGCCCCGTACCGGCTATGCACTTGAAGCCATGAAGCGGCTGACGTCCTCGGGAGCGATTTGCACCCGGATCTTTGCCCGAACGGCATTCAGCCCGTAAGTTGCGAGATCTTCGTTGAAGTCCCCCATCATGGGCGAGAGCGTGATAGCCTCGATTCCGGCCTCGTGCGCCCGGTCCACCAGGCTATCGCGGGCGCTATCACCTGCCGGATCGTTATCACGGACGATATAGAGCCTGCGCAGGTGCGGTGGGAACAGGATGGCCGCGAGGTGTCCGGCCGAGAGTGCGGAAACCATCGGCATGTTGCGCAGAGCCTGGCGCAGCGACAGGATGGTTTCGATGCCTTCCCCCGCTGCCATGACGTCCCTCACGCACCCGAAACGAACCGCATGTCCGAGCAGGTCGCCCATTGCCTTCCTCGGCGGATCGACAGGCGCCTTGCCGGAACCGTCCGGGGCCAGCCATGTGCGGTGTGCGCCGGTAATCCTGCCATCAAGGTCGGTGACGGCGGCGATCATGGCGGGCCAGACTTGCGTCGGCCCATCGTCCTCAGGCCGCCAGTAACAGTCGGGGTGAAAGCGCAGATTTGCGGTCCGGCGTAAATCCATAATGCCGCGTCCGCGTAAATACGCTTCTGCGGTACTGCCGATCAGCGGCTGCGTCATGCGCCAGAGGCGACGTGCGGCCTCGGATGATCCCGATGGTGCTGGCGTTCGGGACTGACGGGCTGGCGGCTGCGGTTCAGGATGCGGCAGGTTGAGGAAGCGCCGGGCTTCTTCGGCAACGTCTGCGAAGTCGAGCAGACCGAGCGAGTGCCGGATCACGTCCAGCAGATCGCCATACTCACCCGTCGCCGAGTCCTGCCATTTACCGGCAATGCCTTTCACGCTGTCATGCAGCCGGACGAACATGGAGCGACCAGCGGTGTTTCGGACATCACCAACCTGCCAGTAATTGCCCTGTTTGCGACCATTCGACAGATAGTGACGGCACACCGCCTCGGCCTGTCGGCCGAGACGCTGCGCCAGTTCGGAAGCGTTGAGACGCGCCATTATGCGGCCTCCCGCTCACCGATGCGCAGGGCCGGGAAGCGGTCAAGCAATTTGCCGATGATCTCCGGTCCCGTTGCAGCGATGGGCACGAAGAAGCGCAGATTCCACGAGATGATCTCGCTGAAGAGGCCATAGGCCCGCAGCCGGTCGCGCATCGCGTCAGTAAAGCCGGTCAGCTCGATCCGGTTGGCGCCCATGACACGGACGCGGCGCAGTTGCAGCCCCTCGGCGAGATCCAGGATCGTGCGGCCTTCGATCAGCGCGGCATAGGCGGCATCCGGTGTCAGGCTGCTGGTAACGCCACTGGTCGAGGCATTCGCCGCCCAGGCCGGCGACACACGGCGACCGATGATGCGTTCGCCCTCGTCGGTCTGGAGCCGATAGACGCGGGAGGAGTCCTGCGGCAGACGCTTCCAGATTGGCAGCAGCAACCCCGTCACCATATGCAGGATGCTGTCGGTGAACGCGGGCACCTCGGCCAGTTCCGCCTTCCAGGCCACGGTGAAGGCGGCACGGTCGGCCTCAAGCCAATGGGTCTCACCCATCGTCCGCACCGGAATGTTCATCGCCTCCATGGGCCGGATCAACCGCACGCGCCGTTCTATCTCGCCATCATCCAGCATGACGCTGGTGGTCGGGATCTGCACCGCGGCACGACCGGATCGCTCGTTGATGAGCAATCTTGCGCGGGGATCATCCAGTTCCGCCAAGGCGGCATCGAGCGTGACCGGCCGATTGCATTTGCGCTCGGTGAGCGTCAGGAGCCGGGTTTCCGCGCCGGTGCCCGGATGGGTGTGGATCACCTGCCGGTCTGTGACGATGAAGCTTTCGGCCTTCAGCGTTTCCAGCCCCATGTCATAGGTGCCGGATGCAATCGCCCCGTCGATACGCGCCTGCAGAAGCTGCTCGAAGGCCGAGAACAGGATGCCCTGCAACTCGATGGTCAGCGCCAGCAGGCGGTTGAGGAAGGTCGTGATCGGCGGCAGGTCGTCCTTCACACCGTTGCTGTCCATCAGCTTCAGGCCGGTGGCGGATTCAAACCGTTCGAGCGAACATCCCTCGACCTTGCCGCGCACGATCAGCAGATAGAGCTGGCGCAACGCATCGCGGGCATAGGCGGATTCCAGATTGTCCTCGGGACGGAACAGGCCCTGACCGCCGGTCTGGCGCTGGCCGCGGGTGATCGCGCCCAGCGTGTCGAGGCGGCGGGCGATGGTTGAGAGGAAGCGCTTCTCGGCTTTGACGTCCGTGGCGATTGGCCGGAACAGCGGTGGCTGCGCCTGATTGGTCCGGTTGGTGCGGCCCAGCCCCTGAATGGCGGCATCAGCCTTCCAGCCCGGCTCCAGCAGGTAATGCACGCGCAGTCGCTGGTTTTTCGCCGAGAGTTCGGCGTGATAGCTGCGTCCCGTGCCACCGGCATCCGAGAAGATCAGGATACGCTTCTGGTCATCCATGAAGGCCGAAGTCTCGGCAAGGTTGGCGGAAGGCGCTCGGTTCTCGACCGCAAGGCGGACCGATGCCCCGTTGCCCTTGCGCACGATCCGCCGCGACCGGCCTGTAACCTCCGCCACCATATCCGTGCCGAAGCGCTGCACGATCTGGTCGAGCGCACCCGGGACAGGTGGAAGCGAACCCAGCTGCTCCAGCATCTCGTCGCGCCGAGCTACGGCTTCGCGGCATTCCACCGGCTGACCGTCGCGGAAGACGGGGCGTGACGAGAGGTTTCCCTCGCCGTCGGTGAAGGGTTCATAGAGCTGCACCGGGAAGGAATGCTGCAAATACGAGCCGACATACTCCCTGGGCGTCACATCGACGGAAATATCATTCCACTCCTCGGTCGGGATCTCGGACAGCCGCCGTTCCATCAGGGCTTCGCCAGTCGAGACGATCTGGATGACGGCCGCGTGGCTCGCTTCCAGATCGGCCTCGATGGACCGGATCAGGGTCGGGGTTTTCATGGAGGTCAGCAGATGGCCGAAGAAGCGCTGCTTGGTGCTTTCAAAGGCCGAGCGGGCGGCGGACTTCGCCTGCCGGTTCAGCGTTCCCTCGCTGCCGGTGATGTTGGCGGCCTCCATGGCCGCGTCCAGGTTCCCATGAATCACCGCGAAGGCGGCAGCATATGAATCGTAGATATGCCGTTGTTCATCCGTGAGCTGATGCTCGATCAGTTCATATTCGACGCCATCATAGGACAGCGAGCGCGCGGTATAGAGGCCGAGAGACCGCAGGTCGCGTGCCAACACTTCCATGGCCGCAACTCCACCGGCCTCGATCGCCTCGACGAACTCGGCGCGGGTCTGGAACGGAAAATCCTCACCACCCCAGAGGCCAAGGCGCTGCGCATAGGCGAGATTGTGGACGGTAGTGGCGCCGGTCGCCGAGACGTAAACCACGCGGGCGTCGGGCAGCGCGTGCTGGAGCCGCAGGCCTGCACGTCCCTGCTGAGAAGCGGCGACATCACCGCGTTCGCCTTTTCCGCCACCGGCATTCTGCATGGAATGGCTCTCGTCGAAGATAATGGCTCCATCGAAATCGGACCCCAACCATTCGACGATCTGTTTGACGCGGGAAACCTTCTCGCCCCGATCGTCGGAACGTAGCGTGGCATAGGTGGTAAAAAGGATGCCTTCCGACAGCGTGATCTTTGCACCTTGAGGGAAGCGTGACAGAGGCGTGACAAGCAGTCGTTCCATGCCGAGCGCCGACCAGTCGCGCTGCGCGTCCTCGATCAGCTTGTCGGATTTGGAGATCCAGATCGCCTTGCGCCGACCGCGCAGCCAGTTGTCGAGAATGATGGCCGCGGACTGGCGGCCTTTGCCAGCGCCGGTTCCATCACCGAGCATGAAGCCCCGCCGAAAGCGGATCGATCCCGCAGCATCTTCGGGCGCGGCGCTCACATTGTCGAAATGCTCGTCCACGGTCCATGCGCCGGCGAGATGATCGGCATGAGCTTCACCGGCATAGATCACCGTTTCAAGCTGGGCGTCCGACAGACGCGCTAAGATGTCAGCGGGCAGCATGGGCCGGTAGGAGGGTTTCGGCGGTGCGACCGAGGCCATGGCGGCGGATTGCACCAGTTTGGTCGGATGCGGCTGCGCGCCAGCAATGCGCAGCGATTGCAGTGCATATTCCTCATAGATGGCATCGGACAGGCGAGCACCTTCCGGTGGCGTCCAGTCCACGGTCTCATAGACGAGTTCGACGCCCTCGGGATCGTTGGCCGGAGCAGCGGCAGGCCGCGATGCTGTCGCGCGGGCCAGATAGCCGCGCACGGTCTTCGGCGCGGCGGTTGAAGCGGGCACCGCGATCTTCGGCAATAATACCGGCGAACGCTGCGGGACATGCGCCTCGATCCATCCGATCAGCGTGGCAACATCGGGCGCGATACCCGGTGAGGCCGGGAAACTGGCCGGATCGACGGCGGGCAGTTTGTCGATCACGGTCAGCCGCGTGTCGATCGTGGTGCCGTGCTTTGCGTAGACCGCGCCATCGACGGCGGCGGTGAACACCACACGACCACGCGCCTGCAAGCGGATGAAGGCATCACGCCATGCCGGAGCCTCGGGGCCAAAGCCTGCGCCGGTGATCGTCACCAACCGGCCGCGGGGAGCAAGGCGGGCCAGTGCCGAGGCAACATGGCGGTAGGCCGCATCAGCGGCGCGCCCGCTGACATTGGCCATGACCGAAAATGGCGGGTTCATCAGCACCACGGACGGTACGGCATGCGGGGCCAGATGATCGTCGATCTGGGCGGCGTCGAACCGGTTGACGGCAAAGGCCGGAAAGAGCTCGGCAAGCAGTTCAGCGCGGGTATCGGCCAGCTCGTTGAGGATCAGCGAGCCGCCGATGGTCTGCGCCAGGATCGCCAGAAGGCCGGTGCCAGCGGACGGTTCCAGCACCCTGTCATCAGGTGTGATCGCGGCGGCTGTCAGAGCGGCAAGGCCGAGGGGGATCGGCGTCGAAAACTGCTGGAAGTTCTGGCTTTCCTCGGAACGCCGGGTCTGTGTGGGTAACAGCCCCACGATCTTTGCCAGCACGGAAAGCCGTGCAGCCGGAGAAGCGGCTTTACGGAAAAGCGCTTTTCCGTATTTGCGCAGGAAAAGGACGGTGGCGACTTCGCACGCCTCATAGGCCAGCTTCCAATCCCAGACGCCGGTAGCGTCGGACGCACCGAAGGCCGTTTCCATCGCCCCGCGCAAGGTGGCGGCATCGACGCGCTCACCGCGTTCGAGATGGGGGAGCAGAAGATTGGCCGCAGCCAGAATTGCGGGCGCAGCCGCCAGCGGCGTGACCGGATCGGTCACGGGGAAAACCATGTTCATGTCGGGAACCTCAGGAGAGCGGGAAGGACAAGCCCGGACAGCGCTCTCTCGACCGCCCGGACCTGACCCCTTCCGGCCAGCCTCTGTCTCTCAAACCGCAGCATGAAAAAAGCGCCTCGACCGGACGGCGGGGCGCTTGTCAGTGTCTTCTCAGGATCATCCGAAGCGGCGACCGGCTTCGGTGAAGGTGTATTCATTGGCGGCGATCGTTTCATCGACCACTTCGTCCGAGGACAGAAAATCATATTCGCGTTCAAGCTGGCGGTAGAGCCAGCGGGCCAAATCGCGCAGCGCCTCGATGATCGTCTCCTCGGCATCGGCGGTCATGTCCTGCCAGATCGGGCTGTTTCGCTCGACCGAGATCGACATGCAGTATTCGTGATAATAATGGCCGCGATGGCTGGCATCGGCACGAAGCTGATAGAAGTTGCGGCGCTGGACCGCCTGAAGGGCGTCGGCGATGCGGTGCAGTTCGGTGTCCTGCGGGGCGTATTCCCGGATCAGGCGCGGCGCATGCTTCCGGTAGGAATAGAAGGTCTCGAAGCACGCACCGTCGCCCTGCGAGCAGAAGCCCCGGAACCAGATGCAGGGGTCCTGCCGTGTACCGCCGCCCATCAACCGGACGGTGCGGGTGTTGAGGTTCAGCCCGAGGATTTCCGCGATGCGCTGGAAATCTTCATAGACGGCATCGTACCAGTCATAGTCGAAGCCGCCCTCACGATACCAGGCGCGGGCCTTGTCCTTCGCCGCATCGGACAATTCGCCCAGGCGATAAACTGTGGTTTGGATGATCTCAGGCATAGGGATCTCTCCCTTCCAGAACCGAGGAAAGCCAACCATCGGTGTAGATCCAGTCCACCGTTTCACCGGTGGCAAGATCGAGGACATGCGCGCCGCCACCAAATCCGTCGATGCGCGGTTTCGAGCAGCTGTTTGCGTACTGGAAACCCCATAATCCGCTGAGGCCAAATTCGGCTGCGCAGCGTTTGACAAACTGGACGACATGCTCGGGATCGCCGGTGATGTCATCGCGCATCCAGAGCTGCGTGCCGCCATGCTCTGGCTGGATGGAGAGCAGGAAGCCATCTGAGGGCGGATCCTCAGCGCCATTGTCATCCGCCAGAGCGTTGTAGAGATCGAGCGCGCGGGCGGCGTTTTCGGGGGTGCCCACGTCAAGCAGGCAGGAAAAGTGCGTGTAATAATCGGCCATGGCGGTCTCCAGACATGACATGGCCCGGCGTATGGCTGGGCCGAAGGGGAGGGAAATGGGTGAAGCTCAGGCAGCCTGCGGCAGGCGGAGCAGATCGGCCGAGGTTTCGCGCCAGAAGGGATCGACCAGACGGGCCTCCAGCGCAGCGGCGCGGTAACGCAGCTGTCTCGCATCACCGGAATCTGATGTCCGAAACGCCATGCCGCGCAGGCGGCTTGCCTCTGTCACGATCCTGCGTGCCGCGGCATCGGAAGCGACCGGCTGTTGCCAGAGGATAATGCCGGCGCGGATTTCGCCAGCGAGGACCAGGCGCTGACCGCGGTCCTGAATGAGCATGATGCGCGGCTGAAAATATGGGAAGCTGTCCGGCCCCGTGCAAATATCATCGCGCGACAGGCGCAAGGCTGCGGACTGGATGGCTTCTTCCGGTGACGGGCATTCCCCAAGCGGGATCACGCGGTCAAAGCTGTTCGCCACGTCACTGGCGTCATAACTGGCCACGCCCAGGCAGGAGATGCACAGCGGCAGCTTCTGCGACCGATAAAGCGCGGGCAGAACATCGGCAGCCAGAATCTGGCCGATGGAGCGGAAGGTTTCGGAACGGGCAAAGGCCATCGGGATTACTCCATGACGGGCGCCGGAAAGCCTCTCTCTCCGACCCTCAACCCGTCACGGCCGAACGGCCCGCACTCTTCCTCTCTGACCGGGGTTTGTCCCCGGTTCCGCTGCCAACGATGGGGGACCATCGTAAGGCAATGAAGGCCCGAAACGCGGTTTTCCGCGCTCGGGCCGTCGGGGATGAGGCGCTTTCGCGCCTTACTCCCACGGGTCCAGCTCCAGCTTCACCATGTCGTCGTCGCCGTCGAACTCGGCGGCGGGGCAAGCGGCGTGGGTGCCGTCTCCGGCCTGGAACACGACGATCGAGACCATCAGCGTGGCGGCGAGGCTGGCGGCGAAGGCGGTGGCATCTGCATAGGACATGGGTTCCGGCTCCTGTCTTTGGAGGCGGGGGACCATCCCCCGCGCGACAGGCGCCCGAAGTGTCTGACCGGATCTGCAATCACCCGAGGGCGTTCGGACTTTTTCCGAATCCCCGAGGGCGGCACGCGCGCGTAAGCCGACCCCTTTGGGGTTGAATGTCAAAGAGACGGATCGGACCAAGGTTTGCGAATGGAAGCGGGGGTGGTGCTTCGCATCTGACAGGATGCCGGATACCCGTCGCAGATGCTCTGCTACGCCAGCCTTGCCACCATGCTGGCATCAGGATCGTGTTCCCTTCAGGCCGGAGATGTTTGCCGCTTGCCCATGTGCAGGGATGACCTGGGTTATGGTGAAGCTGGAGCTGGAACTGTGGGAGGTGAACACCTCTCATCCTCACGGCCCGGCACCCTGCGATCGGGTCTTCAGCCCCAAAGCCCATCGGCAATTTCGCGGACGATCATCGCGCGTGCTTTCATCATCAGATCGTCGCCCGATGTGTCGATATGACCATAGAAGCGCGCTCGGCCGCCATGGGTAGTCCATTCGGCGTAGCGGCAATGCTCGCGGGCATCGAGACGGAACACCCGCATATCTTCGGCCCAATGCGGTTTCGGTTCCACGACGACGGTGATGCCATCGCGGCTTTCCTCCCAGGGCAACGTGCGCTCAGCCGGAGGATTCTCACGGTCCTGGGCGAAGATTTCGTCAACGTCGATCATGGCAGGCATGGCGGCTCTCCAAAGAAAAGCCCGATCACGAGGACCGGGCGAGTTGCGGAAACGGAGGGTGATAAACGGGGCGACCGAAGCCGCCCCGCATGAGTGCTATTCAGCAGCGACCATATGCTGATCTTCCTCGTCGTCAGCCGGATCGTCCTCGCCATCGCCGGTGAGGAAATCGGGCAGATCGTCGGCTTCCGCCGCAGCGCCCGATGCCGGATCGACTTCGATACCATCGTCCACCATGCGCAGCGGCTCGGGCAGCCAGCCGGTCTCGGCCAGCAGGCGTTCGGCCTCCTTGGCCATGTCGCCCTTCTTGAGGTGTCCGATCAGATCGGCAGCCCGATCTCCGGCCCCTTCGCGCACGGCTTCCAAGATACGCGGTTTGGTCACGCGGCCGAGATAATTGCCAACCGTCGGCCGCCAGCCCACGGCCACCATGTCGAGGCCAGTTGAACGGGCCAGCCGGTCAGCCTGCGACAGGCGGACGTCCAGCCCATGCTGGCTGACGCCCGAGCCGCTGTAAGGGTTGGGTTTTTCATAGAGCGCGTTGACACCGAAGCTGACGCAATGGGCGAGCAGATCCATGCGCGAACCATCGTCCAGATCGGCCAGCCAATCCCAGAGGGCAGCATCGTCTGCCGGGACATGATCGCCCCAGCGTTCGTGCCGGTCTGCAATGGCCTTGGCCGACGCGCTATCGCGCAGATCTTCAGCCTGTGCGGGCAGATGGACCTCCCGGACCTGTGCTTCCAGGCAACCGCGACTAGAATGCGGCATGAAGCAATCCATGACCAGGCGGTGGAGCAGTGCCGTCATGGCGACATGCGGGTTCACTGCGACTGCATCCCGCAGCGCCAGCGTGCGATGCGCAGTCAGTTCGCTGACAAGGCGATCGGGCAGCGGCTTGATGGTGTCGGCCTCGTCTTCCTCCTCTGTTTCGACCGCCTGGCCGCCCAACGTGATAACCGCATGCATGCGGCTCACCTCCGGTTCGGCGCGCTGGATCACCTCGCCGGTTTCCGGGTCAATGATCTCAGCCTCCGGTTCCGCAGGTGTTTCATCCTCGGCGCGAACATAGCCCCGTTCGATCAGCAATTCGCCATCGGCGTCGATGCTGACGAAGACACCCGCCATGCCGATCTGATCCGGCTCGAAGGTCATCGGACGGCGATCGAAGGTTTCCAGCGCCTGTTCGATCTCACCGAGGCGGGCGTCGATCTCGTCAGGCAGTTCGTCAGCCTCGCCATATTCGGCTTCAAGCCGGTCATATTCGTCGCGCAATGCTTCGCGGGTGGCGCGTTCCTCTTCGGTCAGATCGACCGTGGTGCCGACAATCTGGCGAAGGCCATGATCGTGACCGTAGGGAAAGGTGATGGCGACCTCGATCCACTTCCAGCCCTCGGCAGCGATGGCTTCGACCTCGGCTTTCAGCTTTTCGCCCACGAGCCGGTCGAGCAGCACCGGATCTTGCAACCAGCCACCATCGTCCTGCTGAAAGAGATCGCGCAGCACGCAACCGCCAGCCTCTTCATAGGCTGCAATGCCGACAAAAACCGCCCGCTTGTCGGCGGCGCGGACCGTGGTTTCGGTCAGCAGGCGCCGGATGTGGTAGGGTTCTTTCTGCCAGCCATCCTTGATTGCCTCCCAGACCTGCTCCTGACGGGCATGGTCAGAGCTGACGCTGAAGGCCATCAGCTGCTCCAGCGTCATGCCGTCCTCGGCATAGACGTCGAGCAGGGCCGGCGAAACGGAAACCAGACGCAGGCGCTGTTTCACCACTTTGGCATCCACGAAGAAGGCGGCGGCGATGGCTTCCTCGGTCATGCCCTTTTCGCGCATGGCCTGGAAGGCGCGGAACTGGTCGAGGGGATGCAGCGGTGCGCGCTCGATGTTCTCGGCGAGCGAAACCTCGTCGATCAGCACATCGGCGCTGGCCTCCGACACGACGCAGGGGACCGGCGCGATCTTGGCGAGGCGCTTCTGCTTGACCAGCAGTTCCAGCGCCCGGAAGCGGCGACCGCCGGCGGGCACCTCGAACATGCCGGTTTCCTTGCCGTCAGCATCCACGACCGGGCGGACATGCAGAGACTGGATCAGGCCGCGCCGGGCGATGGACTCGGCCAGTTCCTCGACCGAGATCCCGGCCTTGACGCGCCGGACATTGGACTGGCTGAGCACCAACTTGTTGAATGGAATGTCGCGCGAGGACGACAGGGTGATCTTCTGAACGGAAGTGGCCATGTCAGTTACTCCATGACGGACGCCGGTGAGCCTCTCTCTCCGGCTATCAGCCCGTCACGAAGCGAAGCGCCGCCCTCTTCCTCTGAAGAGAGCGACGCCAGCCGCAGAACCTGAAACCCGGAAATCAGGCACTCCGGTTTTCTGTATCGGCGGATGTACGGGAAAAGCTCGCGCCGACGCGGTAGAGCAAACGCTCGGCGGCGCGGATGCTGCCGGTCTCACGGGCGGCCTCGGCCCAGACCGAGATTGGGAAATCCCCGGTGAACAGCAGATCGCGCTCGATGCCCATGCCGAAGGGCAGCCGAACTGACTGCATCTCGCTCAGGCTCCACGAACCCAGTTCGGGATGGCCGAGATCCGCCAGACCGAACATGATGCCGTCATCCTCATCCAGTTCGGTAGCGAGCCAGACGCCTTCACCGAGGGGATTGAAGAACTTCACGACCGGGATGTGATCCTGATCGCGCTGGCGACCATTCGCCAGCAGGCGGTCTCGCTGTGCGCCGGTCAGGAGGATCATGCCGCAGCCCTCCGGTCGGTTTCGCTCGCATCCGGCTCCCCGGTGCCCTCGGCAGGCAGATGCGACAGCAGCCAGTCCGCCGCCTTGCTGGCCTGCGAGGCCGCGCGGACAATGGCGCGGGAATCCTCGCGCATGACCTCCAGCCACGACCCGATATAATCGGCATGGCGGACGGTCGGCACGATCCCGAGCGCGGCGCAACTGAAAGCTGCGGCCTGTTCGGCAATCATCTCCTCGAAAGCGTATTTCTTCGAGCCGAACGAACCGGTCAGATCGCGGTTGAGACGGCTGTGATGGCCGCTGGCGTGATCCAGCTCGTGCAGGGCCGTCCGGTGCCAGTTGATCGGCTCGAAATAGGCTTGCGGAGGCGGCACCTGCACATAGTCGAGGGACGGCATATAGAAGGCGCGATTACCACCGATACGGAAGTCAATGCCGGTGGCCCGGATCAGCGCCTCGACCAGAGGTTCGATCAGGCCCGGCGGCGGTGGCGGCGCAACTGCCGTGATGTCATCGGGCAGGCCGTCGCATTGTGCGGCATTGAAGACCGTGAACCGCTTCAGGAACGGTATGGCATGCGCATCCTCACCCGTCTCGTGGGCACGGCGTTTCTCGTCCTCGGGAGTGAAACGGTCGGCATAGACAACGGTGGTGCCACGCTCGCCCTTTCTGACATTGCCGCCAAGCGAAAGGGCCTGACGGAAAGTCAGCCACGCCTGACCGGGGAAGCCGTGCTGGATGACAGCGCCCCAGAGGATGAGAATATTGATGTCGGAATAGGTCCTGCCGGTTGAAGCATTTCTCGGCAGGCCGAGCGGGGCGGTATCCGGCGACGCGCCCCATGGCTGGACCCAAGGGAGCCGACCTTGCTCCAGCTCGGCGATGATCTTGTTGGTGATGTCGTCGTAAAGATTGCTGCGCGCGCCGCCTTCGGCGGCGCTGCGATCGTGTCTGGCCATCGGGATGATCTCCGCGACGGGCGCCGGAAGCCTCTCTTCCAGCCCTCAACCCGTCACGGAAAACCCATCCGCACTCTCACTCTGAAGGGGGTGTTGCGGGGTCTCCCCGCTGATGGGGGTGCGTCGGCAACGCCAGTGCCGGCCAGGGGGAAGGCTTTCCCCCAAATGCCTCTGTATACTGGACAAAAAGAGCTTTGCTGTTTTCTTATGCAGGCTGACCCGACTCGCGCCAGTCGGAAGACGAATATTGCATGCTGCAATGGTTATCCAAGTATTTCCGAGGAATTTTCGTGGCCCGTTATAACCCAGATGCTGATCTTTCTCCCCTTTACGAGACGATGGATCGTCTTCGCACTGATTGCCTGATCGGCGATGGTTCCCTGCTTTCACCTGGACGCTCACTCTGGACCGGTGAACACTTTGCGGAGTTGCAGCGTACCTACGTGCAGAACCTCGATGAGGGCGAAGGCAAGTTCTTCGAAAAGCTGAAAGTCCAGCTGTCTGACGCAACCGCTGAAGCGCACTGCCTGATGGCCGAGCTGATCTGGCTACTTTATGCCTTCCAGCGCCGCGATGTCTCTCCCCCGACCAAGGATCGGAAAGTCCGCGAGGTTTGGTCCTGGTCAGGCCAGGATTTGCCGCAAGACGTGGCGGCCCTGACCGAACAGGTTCTTTACGGTGTCGGTCGGGCTGGCCAAGGATATAACAACAATAAATGGCGCGAGCTCGTTCTGTTGATTACCGCCATGCAGGATCTCAAATCCCGGCCTGTTGATGAACGTCGACGCCTGCTCGGAGACGGCGGCGCATTTGCCAGTTGGTTCGAGATACAGGTGAACGGCGAGAATCGACAATTGCGTCATATCCTGCCCTTCCTGCTTTTTCCTGACAGCTTCGAGCGCATCAGCGCCGGCCAGCATAAACGGGATATTCTGGCTGGCTTCGGGGCCACAACCCCAGCCGATGTCGGTGCTATGAGCATAGCCAAGCTCGATGACGCACTTCTGACTTTGCGCAAGAGCCTTGAAGCCAAGCATGGTTCACACGTCGATTTCTACGAGGGTGACTTCAGGCCTGTCTGGCAGAAGCCGAAAGAAAAGAAGGCGCACTCGACAGATAAACTGGATGAAGAAGCCGTCGTCCCAGCTCCATCCGGTTTTGAACTGAATACGATCTTCTATGGCCCTCCGGGTACGGGCAAGACGTTCAGCACCGCACAACGCGCCGTCGAGATATGTCTAGGCCAGGTGGCGTCCGATCTGGGTGCAGTGCGCGCGTCCTATGAGCAACTGTTCAAGGACGGGCGCATCGGCTTCGTCACCTTCCACCAAAGCTATACCTACGAAGATTTCGTCGAGGGACTGCGACCCAAGCCGATGGCATCGGGCGCAGGCTTCACGCTCGAACCGGAAGCAGGTGTGCTGAAAGTGATGGCAGAGCGGGCTTCGAAGCAGGCCGGCAACCATGTCCTCATCATTGACGAGATCAATCGCGCCAACATCTCGAAGGTTCTGGGCGAACTCATCACGCTTCTGGAGGCAGACAAGAGACGGGGAGCGCCTGCGGCGATCACCGTCACACTTCCTTATTCCAAGACCGCATTCTCTCTTCCGGCCAATCTGTACATCCTTGGCACGATGAACACGGCCGACAGATCCATCTCGCTGCTGGATACAGCACTGCGGCGGCGTTTCGTGTTTGAGGAACTGCCACCCGATTCCGCAGAACTCGCAGGCATCGAGCTCGACGATAGTGCGCTCGATCTTGCAGCCATTCTGGACAACCTCAATCTGCGCCTTGTCTATTTTCTTGGAGAGGATGCCCAGATCGGCCACGCCTGGTTTATGGGCGTCAAGACGAAAGCCGACCTCGATCGGGTCATGGCGTTCAAGGTCATCCCGCTGCTGCGTGAGTATTTCCATGACGACATTGAACGGGTTCGCATTGTTCTGGGTGGCGGCGACGGCTTCCTGAATCGATCCCCTATTCCGGTTCCCAAGGGGGCTGAGGGATTTGCTGAGGATCGGTATCGCTATTCCGATGTTTTTCGGGAAGAAGGCGGATATCCTGAAGCAGCTTACATGGCTCTTCTGGGACGGGAATAATGCCCAAGCAGAAAAGCCATTACTCTCTGCCGGAATGGTCCTCTCTGCCCATTGGCCCCGACGGAATCAGCGAAGGACAAGCCGAGCAACTGCATCTTGCCGCTATCACGGCTGCCCGCAGGCTTGGCGTGGCGGAGAACGGCGTACTGGCGCGCGGCTTTCGGAAGCTGGAAACCAAGCAGGTTTGCGGCATTATTTCCGTTCCGGGGATCAGTTTGGAAATCCTGCCCAAGCTCACCGACGAGGACGGTGCCTTGCGAGCAACCCTTGTGCGGATGATTGCGGTCGCCTTCGACATACCGCTTTCAGAAGGGCAGATCGCGCAAATGGGCGCACAGGAGAGCGACCTTCTCGAAGTCTTTATCAAACTGTTTGTCACACGCCTTGCAGAACAAGCGAAATCCGGTCTGACGCGCGACTATGTGCCAGAGGAGGATATTTTGCCTAAGCTGCGGGGAGCGCTCGATGTGCGGCAGCAGATCGTTCGCCGTTCGGTTGATCCTTCCCGCCTGCATTGCCGGTTTGACGAGTTTTCCGAAAACACGCCGCTCAACCGGCTGTTCAAGGCCAGCCTGTTGCGCATCATCCCCTTTGTGCGCTCCGAGCCTCTGCGTCGCCGGATCGCTAATCTGACAGCCCGCTTCGCCGACATCCCCACCAGCCCCGCCCCCCTGAGGGAGCGGATCGTCTGGAACCGGATGAATGAGCGGTTTCGTCAGGCCCAAATGCTTGCGCGCATGCTGATGGAAGCAGAGTGGCAAAACACGAGTTCCGGACACGGCACGGGCATTTCGTTGCTCTTTCCGATGAACATGCTGTTTGAACGGTATGTTGCCCGCTGGCTGCAACGGGTTCTTCCGCCCGGATCAGTGTCGATTCAGCGTCGACAGCACACCCTGTTGCAACATGGCGCCTACCCTCTAATCCCCGACATCGTCATTGACACGCCTGAAGGTCCACTGGTCATTGATACGAAATGGAAGGATCTCGGCAAACAGCCCGGCTCTACGCCAAATGTGAGCCAAGCCGATCTTTACCAACTCGCGTCCTATGGGGCGGTCTACAACGCCAGCCGCGTCATACTTCTATATCCAGGACGGAAGCACACGCCACCAACGACATGGCACTATACCGCCACAGACCGCAGAGTGGAAATCTGGCAAGTCGATTTGGCTCAAGTCCAACAAAGAAAGGATTGGGAGATCATCACTTATGCCATGATCCATTATAAGGAAAACGGCGTTCCTCCTCGGGCAGATATTCTTCTGACGAGAGTAGTTTAGTGATGATCCTGCAGGCGGCCCGCGCAATATTTGAGAGAAATAGAAAGGAAATGAAAAATCGTGGCTTCATAAGCAGTTAGGGCCATGCAAAAATACTCGTTGCGCCGATCCGAATCGGACATCTCGCGATGTATAATTACAGAACTAACGACTAGACGATGGCATTATATTTGGGGGCGTGAAAATTGAAGCTACACAATGTGAAGATTGAAAACTTCCGATTGCTGCAGGACGTCGAGATTGGGTTCGAAGATAGAACCACGCTGATCGTGGGACGAAACAATAGCGGCAAAACATCGATTGCAGAGCTTTTCCGCCGACTCCTCTCAGAAAAGACTCTCACCTTCCGTCTCGAAGATTTTTCTCTCGGCTGTCACGAGAAGTTCTGGAACGCATTTGAGGCGTTCAGCGCCGGAGCGGAGGTTTCAGACGTACTGGATACACTTCCCGTCATTCGTATAACAATTGATGTTTCGTACGACGTTGACATGCCGGACCTTGGAGCTTTGGGCGACTGCATCATCGACCTAAATCCAGATTGTACATATGGGCGTCTTGTCCTGACTTTTGGCCCTCGACCCGACGCAACTACATTTCTCTTCGCCGATCTCCCTGCACCAGAAGAAGATGCAGAGAATGCCAGAAGTGCGCTTTTCCGTGCTCTGGGAGCGCGGGTTTCTGCCACCTACATATCGATTTTAGAAGCGATTGATCCCAACGATCCCACGAATAGGAAGCCGCTCGAAACGAAAGTGCTCACTGCTATAATACAAGGCGGCTTCATCAATGCGCAACGTGGATTGGGTGACGACACGAAACGCGAACGAGATGTTCTCGGAAAAGTCGTAGAAATACTTTTTCAGTCGGCACTAAGCGATCCGACCGACCCTGAAAAACGGACTACCGCCGAACAGTTGAAAAGCGCTGTCGAAGACATTCAAAGCGATCTGCACAGCGACTTCAATGTCAAGCTTACATCGCTGCTGCCCACCTTCGAACTGTTCGGCTACCCCGGACTGGCTGATCCAGGACTCATCACTGAGACGAGCTTTGACGTTGAGAGGTTGCTAAGCGATCACACCAAGGTCCGTTATGTCGGGAAGAACGGGATAACACTTCCAGAAACCTACAATGGTCTCGGCGTGCGTAATCTCGTCTTCATGCTGCTGCAACTCTTGCGCTTCTTTCGTGAGTATCAGGCAACACCGACGGCGGCTGGAGTGCATCTAATATTCATCGAAGAGCCGGAAGCGCACCTTCATCCCCAGATGCAGGAGGTATTCATTCGGCAACTTGATCAGATCACGAATGCTTTCGTCACTCAATTGAACGATAATCACCCTTGGCCCGTCCAGTTTGTCGTTACGACGCATTCGCCGCACATGGCTAACGAGGCCCGCTTTGAATCCATGCGCTATTTCCTGTCGAAAGCGGACGAAAATGGCGTCCGGCGGACCATCATCAAAGACCTTCGCCGGGGCATGGGAACTGCGCCCGAGCCTGATCGGGAGTTTCTACATCAGTATCTGACTCTCACCCGTTGCGATCTGTTCTTTGCCGATAAGGCCGTCCTGATCGAGGGAACGTCGGAACGCCTCCTCCTTCCGACAATGATTCGAAAAACGGACAATGCGGCACCTGGAGCACCGCAGCTCGGCAGTCAATACCTCACCGTCATGGAAGTAGGCGGAGCCTATGCTCACCGCTTCTTCGATTTGCTGACGTTCCTCGAACTCCGCACATTGATTATTACGGACATAGATGCGGTTCGTCCCAATGCAAACAACAAGCGCGAGGCCGTACCTGTCGCCCAAGGGCAATTCACGAGTAACGGTTGTCTAAAGGCATTGTATGGTGCCGATATATCTCCGGCTGCCTTGCTCATCAAAACACCAGACGAGAAGATTACAAATGGCAGGCGCATCGCGTACCAGATTCCAGAGCAGGATGGTGGAGCGTGCGGGCGGAGCTTCGAAGATGCGTTCATAATCGCGAACCCTGGCCTTTTCGCGCTTGGAGAGGAAGATGTTGCAACGGCGGCGTATGAACTCGCTGCGGAACAAAAAAAGTCCGCCTTTGCTCTGCAATACGCGATCACAAACACCGAGTGGATTGTTCCCCGTTACATCTCTGAAGGTTTGAGATGGTTGGCACAGGGTAATCCGGCCCCTGTGCCTCCCCCAGTGGCCGTAGCGGTCGAAATCCTCGCCGAAGCTGCCGGGGTCGAGATCGCCCCTATCCAGGGAGGCGAACATGGCTGAGGGACAAGAAAGCCCCGCAGATGCCGCTGGTCGCATTGCTCTGGAACGCATGTTCGCTTGCCTGGATGAAGGACGCAGCTTTCGTCTAGAGGCGGGCGCCGGAGCTGGGAAAACCTATTCTCTTGAGAGAGCACTTCGCAGATTGATTGAAAAGCAAGGCTCCGCGTTGCTGCGGCAGCGCCAACAGATCGGCTGCATCACCTACACCAACGTCGCCAAGGACGAGATCATTGCCAGAACGAACGCGCACCCTGCGGTGAGACCCGAAACCGTGCACGGTTTTTGCTGGTCAGTCCTTCAGGATTTTCAGCCTACGCTGCGTGAACTGGTTCCCGGGTTGCCGACATGGGAGGAGCGGCTTGCGGAAACCGGCGGCGTCGGTCATCGTCGTATTCATTATGAACTTGGCTACCCCGGCGTGACAGACGATCAGGTGTCACTTCGCCATGAAGATGTATTGTCGCTGATGATTCAGGCGATGAGTCGCCCCAAATTTCGTCGGGTTCTGACTTCACGATATCCCATTCTGCTTATCGACGAATATCAGGACACGGATGCCGGTTTCGTTGATGCGTTGAAAGAGTGGTTTCTTGATCGAGGTGAAGGCCCCTTGATCGGTCTTTTCGGAGACCACTGGCAGAAGATTTACGGCGAGGGATGTGGGCTGGTGGAACACCAGGCACTGGAGGTTATAGACAAGCAAGCGAACTTCCGGTCCGTTGATCCGATTGTGCAGGTCCTCAACCGTATGCGTCCAGACTTGCCGCAGATGGTTAGCGATCCCGCTGCACAGGGTGAGACCCGTGTATTTCATACAAACAACTGGCCGGGGCAGCGACGAACCGGACAGGGAGGCGGCCACTGGAAAGATGATACCAGTCCCGAGGCAGCTCGTGCTTACTTTCAGCATATGAAGGATCGGCTGGCAGCCGAGGGCTGGGATCTATCGGTAGAGAAAACAAAAATACTGATGCTCAGCCACAGTATACTTGCTCGGGAGCAAGGATACGATAACATTCGGAGCATCTATGGCCAGTTCAACGATCCTTGGTTGAAGAAGGATGATCCTCACATCAAGTTTCTTGCGGACCAGCTTGAACCCGCCTGCGCTGCGTTCGAGGCCAACCGGTATGGGGAAATGTTCGAGGCGTTCGGGTCGGGCATGCCGCGCATCCGTCGTCATGAAGACAAGATCGCCTGGACCAATGGCATGAACGTCCTCATTGCGTTGCGGCAGACTGGAACGATTGGCGAGATAATCGACTTCATCGCCGCCCAGCCGCACATGCGGCTGCCTGCCGCTGTGGAACAACGCGAAGCGAAGCTCGCTGAGGTCGGAGATGAACCCGTAGAAGGGGAACCCCGCCGGATTACACAGCTTAGAAAGCTACGGACGGTTCACTATACGGAATTGATAGCGTTGGATCGTTTCATCGACGGGCACACGCCATTTGCTACGAAGCACGGCGTGAAGGGCGCGGAGTTCGAGAATGTTATGGTGATCGTGGGACGTGGCTGGAACAAATACAACTTTGTACAGACCCTAGAATGGATGGATGCAGCGCCTCCTGCTGACAAACAGGATTTCTTCGAGAACAATCGGAATTTGTTCTATGTTGCATGTTCACGCCCCAAGGTGCGCCTAGCTTTGCTGTTCACGCAACTCGTTAGTCCCGCAGCGATGGCAAAGCTCACAGAGCTGTTTGGTGAGAACAATCTCGTAGCCCTGCCTCCTGATCCGGTCGTAACATGAGAGCAATTCTGAGCCCACTTCAAGAAGCACATGGAGACTATCGTCACAACCAGAGCCCGTTGTCTCACATGATCAAACGTACGAGTGGCCCGCGATTTCAAGCAAGACGCATTTCCTCGACAGCATGGATCGCGGGGCAATCTACATCATGCCGTCGCTCGATATCGAGTCGGCGCCCTGCCGATAGCCCAGAAGGCAACTTGAATGACTGAGAAATGATGGGGTTCGATCTGAGACAAAAAATTACCGAAAGCGGCTACGCCCTAATCTCCCAGCATCGCCCTAATGCTGACATCGTCGAAGTCGCTAACGAACTCGGTGATCCACTCACGCCTTGGGAAGGCGGTCTTGTCCAAACTTTAATTCCTCGCGAAGAATCGGCTCCGAATACATATAGCGGGAACTTTGGTCTGGGCCGTTTTCCGTTTCATACCGATCTTGCCCATTGGCGGACACCACCGCGCTACTTACTCCTACGATGCCTGATTGGATATGATGACGTTCCCACATTGCTGATCGATGGCCGCGAGCTCGTCAACTCCGTTTCTCGACACACTCTCGCACGCGCAGTCTTCAAGCCACGCCGGCCCCGCCATGGAGCCCTTGTGCTTCTTCGCCTGCTCGAACGTACGTCAGATGGCACCGACCTCCTACGATGGGATGAAATATTTCTTCGGCCAGCGAGCAAAGTTGGCGACACCGCCGACGCCCAGATTCGTGATTGGCTTGCGAAACGTGACCCTTTGTCGATTGCCCTCATTCGTCCGGGGGATACCCTGATAATCGACAACTGGCGCATGCTGCATGCCCGTTCGCCGATACCGCCAGGACGAGAGGATCGTTCTATTGAGAGGGTATATTTGGGAGGGCTAAAATGAAGACGACAATCAAGCCGGGCGCAACGCCGGCAACCTTCGACCCGGAGGCACTCTACGCGAAGGCTGTGCGCTACATCCAGAACATGGATGAATATGACAGCGATAAATGGGAATACGCCCTCTGGTCGAGCCTCGCTCTAGAATTTCTTGCCCGCGCCGCTCTGGCAAATGTAAGCCCCGCGCTGCTTGCAGAAGCCGATAAAAATGGGTCGAATCTCTATTTTTCGCTTGGCTTCACTCCGTTCGAAGAGAGGTTCTCGCCGAGATCCATCGCAATCAGCGAGGTGTTCAAACGCCTTTCAGGGATACTGCCGGAGTTCACCAAGGAGCATGAGAGCTTCGGTGTCGTGCATACCGGCAAGCGCAATGCCGAGCTTCATACTGGCGAACTCGCATTCGAGGGAATTAGGGGATCGACCTGGCAACCAAGATTCTATCAGACTTGCCAAATCCTTCTGACGTCAATGGGCATCCCACTCGATGAGCTTCTTGGCGAAGACGAAGCGGAGGTTGCTAGGAAGCTGATCGATGCAGCTGCAGATGAGAGTGCGAAAGCCGTGAGGGGGGACGTTGAGGCGCACAAGAAGGTCTGGAACGCCAAGCCAGAACACGAGCGCGCGACGCTGCAAACGCAGGCGTCAGTGTGGGCCACCCGTCAAAGCGGTCATAGAGTCGACTGTCCGTCATGTGCGTCGACCGCACTTGTGCTGGGAGAGCCGGTTTCGGCCCCAACGCAGAAGCTCGACGACGACGAAATCATCGAGACACAGGAGTATCTCCCGACGCATTTTGAATGCGTAGCCTGCGGCCTCAAGATTGCTGGCCTCTCCAAACTCGCCGCAGTGGGGCTCAGCGATCGATACAAGAAGACTCAGACCTACGATGCAGCAGAATACTATGCTCCCGCTGACGATTGGTCCGACTACGAAGACGACAATAACGAGCGTTAATAGTCGGCTCAAGGTAACTTGGCCCGATACACCATTGATGCGCTGCGGAGAGCGGTGGAGAGAGTCCTAAAGAAAACTAGCTGCCACGGAGCGGCCGAAGGAGAAGACTATGGGCGCGCGAGATGAGTTCTCACCCAGAACCAAACAAACACTTGCAGAACGAGCTGCGCACTTCTGTTCGAATCCTGACTGCCTGAAGTTGACTGCGGGGCCACATTCGGATCAGGAGAAGAGCCTGAGAACCGGTCATGCCGCTCACATAAGGGCCGCCGCAAGCAACGGGCCGCGCTACGATAAGAACCAAACTCCTGAACAGCGCAAGCACATCTCAAACGGCTTGTGGCTTTGTAGGGAATGCGGTGACATCGTTGATAAGGATGCTTCGCCTCACAAGCCCGAACTTCTCCGTCAGTGGAAACTTGACCATGAGGCGCTGATCGCGGAGGTTCGCACGAAAGGCTATGCGCAAAGCCTCGTGCTTCTGCAGACACGGCAACAGGCGCCCCAGCTTGCGAAGGACATAGTCTCAGAATTTGAGGACCATCGCGCACTCTGGGAGTCGTTTGACGCAGAGTTTCCCGACCGGGTTCGCCAATCGCTGGACCGTCTGCGGTTCAGGTTACTTGATTTACGAAGGGGGCTACCCCGAGGTGGCGAACTGGATCAGGTACTCCAATCATTGACGAAAACGATCCTGACGTTCTTCGTTCAAGTCGAGGAAATCGACTTAGTGACGCTACGTTGCGACAGCCGAAACCCCAGTTGGTTGCGGTTTAGAGATGCGCTAGCGACGCTGCGGAAGTCGGTCGGGCTGCAGCTTTTCCATCTTTGCGATGCTTACAAGACGAGTCCCACCGATGAACTAGCACAAATAATGCCCCGAACCGACTAACAGAGCGATAGTGGAGTACATCGCCACCAACCGACCCATCCCTTTTCTACGCCAAGGCATCCCATTCGCCGCACAGCGTTTCCCGAGACCTTCCCTACGCTGAAATTCCGCGGTTCCATTGCCCCTGCCCCTTTCCGGGCATGGGATATTGGAGACGATGGCGGTCAAGCGGAACAGGATCAATATCGAGGTTACGCCCTCGACCGAACCGGAAACGGACCGGAATGATCCTGCGCGCAAAGACGCTGCCGTGATGCCGCTTGCTCGCCTGATTGGTCGCCAGATCGCCCGCGAGCAGTTTGAGCGTAAACTGACAGCGGAGCGCAAAGCTCAACGCCACCTGCGAAGCTGACTGCAAATCTCCTTGCATTTATACGTGTAATACGTATTATATAAGCAGACCTATTCTCGTGGAGTCTGCGATGCCAACCACAACTTCCCTCGAATTCCAGCGCAAGTTCGGACAGTATCTGAACGAGTCTCACCGTGAGCCGGTGGAGATCACGCGACATGGACGGCGCGAGTTTGTACTGATGTCGGCCGCCCAATATGACGAGCTACTGTCAGCCGCGCAGCGCAGCGGCAAGGCCGCTGAAGCCGCCACCGAACCCGAACGTCATTAAGATCCCTCCCCCGACACGGAGCCTGAAAGGACTGCCGATATGACCCGCGTGGCGCTTTATGCCCGATATTCTTCCGACAATCAGCGCGAAGCGTCGATCGAGGACCAGCTCCGTATCTGCCGCGAACAGGCGAAGCGCGAGAAGTGGAAGATCGTCGGAACCTACAAGGATGCTGGCATCTCCGGCGCGAGTATGATCCTGCGCCCCGGCATTCAGGCACTCCTGCAGGACGCCCAGGCAGGCCAGTTCGACATCGTACTGGCAGAGGCTCTGGATCGCATCAGTCGTGACCAGGCTGATGTGGCCACCTTTTACAAGCATCTCAAATTCGCAGGCGTTCCGATTGTCACGCTGTCCGAGGGCGAGATCAGCGAGCTCCATGTCGGCCTCAAGGGCACGATGAACGCGCTGTTCCTGAAAGACCTTGCCGCCAAAACCCATCGGGGCATTCGTGGCCGCGTTGAGGACGGCAAATCGGGTGGCGGTTTGTGCTTTGGCTACAATGTCGTCAAACAGCTCGATGCGCGCGGTGATCCCATTCGCGGCGACCGGGAAATCAACGAAGCGGAGGCGAATGTTGTCCGGCGCATCTTCCGCGAGTTCGCCGCCGGCGTCGGCCCCCGCACCATCGCCCGCACATTGAACGAGGAAGGTGTCCCGGGTCCGGCTGGTAAGCTCTGGAGCGACACCACGATCCGTGGCCATGTGAAGCGCGGTACGGGGCTGGTCAACAATGAACTCTATATCGGCCGCCTCATCTGGAACCGCCTTCGTTACATCAAGGATCCATCGACCGGAAAGCGCGTCTCGCGCCTGAATCCGGAATCGGACTGGATCATCAAGGATGTCCCGGAACTGCGTATTGTCGATGACGAACTCTGGCATTCAGTTCGTGTCCGACAGGGCGAGATCGCCGAAAAGTTTGCCAACGTCACCGAAGCCGTACGCAAACACCACAAAAAGAATCGCCTGAACGGCACACGTCGGCCGAAGTCACTCCTGTCCGGCCTGGTGTTCTGCGGCTGCTGCGGAGGCCCCTACTCGCTTCGCGGCGCTGATCGGTTCGCCTGCTCGAACCACATTAGCAAGGGCGCCTGTTCGAACAGCCGCACGATCCCGCGTGAGTGTCTGGAAGCCCGCGTGCTCTCCGGCCTGAAGGACCGCATGATGGCGCCTGAGATCGTCGAGGAGGCGATGCGCGCCTATGCCGAGGAAACCAATCGGCTGAACCGGGAACGCCGCTCCAGCGGCGATGCCTGGAAAGCAGAATTGGTGAAGATCGAGAAGCAGATCCGCGGCATCATCGAGGCAATCAAGGCCGGCATGTTCCACGAGAGCATGAAGGCAGAGATGGACACGCTGGAAGCGCGCAAGACCGAACTGAACACTTTGCTGGCCGACGCGCCAGAGGACACGCCGGACATTCTGCCGAGCGCCTCGGCGATCTATGCGAAGAAGGTCTCCGCCCTGACCAAGGCGCTCAATCGCAAGGAAGAGCGCCAGGAAGCGGCGGAGACATTGCGCGGCCTGATCGAGAAGATTTCGCTCACACCGGGGCCGGAACGCGGCGAGATTTACGCAACGCTGCACGGCGAACTGGGCACGATCCTCAATTGGACGGAGCGTCAAGCCATTGGAAAGGCTACAAAAACAAACACTCCCGGAGGTGATCTCACGGGAGTGTCGTTATCAGTGGTTGCGGGGGCAGGATTTGAACCTGCGGCCTTCAGGTTATGAGCCTGACGAGCTACCGGGCTGCTCCACCCCGCGTTATTAAGTGCAGACCTCAATGGCCCGGGAGCGCAGTCAGGCGTAGCCTG